>DATJRM010000021.1:0-85911 GCA_035504755.1 Candidatus Acidiferrales bacterium
CGAGGCGCATCCGAGGGAGCATAGCAACGCGCTCTGTGACCGAGGATGCAACGAAGACCCGCACCGGAAAATGCCCTTGCCCGAAGGGTTATGGCCGCGATGGCGCATCTCCATCGTCGTCGGCTCGGTCACAGAACACCCCGGCTATGCTCCCTCGCCGACTCCTCGGGTCTGCGCCATCGGGGCCATAACGATCGGTGCACGGACTTCTACAAAGCTTCCCTAGTATGCGCCGACGAGTTGGACCTCCAAGGGGTGCGTGAAAGGCATCTCGGAGAGGTATGTGAGCGGCGTGAACGCGAGATGATTCTGATGACAATCGATGAGCATCTCGAGGCCGCGTTTTACGCAGCCGGTCTCTTCGACGTACTTTGAGAGCTTTTTCGTGAAGTAGCTATGCGGATCGTGGAGGACCTTCGCGTAGTACGGATCGTTGGTAAGGCCGGCAGCGCTAATGCCTTCTTTGGGAACCAGCCAAACGAACCACGGATCTTGATTGCGACGGTACCCGATGAGCACCAGCGGGATCGCTCGCGCCGAGTCTAAGCGCGGTACGAAACTGCACAGCGTGTACGCGTCGAATGAAATCTCCGTCGGCTCGATCGTCTGGTGCATCGGCGTTCCTCTCCCGTGTGCCGTAAAATAACAACCGCCGCGTCGCGAACGGCGACCGGCGGCTGCGGAACTGGTGCGTGCGGCACGTCATGGACCATGGTCGATGGTTCCCTCGCCCGCGACGATGACCCTGGCGGCATTTTGAGGATTTTCGGTGTGCGGGCGTGAAACCGGAGGGTGGGTAAGAGCGGTCAAGTAGCACCGTATGAGCGTGCTCGCATCATTCCCTACGGGAGTTTACGTGCCACCAGCGATCCAGCCGGTCAAGCCGTCGTCCGAGCGGGCGCCGGGCAAAGCGGCGCCGAGCGTCCAGACGTTCGATCAGATCGTCGACGACTACCAGCGGCGACTGTACGGCTTCGCGTTGCGCATGACCGGCAACCGCGAAGATGCCGAAGAGATCGTGCAGGACGCTTTCGTGCGCGCGTACCGCGCGCTGGGGAAGATGTCGCCCGAGCAACGCGCCGATCTTCGGCTGCAGCCGTGGCTCTATACGATCACGCTCAACGTGACGCGCAATCGCTTGCGCAGCAAACGCCCCACGAGTGTGGCGCTGGACGCTCTTGCCGATCCCGACGCGTTGCTGCGCGAGTCCCACGACGGTCCGCCGCGGCCCGAAACGATCGTCGAACAAAACGCCGAGGTCGCCCTGGTCGAGCGAGCGCTCCTGCAGTTGCCGATGCATCTGCGCGCGGCGGCAACGCTGCGCTTCATCGAAGGGCGCAGCCATCCCGAGATCGCCGAGATCCTCCATCAGCCGATCGGCACCGTTAAATCCCACGTTCATCGTGCGGTGCGCATCCTACGTCGTATCCTTGGTCCACAGATTGGACGCACCGCTCCCGAAGGAGACACCCTGCATGCGCTGTCGTGACGTTGAAGAGCTTTGGGACGAGTTGCGAGCGGATTGTCAAGAATCGGTGAAAGAGGCCGTCGATATTCACCTGCGCACTTGTCCGCACTGTCAGTGTCTGTACAAGGAATTCGAAGGCGTCGCCTACTGCCTCTCGTGCCTCCCACAACCGGAGCCGTCGTGCGATCTCACCAAACGCGTCATCCAGCACATCGCGCAGATCAAGCAGCGCGAGCGTACGACGCCGCTCGTGCTCACCTCGGCGCAAACGCCGATCGGCCGGCTCTATGTCGGCTTCAAGGAGGATCGCATCGCCTACATCGGGATCGACACCGGCGAAGCGTTCGAGGCGGTGCGAGCGCGCGTCGAGAGCCGGCTACGCCGTCCGGTGGTCGCCGGCGAGGCGCCGCCGTGGCTCAGCCGCACGCTCGAGCAGTTCTTTCATACCTGGCGCGTTGACGATCGCATCGTCGATATCGAAGATTTGACCCCCTTCGAGCAGGCGGCGCTCCGGGCAGCGGCTCAAATCCCGCCCGGTGAGGTCCGTTCGTACTCATGGGTCGCCTCGCAAATCGGTCGTCCGCGCGCCGCGCGCGCGGTCGGCCAGGTCATGGCCCGGAACCCGCTGCCGCTGCTCTTCCCGTGCCACCGCGTGGTCGATGCGCAAGGCGATCTCCACAACTACGGCTACGGGATCGAGATGAAGGCGCGCCTACTTGAGATGGAAGGCTACATCGCGCGCAAGCTGTAACCTACTGCGGTGGTGGCTAGACACGTACTCATCACCGGGTTCGAGCCCTTTACCGGTGACAAGGTCAATCCAAGTGAGATGGTGGCGCGTGCTTTTACCGGCGCCCTACTCGCCGGTCGCCCCGTCGCGTCCCGGGTAATTCCCGTCGAGACGCGCAACATTCACGAGCGTTTCGAACAGGCGCTTCTCGCCGACCATCCCGATATCGTCGTATTGCTTTCACAGTTCGGCGGCCGCACGGCGCTCGCGCTCGAGCGCGTGGCCGTGAACGTGCTCGATTTCGAGACGCCCGACAACGTCGGCGTGATGCGCAAGAACGACGTCATCGCGCGCGGTGGTCCCGAAGCCCGCATCTCGAATTTGCCGTTCGCCCAAATCGTCGACGCATGGGCGGCGTCGGGCGTCCCGGGGTACGTCTCCAACACGGCCGGAACGTTCATCGGGAACCAAGCGCTCTACGAGATGCTCGCCCTGACCGAAACCTCCGTGCCGCCCGCAATCGTCGGGCTCGTCCACTTGCCGTATCTTCCGGCCCAGGCGATCGCCGCAGGGAGCGAGACGAATCCTTCGATGTCCTTCGACCTCATGAAAAAAGGCATCGAAGTCATGGTCGAGACCTTGGTGCCCTGGGTCGATCAGCGGACTCCCGAAGCGGCAAAGCCATCGGTCGGTACGAAGCGTTCGGCGTGGATACCTCGCGGTGTAAAGGAAGTAGAACGCTGAGCGACCCTCGTATAGCCGCCATCCCCGATATTCACGGTCACGCGAAGGGCGAACACCGGCCGTTTGCCGAGGAGCGCCCGATCGCTTACTCGCCGCGGATGCTGTTCTTGTGGTTCTATCACGCATGCCGGCGGAACTCGCCGCGCTTCCTGATGGTTTCCGACCACATCAACTACCTGACGTTTGAAGACCCCGGTGCCGTGCACACGGTTCGCCGTGCGCTCAAGCTCGCGCACGCCGGCGATCTTTACGGCGCCGCCGAGACTGCCGGAGTCGACGTCACGCACGCCGCCGTGGTCGGCGAAAGCTTGCGACGCGGAATGCGCTTTTCGATCGGCGCCGAGGTCGATAACGATCCGCGCGCCAGACCGGATGCGCAAAATATCGTCGACGCGATGCGACCGGACGGAATCATCCGCTCGGTCCATTTCTTGCCGATCGACCATCCGGAGAAGGGGCCCGATTTCATGTGGCCCTACGACAATCCGGAGTTCTCGAACCTCTTCGAACACGTCGGTGTCGAGCGTACGTGGGAGCTCTACACCGCGCGGCTCTTCGACGACATCGAAAAACTGCCCGGGCAGGTGGTGGGGCACTTCTACCGCCCGACGATTCTGGGCGCATGGCCCGACGAGAAGAGACTGGAGCAGTACGAGGATCGTTTGCTGACGCTCGCACACGCGCGCGGGATGGCCGTCGAGATCAACACACGACAACTCTACCGGGCTGAGAATGAAGAGCTTCGCCTGAAGTACGTTGCCGCAAACAAGCGGCTGATGCGCAAGGCGCAAGCGCGTGGCGTCGGCATCGCGATCGGTTCGGACGCGCACAGTCCGAAGGATCAAGGAGCCGGCTTCGACGTCGTCCTCGAGATGCTCGATGAATGCAGCATCAACGAGGTCGTCTTCCCCGTCGCCGGACGGCTCGCTCGCGTGGTCCTTCGCGCGACACGCGAACATCTCGAAGCGCAGGCACTGCGAACGCCGGAGCCGGTACAGCCGGGCAGCAGCATCACCGGCTTCAGCCGCGCGGAGCTCGGTCTTCCCGACGAGCCGGAAATACAACCGCGCGCGCGCCTCGACGCCAGGGGCTCGCGCGACGAGGGTCCGCGCAAACGCGCGAGCAGCCCGGAGCGAACAACGAAAAAGCCGGTTGCCGCAGCGCCTGCGAAAGCACCCTCTTCGTCGAAGCGCAGCGCCGAATCGGCGAAGGCCTCGCTCGTCAAGAAAAAGGCGGCCGAAAAGAAGGCGCCGCCGGCCAAGAAAGCGGTCGCGAAGAAGCAGGCTGCACCGGCAAAGAAAAAAACGCCCGCGAAGAAGGCCCCGGCCGCGAAGAAAGCAGCGCCGGTCAAGAAGCTCGCCGCAAAGAAGGCCGCGCCGGCGAAGAGGACCGCCGCGAAGAAGCCGGCGCCGAAAAAGCCGGCTGCCAAAAAGAACGTCGCCGTGAAGAAGCCCGCGGTGAAGAAATCCGCAAAACCCGCTTCGAAACCGTCGAAGGGATCGACCAAGAAGAAAACGCCAAGCAAGCGCCGGTAGGGAGCTCCCCTATCGGCCGATCGGAGAGTGGCCACCATGGACATCGAGCGGCAACGCAACATCGCCTTCGTCGGTCCGCATCACGCGGGCAAGACGACGCTCGTGGAAGCACTCCTCGCGTCGAGCGGCGCGATCGGGCGCCGCGGTTCGATCGCCGACGGAACGACGGTCACCGATCACGAACCCGAAGACGTTTCGCATGCGCAGTCGACCACGGTTGGTTTTGCGCACGCAATGACCGGTAGCGTAGACCTCACGATCGTCGACGCCCCCGGGTTCATCGATTTCTTCGAAGAGACGAAGCTGGTGCTCTGCGGTGTCGACGGCGCCGTCGTCGTCGTGGAAGCCGATCCGGCACGCGTCGTGCAAACCAAAACGCTGGTCGACTATCTCGAGTCGCGAAAGATGCCGCATTGCTTCGCCATCAACAAGCTCGACCGGCCCGGTGCGGACTTCGAAGGAACGCTCGCCGCACTGCAAGGGCTCTACGGGCGGCACGTCGTCGCCGAGCAATGGCCGCTTTTCACTCGCGCGGCCGCGAACGAAAAGACCAGCGGGTTCTCGGGCTACGTCGATCTGGCCGAGATGAAAGCGTATACCTATGAAGGCGAAGCCGAGCGCGACGCGGCGGTGCCCGGCGACGCGCTCGAGCGCGTGCAGAAGGCTCACGGCGAGTTGCTCGAAGCGATGGCCGACTTCGACGACCACTTGATGGAGGAGCTGCTCGAAGGCCTCGAGCCGCCGCTCGACGAGGTTGAACGCGACCTCTGCGCCGAGTGCGCGCACGATCAGATCGTTCCGGTATTGGTCGCCGCGGGTGCAACGGGCGCCGGCGTGCCCGCCCTTGCGCGAGCGCTCGAACGATGGTTCCCGTCTCCGGCGCAAGCGGCGGTCCCCGATGCCGAAGGACGCCCGATCTCGCCCGACCCCTCGGGTCCCGTTGTCGCACACGTCATCAAGACCGTCATTCATCCGCAATCCGGAAAACTTTCGATCGTGCGCGTGCTTTCGGGTACGCTCAAATCGGACGCGACGCTCACGGATATCTCGCAGGGCGACGAAAAGGTTCGTTCCGGTGGACTGTACCGGTTGCAGGGCAAGAAGCAAGAAGCGATTCCGGAGGCCGGACCCGGCGCGATCGTCGCCATCGCTCGTTTGGAGGCGGTCAAGACGGGCGATCTCCTGACCAGCAACGGCCACAAAGTTCTTCTGCCGCGCGTTGCGCTTGCCGAACCGTGTTTCGCCATCGCCATCAAACCGAAGGAACGCATCGACGAAGCCAAGATTTTTCAGATGCTGGCACGCATCGTCGACGAAGATCCTTCGTTGAAGCTGACGCGCGCGGAGATCACGGGCGAGCTCGTGCTGCTCGGCGGCGGCGAGCAGCACGTCACCATCGCCGTCGAACGTCTGGCCCGCAAGTACAAGGTCGAGGTCGAGACCGCGGCGCCGCAAATCCCGTATCAAGAAACCATTACCTCCGGCACCGAGGTGCATTCGCGCTACAAACATCAAACCGGCGGCCACGGTCAATTCGGTGACGTGTGGTTACGCTTCGAGCCGCGGGAGCGCGGTTCGGGCGTGAGTTTCGACGAGAAGATCGTCGGCGGAGTCGTGCCCAGACAGTTCATCCCGGCCGTCGAAAAAGGCGTACGCGAGGCGCTCATGCACGGACCGGGCGGCTACCCCGTGACCGACGTTCACGTCACGCTCTACGACGGACAGTACCACGACGTCGATTCCAGCGAACAATCCTTCAAGACCGCTGCGGGCATGGGCGTGCGCGACGCGCTTCCCAAGTGCCATCCGGTCGTGCTGGAGCCCATCTCGCGCGTGACCGTGACCGTTCCGACGCAGTACACGTCGACGGTCATCGCGCAACTCACCGGCAAACGCGGGCAGATCTTGGGCATGAACCCGGCCGACCAGCCGGGCCTGGATATCGTCGAGGCCGACGTTCCACAGGTGGAGCTGTCGCGCTACATCACCGAACTGCGCACCGGCACCCAAGGTCTCGGGACGTACGCCGCGCGCCACTTGCGTTACGACCCTGTGCCCGGAAACAAGGTGGCCTCCAAGGCATAAGGCAATAAAGCGCGGATTTACTTCCCTTCAGGGAGGCTTTTGCGCTTCGTGAAACGTGTCTTGGCCGTGGCCGCCCTCGGCGCGCTCCTCGTGGCCTGCTCGAAAACCGCGACCGAGGGCATATCCGGGGACCACGCTTGGACCCAGCCCGGCGTGTTGCGCATCGCGATGCAAGAGGAGCCCAAGAACCTCGATCCCCTCCTCACGTCGAATACGGACGACGTTTTCGTCGCCCGGTTCTTGTTCTTGCCGCTGATCCAGCCCGACGCTCAAGGCGTTCAGCAGCCGCTGCTGGTCACGGCCGTTCCGAGCACGACCAACGGCGGCATCAGCCGTGACGGCCTGACGATTACCTATCACTTGCGCAGGGACGTCAAGTGGAGCGACGGCGTCCCGTTCACCAGCAAAGACGTCAAGTGGACGTGGCAAGCGATCATGAACCCGAACAACAACATCGTTTCACGTCATGGTTACGACTACATCAAGTCAATCGACACGCCCGACGATTGGACCGTGATCGTTCACCTCGCGCAAAAGTTCTCTCCCTTCGTCAACACGTTCTTTACCGACAGCGACCAACCGTACGGCGTGGCGCCCGCGCACGCGCTGGCAAAGTACCCTAACGTCAATCAGATTCCGTTCAACAGCGAACCGACCGTCTCCGACGGACCATTCCGCTTCGGCGAGTGGGTCCATAACGATCACATCTCGCTCGTCGCAAACGACAACTTCTTCCTCGGAAAGCCTGGTCTGCGACGCATCGAAATCAAGATCATTCCCGACGAAAATACGTCCGTCGAGCTACTGCGAACCCACGCCATCGACTGGATCTATCAAGCCTCGATCCATCTCTATCCCCAAGTCAAGGACATCCCCGGTACCACGATCGTGTGGATGCGCGTCAACGGCTACTATGACATCCAAATCAATACCGCAAGTGCCGCGATGAAGGACGTGCGGGTGCGTCAAGCGGTCGCCTATGCAATCGACAAGCAGAGCCTCGTCAACACCACCATGTACGGTCAGGAAACGCTCGCGACGGAGGACATTCCCGATTGGATGTGGGCCTTCGATCCCAACGTGCACTCATATCCCTACGATGTCGGCCAGGCTCGGAAATTGCTCGCCGAAGCCGGTTACGGCCCCCGGAAGCCGCTTTCGATTCTGCTCGTCACCGAGAATTCGAACACGACCTACAAGCAGCTTGCGATATTGCTTCAGGCGCAACTTCACCGGGTCGGCATCGAGGCGCAGATCAAGCTCTTCCCCGGCGCCGAACTCTACGCACCGGCCGGCGAGGGCGGCATCCTGCAAAACGGCCACTTCGACATGATCGTCGACGGCTGGTATGCGGGCATCGACCCCGACGATTCGGCCCAATTCATGTGCCGGAACGTCCCGCCCGGCGGGTACAATTACGCCCGATATTGTAATTCTGAGATGGACGCGGCACAGACCATGGCCCTCACACACTACGATGAAGCGACGCGCAAAGCAGCCTATGCGAAGACGCAGGCCCTGCTGGCGCGCGACGTTCCGGAGATTTTCATCAACTGGCTGCGGCAAATGCACCCGATCAACGTCGACTTCAAAGGATTGGATCCGAGCCCGGTGATCGAGAACTGGAACGCGTGGCAGTGGAGCATCTAGGCCTGCCGAATCAGCCCGTTGGCCCGCTGCCCGAGCTCGTCTGGCTGCGAAAGATCATCGTGGAGCGCGCCCTCACGCGCGGAGACTACGTGCTTTCGGGAGGCGTGCGAAGCGACTACTATATCGACAAGTTCCGTCTGTTCTCCGATCCGACAGTGCTGCGCCGTATCGCACGTCTCTTCGTTCCGTTGATCACCGAGATCAATCCGGATCTCATCGCCGGCACCGAACTCGGCGGAGTCGTGATCGCGACGGCCGTTGCGCAGATGTCGGGGTTGCCGCTGATTGCAGTGCGAAAGTCGCCCAAGGGGTACGGCGCATTTGCCGACGAGTACGTGGAAGGGCCCTATTCGCCCGGGCAGCACGTGCTCTTGCTCGAAGACGTCGTTACGACGGGTCGCGAGTTGCTCGCCGCGAAAGCGCGGCTCGAAGAACTGGGATTATCGGTGACGCCGTGCGCGGTCGTGAGCCGCGGCCTCGCTCCCGTGCGCGCGCTCATTCAGTTTTCGCTTCCTCGCGGCCAAGCCAAACTCGATAACTAGGGAAGCCGCCTAGGCCTCCCGCAACTGGTATACCGCATAATTCGTTTCGCTCTACCGTTCGGTTGGGTACGAACCTTCTCAGCGATGCCATGGACGCCAGGTGTCCAACGTCGCCTGCGTTAGAAGCAGGCGCACTTTCCCTTGCGCGACGCGGCATACGGCATTCGAGGAGGATACATGAGGAACTTTCCCGCTCTGCTTCTGAGCGCAAGCGTGCTCGCAGCAGCTTGTTCGGCGCAGCACGGTTCGTCGATCGTGCCGGAGAGCGCCGGTGGCTCGACCAGCGCATTCGGCGCACGCACCGCGCACGCCGAGGCGATTACCGCTCCCGCCGGTTGGTCCGCGACGGCAACCAACGTCTTCTCGCTTCTGAACGCAACCGATCTCGGACCCGTGTCGGCGACGCAATCGATAACCGTGGTCCTCGGCTTGCAGATGCAAAACGCTGCGCAGCTTCAAAGCCTGGTTGCATCCGGTCAGACGATCTCACCCTCGACGTTCAACGCGACGTACGCACCGAGCGCGACGAGCGTGAAGGCGGTTACGTCGTACCTGCAGGCCGAGGGATTCACGAACGTCACGGTCGCACCGAATAGCCTGCTCGTCAGCGCAACGGCTCCCGCCTCCATCGTGCAGACCGCGTTCGACACGACGTTGCACTCCTTCTCACAATCGGGCGCGAGCGCTTACGCGAATACGGAGCCGGCGTTCGTTCCGAACTCTCTTGGCGGCATCGTCATCGCGGTGCTCGGGCTCAACGACGTGCAAACGTTCAAAACCAATCCCCACAAAGGCGGCACGGTGCCTGCACCGACGCCCACGCCGACGGCCCAGCCCGAGACGCCGTGCGACGTCTATAACCTCGACATCGTCGGCCTACCGTCTCCGCAGCCGGAACCATCAGCCGCATCGGGCGAAGTCGGATGCCTGCGTAACTACACGCCCTCGGATTATTGGCGCGCTTACGACGCTATGAACGTTCCGGCCGCAAGCAACGTCAACGTTGCGGTCATGGCCGAAGGCAGCGTGTCGCAGTCGATCAGCGATTTTCGCACCAACGAAACGGGCTTTGGCCTCGTGCAAGTGCCGGTGGTGCAAGAGCCGGTCGGGGTCGCGAGCACCGACACGTCGGGCGACGATGAATGGACGCTCGACATGACCGCGTCGAGCGGCATGGCGCGCGACCTCAAGACGCTCTATCTCTACGTGACACCTGCGCTGACGGACAGCGATATCGCACTCGAATACAACAAGTGGGTCACCGACGATCTCGCGAAGGTCGGAAACTCCTCGTTTGGCGGCTGCGAATACGGCCCGTATCTCGACGGATCGATGGTTCTCGACGACGAGGTCTTGCTCGAAGGTGCTGCGCAAGGGCAAACGATGTTCGCTTCGGCGGGCGATTCGGGATCGTTCTGTTCGGTGGGCGCACCCAACGGCATTCCGGCCGGCGCGCCGTTCGTCAACTATCCCGCCTCGTCGCCGTACGTGGTCGCCGTCGGCGGCACGACGCTTGCGACGATGACTGACGGTTCGTACCAAGGTGAAGCGGCGTGGTTCTCCGGCGGCGGCGGCGTGAGCCAGTTCGAGGACCAACCCGCATGGGAAGCGAGCGCGCAATCGATCGGCTCGGAGGTCGGCGACCGCGGCGTTCCCGATGTCGCGATGGACGGCGATCTGACGACCGGCATGACGCTCTACCTCAGCGATGAAGGCGGCTGGACGACGATCGGCGGCACGAGCCTCTCATCTCCGCTCTCCGCGGGCGTCTGGGCGCGTATGCTGCAAGTCCATGGCGCACTGGGATTTGCCGCCCCGCTCTTGTACGCGGAGTATACAAACTACACGGCGGGTTCGGACACCGGCGTGCAACCGGTGACACGGCCATACGGCGGATTCCACGACATCCTCATCGGGTCGAACGGCGCCTTCACCGCGCTGCCCGGGTATGACTACACGACGGGGCTGGGAAGCTTCGACGTCGGCGTCACGAGCACCGACATCAAATAGTCAGTTCGGTACCGTCGTCGGCGATGGCGCAAGGACCGTGATAGACGCTGCGCGCCGCATCCTCGAGCTCACCGGGCGCGAACTCCGTGCCGTAATGGGTGAGCACGAGGCGGCGCGCACCGGCACGCTGCGCCATCTCGCCGGCCTCGACCGCGGAAAGATGTCCGCGGACCGGGCCGGCCTCGACCGCTAAGCCGAGCGCCGCTTCGCAGAGAAAGATGCTGCAACCGCGCGCGAGTTGCTCGACGCGCTCGCACGGCGCCGTGTCGCTCGAGTAGCAGACGCTTGCGCCGTCGCGCTCCACGCGCACCGCGTAAGCGTCGATATAATGAATCGTCTTCGTAAAACTCACCGCGAGCCGTCCGATCTCGAGCGTGCTGCTCGGATCGTATTCGTGGATCTCGTACACCTCGTCGAGGAAGTCGTTGGGCCCTTCGCGTGCAAATGTGGCGGCAAACGCGCGCAGCTGACCTTCGCCGCCCGGCGGTAACCAGACGGGAAGCCGCTCGTCGCGAAGCAAGGGCCCGTACTTCAGCCCGTATCGCAGCGGAATCAGATCGAGGAAGTGGTCGGCGTGCATGTGCGTGACGATGATTGCATCGAGATCCGGGTAGTCCATCACGATGCGCAAGTTCGCGAGCGCGCCCGTCCCCATGTCGAGCAACAGATTCGTCCCGCGCGCACGGATGAGATGACAGCTGCACGCCCGGCCGGGGCGTGGAACCGAAGCACTCGAACCCACGACGCGGACCCGCATCGCGGCGGCCATTACGGTAGCGATGCGAGCACCTCATCGGCATGATCGTCGACTTTGACCTTCGGCCACACTTTGACGATGACGCCACTGCCGTCGATCAGGAACGTCGTGCGTCCCTTGACGCCGAGAGCGTCGGTGAGTTTCGAATCCGTGTCGGCAAGCAGGGTAAACGGTATTCCGTATTTCGCTTTGAACTTCTGATGCGATGCGGCACCGTCGCGGCTGACGCCGACGATTCGCGCGCCCTTGCGTTGAAATTTCGGATAGAGATCTCGAAACTGTGACGCCTCGCTGGTACAGCCCGGCGTGTCGTCTTTCGGATAGAAGTACAGCACCAACGGAGCACCGAGCAGATCGTCGGTCGCGACCGGCTTCCCGGTGTCGTCTACGACGGTAAGGCGCGGGAGTCTATCCCCTTCGGCCAGCATGCGCGTCCTTTCTCATCTCGTCTCCGTAAACTGGTCGAGCGGTACCATGAATAACAGGCGATCGCCAGGTCGAACGTCCTCGTCAAACTTGTGTACCGGCACGGCAACCCCTTTACCGTGACCGTGCTCGCGCCACACGTAGAGCGGAATCCAACGCACTTCGTAGCCCGGCCGTTCCGGCGGCGCCGGCGGGGGTGCGTTTTCGGCGCCCTGGAAGCGCTCCGCAAGTTGAAAGACCCGCGCGAACGGCCGGTCGACGAAGATCGCAAACCGTCCGCGTGTGCTTTCGAAGCGGGCCAGCCCCGCGATCGTTGGCGCGGTTAGTTCCGTCGTCGAGAACGATGCGATGCCGAAGTGACGCTTGATGGACGCCCCAAATGCAAGGTCGTCGATCCGCAGGACCACGTGCATGTCGGAATGCGCGCGCTCTCGCGTGCGGGTGCGCGCACCGAGCGCGACTTCGAGATTCGAGGTGTCGCTATTGGTAACGCCGACCAATGCCTTGGCTCGTTCCGGCGAACAATACGCGATCGTTTCGTCGTTCGTCGCGTCGCCGGTGAGCAAATCGATTTTCCGGTCGCGTGCCAGTTCGATCAGAATCGCGTCCGGATTGCGCTCTACGACCACCACGTCTTCACCGAGCTCGCGAAGGTAGTCGATGACGAGCGATCCCACGTTGCCCGCGCCGCACACGATCACGTGGCCGGCGCGGTGAATGCGGCGTAGCCCGCGCGTTCTTCTCAGCGATGCGGCGTTGAGTGCCGAGGTCACCGTTGCCGTAAAGACCGCGAAGATCGTCACACCGGCGAGCATCGTCACGATGTCGACGAGCAGCGAGACCCCCTCACCCGCACCCATTCCCGGCTTCGTACAGTTCGTACACGGCGTGATATCGCCGTAGCCGACCGTCGTCATCGTTGCGGTGACGAAATAGAGTGCCGCGATGGGATTGAGGTGCAGCGCGAATGCAAAGTAGAAGGCAAACGCCAAATAAAGGCCGGTGCCGAGGAAGAACACGGAACGAAGAACCGGCTCGGTACGCCGGGCGGTGACGCGGAGATCTCGCATCGTTGCATCGAACCGGCTCCGCCACGACGTTCCGCGCTCGCGTTCGCCCTGGGGCCACGTTCGTTTGATGCTCGCAATCGGTCCGAAGACGCACACCCGCGCGCCGGCCGGAATCGGTTCGCCGAGCAGCGACGAATCGGCGTGATCCTCCCCTCCGTGGCAGAGGTACGGCGCCGTCCCGTCGATGGCGACGATACGCGCGTGCAAGTGGGCTTCCGCTTCGACGACGGTGAGTCCATCGATACCGAACTGCTCGGCGTCGCGTTCGCAGAAGCCGAAGAGTCCTCCGGCGCCGTCAGACGCGACTTCGTCGCCGGGTTGATCGTGACGGTGAGCCGCCTTGGCGACCAGTGTTTCGAGCGTCGGAAACGGAAGCGCGTAAAAACACGACGGATCGACCGCAGAGGCCGCATAGGTCGCCGCCGCGTGCGCGGCGGGCGAAACCGCGCTGCAGTTGTACTTCAGCCCTTCCTGGATTTTATGACCGAGCACCGGATTGAATTGACGGATGGTGACGCGCGTGCGCTCGTTGATGTCGCGCGCGATCAGGGCGACCCGCAGATTCAGACGATCGTCCTGTGAGACCGCGACGATACAATAGTTGGGCTGATCCGAACGAACGCCGGGCGGCTCGAGACCGGCTTCACGCAGACTCGACGACTCGGCCGGATCGAGCGCGTAATGCGCGAACGTGGCCGGGTACTGCGCGCGGAACCTCGCGACCGTCTGCGCGAGCAGATTCGCGGCGCGCTCCTCTTCGTGCTTCCAGACGAGCGCAACGCGCTGCCCGGCCGTCTTCAAAATCTCGCGACAGATTTCGTACGCCAGGTAGTCACCGCCGACGACGATAATCAGCGTCTCGGTTGCCATAGATGTCACCCGTTTCGCCGGACCCCGTCTCCCGTCCGCCGCATCCCCTCGCGCTCGCCCTCATCGAGCGTTTGCGGGAGCGCCCCGGTGCGCGCGTGCTCGAGATCGGTGCAGGCAGCGGACGCAATACGCGCGCCTTGGCCGCAGCAGGCTTCCGGGTCTGTGAGCTTCCCGCCGGGCAGCCCTGCGCCGCCGCGCTCTCCACGCACGCACTGCTGCACGGCACGCCCGGCTTGCTTACAACCGAGCTGGCGGAGATTGCGCGCGCCCTCGAAGCCCGCGCACCGTTTTTTGGGACCTTCGGCTCGGTGCACGACGCGCGATACGGAATCGGCACGCGGCACGAACCTCACGTCTACGCCGCCCTCGATGGGGACGAGGCCGGGGTCGCGCACGTCTACTTCGACGAGCCTCGCCTGCGAGAATTGCTTTCATCGAACTTCATCGTCGAATCGATGCACGAAGTCGGCGTCGATAGGATCGCCGGCGATTGGGCACATCGGCGTGCACCGTTACACGGCGCCGTGCATTGGTTTGTGATCGCGTCGGTGCGCGATCAGTAGCGCGTCAGCGAAGGGTCGATGCGCTCCGCGTAGGCATCGATTCCGCCGTCGACGTTGACCACGTGGACGAAACCGCGCGCAGACAGGAACGCGGCGACGCGCTCGCTGCGTCCGCCGTGATGGCACATGACCGCAATCGGTTCGTCCTTGGGCAGCTCGGCGAGCCGCTGCGGAATCTCATGCATCGGAATCCATCGTGCCCAGTCGACGGTCACGGTCTCGATCTCGTCCGGATCGCGTACGTCGAGTAGCACAAACCTCTTACCCGTGCGGTGCCACTGCGCGAGCTCTTCGACGGTGATGTCGTTCACGAGGGTCCCTTCGTCGAGATGAGATCGCGCATCGGACTCGACGCGTTGGCGTAGAGCCGCTTCTCCATTCGTCCCGCCAGAAACGCCTCGCGGCCCGCGATAACGGCGTGCCTCATCGCATCGGCCATCAGCACCGGATCGCGTGCCGCCGCGATGCCGGTGTTCATGAGCAACGCGTCCACGCCCAATTCCATGGCGATCGCCGCGTCGCTCGCCGTGCCGACGCCGGCGTCGACGATCACCGGAATCTTCGCCCGCTCCTTGATGATGGCGATCGTATAGGGATTGCAGACGCCGAGGCCGCTTCCGATTGGTGCCGCAAGCGGCATCACCGCAGCGCAGCCGAGTTCTTCGAGTTGTTTGCAGACCACCGGGTCGTCGCCGACGTACGGCAGCACGGTGAACCCATCGTGGACCAGTTGCTCGGCCGCCTCGAGTGTACCGCGAGCGTCGGGATGCAGCGTCTGCGCATCGCCGATCACCTCGAGCTTGATGAGGTCGGTTTCGAGCAGCTCGCGCGCGAGCTGCGCGGTGAGGACGGCGTCTTTCGCCGTATAGCACCCCGCCGTGTTGGGCAGAATCCGAAGCTTGGCGCGATCGATGAAGTCGAGCATCGTCTTGCCGCTGGGATCATCGATGTTGATGCGGCGAATCGCGACCGTCACCATCTGCGCGCCGCTTGCCTCGTGCGCCGCCTGCATGACCTCCATCGACGGATACTTTCCGGTCCCCACGATCAATCGCGACGTGAATTCGTAGTTCCCGATCTTCAGTGTATCAATGCTCATACATTACCTTTTGCGGGAGGATGACGGCCGGGCGACATTCGCCCTCTCTTAACGCCTCGCGTCTCGGACAATGAATGTCAGGGTCCTCGCCGCTTCGGCTAACCCGTTCGGGCGAACGTCACCCGGCCGTCATCCTCCCGCAACTGCCTTTATTATTTCGATTGCGTCACCGTCTGCGATCGGGCTGTCCTCGTATGCTGAGCGACGAATGACTCGATCGTTTTTCGCGACGGCGATGCCATTGTGCGTGACGCCGAGGGCTTCGAGCAAGGTTGCAATCGTTGTTCCTTCGGGAAGGTCGCGCACTTCGCCGTTGATCGTCGCCTTCACGCCGGAAGTAATTCGCGCAGCGGCGTGACATCGCCCGTTTCGACAAAACTCGCAACGAGTTCCGCGGTGACCGGCGCGAGTAGGATGCCGTTGCGATAATGTCCGGTCGCAAGAATCAGGCCGTCGACGGCGGTCGGTCCGATACGCGGGCGGCCATCCGGCGTGGCGGGCCGCAAGCCGGCCCAGGTCTCGGTTACCGTGAATGCGCCCAGCGCCGGCGCGGCTGCCAGCGCCGCGTGCAGCAGCGCATGCGTCGCTTGCGCCGTTACCCGCTCGTCGAAACCCGTGTCCTCCACGGTCGCGCCGATCAAAAGCCGCCCATCGGGTCGCGGGACGAGGTAGGCGCCGGGCACCCACGTCGCGCGGTGCAGGAAGCCCTCGGGTGCTGCGAGCGCGAGCATTTGACCCTTGATCGGCCGCACCGGCGCGCGCGCGCGCTCGGGGATGCCGTCGACGTGGGCGGCCCACGCGCCGGCAGCGTTGATCACGACGTCGGCCGGTGCAAATCCGCGTTCGCTGCGAATGCCGAGCACGCGCCGCCCGTCGCATTCGACCGCCACCCCGCGCACCGGCGCCTCGATCGCGACGCCGCGCGCGCGACAGGCTTCGAGCAGCGCACGGCCGAGGCGGCGATTATCGACGTATCCTTGGCCGTGAACGACAAGGGCGCCCACCACGTGCTTGCCGAGCGCCGGTTCCGCGATCAGGGTGTCGCGGCGATCGAGCAGCTCGCATGGAATGCCTCGTGCCGCGAGCTCGCGCGCGAACGAACGCAGCTCCTCGAGACGGTCGTGCGTGAACGCGGCTTCAACGATGCCGTCGAGTACGACGTCGACGTGCAAGCCGCTCGCCTGCGTCACGCGTGAGACGAACGCGGGATACCGCTCGAGCGACGCGCGGCAAAGCGCGAGCATCGCTTCGTCGTCAATGCGCTCGGCGAACGGGGCCAGCATGCCGGCCCCCGCCCACGACGCGCCGTGTCCCGGTTCGCCACGATCGTAGACGCGCACCGACGCGCCGCGCCCTGCGAGTTCGAAGGCAATCGCGAGGCCGATTAGCCCGCCGCCAACGACGAGAGCGTCGCCCATTACATCCCCGTGTAGACGGGGCCCTCTCCCCCTTGCGGCGGTACCCAGGTGATGATTTGATACGGATCGGCGATGTCGCAGGTCTTGCAGTGCACGCAGTTTGTGAAGTTGATCTGCAGGCGGCCATGCACCACATCGTCGCCGTCCCGCTCGAACATCGGCTCGTACACGGCGGCGGGGCAGAAGTACGCGCACGGATTACCATATTCGACGGTGCAGCGATCGCGGCAGATATTCGTATCGGCAACCTTGAGATGGCAGGGCTGGTTCTCTTCGTGCATCGTGCCCGAGTTGTACACGTCGGTGAGTTTGTCGAAGGTCAGCACGTTGTCGATCTTCGCGCGCACCGTCTCCTTGGGCCGGTAGCCGGCCTTGGCCATCTTTTCGTAGCCCGGCTTCGACGGCAGTTTGTCGATGACGCCGAACGCGCGCCCACCGGTGAACGTCGCGAGCCCGGCGTTGAAGATGCCCGCCCACATCCCGTGCTCGAAGCCCTGATGAAAGTTGCGCGCGCCGCGCAGCTCTTCGTAGGCCCACGAGTCGCGAAAACGCTGCTCGTAGACCGCGAGCTGTCCCGCATCGAATCTCTGCGCTTGGAGTGCGTCCCACGCGGTGTCGGCCGCCATCATCCCCGACTTCATCGCAAGATGCACGCCCTTGAGACGCATACCGTTGAGGAATCCCGCCGAATCGCCGGCGATCATCAGGCCGTCGGCGTACGGGCGGATCATCGCGAAGAGTCCGCCTTCCGGAATCGCTTTGGCGCCGTAGCGGATCAACTTCGCGCCTTCGAGCATCTTGCGAATCTCAGGGTGTTCTTTCATGCGCTGCAGCTCGTTGTGCGGATCGGTCGTCGGATTCTTGTAGTCGAGTCCGGTCACGTGTCCGATATCGAGCACGCGATCCTTCATGCCGTAGATGAATCCGCCGCCGAACGTTTCGGGCGGAAGCGGATAACCGAGCGTGTGAATGACGGTACCGGCGGGGAAACGATCGTCGGGCAGTTGCCACAGCTCTTTCACCCCGGCGGCGTAGACTTGCGGCTCTTTGCCGTCGTCGAGGCCGAGCCGCGGAATCGCCTGCTTGGCGAGCGTGCCGCGCGGGCCTTCACCGAGAATGACGATCTTCGCGAGCAGATCTGCACCGGGTTCGTAGTTTGCTTTCGGCTTGCCGTCATGATCGAGCCCCTTGTCGCCGGTGCGCACACCGATCACGCGATCGCCGTCCCACAACAGTTCTTGTCCCGGAAACTCGCCGAAGACTTGCACGCCGAGCGCTTCGGCCTGCGCCACCATCCATTTGGTCAGCCGCTGCAACGAGGAAACATACTTGCCGTGATTGTTGAGCGGCGGCGGCGTGAACGGCGCCTTGATCTTGCCGCTGTTGGTGAGGAACCACAGCTCGTCGCGTCCGACCGGCGCTTCGACCGGCGCGCCCCGCTGCAGCCAATCCGGCAGCAACTCGTCGATCGCACGCGGATCGAGCACGAGGCCGGAGATGCCGTGATTGCCGATCTCCGCAGCCTTTTCGATCACGAGGATCTCGAGCTCTTTGCCCGCCTCCTTCGCAAGTTGTCCGAGGCGAATCGCGCCGGCCAGCGAGGCCGGCCCCGCACCGACGAAGAGGACGTCGACTTCAAGTTGATCGCGCTGCGCCATGTCCGAGTTCTTCGAGCGCGCGTTTGACGGCTCCCACGTGTATTTCAACCCGCTGCGCGAAAGGTAGCAGCGCCGACGGCGTTTCGAGCGTGAGCGCGTGCCGAGCTGCGTTGCGGATCAAGAGTTGCGAGAGCGACCGGCCGCCGATCCTCTCCGCCTCGGCATCGGGATCCGGTTCGAGTACGCCGCGAGGATCGATCGGCGTTTTTTGAGCGAGCGCGCCGATCAGGACGCGCCCGATGCCTGCGCCGCCGTACTCGTAACAATAAAAGCCGCTCGCTTCGTCGTCTTCATGCAAGTCGACGGCGAGCGCGAACTTGCGATCGCGATTCGCGGTCAGGATCGCCTTTGCTTCGGGTGAACTGCCGCCGCGGCCGAAAGTGCGATTGACGTCGGCGCCGTCGATGTTCTCGCGCGTACGCGCGTCGTAGCCGCTTGGATTCGTGCACGCCCAAATGCGATAGGAGAAACGCGGATCGAGCTCGTCGCGTTCGGCGAGTTCGAGCAACGCATGCGGCCCCGCCGGCTCGTCACCGTGTACCCCAGCCGCGAGATGAATCGCCAGGGCGTCGATTTCGCCGATCTCCGCGCATAACAGGGTGCGCGGCGCATCGACGCACGCGACTTCTCGCACGCGCACGCCGCGCGGTCGCAACGCCTTCCAGCGTCGCACGATGTCCTGGTAGGTAGGCTCTTGCGTTGTCATAAATGCTAGCACCTTATGAAAATCCAAATCGGTGTGATGGGTTCCGCCGGCGGAGTCATCACCAAACCGCAGCTCGAGCTTGCGCGCCGACTCGGTCGGCGGATCGCGCAGCGCGGTGCCACGATCGTGACCGGCGCGTCGCCGGGTCTGCCGCACGCCGCCGTCTTGGGCGCCCATGACGCGGGTGGTATCAGCCTCGGCGTCTCGCCCGCCCTCTCGCGCGAGGAGCACGTCAAGATCTACCATTCACCGCTTCAGCCCTATACGACGATGGTGTTCACCGGTTCCGGCTTGATGGGGCGCGAAACGCAGAACATCCACAGCTCGGACTTCGTCCTCTTCATCGGCGGCCGCAGCGGAACGCTCGGTGAATTCGCGATCGCGTACGACGAGGGCAAGGTGATCGGGGTCGTTACCAACTCCGGCGGCATCTCCAACGAGCTCATTCGCATCGCGAACCTCGTGCACAAGGAAACAGGGTCCGCAATCCTTGCCGACGACGATCCGGACAAGCTCGTCGATCGCTGCTTCGATCTCTATCTGCGCGAGGGCAGACCGTCGTCGGTAGCGTTCAACCGTGGCTGAACTGACATTCATCGGCGCCGCCGGCACCGTGACCGGCAGCAAACATCTTCTAACGGTCGACGGCAAACGCGTGCTGATCGATTGCGGCTTGTTCCAGGGCCCGGCTGACGTCACCGAGCTCAATAGTCAGCCGCTCCCGGTCGCCGACGCGCAGATCGACGCGGTCGTTGTGACGCACGGCCATCTCGATCACGTCGGCTACCTCCCGAAGCTCGTGCACGACGGCTTTGCCGGGCCGATCTACTGCACGCCGCCAACCGAGGCCGTCATGCAGATCGTCCTCGACGACTCGGCCAATCTACAAGCGGAGCTGCAGGAGCGCGGCTACCAGCACCAGCGCCCGTATGCGCCGCCGGCGTACTACGACCCACACGACGTGGAGCGCACGATGAAGCTCGTGCAGCCGGTTGCACTGCACCAGTCCTTCGACGTCGCGGGCATCCTCAAGGCCACATACTTCGATGCCGGGCACATCATCGGTTCGGCCTTCGCGGCCCTCGAGTTCGCGGGCAAGCGCGTCGTCTTTTCCGGCGACGTCGGCCGCTACGGTCGCCCGCTGCTCTTCGATCCCGAGCCGATCGGCCCGGCCGACGCGCTGATCTGCGAATCGACCTATGCCGACCGCGTCCACCCGCCGCAACCGCTCGACGACCTGTGCAGCGTCCTGCACAGCGGCCTCGCTCGCGGCGGCGCGGTCGTCATCCCGGCTTTTGCGATCGAGCGCACGCAAGACATCCTTCTCGCGATTGCAACGCTCCAGGCGCAAGACGCACAGATCGCGCGGTTGCCGATTCATCTCGACTCGCCGATGGCCGAAAAGGTCGACACGGTTTTCGAGAAGTTCCCAGCCGCGCACAAGCCGATGCCAAACGACTCACTCGCGACGCCCTTCGGCGTGCGTAACCTCACGATCCACGTGACCACGCAGGAGTCAAAAGCCCTCAACCACGTCGACGGCGCGCACGTCATCATCTCCGCCAGCGGCATGGCATCGGGCGGCCGCGTGCTTCATCACCTGCACAACAATCTCAGCGATCCCAAAGCGACGATCGTCTTTCCCGGTTTTCAAAGCCCCGGAACGCTCGGTTACATCCTCACCCACGGCGCGAAACAGATCTCGCTATACGGCGACCGGCTGCCGATCCGCGCGGCGATCGTGCATATCGCCGGGTTCAGCGCGCACGCGGACCGTAACGAGCTGCATCGCTGGTTCGAGACGTGCACGACGAAGCCGCAGTTGTATGCCGTCCACGGGGAAGCCGCCTCGGCGGCGGCGCTTGGCGAAATGGCAACGAGCGCGTTCGGATGGAAGGCCGCGGTCGCGCATCGCGGAACGACCGTAACGCTATGACGCATCGCAGCTTTGCCAGCGACAACAACGCACCGGTTGCGCCGGAGATTCTCCAAGCGATCCTCGACGCGAACGAAGGCGATGCCGTCGGCTATGGAGACGATCCGTGGACCGCTCGCGCGATCGCCCGCTTCCGCGAGCACTTCGGTGCGGAAACCGACGTGTATTTTACGTTCAACGGGACCGGCGCAAATATCGTCGCGCTGAGCTGCATGACCAAGCCCTGGCAGGCGGTGCTCACGCCGTCGACCGCACATTTGCAGGTCGATGAATGCGGCGCATTCGAGCGCTTCGCGGGTTCGAAGGTGATTCCGATCTCGACGCCCGACGGCAAACTCCGGGTCGCCGATATCGAACCGTATCTGCTGGCCGGACATGCGGAGCACCATCCGCAGCCCCGCGTGATCTCGATCTCCAACACGACGGAGTGGGGCGACGTCTACGATCGCGACGAGCTTCGCGAACTCTGTGCATTCGCGCACGCGCGCGGACTCCTGGTCCACGTGGACGGCGCGCGCATCGCAAACGCCGCCGCCGCGCTTGGCACCACACCGCGCGAGATCACCAAAGATCTCGGCGTCGACGCGCTCACGTTCGGCGGCACGAAGAACGGCCTCTTGGGCGGCGAAGCGGTCTGCTTCTTCGACCCGCACATCAGCGCGGAGGTCGGACCATACGTACGAAAGCAGGCGATGCAGCTAGCTTCGAAGATGCGCTACATTGCGGCGCAACTCGACGCGCTGCTCACCGGCGACCGCTGGCTTCGCTACGCGTCACACAGCAACGCGATGGCGCAACGACTGCTGCGCGGCGTGCAAGATATTCCCGGCGTCAGAGTCACGCGACCCGTCCGCGCCAACGCGATCTTCGCGACCCTCTCTCGCGAAGCGATCGCTCGCGTGCAGGAGCAGTTCTTCTTCTACTGCTTCGACGAAGCGCTACCGGAAGTGCGTTGGATGACGCATTGGGCGACGAGCGAATCCGACGTCGACGCATTTGTCGGCGCGATCAAGAGCGTAGGCTGACCCGCCGTAGCGACGGTTACGCCGTCCAGTCGAGCATGGACTCCCACTGCGGTTTCGGGAAGCGTTCTTTGCTTTTGATCGCTTCGACGTACTTGCGTTTCCCGGCGCGATTGCCTTTGCCGAGCATGATCCCGCCGACCAAGCGGTCCTGCCAAAAAAACAACGCGCGATACCAGCGCTTCTCGCGATCGATCTTGCGAACCATCTCGAGTTCGGGCTGAAGATCGGGCGAGAGACCGAACTGCGTGATCGTCTGCCCTTTGAAGAGTAGCGATGAGTATTCGGGCACGTCGTGATATTTTTCGCTGCCGCCCATCATGTTCTGCGCGACCAGCTTGCCGTGCGCGCCGGCGTTGTTCCAGGTGCCCATGCGATAGCGCATCTCGAGGATCGGATCGTAGAAGTCGGCGATGTCGCCCGCGGTGAAGATCCCGGGGACGCTCGTTTCCAGTTGGTCGTTGCAGAGAATGCCGTTCTTGCTGACCTCGATCTCGGTGCCGGCGACGATCTCCGTGTTCATCGTCAAGCCGAAGCCGACGCCGTAACAGTCGGCGGCGATCTCGACGCCCTTCTTCGTGCGAACCTTGGTCACCACGCCGTTGGAACGAACGAACTCGGCGACTTCCTCGCCATAGTGCATGTGCACGCCGTCGTTGCGCGCCGCCTCGTCGACGAACTCGCCCGCGACCTCGTCGAGCAATCGGTGCAGCACGTGCGGCCCGCGCATGATCCAATGCGTCTCGACCTTGCGTGAGGCGAAGGCCTCGGCCAGCTCGTACGCGATGAACGACCCGCCGACGGCGACAGCGCTCTTCGAGCGATCGATCTGCTCCGAGATGGCCCGCGTGTCGTCGAGGTACTGAAAGTTGTAGACGTTGCTCGCCTCGGTCGCGCCGGGCGCCGGGGCCGGGTTCGGCCGGCCGCCGGTGGCGACGAGCAGCGCGTCAAACGGGTACTCGCGGCCCTCGGCGGTCACCGTGCGGCCCTGCGTGTCGATCGCGTCGACGCGTGTCTGCAGCTTGAGGATGATGCGATTGCGCTCGTGATCGGCAAGGTCGCGCATCATCACTTTTTCCTCGGGGAGCTGCCTGCGCAGCATCGGCGGCAGCGAGATGCGGTTATAAAGAGGATACGGCTCGTCGCCGAAGAGCGTGATCTCGCACGCGGGGTCGTGCTTGCGCAACTGCTCGGCGGCGGTGGTCCCGGCAAAGCCGTTTCCCACGATGACATAGCGTCGCACATCGGACATAATAGTTATATGGACGTTCGGCTGGTGCAACTCCTGGGTTCGTTCATTACCGCGCGCAGCGAATACGCGCTGGTGCGGCTCGAGTGCGCCATGCACGACCCGGCTCTGCCCGCGCCTCCGGTCATCGATCGCCTGAGCGATGCATCCGAGCGAGCGCTCCGCGACGAATGGCCCGCGATCGAGCGCCAACTGGAAGCCGCGCTTGCCTATGGGAAACATTTGGCGCGCAGCACCGGTAAGCGCTGGAACGAGGATGCCGCCTACCGGGCATTCGACCGGGCCTTGCGAGAGCTCGATCAATACGCGCGAGCAATTCGCTGGGTCCTGACCGTTACCGAAAGAGAGGATGCACCATGAGCACCGACGAGGAGAAGCTCAAAGAATCGCTCGAAGAGGCAATGAAGCAACTGCACGAACTGCAGAACGTGGGTTCGCAGGTCTTGGGCGAGATCGCGAAACTGCAGCGCGCAGCGCTCGAAGCATCGATCCAACGCGCCCGAGAGAGTGCCGACCTGACGAACGAGCAGACCAAAGGCGCGCTCGACAATCTCGAGTCGGCGATGAAATCCGGCTCGCAGTTCCTCCAGAAGTTCCTCAGGGGTCAATGACTACCCGATAAGGGCTAATTCGACCATCATCTTAAAGCCGGTTTCCAACGCGCGTTCGTCGATGTCGTAGCGCGAAGAGTGTTGCGGCTCAACGCCCAGCGACGGGCCGCGCACCCCGACCACGAAATACGCCCCCGGTCGCTGTTCCATCATGAACGACATGTCTTCAGCCCACATCACCACGTCATGCGGATCGACGAGGTTTTCGCTGCCGATCGCTCGCGCTGCCGCGGCGCGAACGACGTCGTTCATCGCGCGATCGTTGATCGTCGGCGGATAGGTCCAGATGTATTCGAAATCATAGTCGAGGCGCATCGCGTCGCAAACGCCCTCGATCATGCGCTCCATGCGTTCGGGAATCGAGCGGCGTACCTCGTCGCTGAAGGCCCGCGTCGTGCCCATCAGCTCGGCGTTATCGGGAATAACGTTGAACGTCGTTCCGGCGTGAAGTGTCCCGACCGTGACGACGATGGGATCTTTCGGCGCGATCTCGCGGCTGGCGATCGTCTGCAGCATCGTGACGAGTTGCGACGCGCCGACGATCGGATCGACGGTAACCTGCGGCATCGCACCATGCCCGCCACGCCCCTTGATCGTAAGCGTAAAGCGGTCCGAAGACGCGAAAAACGCGCCGTCCCGTACGCCGACTTTCCCGACCTCGAGTCCGCTGTACAGATGCAGCGCAAAACAACGATCGACGTGGGGGTTTTCGAGTGCCCCATCCTCGATCATGAGCTTGTTGCCGGCCGAACCTTCCTCCCCCGGCTGAAAGCAGAAAACGATCGTGCCCGCGACCTGGTCGCGACGGCGCGAAAGCGCGCGCGCCGCGCAGAGCAGAATCGCCATGTGCCCGTCGTGTCCGCACGCGTGCATCGCGCCCTTCCGCTGCGAGCGGTACGGAACGTCGGCCGTCTCGTCCATCGGCAGACCGTCCATGTCGGCGCGTAGCAACGTCACCGGGCCGGGCCGTCCGCCTTTCAACGTTGCGAGGATACCCGTTTTGCCGACGCCGGTGCGAATCTCGTCAAAATCGCACGCGCGCAGCTCTCGTTCGATGAAGGCGGCCGTCTCGAACTCCAGCATCGAGAGTTCGGGATTGGCGTGAAAGTGACGACGGTAGCGGACGAGTTCTTCGGTAGGGACCTCGATCTCGGAGACGGTCGGCATACGCCGCCTCTACGGGATGGCGTCCGAGAGTTCCGCCTTTACGCTACGGGTTGAACAGCGCTCGAAAGAGGTATATGCCCGGTGCCGGCGCGCAGAGCGCCCGGCCCGCCGCGTAGGTCGACAGGCGCGCCGCGTCGAGCGCGGCGTCGTCGAACGCGCGAACGCCGGAGGGTTGAATAACCCAGGCGTCCACGAGCGATCCATCGGCGCCGACGGCGACTTCGATCAGTGTTTCCAATTCAACGCTTGTCGTGTATCCGAGCGGCCAGTTTGGCGCAACGGGGTGAAGAACGGAGCTACTCGAAAATGGCTTGGCGCAGGAAAAGCTTGGTGCGACTGCGCGGGTGGCAGTCAGCACGACATCACTCGGGCTCGGCATGCGATCGTAATCGGGCGCAGGTGGGCTGACACGCTGGGCCACAAACGCCTGATAACGCTTGAGCACCGCTGGATCAGGCGCCGCACCGGGTATAAACGCCGGCGAGTATGGAGGGCATTGGACCTTCCCTTTTTGGTCCCAGCCCATCAAGGCATCGCCCGACGAAACGGCATCGGTGACCCACCAGCGAAGTACCTTCCCGGCTTCGTCCGGAAAGCGAACGTAGAATAACGCCGACGATGATTCGTTTCGCGTAAACGTCACCTGTGAGGTTGCATATTTGACCGGTTGTTGCACGATCGCCATCGTAGGGATCGAAAACGCGTACCAACCGTTCTCGGTCTGCACTTCAACGTCGGCCGTTATGGAGCGCGGACCTTCCGCGTTCAACGTGGTCGAAAAGAGCGAGCCACCACCGTCTTTCACCACGTGCGCCGGGCCGATCCTCGCCGGACAAAACTCCGCCACCGCAAGCGCCCTCGCACCGCATGCGGCACCCAAGGCGACCAGAAACGCAAGGAAGAATCTTGCCTTCATCATCCGGGGCTGCTTTACGCTCGCTCGCCCAGCGACCCTGCGGGAGAGGATTTCCCTTGGGCCGCTCGCACTATGAACCTCACACCTGGGGACGAACTTGATGCCAAAAACCGACACGAAGTCCAAGAGCCTGGACCGTCGCGGACTGAGCGACGACCAACTGCGCCAGATCCTTCGCAACATGCTGTTGCAAAGGCAACTCGATAACCGCGGATTCCAACTCAACCGGCAAGGAAAGGTGCCGTTCGCACTCGGGAGTGAAGGACATGAAGCATTGCAAGCCGGTGCTGCGATGGCGTTCAGCCGCGGCAAAGATATTCTCGCGCCGTATTATCGCGATTTGGGATTGGCCCTCGGCGTCGGACTCTCGCCCTACGAAATCATGCTCTCGATCTTCGCGCGTGCCGCCGATCACAACGGCGGACGTCAGTTTCCTAACCACTACAGCTCGAAAAAGCTGGGCATCATGTCCTTCTCGTCGATACTCGCCGCGCATCTACCGCATGCGGTCGGTGCAGCGTACTCGATCGTATTTCGAGGCGAGGAGGGACGCGCGGTGCTCGCTACATGCGGCGACGGCACGACCAGCGAAGGCGAGTGGCATGAGTCGATGAACTTTGCTTCGATCCACAAGTTGCCGTTCGTGATGTTGGTAGAAAACAACGAGTGGGCGATATCGACGCCGCTCCACAAGCAGATGGCGCAACCGGAGATTTGGAAGCGCGCAGCCGGCTACGGCATCCCCGGCAAGCGGTTTGACGGCTTCGATCCGATCGAAACCTACGCCGCCGTGAAGGAGGCGCTCGATCGCGCGCGCACCGGCGGCGGTCCGACGCTCCTCGAAGGGATGTGCTATCGCTTCCTCGCGCACTCGACCGACGACAACGATATGACGTACCGCACGCGCGACGAAGTCACCGAGCATCGCAAGGACGATCCGGTCCCGCGCTTCGAGCGCGCGCTCGTCGATGCGGGCGTCGTCACTGAGGCCGAGGTGCAGACGCTCAAGAACGAGGTCTTGCGCGAGACCAACGACGCAACGGACAGGGCCGAAGCAATGCCGTTCCCGCAAAGCTCGGACCTCTACGTGAATCTTTACGAAGGAGCATGGCAGCCGTGGCAGTGACCGCCGGGTCGAAGGTACTCAACAACGTCGAGGCGGTACGCGAGACGTTGTACGAAGCACTCCGCAGCGACCAACGCACGATCATTTTGGGCGAAGACGTCGGCGCGCGGGGCAACGTCTTCCTCATCACCAAAGATTTCGTCAACGAGTTCGGTCCGCATCGCGTCATCGACACGCCGATCGCCGAAGCCTCGATCGTCGGCATTGCGATCGGAATGGCGATGGAAGGCCTGCGGCCGATCGCGGAGATCCAATTCGCCGACTTCATCTATCCTGCGTTCAACCAGATCGTTGGGGAGGCGGCCAAGACGCGCTATCGCAGCAACGGCGAGTACACGTGCCCGCTCGTCATTCGCACGCCCTACGGCGGCGGCGTGCGTGGCGCGCTCTCGCATTCGGTCTCGGTGGAAGCGCTCTTCTACCATGTCCCGGGGCTCAAGATCGTCGCGCCGGCATTTCCCGCCGACGTCAAAGGCCTGCTCAACGCGGCCATCGACGATCCCGACCCGGTCCTCTTCCTCGAGCACAAGAAGACCTATCGTCTGATCAAGGGCGAGGTCCCGGAGGGACACTACACCATTCCGATCGGCAAGGCCAACGTCATCAACGAGGGCACGCAACTCACCGTCGTCTCGTACGGTCTCTACGTGCACTGGGCGCTCGACGCAGCGCGCCAGTTAGAAGGCGAAGGCATGTCGGTCGAAGTGATCGACCTGCGCTCGATTCGACCGATGGACAAAGCGACGATTCTGGATAGCGTCGAGAAGACGCGCAAGCTGCTCATCATCCACGAAGACAACAAATTCGGCGGCATCGGCGCCGAAGTATCGGCGATGGTGGCGGAAAACGCGCTCTTCTCCCTCGATGCGCCGATCCGGCGTTTGTGCGGACCGGACGTTCCGGCGATGGGGTACGCGGAGACGCTCGAGCACGAGTTCATGTCCTCACCGGCCCAAATGGCCGACGCAATGCGAGAGTTGGTGAAATTCTAGATGCCCACGACGTTTACGATGCCGCAGCTGGGCGAAACCGTCACCGAAGGGACGGTCGCGCAGTGGCTCAAGAAAGTCGGCGACTCGGTCGAGAAGTACGAAGCGTTTCTGGAGGTCTCGACCGACAAAGTCAACACCGAAGTCCCATCGCCGGTAAGCGGCGTCATCAAGGAGATCCTCGTCAAAGAAGGTGACACCGTACCGATCGGAACGGCGATCGCCGTCATCGACGAAGTCGGCGCGGCGGCCGCTCCAACGCCGGAGTCGGCGGCGCATCCGCCCGCGAGTCTTGCCGCGATGGCCAGCAGCGTGCAAGAAGATCCCGTACCGGGCTTCAACATACCGCAGCTCGAGATTCCGCAGCTCGAGCCCAAAGGCGGCAACGGACGCTCGCGCGGCGAGAACGTCGTCCCGAGCTCGTACGGCGCGCCGGGCGGCCTCGAGCCGGAAGCCGACGCACTCGCGCAAGATGCGCTGCGCAGGGCATCGCCCGCGGTGCGCAAGCTCGCACGCGAGCATCACATCGACATTCGCTCGTTGCGCGGCACCGGCGCGAACGGGCGCGTAACCGCCGAGGACGTGCTTACCGCCGCGCGCATGGGGCCCGCGGCGGCCGTCGGTCAGGCGATCGCGGTCGGCACGAACTTTGCCGCCGTGCCGCCGCCGCCGGCCGCAGCAGCGCCGCCGGCGGGATCGACGTCGACCTACGCGCAGCCGATCCCGGGCACGTTGGTCCCGCTCAACCAGGCGCGGCGCATCATCGCCGAGCGTATGGTGGAGGCGGTAACGACCACGCCGCATGCCTGGACCATGACCTCGATCGACGTGACCGCCGTCTGGAAGTGGCGTCTGAAAGAAAAGGACCGCTTCGAACGAGAGACCGGTTACAAATTGACGCTGCTGCCGTTTTTCATTCGCGCGGTCGTGGAATCGCTCGCCGCGTTCCCACTGATGAACTCGAAGTTTACCTCGCCTTCGGCGAGCTCAGGGCAAGGCGGCATCTACGTCAATAAGGACGTCAACATCGGGATCGCCATCGGTCTGCCGGCGACGCTCGTCGTACCCGTCATCAAAGGCGCCGACAAGCTCTCGATCAAAGGGCTGGCGATTGCCGCAGGCGAGCTCATCGACAAGGCGCGCCGCAACAAACTCAGTGCCGACGATCTCGCCGGCGGCACGTTTACCGTGAACAACAACGGTGCCAACGGTTCGTGGGCGTCGGCGCCGATCATCAATGCGGGCCAGGCCGGCATCGTCACGATGGAAACGGTTGAAAAGAAGCTGCTCGTGCGCGACGACGACTCGTTCGCACCGCGCTACGTGATGAACTCGTGCCTGTCGCTCGATCATCGCGTGGTCGACGGCTACGTTGCCAGCGGCTTCCTCGCAGACCTCAAGAAACGCCTCGAGCGCATGAGCGCCGACGGAGCAATTTGATCATGGAAACAACGCACGCAATCGAAGAACTCTTGCGTCTGCCTTCACCGGCGCCGTTGCCGCTCGGGCTGCAGTCCGACGGCGAGCGGCTCTGGATGGCAAGCCGCGAAACGCACAAGCTCTACGCGATCAAGACCAAGACGTGGACCGTCGGCGAGGAATCCGCTCCGGCTCCGGGTGGACCGTTCGGCATGACCATGGTGGGCGACGAATTGCGCGTCATCGTCGGGCATGGCGAAAAGGATCACGATCGCTACATCTACCGGTTCATTCCGGGCCACGGCTTCAAGAGCGATCGCATTGCGTGTCCCGAGCTCACCGGCGCGCACTTGGCTTTCGACGGCGACACGCTGTTTCTGAGCCAAGCGCACTATCGCAAGATTCTTGCGCTCGACGGCCAAGGCAACGTGTTGCGCGAGATGCCGCTCGACCGCACGCCGGTCGGGATGACCATCGCCGACGGCCTCTTCTACCTGATCACCGCGGACAGCGAGTTCGAGAACCTCGAGTTCTGGAGGCTCGACGCTCGAACCGAGGACGCAAAGGTCTCGGTCCTGGCCTCGATTCCGTTCGATGCGCGCGGCCTCACGTACGACGGCTCGCGGTTCTGGACGAGCCACCGCGACCAGAATCAGATCGTCGCGTTTCGACCCTAGCGTCGCGGGCGAAACACATGCCGCGTTCGAACGTATTCCGGGCATGAGACGACTTCGCTTTTTGCCCGTGTACGCGATCCTTGCCGCGTTGATCGTGCTGCCGGCCACCGGCTGCTCGCTGGTTGACGATGATCTTGTCAGTTCGGACTTTCACGCCGCCTATCCGAACCCGCCGGCCATGCTCGAAGTCGACAATTCCGTCGGCTCGATCACGATCGGCGCCTGGGACAAACCCAGCATCGAGATCGACGCCAACCGGCGCGGTCCCACGGCCGACGCGGTCAGCGCCATCAAGATTGCCGTCGAACGCCGAGGCCCGGAGCTCGCCGTCAACACGGTCTTTCCAACCAGCGCGAGCAACCTCAAAGTCGACTACACGATCCACGCCCCGGCAAAGACGGCGCTCAAGCTGGAGCAAAGCGTCGGCACGATTCAAAGTGCCGGATTCACCGGCAGCGTCGAAGAGCACACCAGCACCGGCACGATCGAGACGTCCATGGCCGCACTCGGCGGTTCGCAGCGCGTGAACATCAGCGTCAGCGTCGGTGCGATCAAACTCACGCTGCCCTCGAACACCGACGCCGCGATTACGGCAAACACGTCGGTCGGCGCCGTCCAGTCGGACTTTCCGCTCTCGGTAGACAGGACGGTCGTCGGCCAATACGCGCAGGGGAAGGTCGGCAGCGGGAGTGCCGTCGTCGACCTCACGATCGCGACGGGCGCAATCCGCATCTTGCGCGAATAGCGCTTGGATGGACCTGCCCGACCTCGGCATCGAAACGACGCTCGTTCACGGCGATCGCAGCGACGCGTACGGCGCCGCCGTAACGCCGCCGATCTATCAGACGTCGACTTTCACGTTCGATGACGCGCACAGCATGGCGGAGGCGGCGCGCACCCCGACCTTCGAGCGCTTCTACACGCGCTATGGGAACCCGAATCACGGCGCCGTAGAACGCATTCTCGCCGCACTCGAACGCGGCGAGGCCGCGATGGTCAGCGCATCCGGTATGGGTGCGATCGCCTCGACCGCCGTCGCGCTCACCTCGAGCGGCGCACACGTGGTCGCGCAACGTATGATCTACGATGGAACGCGAGCATTGCTGCGCGACGTTCTCTCGCGCTTCGGCGTCGAGGTGACGTTCGTCGATCAACACGATCCCGCGGCCTTCGCGAAAGCCATGCGGCCCAGCACGCGCCTGGTGATGCTGGAATCGCCGAGCAACCCGCTGCTCGGCATCACCGACGTCGGCGCGGTGGCGCGGATCGCTCATGAGATAGGCGCGCTCGTGACCATCGACAGCACGATTGCTACACCAATCAATCAGCGTCCCCTCGAACTCGGCGCCGACGTCGTGCTGCACAGTGCAACGAAGTATCTGGGCGGACATTCCGATCTCATCGCCGGTGTCGTGGTCTCGTCACGCGAGCTGGTCGCACGCATCTGGGAGACGCATCACATCCTCGGCGCAACGCTCGGTCCCTTCGAAGCCTGGCTCCTCTTGCGCGGCCTGCGCACCCTCGAGATGCGCGTCGAGCGCCACAATGCCAACGCACTCGCGGTCGCGCGCGCGATGTCCGAGCATCCGCGTGTCGCGCGCGTTTACTACCCCGGCCTCGAATCGCATCCGGGACACGCGGTCGCGCGGCATCAGATGCGCGGGTTCGGCGGATTGGTCAGCCTCGAAATCGACGGTTCTTTTGAAGACGCACGTCGCGTCATCGATCGCTTGGCGCTCTTCCACTCCGCGGCAAGCCTCGGCGGCGTCGAGTCGCTCGTCGCGCAGCCGGCGACGATGTGGCCGAACTCGAGCGCTTCGGCCGATGCGCGCGCCATGGGCATCATTCCGTCGCTGCTGCGTCTTTCCATCGGCGTCGAGCGCGCCGAAGATCTCATCGCCGACCTTGAACGCGCACTTGCCGCCGGCTGACAAGAAGCCTTGGGAACCCGAACTGCGCGTCGACGACGAACTCGCCCGGCGTCTGATCGCGGCACAGTTTCCGCCGTTGCGCGATGCGACGCTGCGCGCGATCGGTGCCGGTTGGGACAATGCCGCGTATCTCCTCGAGGAGCATCTCGTCTTTCGCTTCCCGCAGCGCGCGATCTCCGCACCGTTGATGACAAAGGAGCTCGCGGCCCTTCCGCTCATTGCGCCGCGCGTTCCCAACGCCATTCCGATGCCGCGCTATGCCGGACGGCCGAGCGACGATTATCCGTGGCACTTCGGCGGTTACGAGATCTTGCTCGGCGCACCCGCGGACCAGCGGACGCTCTCGTTCGACGACCGCCGCCGGCTTGCGAGCGACCTCGGCAGCTTCTTGCGCACGCTCCACGACATCGATCCGCGTCCACTGCGCGAGGCCGGGTTGCCCGGCGACCTGATCGGGAAATTGGACCCCAAACGTTTGAAGATCGACGAGCCGCCGCTCGAAGGAACGCTGCGCGTGGTGCACGGTGATCTCTACGCTCGACACCTGCTGCTCGACCATCGCAACCGGCTCAGCGGCATCATCGATTGGGGCGACGTACACGAGGGCCTGCCGGCTGTCGATCTCTCGGTCGTGCACATGATGATCCCCGCCGAATTTCACGACGCGTTTTTCGCGACCTATGGACCGGTCGACGAGCGGGCGTGGCGCTTCGCGCGCCACCGCGCACGAACCCACGCAGCCTTTACCCTCGAATCGGCACTGGCTCGCGGCGACCGTTCTCTGCAACAGGCATGCGAGATCGCGCATGCGTATACTGGTAATTTGTGATCCCCGCGGTCATCATCGCATTTTCTCTGCTGCTCGCGCAGGCGACGGTTCAGCCTGCTCCGTCGCCCTCGATTACGCCCGACGTTCCCGTCTACGTCGGTAATCCGGCGACGCACTTCACGATCGAATCGCGGATCGAAGGATTCGACCCCGACGGCGAGGCTCGTTTGCTGCTCGTTGCGCATTTTCTCGATGCGCAGGATCGGCCGACGACGATCCTCGCCAACAGCGACCTCGACTGGCGAGCCGACCACGGTCACGTTCAATGGCAGAACCGGATGCGCTACGGCTCCCCGGCAGCCGTCGTGCTGGTCGACACCGACGGCCCGATCGTCGCGACGATTCACGCCAACCAGCCGCCGCTCGGTACGGTCGTCGTTCGCACCGATACGCGTGAGTGGAAGCAGCCGCGCGTCGTCGCCGCCGCGCTCGGACCCCATCTGGTTCAAATCGGATGGTTTCCGGTCGCGACCACGCCGGTGCGTATCGTCCGCATCGACGGCCGCGGGCGCCGACGCGATCTTGCCACGCTGCCGGCCGGCACCTCGACGTTTCGCGACGCGACCGTCGTACCGGACGCGCATTACCGCTACGTCGTCACGCGCGGAGCGGCGGTGGCCAGGCTTGCGGTCGTGAGCGTACCGCCGCCCTTGCCGCGAACGCCGAGCACGCTTGCGTCGGGCAAAGGGATGTGGCTCTACTGGTCCGTGAATCCGCTCGACGACAACTTCTACGGGAAACTCGATCCGCAAGCGATCGTGGACCAAGCCGTCAAGGCCGGACTGCACTACGTCGAACTGCGCACCGCGTACGGCGCGCATTGGCTGATTCCGCCGGAAGCCAAGCCCACGATCGATGCGATCATCGACGGGCTGGCCGCGCACGGAATCGTGCCGATGGGCTGGACGGTGCCGCGCGAAGTGACGTTCGAAGATCTTTCGGCATCGATGCGAACGGTCGACTATCGCACGGCGTCCGGCACCCGCCTGCGGGGGATCGCACTCGATTTGGAGCGCGGTGACGACTTCATGGGCGCCGACCCGCACGGTCTCCAGGCACTTGCGCTCTATCCCCGCTACCTGCGCGAAGCGCTGGGACCGCACTATCTGATCGTCGCGACGGTCGAGGACCCGTACCTCGAGCACCTCGACGACACGAAATATCCGTACGCGCAGATCGCGCGATCGGTCGACGTGCTGCAACCGATGTCGTACTGGCGGATGATGGCGCGCCACGACGATCTCTCTCCCGCCGTCGTTCGCACGATGCTGCAGCACTCGTACAGCACGTTGCTCGCCGATGCGGACCGCTCGCTGCCGATCTCGATCGGCGGCCAAACCACGGCCGAAGGGCGCTACGGCTATCCACCGGCGGATGAAATCTCGGCCAGTCTCGAGGCGAGCAGGGAGGCGGGCGCGATCGGAGAGTGCTTTTTCGACTGGGACGGCACGCAGCCGTATCAGTGGAACGCGATAGCTGCCTTTCCGTGGGCGAAGTAGCCCGCCGCGTCATGCAAATTCGAAAGCACTTCCGTTTCGAAGCAGCCCACGTACTTCCGTATCATCCCGGCAAGTGCGCGCGTCTGCACGGTCACTCCTACCGGCTCGAAGTGGCGATCCGCGGACCACTACAACCGGAGGGCCCGGCGCGCGGAATGATCGAGGACTTTGACGTCATCAAGCGGGTGGTGCGCAATGAAGCGATCGACGTGCTGGATCACCAAAGCCTCAACGACTTTCTCGAGAATCCGACCGCCGAGCAGATCGCGATGTGGATCTGGCGCCGGCTCGAACCGCACCTTACCGGCCTCGACGAACTGGTGCTCTGGGAGACGAAGACGAGCTGCGCCGTGATCCGCCGCTCCGATTTCGGTCCATGACGTAATGCCGGCAGAGGCGATGCTCCAGCTGAGCGAGATTTTTTACAGCATTCAGGGCGAAGGCACGTGGAGCGGTACGCCCGCGGTTTTCGTGCGCTTAGCGGGCTGCAACTTGGCATGCGATTTCTGCGACACCGATTACTCGCTGAAGTTTCTCGCGAGCGTCGACGACGTCGTGCGCATGGTCGGGGAGGCCGGCGGCGATTGCCCGATGGTCATTCTCACCGGCGGCGAACCGCTGGCACAGACGCAGACGCCGGCACTCATCGCGGCGCTGCGTCGCGACGGGCGCCGCGTTCACATCGAATCCAACGGAACGATCTACACGGAGCTCCCTGACGACGTCTGGCTTTGCGTCTCGCCCAAGGAGCGCGTCGATCCGAAGATGGCGCGACGCGCGAACGAGGCCAAGCTGATCGTCGACGAGCGTGTTCCCGAGGAGCACCTAGCCCTCTTTGCCGATAAACCCGTGATTTTGCTGCAGCCCGAAGGCAACAAGCGCAAGAACGTCGAGATCGCGCTCGAATATGCCAAGGCGCATCCGGCGCGATTCCGGCTTTCGCTTCAGACGCATAAGCTGATTGGAGTACCATGATCCTCTTAGTCTGCGCGGTAGCGCAGGAACTCAACTGGCTCGGCCCACGCGCCGGCGTCGAAGCGCTCGTGGGCGGCATCGGTCCGGTCGATGCGGCGAGTCGCGTCTCGCGAGCGCTCGCCGCGAGTAAGTACGACATGGTGGTCAACGCCGGTATTGCCGGCGCGTTCGAAGGGGTCGCCCACGTCGGCGACGGCGTCGTGGTCGGCGAAGAGCTCTACGAGTTGCAGCAAGAGAACGGCGCACCGCTGGCGCTTCCGCCGGGAAATATCGTCGCCGACCGCGTGCCGTGCGATTCGCAACTGATCGAAGCGATCACCGCGCTCGGGTTCCCGCTCGTGCGCGGCATCACGGTTTCGCAAGTTACGACAACCGATGCGACGGCGCAGCGTTTGCGCGCCCGCGGTGCCGAAATCGAATCGATGGAGGGCTTCGCCGTATTGCGCGCGGCACAGCTGGCCGGCGTGCCTGCCATCGAGGTGCGCGGCATCTCCAACATGGTGGGCGATCGCGCAAAGAGCGGCTGGGACTTCGATGCGGGCATCGCCGGCCTCAAGCGCGTGCTCAATGCCTCGCTCGATCTCTTGCACACCCTGACCTATGCCGACTGAGCTGCGCACCTACACGCTCGCCTATTCGCCCTGTCCCAACGACACCTACATCTTTGCCGCGCTGACGGGGGGCATGCTCGAGGACGCGCCGCCGGTGCGCGTGCATTTTGCCGATATCGAGGAGCTCAACACCGCTGCGGCGAGCGCCGAATTCGAACTCACCAAAGTCAGCTACGGCGCGATTCCGCACTTGATGCGCGACTACCGCATCCTGCGATCCGGCGGGGCGCTCGGCCGGGGCTGCGGCCCGCTCGTCGTTACCCGCCCCCGTGTCGCGGACAGCCTCGCCGGCATCCGCAACTTGACCGTCGCGATTCCCGGTGAGCGTACGACCGCGTTCATGCTTTTGCAGCTTGCGCTAGGCGGGCGTCCGCGCACGCAGCAGATGCGCTTCGATGCAATCGTTCCCGCGGTGGCGAGCGGCATCGTCGACGCCGGGTTGATCATTCACGAGTCGCGTTTCACGTTTGCGGACGCGGGCCTGGTAAGCGTCGCCGATCTCGGGGCGTGGTGGGAGTCGGTGACCGGACGGCCGATTCCGCTCGGTGCGATCCTCGTACGCAACGACATCGACGATCTTCGCGCGGAAAGCATCGACGAAGCGATCCGCGCCAGCCTTCGCTTCGCGCGCGCTAACGAGGATGCGATCATGCCGTTCGTGCGCGCGCATGCGTTCGAGATGAACGACGAGGTCATGCGCAAACACATCAATCTCTACGTGAACGCGTACAGCGACGACGTCGGCGCCGACGGTATTGCCGCCGTCGATGCGCTGTTTGCCCGCGCTCGCGCCGCAGGAGTTCTCGAGGCCGATGCAACGCCGCGATTTTCTCGCTAGTCTTCTCGCTGCTCCGCTGCTCGGCGCCGCCCTGCCGCCGGCAAACGTCACCCTCGGCGACGAGATCTTCTTGAACCAGGCGTGGCGTGGGCTGCACGGGCGTCGCGTCGGGGTCATCACCAACCAAACCGGCGTGACCTCACGCCTGCAGTCGCTCGTCGACGCGATCCGCGACAATCCGTCGATTTCGCTGCGCGCAATCTACGCTCCCGAACACGGCTTCCGGGGCGATCGTACGGCTGGTGCCTACGTCGGATCGTACACCGACCCCGCGACCGGCTTGCCGGTCTTTAGCCTTTATGGGCCGACGCGCCACCCCAGCGAAGCGATGTTGCACGACGTCGACGTCTTGCTCTTCGACATCCAAGACGTCGGTTCGCGCGCCTACACATTCGTCTCGACGATGGCCTACGCGATGCAGAGTGCGGCGCAGCAGGGCAAGGAATTCTGGGTGCTCGACCGGCCGAATCCCGTCGGCAGCACGGTCGAAGGGCCGGTGCTCGAGCCGGACGAGGAGTCGTTCATCGGCCTCTATCCGATTGCGATGCGCCACGGCATGACCGTGGGCGAATTGGCACGCCTCTTCAACGAACATTTCGGCATCGGCGCGAACCTGCGCGTGATCCCCATGCGCGGTTACGCGCGCTCGATGATCTGGCCCGACACCGGCCTGCAGTGGGTGCAGAGCTCCCCGAACATCCCGACGTGGCAGACCACGTTTCCGTACTTAGCGACCGGTTTGATCGATAACGCCGGCATCAACGGCGGCATCGGCACGACCAAGCCGTTCTTTTACGCCGGCGGCTACGAGCTGCCGGGCGACGCGCTCGCCGAACACCTCAACGCGCAAGACTTGCCCGGTGTATACTTCCGTTCGGCATCGTGGTCACCGATCGCCGGATTCTGGAAAGACAAAGAGCTGCACGGCGTGGAGCTGGTGATCTTCGACTGGCGGACCTTCGCGGCCGTTCGAACCGCGGTCGAGATCCTCTGCGGCGTGCGCGATATCGCCCCGCACGCCATCGACGTCAAAGAGCCGGCTGCGTTGGATCGCGACTGGGGTACGCCCTCGCTGCGCGAGGGATTGACGAGCGGAAAGAGCGCCACGGCGATTCTCGCGCAGTGGACCGCACGAACCCAGGAGTTCCGCGCGCTGCGCGCGCGTTATTTGCTCTATTAGATTCCCCTAGGCGGCTCCGGGTAATTCATCGACGCGCCGGATGACCTTCAGCGTCTCCGGAAGCGGTAAGGTGCGTAACGTCGAGTGGACGTGGTCCTCGAGCGCTACACAGGTGACGCGTGCTTGGAGCTCCGATGCGCGGCGCAGCAGCCCCTGCAGCGCCGCGATCGTCGCTTCCTCGAGATTGGGGAACGTGTCCATGACGATAACGATGTTTTTTCGGCCGATCGCCACGTAGCGCTCGACCTGCGAGAGCAACACCGCATCGAGCGGTTCACTCCCGCGAGCATGACCCGTGATAAACGCGAGGTTATGCTGTGTCATCGTGACTCGATCGTACCGCCGAGGCGGGGCCTCTCGCATTATCCACACGGTAAAACGTGCGGCGTTCGGACTATACAAGAGCGGCGGAGTGTCGTATAGTTGGGCATGGCTCGAACCCTCCTGGACCCTCGCTACGATGGCGACGCGTGTGGCGTCGGCTTCGTCGCGGCGCTGGATGGCCGTCCCAGTCGCGAAGTGGTCGACCGCGCCCTCGTCGCGTTGACGCGCCTGGGACATCGCGGGGCCGTCGCCTCGGACGGTCGGAGCAGCGACGGCGTCGGCGTTCTCACGCAAATCCCGCGGAAACTCTTCCCGGCGGACGCCGTGGCGATGCTCTTCCTCAGTCCTGCGAGCGCGGACGTGGAGTCGTCGGTATTCGAGCGACTTCTTACCGAGCACGGCTTCCTCGCCATTACGTGGCGCGACGTACCGATCGATACGTCGCTTCTCGGCCCGAAAGCTCGAGATGGACTCCCCCGAATACGGCAAGCACTGCTTACCGCAGCATCCTCGGAGCATCCATCCAGCAACGGCGCCGACGAACTCGAGCGCCGTTGTACGTTGTTGCGCAAAGCCTTCGAGCGCGCGTGCCCGGCGGCGTACGTCTGCTCGCTCTCGTCGCAAACCATCGTCTACAAGGCGCTGTGCGCGAGTACGGATCTCGCCGCGTTTTATCCCGACCTCGCCGGCCCGCGGTACGCGAGCGCGTTCGCGGTCTTTCACCAGCGCTACGCCACGAACGTGCTCCCGCGCTGGTCGCTTGCGCAGCCTTTCCGTTTGATCGCCCACAACGGCGAGATCAACACCATCTGGGGAAACCGCGCGCGCATGGACGCCCGGCGGTCCTCGCTGCCCCCGGCATTCGAACCCGTGCTCACGCCCGGGTTGTCGGACTCCGGCAGCCTCGACGAAGTCACCGAGTTGCTCGCGCGCCATGGGCGCACCGTCTGCGAATCGCTGCGGATGCTGATGCCGCCCGTCGAGCCCAACGAGTCACTCTTCCACCGCTATCATGCCGACGTCGTCGAAGCCTGGGACGGTCCGGCGGCGGTCGCATTTGCCGACGGCCGCTACGTGGGCGCCGCGCTCGATCGCAACGGCCTGCGGCCGTGCCGTTATACGATCGACGATCGGTTGATCGTCGCGGGCTCGGAGGTCGGCATCGCCGATCTCGATCCCGAGCGCATCGTGCACAGCGGCCGCCTCGGCCCGGGCGAGATGATCGCCTTCGATCTCGCCGCCTCGCGCGTGCTCTTCGATCGCGACTTGGCGCGCATCTTCGATGACGGCACGCCCTATCGCGACTTGATCGACGACGACCCGCTGGAACCGGTCGTCGCCGCAACGCTTCCCGCAGCGAAGCTTCTCGAGCTACAGCATCGCTTCAACTACTCGCGCGAGGACGTGAAGATGATCCTCGAGCCGATGGCAACCGATGCAAAGGAGCCGCTCTGGTCGATGGGCGACGACACGCCGCTTGCGCCGCTGGGCCGTACGCCGCGTCCGATCTACAACTACTTCCGGCAGCGCTTCTCGCAGGTCACGAATCCACCGATCGATCCGTTGCGCGAAGCGTGCGTATTCTCGCTGCGCACGCGTCTGGGTCCATGGCCGCATCTCCTCGACAAGCACGCGCCGTTGCCGGGTCTGACGCTCGAGTCACCCGTGCTCTCGCTGGGTCAGATCGCGGCGCTGCACGGGCTCGATCGCGTCGCCTGCGTGATCGGCGCCGACGAGACACTGGAAGGCGCACTCGATCGCGTCTGCAACGAAGCCGTACGGCTTGTGCGAAACGGCAACGCAGCGCTCGTGCTGCTTTCCGACCGCAGCGCAACGGCCGATCAGCCGGCGATTCCGATGGCACTGGCGCTCGGAGCCGTGCATCGTTCGCTTGTCGATTGGGGGCTGCGCACGCGTACCGGACTCGCGGTCGAGGCCGGCGACTGCCGTGACGTCCACCACGTCGCCGTGCTCATCGGCTACGGCGCGGGAGCGGTCTGTCCGTGGCTCGCGCTCGAGACCGTTCGCGCGGTAGCCGGCGAAGAGGGCGAGATGCGCGCCATTGCCGCGCTGAATCTCGGTATCGCGAAGATCATGTCGAAGTGCGGCATCTCCGTGCTCGATAGCTATCGCGGCGCGCAGCTCTTCGACGTCATCGGGTTGCATGAAGAGATTACCGAGCGCTGTTTCGGCACACCATCGCCGCTGGGGGGACGCACGTTTGCGCAAATCGAAGGCCTGGTGCGGGACACCTGGAGCCACGGTGACGGCGATCTCCCCGATTACGGATGGATTCGCTTTCGCCGCGACGACCGCGCCGAAGTACATAGCTGGCAACCTCCGACCATTCGCGCGTTGCAGAACGCTACCGGCGTCGCACGCGGGACGGCCGTAACGGACTTTCCGTCCGCCTGGAACACCTACACGCGCAGCGTCGAAGAGCGCGGCGTACACGAGCTGCGCGATCTGATGACGATACACCGGGCCGGAACGCCGGTCGAACTGCACGAGGTCGAGAGCGCCGCCGCGATCGTTCGGCGATTCGTCGCGAGCGCGATGTCGCTCGGGAGCCTGGGCCCCGAAGCCCATCGCACGATCGCGCAGGCGATGAACGAACTCGGCGCGCGCTCGAATACCGGCGAAGGCGGTGAAGACGAGCCGTTTGAGAACAAGATCAAGCAAGTCGCGTCGGCGCGCTTTGGCGTAACGGCCACGTACCTCGCCCGGGCGCAAGAGATCGAGATCAAGATTGCGCAGGGTGCAAAACCCGGCGAAGGCGGACAAATCCCCGGCGCCAAGGTCACCGAGTTCATCGCGCGCCTGCGTCACGCGCAGCCGGGCATCACGCTGATTAGCCCGCCACCGCATCACGACATCTACTCGATCGAAGACCTCGCGCAGCTGATCTGGGACCTCAAATGCGTCAATCCACGCGCAGCGGTCGGCGTGAAGCTGGTGTCGGAACTCGGCGTCGGCACCGTGGCTGCAGGCGTCGCCAAGGCCTACGCGGACTTCATCACCATCGCAGGCTACGCCGGCGGAACCGGTGCCTCGCCGTTGTCGTCGATCAAATACGCCGGGAATCCCTGGGAGCTCGGCATCGCCGAGGCGCAGCAGGTGCTGATGCACCATGGATTGCGGGGACGCGTTCGCTTGCGCACCGACGGCGGCATCGCGACCGCGCGCGACGTCGTGATCGCTGCACTGCTCGGCGCCGACGAGTTTGCATTCGGCACGGCGGTGCTGGTTTCGCTGGGCTGCGACATGGCGCGTCAGTGTCACTTGAACACCTGTCCGGCCGGGATCGCGACACAGAAGCCCGAGCTTCGAATGAAGTTCCGCGGCAAGGTCGAGCACCTCGTCCGCTTCTTTACCAACCTCGCGCAGGACGTGCGCGAACTGCTCGCGTCGCTCGGATTACGCAGTATCGACGACGCCATCGGGCGGGTCGATTTGCTCGAGCAGATCCGCGACGACGGCGGCTTGGATCTTCACGCAATCCTCGCGCGCACGGGCGACGGCCCGCTCCGCCACCTCGGTGGACGAAACGACCGGCCCCGCGATCGTACACCGCTCGACCTTGCGTGGATCGAACCGGCGCTCGTTGCCGCGCGGGAGAGCCGGCCCTACGTACGGCGCGAACGCATCAGCAACTCCGATCGCACGTTGGGCGCGCGCCTGGCGGGCGAACTTGCGCTCGCCGAACTTCCTTCGACACCGGACTTACGCTTCGAACTGCACGGGACCGCCGGCCAATCCTTCGGCGCGTTTGCAACGGCCGGCATGACGCTTCATCTCGACGGTGCAGCAAACGATTATGTGGGTAAAGGCCTCTGTGGCGGGACGATCGTGCTGCGCGCGAGCGGCGCGGTCGGCCGCTCCACCAGGCCGCAGGTGATCATGGGCAATGTCGCGCTGTATGGTGCGACCGGCGGTGCGCTCTTTGCGGCAGGCAGCGCGGGCGAACGCTTCGCCGTGCGCAACTCGGGCGCCACCGCCGTCGTTGAGGGCGCCGGTCAGCACGCCTGCGAGTACATGACCGGCGGCGTCGTGCTCGTGCTCGGATCGGCCGGTCGCAATTTCGGCGCCGGAATGACCGGCGGCGTCGCCTACGTCTTCGACCACGACGGCGCCTTCGGTCGCGAAGGGCGCTACAACGCCGAGTCGGTTACGTGCACGCCGCTCGAAGGTGCCGATGCCGATACCGTTCGCGAACTACTGGCAGCGCATGCGAACGCAACGCGCAGCCCGCGCTCGAAGAAATTACTGGATGACTGGGCAACTACCGCATCGCACATCGTCGCAATCCGCCCTCTGTCACCCTGAGCCCACTGTCACTTCAACGCCTCAGCGCGCAAGCGAATTTGATGCAGCTGCCAGAGATGGATGAAGCGTTGCAACTCCTCGTGCATATCCTCGGGCATGTCGATGAACTTCATACCGTGCGCGAGCGACTTCGTCGATGGGATGTAGAACGTCGAGAGCACGACGCCGCTCACGCGCATCGGTTCGAACGGACTCGGTGCGGTCTTGACCGTCTCGGGGCGTAATCCAAACGGCGTTTGTTTGAAGACTTCCTTCTCGATCGTCAGTCCGACGATGAACTCGTCGGGTAAATGGAAATCGAGTTCGAGGACGGAGTTTTTGAGGAAGTCCTCGTCGGTCGATAGGCGCAAGCCGCCCGCCGACAGGTCGTTGGCTCGTCCGTGACGCCGGCCGGGACGTCCGCCCAGCGTGTACATCACGTCGAACTCCACCGGCATGCGAAATGCCGACCGTTTTTGCGGCGTGTTCTTGGGCTTGCCTTTGACGTCGTCTTTCGGCGAATCGGAGCGCTTGCGTCGAAACAAGAAGGACACGGGAGGAGGGCGTTGTCGCGGGCAGGCCCCGCTTCCTGCTCGCCTAAAGAGGACGGCTGGATGCTCCAAGAACGGCTGGTCGAGGCGCTCGGCGCAGATGCCGTCAAGACCGCACCTGAAGACCTGCGCGCCTACGCGTTCGACGCCTATACCGAAGGGCGGCTTCCATCAGCGGTCGTGCTGCCGGAGGGCACACGCGAGGTCAGCGCCGTCGTGAAGATTGCGCGCGATTGCAGCGAACCGATCGTCCCTCGTGGCGCGGGCACCGGACTGTGCGGCGGAGCGGTGCCGGTCGAGGGCGGCATCGTCATCTCGTTTGCGCGCATGAATCGTGTGCTTGCCTACGAACCCGCGCGACGACGCGCATGCGTCCAGCCCGGTGTGATCAATCTCGAGCTCTCACACGCGACCGCGCGCGACGGCCTCTTCTACGCGCCCGATCCGTCATCGCAGAAGATCTCGACGATCGGCGGTAACATCGCAACCAACGCCGGCGGCCCACACTGCCTCTCTTACGGAACCACGATGAATCACGTGCTGGCGCTCGAGATCGTCGATGATTGCGGCGAGGTCTTCACCACCGATATCGATCGCCCGGGCTACGATCTCACGGCCGCGTTCGTCGGCAGCGAGGGCACGCTCGGGTTGATCACTGCCGCGTGGGTGCGGCTGATGCGGTTGCCCGAAGCGACGTGCGTCTGGCTTGCAACCTTCCCTGAAATAGACGCCGCCTCCGACGCCGTCTCCGCGATCGTTGCCGCAGGGATCGTGCCGACCGCACTCGAGATGATGGACGCGACCGCAACGCGCGCAGTCGAAGCGGCCTTTGCGGCCGGCTATCCGACTGATGCCGGTGCCGTGCTCTTGATCGAGCACGCCGGTCTCGAAGACGACATGCAGGCGTACGAATCCGAGATCGCTCGTATCGCAAAAGAACACGGCGCGAATTCGTGGCGCGTGGCGCGCTCGCAAGCGGAGCGCGACGCGCTTTGGGCGGGACGAAAGGGCGCTGCCGGCGCCATGGGCCGCATTGCACCGAACTACTATCTGCAAGACGTCACCGTACGGCGAAGCGTCCTTCCGCAGATGATACACACCGTCGAACGCATCGCATACGAGTACAAGCTCACCATGGCCAACGTCTTCCATGCGGGTGATGGCAACTTGCACCCGCTGATCTGCTACGACAAACGCGACCGCAAGCAGGTTGAAGCGGTCATCGAGTCGGGCAGCGAGATCTTACGCACCGCCGTCGAACTCGGCGGTACGGTTTCGGGCGAGCACGGCATCGGCTACGAAAAGCGCGATGCCATGACCGCAATCTACACGACCGACGATCTCGCCGCGATGGCCCGCGTGCGCGAAGTCTTCAACCCCAAGCGCGTCTTCAATCCGGAGAAGATCTTTCCGGCCGGCGTTCGATGCCCCGAAGTCGTGCCGGTCGCGTGACGATCGCGCAGCTCAGCGAGATGCTTGCGGCCTGCGCGCGCGAGGGCCGCTCGGTCGCCATCAAAGGCGGCGATACCTTGCGCGGTATGGGTCGTCCGCCGTCGGCGAGCGCCGTCACGCTCTCGACGCTCGACTTTGCCGATATCGTCGAAGATGCCCCCGCCGACCTCACGATCGCCGTGCAGAGCGGTCTACGCCTGCGCGCGCTGTCGACTCGTTTGGCGAAACACGGCACGCAGGTCCCCTTCGATGCGCCGCGCGCCGCGGATGCGACCGTCGGCGGTACGCTCGCGGCGGGGTGGCTCGGTCCGCGCCGGCATCTCTACGGACGTCCGCGGGACTTCGTCATCGGCTCGATTGCCGTGCTCGCCGACGGTACGATCGCGCACGCCGGCGGCATGGTGGTGAAAAACGTCTCGGGCTACGACATGAGCCGGCTCTACGTCGGATCGTTCGGCACGCTCGCCGTCCTGGTGCAGGTCAATCTGAAGACGATCGCCGCGCCGCCGCACGCGCGGATGTTTCACCTGCGCATTCCCGAACGCACGCGCGAACGCGCCGTGGCGCAGCTCGCGACACTGCCGGTCGCGCCGGCCGCCGCTTTCTGGGTCGACGGCCATCACGGCAGCGTGGACGGCGAGGACGGAGCCGAAGGCCGCATCTCGGTGCTGCTGGAGGGATCAGAGCGCGTGTTGCAGCGCGCGACCCGCGATCTGCGCTCCGCGATGGGGCGCGCGGGTCTCCCCGAGACACGCGTGGTCGACGCGGGCGCGCGCGAATCGTTCGAGCGCGTCGTCGACGCATACGTCGCCTCGCTAGGCGAGCGTTCGATCACCTACCGCCTCGCAGCGGATCCCGATGACGCGCTCGCGCGCGCAGACGCGTGCAAGGCGCTCGCCGAACGCTTCGAACTTCGCAACGACACGATCGTCGACGCGATGAACGGCGACGTGCTCTTTCGCGTCAGCGATCTGGATGCTCACCTGCTCGGTTCGAAGATCGAACTGTTCGACGACGCCTTACACGATCTCGAGCCGCGCGCGATCGTGGTCGCGGGGAATCACCCGCACCGCGCGCAGTTGAACGTCTGGGGAGAAGCGCCCGAGGGGATCGAGAGGATGCGCGAACTCAAGCGCCGTTTCGATCCGCGGAACGTCCTCAATCCCGGACGCTTCGTCGCGGACATCTAGCGGCGGCCGCGAGTGCTCGACGACATCACGTTCGCGCTGCGGACCGTCCTGCGAAGCCCCGACCGGCTGCGTCTCCTCTTCGCCGGCGGCCCCGGCACCGCGGTCGACCTCGTCCGTTTCATGACGCGCATCGTGCCGCTCGCCGCCGCGGACCTCGAAACGATTCGCGACCGCGCAGGCGCGATCGCCGACGACGAGCTGCGCGCGCAGGCGCTTGCAAGCGCGCGCACCAAGGCGTACCACGTCGCCGGGGCCTGCATTCTGGCGACGTTTCTCCCGCCCGCGCAGGCACGCCGCTACGTCGCGATCGTCACGCCGCTCGAAACGATCTACGACTATCTCGACAACCTCTGCGACCGCCACCCGGAGGTCGGCGTCGACGCCTATCCCGTCTTGCACCTCGCGATTGCCGATGCACTCGCTCCCGGCGCACCGCATCGCGAGTATTACGCGCGTGGGCCGCGCGGCGACGACGGCGGCTATCTCGACGATCTCGTGCTACGTACGCAGCGGGCGCTCGCGGACGTCCCGCACCTCGACCGGCTACGGCCGCACTTCGCCGATGCGGCCGCGCTCTACGCGCAGATGCAAACGCACAAGCATTACCCGGCAGGCGAACGCGAGCTGCGCTGCGTCGCCTGGTACGAGCAGCATCGCGAACGTTACGCCGAGATCGATTGGCATGAATTCGCGTCGGCAGCCGGCTCGCAATTTCACGTCTACGGTCCGCTCTTCGAAGCTTTCCTCGGCCGCGACGACGCGATAGCACCGACGTACGACGCCTATTTCCCCTACATCAGCGCGCTGCACGTGCTCTTCGACGCCTTCATCGATCAAGCCGAAGATCGAGAGCACGGGGAGCTGAACTTCAGCCGTGTCTACGGCAGCGCGGCCTCCCTGCGCGCGCGCGTCGGGAGCTTGCTTGTGTCGGCCAAGCAGCGTTTGGCCGTCCTTCCCGAGGCCCGGGCGCACCGCTTCGTACTCGACGTGATGACGCTCTTCTACTTGAGTCATCCCAAGGTGGCGGCACAAGGGCTGGAACGCGAGGCTCGGGCGCTCCTGCGGACGAACGCTTGGTGAGGGAGTTCCCGTCGGACTACCACGGACTACCACGGAGGGCCTTTCCGCTGAATCGCACGATCGCCGCGCTCCTGAGCGCCACGCTGCTTTGCTCTTTGGGTGTACCCGCACGCGCGCAGTTGAGCGTGAACGAGCAGCTCCTCCTCGATCATGTCAGCGTCGCGAGCGGCGAGTCCGATGCGGTCCGCCTCAACCAAGAATCCCACTATGCGAGCACGCCGGGCGACTACCATATCGCCCTCTGGATGCGCGACCAGCTTGCGGCGGCCGGTTTTCAGGCCTCGCTCGAGTCGTTCAAACACGACGTGCCCTTTTCGCGTCTCGTCGGGCTGGAAGAGTTTCGCCGCCCGCATTGGATCCGTTACAAGATCGGCGAGGAACCGATCCCGGAAGATCCCGACGGGACGCGGCGCGATGCCGGGCCGCCGTTCAATGCGTGGAGCGGCAGCGGCATCGTCATCGCTAACGTCGTCGACGCGGGTCATGGACTCGAGTCGGACTATCAAGCGCTGGCGGCAAAGGGCGTCGACGTTCGCACGCGCATCGCATTGATCCGGTACGGCCGCGAATTCCGCGGCGATCTTGCCAAACGCGCGCAAGATCACGGTGCGGCGGGGGTCATCTTCTTCTCCGACCCTGCCGATCCCGACGGCTCGCTGAACGGTCCGGCCTACCCGGCGGGCCCGTACCGTCCGCTCGGGTCGGTCCAGCGCGGCGCACTCATCGAAGGCGCGATCAAGATTCCGACACTCCCGGTAAACGCACACGTCGCACAGCGCATCCTCGACACGATCTCAAACGGCATCAGCAGCGTGCCCTTCCGTCTCACCGTCGAGATGGACGTCAAGCACAACGTGACGCTCTGGAACACGGTCGGCATCCTGCCCGGCAGCGATCCGACGCACAGCGTCGTCGTCGGCGCGCATCGCGACGCGTGGGTCTACGGCGTTACCGACAACGGGTCGGGCACTTCGGTCGTGCTGCAAGCCGCTCGCGCGCTCGGATTTCTCTATCAAAGCGGCTGGCGTCCGCGCTTCAACGTCGTTATCGTCGGATTCGACGGTGAAGAGATCGGTGAGGTCGGTTCAAGAGCTTACGTGCGCATGCACTACGGCCAGCTCGAGAGCGGCTGCATCGCCTACATCAACGAGGACGAGATCACAACCGGCCAAACATTTGGCGCGAGCGCCGCCGATGCGTTGCGTGACATGATCTCCCCGGCCACCCAAGAGATCCCCGACCCGGCGACGCCGACGCAAAAACTCTACCAGCGCTGGAACGCGCAACGCGGCGGCACGCGCGTTCGCGGACCGGGCGGCGGTTCGGATTTCGAGGCGTTTCTCTATGAACTGGGCATTCCGATCATGCAAGTCGGGTTCCATGGCGTCTTCGGGACCTACCACGGCGGCTTCGACGACTTGCGCTACGCCCAAACGCAAGCCGATCCCGGCTTCGTGAACCACCGCGCGATTTCGCAGCTCGTCGCCCTGCTGACGATGCGCCTGGCGAGTGGCGTCGTGCCGTATCGTCTGACGCCGTATGCATGGACGATGCGCGCCGATGCCGTGGAGCTTGCCGGAGCGCAGCATCGCCGCGACCTCGCGCCGTTCATGGCGGCCGTTTCCCGCTATGCCCGACGCGCCGAAGCTGCCGAACGCAACGGCATCGACGGCAACGCCGAGATCGTTATCGTGCGGCGGCTCGACAAGCTGGTGTACGGCGTCAACGGCTACGCCGCGGTTCCGATTCCCGCCATCGACGACGCCATTGCCGGCGGAAACGACGCGGCAATCTCGGCGGCGGTCGGTCGCAGCGTGCACGACCTCGACGACATCTCGAGCGCGATCGCAGCCGCGACAAACCGACGGTAACGATGCGCGTCGGCCTCATCGGAGCGTCGGGCTTCCTCGGCCGGCACCTTCGTGACACACTCGTCGCCCGCGGCGACACCGTCGTGGCCGCATCGCTGCGCAATGCGCCGGAGGCGGCCGGCGCGGTGTGCGATTGCGACGCGGTCGTCAATCTCGCCGGGGAACCGATCGCGCAGCGCTGGACGCCGGAGGTCAAGGAGCGCCTGCACACCAGCCGTGTCGAGGCCGTGCACGCGATGTTCGATGCGCTCGCCCAGCACGATCGCCGCCCGTCGGCCTACGTGAGCGCCTCGGCGGTCGGCTACTATCCGCCGAGCGAAACGGCGACCTACACGGAGAGCAGCGCGCACGGCAACGATTTCCTCGGCGAACTTTGCGCGGCGTGGGAACGCGAGGCGGAGCGCGCATCGTCGCTCGGCATGCGCACGGCGATCGTGCGGATGGGCGTCGTGCTTGGACGTGACGGCGGCGCGCTTGGCAAACTGTTGCCGGTATTTCGCAACGGCCTAGGTGGCATCGTGGGCAGCGGCAGGCAGTGGCTCTCCTGGGTCCACGTCGACGACGCAACGGGAATCGTTCGCATGGTGCTCGACGGCGAGCGCGGTGTCTTCAACGCGACGGCGCCGCATCCGGTGACCAATGCCGCGTTCACGCAGGCGCTGGCGAAGACGCTGCGTCGTCCGGCGTTCTTCGCGGTGCCCACGTTTGCGCTGCGCCTCGCGCTCGGCGAAGGAGCAGAGATCCTTTTGCAGGGACAACGGGTATTACCGGAACGCACGCTGCAAACGGGATACACGTTTCGCTTCGCGACGATCGACGACGCGTTGCGCAATCTCGCCCATTAGGCCTTCGTTCTGCTGCAGTCGTCACTGACCATCGGGCGCATGAGGTTGCGTTCGAAATAGGCCGTGTGGTTTGCGAAGTCGAGCGACACGGTGAAGTCGCGTAGGATATTGTAGCCGAAGCTACCGCCGAAGTCGCCTTCCGCGGTGATACCGAGATCCTGCGGCTGCACCCACATCTGCACGTGCGCAAATCGCGCCGTGCCCAGTTCGAACGACTGCGCGCAGATCGAACGCACGCTGTATGAGCCCCCTGCGCCTTGCGCCGTTTGCTCCGAGCCGCTCGCAAAGGGTTCGGTGATTCCCTGCGCGGTGAATGCATGCGTGATCACGGGCCAATTTCCACTACCCGTATCCAACTCGAAATAGGTTTTCTTCCCGTCGACGACGACCGGCACCGCGGGAACGGCGTCACCGGCGACCATTCGCATCGCAAGCGCGATCGCGTCGCGGGGAGGCGTGAAGCGGCGCGGATCGCTAAAGGCGATCATGCTCGTCTCATAGTCGAGCGTCGTAACGAAGGCGTGGAAGAACGTCTCCCCCAGCAACCCGTCGACGCCGGCAGCGTCTTGCGGATGGACGAGCGCCGGAGGTAGCTCCACGCTGTACGCGACCACGCGATGCAGCTCGGCTCCGCCGGCGTTCACCGATCCGAGCACGAGTTCGTCGGCGTCGAGCTGATCCGCTCCCGCGCCGCTCACGCGCCGCCGTGCAACGACGGTCAGACCGAGCCGGCGAGCGAGTTGCGGGCTGACGATCGTCCACGTCGCACCGGAATCGACGACGAAGCGAAAGGGTCCCCGATGATTGATCCAGACGTTGACGACCGGAACGCCGTAGACGATCTGGAACGGCTCCTGAGCCGCCTGAACTACGGCCGGGTTCACGGCTGCGGCGAGCATGGCGATCAGGGCAACGAGCGCGCGCAGTTTATCGCGCAACGGACTCTTCTTTGATCGTAAACTCGAGCGCCTCCAAATACTTCTCGGCGTCCATCGCGGCTCTGCACCCCGCGCCCGCCGCGGTGATCGCCTGCTTGTAGCGAATGTCGTTCACGTCACCGGCGACGAAGACGCCGTCGACGTTGGTCGACGTGCCGTCGGGTGAAGCAATATAACCCTTTTCATCGAGGTCGAGCTGACCCCGGAAGATCGCGGTGTTCGGCGTGTGCCCGATTGCGATGAAAAGCGCGTCGGCCTCATACTCCATCGTGCTATCGTCGTGCACGTTGCGCAGCCGCAGGCCGGTCATGTGCGTCGCACCGAGCACCTCGTCGACGACGGTGTTCCAGATGAAATCGATCTTCGGATGCGAGCGCGCGCGCTCGGCCATGATCTTGCTCGCGCGCAGCCCCTCCCGACGATGAATGACCGTTACCTTGCGGCCAAAGCGCGTGAGGAAGAGCGCCTCCTCCATCGCCGAGTCGCCGCCGCCGACGACCACGATGTGCTTCTCGCGAAAAAACGCGCCGTCGCAGGTGGCGCAGGTCGAAACGCCCCGCCCGCGGAGCTTCTCCTCGCCCGGAATCTCGAGCCAGCGTGCGCTCGCACCCGTTGCAACGATGATCGTCCGGGCATGGTAGGTGTCGTCCGCGGTGCGAACGATGAAGGGCCGCTTGGATACGTCGACGGAGTGGACGTCGACGTTCTCGACGCGAGCACCGAAACGTTCGGCCTGCTCGCGGAACTTGATCATCAAGTCGGGGCCCATAATGCCCTCGGGAAATCCGGGATAGTTTTCGACGTCGGTAGTCAGCATCAACTGCCCGCCGTATTGGCCGCCGGCTAAGACCAGCGGTTGGAGATTTGCGCGCGCCGCGTAGATTGCCGCGGTGAGCCCGGCGGGGCCCGATCCGATGATGACGACTCGTTCCATGGTTGCTTGGGCTTCGACCCTCCGGCAGTGGCTCCCGGTTGCGCGGCGAAGACGCGGCCATGAGCGCTTGGCCGAACATTCCCCTCGAAGACACTTTCGGCGACGTCTTGCGTAAAGCGATGCGCGGCAACGCGGTAGACGCGCGCGACCTTTCCCATCGCACCGGCATCGACGCCGGCTCGATCGACGGGTGGCTGCGGGATCGCGGCGCGCCGGACGCAGAGCAGGCGCGAACGCTTGCACGAGCGTTGCGGCTGAATCCCGAGCGCCTTGTCGAGCGCGCGGCCGATGCATTCAGCCCGCCCGCGGTCGCGATGGACGGCGTCGCGCAACATACGCAGGACTCTACGCCGAACAGCAACGGCTACGTGATCTTTCGCGGCGACCGCAAGCGCGCCGCGCTGGTCGATCCGGCCGGTACCCCGCAACGGCTGCTGCACCTCTTGCGCGAGGGCGGCTTCGATCTCGAGTACATCCTCGTCACCCACAAACACAACGACCACTGCGGCGCACTCGCAGCCGTTGCGAACGAATATCCGCGCGCAAAGATCGTCATGCATCCGCTCGACGTGCACGCCATCGGCTCGTTCGCGCCGTCGGCACTTGCCGCCACCGACGGCGCGACGTTCCCATTCGGTGACGGCGCGCAGATTCGCGTCCTGCACACACCCGGACATACCGACGGTTCGGTCTGCTATCTCATCGATCCGGTGCTCTTCACCGGCGACATCCTTTTTTCGGGAAGCGTCGGCGGCGCGTACGGCGACCGGAGCACCTACGCCGATATTCTACGCAGCGTGAGCGAGAAGATTTTTACGCTCCCCGAAACGACGACGATCATGCCGGGACACGGACCGCCCTCGACGGTGGGCGTAGAACGCGCCCACGACCCGTTTTTCTTCTGAGCTAGCGCGACGCGACCGGAACGTTGACGCGCGAACCGTCGCTGCCAACGATGACCGCGCCGCTTCTATGCGGCGCGTCTTCGGTTTCGCGGATCAGCTCGAACTGTACGACGATCGAGCCCGAGGCCGGAATTCGCTCGGTCACGCTCGTCGGCGAGCAGACCTTCATGTCGCAAAACGCGGCGATCCATCCCGCCGCGACACCGCTCGTGGTCAAACGAACGGTTTGGCCGGGCTTGCCCGAGATCGTCAAGCGATACTTGGCAGCAGCCTGAGTCGCAGTTGGCAGGTCGTGCCCGGTCCACGGCGAGAGGCCGATCGAGGCGATCAGCAGCGGCAGCAGCATCAGGATCCTTTCGATTTAGGTGCGGAGTTTGTACCCGATCGAGGTCATTCGTAACGCAATCGCGAGCGAACCGAGCGCGAGGAGCGCGATCACGCTGACGGAAATGGGCAACGCCAGAAAGCTACGACCGGTGTAGCTGAAGCGAAACGCGTCGATCGTGTAGAAGATCGGATTGAAGAGCGAAAGCTGCGCCAACACGCGCGGCAGCATCTGCGCCGAGGTAAAGACGCCGCCGACAAACGTAAGCGGCGTAATTATAAACGTCGTCAGCACGGCAAGGTGATCGAATTTCTCCGCCATCAAGCCGAATATCAACCCGAGCGACGAGAACAGAATCGATACCAGCGTCAGTACGAGAAGATAGAGCGGCCAGTTCGAGGGCCAGGTGTGCACGAGAACCGCGCCGAGCAGGGTGATGAGCGCCGCGATCAGGTATGCTCGCGCGAGCGAACCGAGCACGTAGCCGAAGACGATCTCGATCGCCGACATCGGCGCGATGAGCATCTCCTGGATCGAGTTCATAAATCGGCCTTGAAAGACGGAGCTCGACGATTCGCCGTACGAGGAGTCGATCGTCTGGAGCATGATCAGGCCGGGAATGAGAAACTGCGCGTAGGTCACGCCCTGCACGCTGTGGATCCGGCTTCCGAGCGCAAGCCCGAATACGAAGACGTAGAGCAACGTAGAGATGATCGGCGGCCAAATCACCTGATTGATGATCTTCAGGCTGCGGATCATTTCGCGTTTGATGAGCGTCCACAGCGCCACACCGTTGAACGTCTGCGCGGCGATCATGCCCGGGTGAGTTCCAGGAAGACGTCTTGCAGGCTCGCGCCGTCGGCGATGAGCTCTTGCGTCGGCTTTTGGGCCACGATGCGCCCGGCTCGAATGATGGCGATATTCTTGCAGAGCTCTTCAGCCTCTTCGAGGTAATGCGTGGTCAGAAAAATCGTGAGGCCGTCGCCGTTGAGCTCACGCAGCAGGTCCCAGAGCTCCAGCCGAAGCTCGACGTCGACGCCGGCAGTGGGCTCGTCGAGAATGACGAGTTTGGGCTGATGGATGAGCGCGCGCGCCAGCGTGAGCCGCCGCTTCATGCCGCCGGAGAGTTTGGTGTACTCGACGTTCGCTTTGCTCGCGAGCCCGAAGCGATCCAGCAGCATGTCGGCCCGAGCGCGCACCGCCGGCCCACGGAGACCAAAATACCCCGCTTGAAAGACAAGTACGTCGCGAATCGACAGATAGCGGTCGAAGTTGTACTCCTGCGGCGCGAGGCCGATCGTGCGCCGCGCTTCGCGCCATTGCTCCCGGTTATCGTAGCCGAAGACGCGAATCGAACCGCGGTCCGGTCGTGCCAGGCCGACGATTGCGTTGATGGTCGTCGTCTTCCCCGCACCGTTGGGACCGAGAAAACCAAAAAACTCGCCGGTCTCGACGCGCAGCGAGATGTCGTCGACGGCGGTAAAATCTCCATAACGCTTGACGAGATGGTCGATGGCGATGGCGGCGTTTACGGCACGAATCCTTTGAAGCGTCGATAGCGGTGGCGTCGCAGGGTTGCGATCAAGTCGCCACTCTCCGGAATCCCGCAATCGGCGAGCTGGGTTGCAACTTTCTTGACGTCGAACTCGACCCGCCGGTGCTTGACCTGCCAGCCGCCGCCGCGTTCGGTAAAGATCGCGTAGCAAGCGCGGGCATCCCCGTCCTTCGGCAGCCCCGCCGAGGCCACGTTGACCAGCAGCTTCCCACGCCAGACGCGAACGTAGGGCAGATGCAGGTGGCCAAAGGCAATGGCCGTCGCTCGTTCGTCGCCGATGAGCCGCTCGAGCGTCTCGTCGTCGGCATCGGGCCACAAGTGCTCGTCGTCATTCGTCGGATTGGCGTGCACGACGAGCAACTGATTCTCGTCCTCGCCGACGCGAATCGCGAACGGCAAGTCGTTCAACCATGCCAACCATTTCTCGCCGAGGTCACGGCGCGTCCACTCGAGCTGCGCGTGTTCGGGCGTTTCAAAGCGCTCTGCGCCGGGACTCGCGAGATAGCGATCGGTGTTGCCGCGGATCGATTGCGCGCCAACCTCCTCCAAGCGTTGCAACACTTTCTTCGGTTTGGGGCCGTCGAGGCACAGATCGCCCGCCGCAACGATCGCGTCGGCGCCGCCTTGCGCGTGGAGATCCGCCAAGCAAGCATCAAGACCGACGAGATTGCCGTGAATATCCGAGACGACGGCGACACGCACGCTATGGCCTGCGACTCAGTCGCGTTTCAAGGCCAGTGCCAATAATGATGGGGTGGTGCCTACTTTCTCGAAATCGTACAGATCGATGCCTTCGACGACGATACCGGCCTTGCGCATGCGCGCAAGCGAGGTGCGATAGCGCACGTCCGCAATGACGTGGTGCTCGCCCAGACAAATGACGCCTGCCGCTCGCTCTTCGCCGCGCTCGAGCAGGATCGTGCGAAAACCCGCGAACGCGCCGGCGTCGACCTTATCGGGCGCGATCACGATCGTATCGTGGGCCACGGCACTCGCGAACGAACGCAGCGCCGAGGCCCCTGCCGCAAGCGCAACCTCCACCACGTCGAAGCCGCGCGCGCGGGCAACCGTCGCAAAACCGCTACGCCCGATCTCGTTCGATCGCGCGCTCACACCCACGAACGCCGTATCCCCAACGATCAGCACGTCGCCGCCGTCGAGTAAGCCCGGTGCGGCGATGTGCCCCGCGATCGGCACGTCGAGGCGTGAAAACTCGCTCTCCAAACGATCGGCTTCGCCGCGCCGCGACATCGCACTCGGACGCATGATCAACGCACCGTCTTCGAAAACGGCGGCGGCGTCACCGACCGCCGTTTCGTAGGGATCTTCACCACGAGGCTCGAGCACGATCGTCTCGACGCCGAAGTAGGCAAGGGTCTTGCGCAGGATCTCATGCTGTTCGAGCGCGCGTGCGTAGACCGCGCCGGGCTCACCGGGCAGCGGTGTCGCATGCTCGAGCGACGCGGTCGGCTTCACCAAGACCGCGGCGCGCAGCCTGCCCGTTGGTGTGCCTATGAGGCGAGGACCAAAATCGATCGTCGTCATCGGTTCCTTTTGAGACTACGGCAGAGCCTGATACGTCGACGGATACGGGACCTGCCCGAAAAAGTCCGCCATGTCGGTCGAGAGCAGATCCGCGAGCGAGAGCGGCGGCAGGCCCAGCAGCTCCTCTTCGGTCTTCACCACGCTGGCAACACTCAGATGCGCGTCTCCCACGTAACCCGTCCGCGCCAGCGGCGAAACCACGAGGGCATAGCTGCGCGCCTGATTGACGTGGTCCCTGGCACCCGAGACCCCTTCACCGACGACGAAGACGGCCGTCGAGGACCAATGCGGCGTACGGCTCAGAAACGCGATCGCGGCGCCCAACGCACGGTCGGCGGCCGCCATTCCGCCCGGGCCCGTAGCGGGAAGCCACAGATAGGTGAAGGCCGGCTCTTGGTCGCTTTCGACCAATCGCCCCATATCGCTGATGAACTCGCCGGCCCGCACGCCGTCGCTGACGGCGGGGTTCCAGCCCGGATACGCCAAGTCCACGTGCCCGTCCAGCGCCGCCAGCGCCGGCACGTCCAGCGTGTAGCGGCCGCCGAGCCCTCTCGCCGCTCGCGAGAGCGCCTCGTAGCCCGATAGCGAGAGCAGACCACCGTAGTCCCGATACGAAAGTCCGGCACGCGCGAGCGCATTGAAAAGATAGCCGGCACGCGGATAATCTTCGGGATCGTCGCCGCGATCGTCGAGCGGCGAGCGCGCCGTGTTGACGTGGAGCACGCGCTGCGCGTACAGCGAGCCCATACCTGCGAGCGCCGCCTGCGCGTTGACGTCGGGATTGTCGTCCGCCACGTAAAAATTGTCGGCGATTGCGTAGGCTCGAGCGAGTGCGTGCAGGTTGGGTGTCACACTCTCGCCGTCAGTCACGTACTGCGGATCGCCGTTGCCGGTGCCGAGGTCGCCGAAGATCGCGTCGTAACTCTCGTCACCGATCGCGATGTACACGACGTGGTCGATCGCAACGCTGCGCTTCTCCGAGCGCAGCGGCGGCACCACGTCGTTCGCGCGCGCCGCGTGCCAATCGCGATTGTAGTTCAGCGCGGAGATCGTCGTTGCTTCGAGTGGCAGGTGGTGCAGGTCGACGCGCTGCAGCTCGCCCCAGCCGTCGACGCCCTTAGCCGCCGTGACGTACAGATACCGGCCGTCGGGGGAGAGCGCAAGCGCCGACGGATACCATCCGGTAGGAATCAAGCCCAAGCGATGGAGTTGATCGGGATGCTGCGGATCGTGCGCATCGACCACGGCAACCGCGTTGAGACCTGCAAGCGCAACGTAGACCCGCTTGTTGTCTCGCGAGATCACTTCGGCGCTCGGCTGCGTTCCGTACGGTGCGCTCACGAACAGCCGCAGATCCAAACCCGACACGACGTGCGGCTCGCCGTCGAGCGCGACGGTCGCGATGCGGTCGACATTGGCCATCGCGATATCGAGATACGTGTGGCCGCCGGTGTGACGTACGACCATTGCATCGGGACGCGCACCGCCCACGTCCTGCACACCGTCCGGAACGGGGTCCATCGCCAGGCTCGGTATCGCCTGCGTCTCGAGCGAGCCGTCCGGCGCGAGCAAGAAAATCGAAAGCGCCGAAGATTGCGTCTCGTCGGCGACCGGGTTCGCGAAGCTCGGTGCCGCCGTCGGCTCCGCGAGCGCGTGATACGTCGAAACGCCGCCGTCGGCAACGTAGAGCCGATCGCCGGCAACGGCGATGCCCGCGGGGAAGTACCCGGTGCCCGCGTCGCCGATGACGCGGCGCGCAGCGAGGTCGATCGCGGTTACGCGGTCGCCGATGTTGCTCGCGACGTACGCGACGCGTCCGCCCGGGGCGATCGCGATCGTGTCGGGGAACCCACCGACGTGAATCGACTCCTGCGGTGAAAGCGTGCCGTCGCTTCCGAGGTAGAAGCAACGCACCAGGCCGTGCTCGCCGTCGGAGACGAGCACGAGCGTACGTGACGGATCGCTGGGGTCGCCGGTCGCGGCGAGTCCGGTGAAGATCGCAAGCGACGGGTCGCGATAGACGCTGACGACGTTCATCGTTCGTGTATCGACGACCGCCAGGCTGTAGCCCGCCACCACGTTGGGCGACGACAGCGGCGCGGAACCGCTTGCGGGGTTTTGCTCGGCGTTCCCCACGATTGCGTACCGGCCGTCCGGCGAGAGAGCAAGCGCCAACGGGTTGGTGCCGACGAAGGTGACGGCCCCGGTCGGCGCGGCGATGCGGCCGTCGGGCAGGACGGCATCGGTGCGCCGCAACGCGGAAGCACCGGCGGGACGGAGAGCGGCAGGGGCGGAGTAGACGGTCAGGGGCGCGGGGCGGGACGTCGCACCCAGCAAAACGGCGGCCAAAGCCGCCGTAAGGGGTCCTCGGAGATTCACCCCCTTAGGCTACGGACGGGCGTTTCCCAGGACCTGCCGGCGCGAATCGGGCTTAGCCGGCGTGGCGCTTGAGGAACGCCAACGTCTTCGCGTTGAAGTCGTCGACGCTCTCGTAGATCGGCGCGCGCGAGCAGTTTTCGAAGATCAGCAGTTCGCTGTTTGCAATGCCCGACGTCAGCGCATCGGCGAAACGCGTCGACGTCGCTTGATCGCGGCGCATGCGGGGCTCATACCCACGCCGAAGAGCCCAGCGTATGCGCTTTACGTTCGCTGCTTGGGCCGTGAGCCGCGGCTTGATCGTCGTTGCGTTTCTTGCGGCATCGAAGCATCCGCTCGCCGGCGCCGGAAACTGGGACGGCGCGTGGTATGGTTCGATCGCGCTTCACGGGTATGGTTATGCGCACCACGGCGGTCAGAGCGACATCGCGTTTTTCCCACTGTTTCCGATGCTTTCGTCCCTGCTGGTGCGCACAGGAATCGGGTGGCCACCGGCCGGCGTCGTTGTGAACAACGTCGCGTTCTTCGCGGGTCTTTTCGTGCTCTACGCGTTCGCCCGGGAGCGATGGAGCGCTACGACCGCGCGCTGGTGCGTCGCCGTTGCCTGCGCACTGCCGCTCTCGCTCTTCGCAAGCGTCGCCTATCGCGAGGGTCTCTACATTTTATCGAGCGCGCTGGCATTGTGGTGGACGCTGCGCGCGAAATATCTCGCGGGCGCGCTTGCCGCCGCTGCTGCGAGCGCGACCGCCGTCACGGGCCTGGCGCTGGCCGCGGCGTTGATCGCCGACGCAATCGTGCGCAGGCGCGGAGCGCGCGGCGTCGCGGTCGCGACGCTGTCGCTGCTTGGGATCATCGCGTTCGCCGCGTTTTGCTTCGTCCGCTTCGGGGACCCGGTTGCCTTCGCGCACGCGCAATCGGGGTGGAGAAACGCCGGTTTCGACGCGGCTGCCTGGCTACGGGTGATCGAAAGCCTGCGCACGTGGGACGGTTTCCTGCGCAACGTCATGGTCGTCGTGCTCGTACCCGTTGCAGTGATTGCGATCGCGCTGCAACACCGAACGCTCGGGTCGTTGCTTACGGTCTACGGAGTGCTCGCACTCGCGTTGATCCTCTTCGCGGGTGAGCCGATCTCCGCCGATCGCATCGCCTACGCCGTCCTTCCGGTCCTCATCGCGTACGGGCGCGCGTTGCAACGTGTTCCGGTCGCCGGCGTCGCGCTGCTGACCGCGTCACTCGCGCTCTTGACCTACGACGCCGTGCAGTTCGCGCGCTTCCATTGGGTCGCGTAGCGCCGAGCCCAGGCGGCGAACACCCTCTCGCGCGACCGGTACCTCGAGGTGCCCGAACGACAGCCTGAGTGCGGGCGGCCCGCTGCGCGTTGGGTAGAAGGGCTCGGCCGGCATGACCAGCACACCCTCCCGGGCGCAAGCGTCGAACGCCGCTTGTGTCGAGAGCCGTGAGGGCAACGGCAGCCACACGTTGACGCCGGCGGCGGGTGGACGAACGCGCGCCCACGGTACGAACTCGAGCAACGCATCGCTGAACGCATCGCGGCGTTGACGGTAGAGGGCGCGCGAGCTGCGCAGGTGGCGCGCGTAGGCCGGTGAGTTCATGAAGCGCCACAGTGCGCGCTGTGTGAGCGTCGACGTAAAAACGTCTGCGCGAACCTTCGCAACTTCGAGCGCATCGGCGATTGCGCCGCGAGCGTACAGATAGCCGATACGCAGGGCTGGAAAGATCGACTTCGAGAGGCTCTCCATGACGACCACGCGACCGTCGGTGTCGAAGGCCGCGAGCGGTTGCGGCGCCGGCGCATCGTAGGTGAGTTGCCAACCGGTTTGATCCTCGAGTACCATGACGTCGTAACGGCGAGCGAATGCGACGATCTGTTTCGCGCGGCGCGCCGGCAGCACGGCACCGGTCGGATTCTGCGCGATCGGATTGACGTAGAACAGCCGCGGCCGATACTCGGCGAAAACACGCTCGACGTCGTCGACGCGTACGCCGTCCTCGTCGCTGCGCACCTCGACGTAGGTGACGCCGCGTGCGTCAAAGACGCCGAGCGTTCCCGAATAGGTCGGACTCTCGCTTGCAACGACGCTGCGATCGTCGAGCAGAACGGTAGCAACGATGTCCGCCGCCTGCTGCGCGCCGCTGCAGACCACGATGTCGCGTGCTCCGGCGTGAACCCCGCGCGAGCGCAAGAGCTCCGCCAGGGTTTCACAGAGATCCGGATCCCCGGTCGACGAGCGATATTGCATCGCCTCGGCCGGGTCGTCGAGGAGCGTGCGATGCACCGCCCGGCCGAAGTCTTGCAGCGGAAATGTCTCGGGGGCCGGATGTCCGGTCGCAAGCGAGATCGCACCGGTCTGCGTTGCGCGCGTGAGCTGTTCCATGACGCCTTCGAGGCGCTGCGCGCGCGCGAAGCGCGAAATGTCGGGCTCCCAACGACGCGCGAAAGGCGATTCACCGGCGGCCGGCGGTGCGACGAAGGTGCCTCTGCCGACACGCGAGATCACCCGGCCACGGGCGGCGAGCAATTCGTAGGCTTGCGAGACGGTCACGAGGGCGCAACCAAGCTCGCGCGCGAGGTCGCGCATCGCCGGCAAACGCTCGCCCACTGCCGGCGTACCGGACTCGATCGCCGCCGCGAGTTGGTCGGCTAGTTGGACGTAGAGGGGGCGCCCGTCCCGGGGATCGAGACGAAGCTCAACGTTTGTCGAGGCGATAGCCGATGCCGCGCACGCTCGAGATCTCGAGCGGGGCGCCGACCTCTGTGAGCTTCTTGCGCAGCGCCGCGACGTGCACGTCCACGACTCGCGTGGGCACGCCCGAGGTGTCGTTCCACACGTGCTCGAGAATCTGCGCACGCGTGAGCAGCCGCCCCTCGGCTTCGCCGAGGAACCACAAGAGGCGGAACTCGAGCGCGGTCAGCGCAACGTTCGTGCTGTCGTTCGTTAGGGTGTGAAAATCGCGGTCGAGCTGCGAGCTGCCCAGCGAGAGCATGTTGCTGCCGCCTTTCTTCTGCGTCGCCTTTTCGCGACGGCGTAGAAAGGACGCGATTCGCGCGACCAGCTCGTTGCCCGAGAAGGGCTTGGTGATATAGTCGTCAGCGCCCAGGCCGAGACCGAGAAGGATATCCTGTTCGCGCGAATGACCGCTCACCATCAGGATGAAGCAGTTGTTCGAGTTCGAGAGCGAGGTGCAGACGTCCAGTCCGGAGATGTCCGGCAGGCCGACGTCGAGCACGACGACGTCCGGCTTGTAGGTGTCGGCGAGCTCGAGACCTTCCGCACCGCTCGCGGTCACTTTGACCTCGTAGCCGGCGCGTTCAAGGACCGTCTGCTCTAGACGAGCCACGTCCTCATCGTCTTCGATTACCAGCATTCGGGCCAAAGCCATCAGGCGCTCACCTCCTTATACCTTAGAATCGATCTCTTCCTCTTCGTTCTTTACCAGCGTCCGGCGGGCAACGCCTTCGTCGACTGCTGCCGCGCCGACGGCCCGGGCCACCGCGCCGACCACGTGGGGATCGAAGACGCTCGGGATGATGTATTCGGCGCTGCGTTCCTCGTCGCTGACGATCGACGCGATCGCGTAGGCGGCAGCCAGCTTCATACGCTCGGTGATGCGCCTTGCCCGAACGTCGAGCGCGCCACGGAAGATCCCCGGAAAGGCCAGCAGATTGTTCACCTGGTTCGGGAAGTCCGAGCGTCCGGTCGCGACGACGGCGGCAACGGGTGCAGCCACGTCGGGCATGATCTCCGGCGTCGGATTGGCCATCGCGAAGACGATCGGATCGCGCGCCATCCCCGCAATGTATTCCGGCTGCAAAATACCGGGCGCCGAAACGCCGATGAAGACGTCGGTGCCGCGCAGTACGTCGCCGAGAGAGCCGTGGCGATTTTCGCGGTTCGTGTGCTCGGCAAGCCAGCGCCAGTGCGCGTTGTCGTAGCGTTCGTCGCGGTTGATCGCGCCGTTGCGATCGACCGGTATGACGTCGCGAACGCCGGCTTCGAGCAGCATCTTGATGGTTGCGGTACCGGCTGCGCCGCTGCCGGAGACGACGATTTGGAGATCGCCCAAGCTCTTGCCGACGACCTTTGCGGCGTTGATCAGCGCCGCGAGGATCGCGACGGCCGTGCCGTGCTGATCGTCGTGCATCACCGGGATATCGAGACGCTCGACCAAGCGCTGCTCGATTTCGAAGCAGCGAGGCGCCGCGATATCTTCGAGGTTGATGCCGCCGAACACGGGAGCGATCCGCACGACGGTCTCGACGATCTCGTCCACGTCTTTGGTGTCCAAGCAGATCGGGAAGGCGTCGATATCCGCGAACTGCTTGAACAGCGCCGATTTCCCTTCCATGACCGGCAGTGCCCCGAGCGGACCGATGTCGCCCAGCCCAAGCACCGCGGTGCCGTCGGAAACGACGGCTACGGTGTTGCGTTTGATCGAGAGCGCAAACGCCTTGCTCGGGTCGGCGGCGATCGCCATCGAGACGCGCGCGACGCCGGGCGTGTAGACGATCGAGAGATCGTTTCGCGTCTTGACCGGCATCTTCGGCTCGACGCTGATTTTACCGCCGAGGTGCGCGAGGAAGGTCGAATCCGAGACGGAGAGGATGTGGACCCCGTCGAGCGCTTCGACCGCGTGGCGGACCGCGTTGCCGACGATGTCCGAGCCGACGTTGATCGTCACGTCGCGCACGATTCGAGAACGCGTGATCGACCGCATATCGACGGCGGTGATCTCACCGCCGGCATCGCCGATGGCGTTCGCAAGCCGGCCGAAGGCGCCGTTCTCCTTCGGCATCTCGATTCGCATGATCAAAGTGAAACTAATCGCACTCGGTGCCATTCACATCAATTCCCGCTGATTGTCATCTCAGCTACACGAAACGACGGAGCGACCGTCGAACCGTCGAAGCGTAAATCGTTAGCCACCGCGTCGACGCCGGCAAGCATATCGGGAAATCTTCCCGCCACGGTGAACTCGTCGATTGGATAGGCCAGCTCTCCGTTTTCGATCATGAAGCCGCGCGCTCCCCGGCTGTAGGTGCCGGTCGCGTGTTCGGTAGCAAAACCGATGGTCGCGAGGACGAGAACGCCCCGCGCCGTGGAGGCGATGAGCTCGTCGAGCGAGCCCGTGCCGGGCGCCAGAAAAAAGTTGTTGGGCCCGATGCCACCGCCGGTTGAGTTGCCGGTCGTCCGCGCTCCGAGCTTTCGCGCATAGTAGCTGTCATAGAGGTACGTCCGGAGCACGCCGCGCTCGAAGACGGGGGTTCGGCGCGTGATAACGCCCTCGCCGTCGAAAGGCGCGGTACCCAGACGCTCGGGCAACGTGCCGTCGTCGACGATGGTGACGAGTTCGCTCCCGACCCGCTCGCCGACGCGCTCGGCCAGCCAAGAGTTGCCCGTGTCGACATTCGAGGCGGAGATCGCCGAGAATACGTCGTCCAGAACGGCAGCCGCAACGTCGCGCTCGAAGACGACCGCCGTTCGCATCGTGGGCGGTTTACGAGAACCGAACTGCTCGACCGCGCGCCGCGCCGCGAGATTGCCGACCGTCTTTTCGTCCTCGAGATCGCGAAGATATCGTCCGGCCGTGCCGTAGTGCGCGGTTCGCTTGATGCCGCGCTCTTGCGCCACCGGTCCGGTCGAACGCGCGGCGCGCGTCGCGACGTACGCTCCGCGAAAGCCGGCCGAGTTCGCTAGTGCGATCGTGCTCGTAGCATCGCTGTAGTGTGAACCGCCGGAGTTTCGAATGCGTGAATCGGCGGCACGGATGACACGCTCGAGCGCGAGCGCGTCGCCGACCTTGCCTGCGTCGTCGCGTCTGCCGAGTTCGGGGTCGTGCAGAGCGAGATCGCCGGTGAATGCCCCGCAACGGTCCGGCAGCCCGGCATACGGATCGTGCGCAACGTATTGCGCCTGATCCAACGCTCGAGCGATCGCATCGCGCAAACGATCGTCATCCGTACGATTGCAAGCGAGGCTGACGCACCGCCCTTCGCTCCACAGGCGCATGCTGATGCTCGCGCTCGTCGAGTGCTCGAGTTTGGTAACCGTCGTATCGCGCGCCTCGGCATGAAATCGTTCGGCTACGGAAAACGTGGCTTCGGCGCTTTGCGCGCCGGATTCGATCGCGAGATCCACCGCGCGCCCTGCGATGCCGATCGCATCATCCGTTGTCATCGGTGCCTCCGACGGTGATCGACGAGATCTTGACCGTCGGCGTTCCGACGCCCACGGGCACGTTTTGTCCGGCTTTGCCGCACGTATAGTGGCGCCGCGCGAAGCGCGCGTCGTTTGCGACCGCCACGACCCTCGTCATCGCCTCGGGACCGTTGCCGACGATCGTTGCATTGCGCACTGGCGCGGTGATCTTGCCGTTCTCGACGAGATACCCTTCGGCAACCATGAAGACGAAGTCGCCTTTGCTGATCTCTACCTGTCCTCCGGCGAACGATTTTGCATAGAGCCCGCGTTTGGTCGAAGCGATGATCTCCTCCGGCGTCGACTCCCCCGCCGGCATGTAGGTGTTGCACATGCGCGGCTGCGGCAAAAAACGGTACGACTGACGCCGCCCGCTGCCGGTCGAAGCGACGCCCATCAGCCGGGCGTTGAGCGTGTCTTGCATGTACCCGCGCAGAACGCCGCGTTCGACTAGTACCTTGTGCTGGCCGGGGACGCCCTCGTCGTCGACGGTGATGCTGCCGCGCTCTTCGGGAAGATTGCCGTCGTCGTAGATCGTCACGAGATCGCTCGCGACGCGCTCGCCGACGCGGCCGCTGTAGAGCGACGTGCGCTTCCGATTGAAATCGCTCTCCAAACCGTGCCCGACCGCTTCGTGTAAGAGCACGCCGCCGCCGCCGGCACCGACGATCATCTCCATCTCGCCGGCGGGCGCCGGCTCGGCGTCCAGATTCGTCGCCGCAATCCGCGCCGCGTCCGCGGCGAGCGCTTCCGGTGCGTGATCGTCGAAATATCCAAGCGACGTGCGGCCGCCGTCGCCCACGTAACCCGATCCGCGCTCGCCTCGCGCGCTCGCCACGGCCTGCACCCCGAGCGTGATCATCGGGCGGTGATCGTGCACGAAGCGCCCCTCGCTCGTCGCAATCCACACGTCTTGCAATTCGTCCGTCACCTGCGCGTTCACGGCACGGACGCGCGGATCGTACGCGCGCGCGGTACGGTCGGCTCGCTCGAGCAGCGCTACGTAACGAGCTGCCGGCGCGAATTCCGCGCGCGTCTGATCGTAAAGCGGCGCCGTATGTACGGCGTGCAGTTCGACACTGGAGCCCGACTGCGCCGGCGCGTTGCGCGCGATCAACGACGCGGCATCGGCGGCACGCAACAACGCCTCGGTCGAGAGATCGTCGGAGTATGCGTATCCCGCCGACTCGCCAGCAACGACGCGAAGCCCTACGCCCCGCGCGATCGCGGTCGACGCGTCGTGAATATGACCGTCTTGCAAACGGAACGAATAGACGCGGCGATGCTCGCAAAAAACGTCGGCGTAATCGCCGCCGTGCCGGAGCGCGCGTCGCAGGAGTAGCGTACAGAGATCCAGGTCGAGCACGTCTAGAACTCCGCGAGACGATCGACGGCGTGCACGTAGGCGGTGTCGGGATCGCCGGGTGAATCGTTGATCATGAACGCAAAGACCACGCGACCATGGTGCATCGTATTCACGTACCCGGCCAGCGAGTCGGCGTCGCTGAGGTGCCCGGTCTTGGCACGGACGCGGCCGAGCGCGGCGGTGAAATCGTAGTCCGTCAACGTCCCGTCGCGACCACCGGCGGGCAACAGCGGGTAGAGCTCGACGCCGTGGTCGCGAAGCTCGGCGTCGCTGAGTATGCGCGCCAGCGTGAGCGCGCTTACGCGGTTGGCCTCGGCCAGACCGCTGCCGTCTACGATGTGCATGCCGCCGGTCGGGATGCCGCGTGCGCTCAAGAAGTCACGCTCGAGCGCTAGGCCGTTTGCATCGTCGCCGCGCTCACCGGCGTCGACCGCGAGCGCGCGCATGAGCTGTTCGGCGTAATGATTGTCGGAAACGAAGAGCATGTGCCCGATCAGCACGCGCAACGGCGCGGAGCGGTGATCCCACAGGACGATCGTATCGAGCGGGGCTTTGTCTACCAGTACGGGCGCGGCGCTCGCGATTCCGGCGTGGCGCAGCATGCGATCGAGGTCGGCGCCGACGGTCGCAGGCACGTCATCCATCGGGACCCAGACGTTGGGCTGCGTCTCGATCGTGTCGTCGTCGAGCGAAACCGCACTGGTCGGCGCCGCATAATCCTCGCCGATGTCACTCGGATCCCAATGCGGATTGAGTTCGGGGCCGCTCATCGTGCCTGCATCGATAGCCACCGAGCCGTCGATGTGACGCAGCCCCGCGTGGGCGAGCAATCGCACGCCGCCGCGCAGATCGTCGCTGCTCAGCGAAGGATCGCCCGAACCGACCAGCCAGAGGTTACCGTCGAGGACGCCGCCCTCGGGCGCTTTTTCCGCCGCAAGAATCGTGGAGAAACGATAATCCCCTCCGAGCAGATTGAGCGCTGCATCGGCGACGATCAGCTTTTGAACCGATGCGGGAGTCACCGCCTCGCGTTCGTGCCTTCCGAAGATGAGCCGCCCCCCGGCATCAATGACGGCGAGACTGTAACGGTCCGAAAGCGCGGGTGCAAATGCATCGTCGAGCGCCGACCGCAAGCGCGCGAGCTGGGGGCCGGTCCATGGCGGTGCCGACGCCGCGCTGCGCGCCGTGAAGGCAAACTTTACCACGGGTGCCACATGCTTCGTCACGCCGTTCACGATCGACCAGATCGCCAGTCCGACGACCGCGAGGAAGACGCCCAGGATGATGCGGCGTTTAGCGGCGCGCGAGCGAGTCGATCTTCTCTTGTAACGTACGCTGTTCTTCACGGAGAGTGTCGAGATCCGAGCGCAACGCGCTCACTTGAGAGGGAACTTTCTGGGCCTCGCGGATGCGGATCACCGCCTCGGCGGCGTCGCGGCGAATGCGTCCGTCGAAACCGCCGGCGGTAAGGCGCTCGAGCGCCGGCAATGCCCGCGGATCCGCAAGCTGCTCGGCTGCGGCTATGGCCGCCAACGCGACGAGGAACATGGGATCGTCGAGCAGTTGCACGATCGCATCGACGACCCGCGATCGTTCTTCGTAGACTAACTCGCCAGCGCGCGCGAGCGCGCCGGCAGCAGCGCGCCGCAGGCCTTCGTCTCGCCCAAGCCGCACCGCGTCCAGCAATGCATCGATCGCGCGTGCGTCGGCGAGCTCCGCAATCCCGCGAGCGGCGCCCGCTTCGACGGTCCCGTTCCACGTGCGCTGCTCGAGCGCGGCGGCGAGCGCGTCAAAGGCGCGCGCGTCTCGTGTCTTGCCCAGCGACGTATGCGCCGCCGCACGCACGAGATACGATACGTCCTCGCGCGCGATCGTCAATAGCGCAGTTGCAACGCCGGCGTCGCGGAAATTGCCGAGCGCGGCCGCGACCGGGCGGCGAACCTTCGGATGTGCGTGCGCAAGCCCGGCCAGCAAGATCTCGCGTGCCCAGGGCGCGCGCGTCTTACCGAGCGCGTCGGCCGCTTCGTCGAGTACGCCCCAAAATGGATCGCGCTGGAACGCCCGGCGCAACGCGTCGCGTGCAACGTGCGATCCGTCTTTGGCGAGTTCGCGCGCGGCGCGGATGCGCGCAACCGGATCCGGATCGCCTTGCAGCGTTGCCGCCGCGAGCGTTGCGCCCAGCTTGTACGTGATGGCGCCCAGCAGCCATGCACCCGGATCGAAACGCACCAACTGCGGTTCGAAATCGAGCGGAACCGTGACCGTTTCGTGCGCGCGCTCGACGCTCACGCGGACGCGCTTCTCGCCGGCCAACGCGCTCGGACCGGCATTCGCTGCCGGCATCTCGGGTGCCGATGGGCAGAAGCCCAGGTCGACGTCGAAACGATAGGCGGGATTGTCGTCGTCGACGGCCTGCTTTTGATCGATCGTCACGGTTGCCGCATTGCGTTTGCCGTCCCACAAAATGCTGACTTCGATCTCGGGGTGACCGCCGCGATAGAACCATTGATCGAAGAACCCGCGCATGTTGCGACCGGTTTCGTCTTCGATCGCGCGAATCAAATCGATGGTCTCGACGTTTCGCTGCGCATTCTCACGGACATAGCGCGCAATCGAGCGCCAAAAGCGTCCGTCGTCGAGCTCGCCGCGCAGCATGTGCAACGCTGCGCCGGCCTTCTCGTAGAGGTGCCGGTCGAAGATCTCGATCGGATCGCGAAACCGGTTGCAGATGATGGGCCGGCGGTAGCGATCGTCATCCTCTTCCAGATAGCGTGCAACGCAACCGAAGACGTCGTAGAGGTATTCGTCGTAACCCAGATCGGCCTCGCGCCAGACGCACTCGAAATACGTCGCAAAGCCTTCGTTGAGCCATGCTTGCGACCAATCGCGGCACGTGAGCAGATCACCGAACCACTGGTGCGCGAGCTCGTGCGAGACGAGCGGATCGCTCGAGAAGTCCAAGTGTGCTCGCTCGTCGTGCAGCGTGCGATCGGTTTGGGTCGTTGCGGACGTGTTTTCCATCCCACCGAAGATAAAATCGGTCACGGCGATCTGCGAGTAACGATCGTACGGGTACGGCGTGCCGATCTTTTCTTCGAAGAGTGCGATCATGCGCGGCGTGCCGCCGAACGCCCGCTCGCCGTCGGCTTCGCGTCCGGGAAGCACGTAGTAATAGACCGGAACCTTGCGCCGACCAGCATCGGCTTGACGTTTCTCCACGAACGGTCCGGCGACGAAGGTCATCAGATACGTGCTGTGCGGAATATCTTGCCGGTACGTATAGGTCGTTTTGTCGCCGGCGTCGCGGCGCTCGATCAGCGCGCCGTTGGCAAGCGCAAAGAGCCCCTTCGGCACGACGACGGTGGTCTGCGTCGTTTGCTTCTCGTGCGGATAGTCGAGCGCCGGGAACCAATAACGCGCGTTCTCGTCTTGACTTTGCGTCCATGCGTGGCGCATTTTGTCCGGATACTGCGGTGTGGGTTCAACGAAAAACAGCCCGTGGCGCGGATGCTCGGCGCGGTACGCTATGCGGAACGACGCACGCTCGCTCGGCGCGAGCGGAGGATCGAAATGAATTTCGAGCTTCTCGTCACGCACGTTGAATCGGAGCGGTTTGCCGTCGCGCTCAACGCTTGCGATCGCCAAATCTACCGCATCGAGGTCGAGGCGCTCGACCGGCTCGTCGTACGCTTGCACGGTCGTGGTGCAGATGCCCGCGAGGCTGCGCTGCTCGAGATCGGGTTCGAGATGCAGCTCGATACGTTCGACCGCGACCGCTTTGTCCGGACCGTATTGCAGGCGCGACCCCGGCAGCGCAAAGCTACGGTGCGTCGCTCCCTCATCCCGTGAAGTCATGAAGAGTCGGCGTTTCGCCCGTCGGCCTGTGTCAACCCCCCGGTGACGCCGATGACCGCCCCGGTGATAAAGTCACGCTCGGAAGCGACCAGGAACCGGACCACGTCGGCAATGTCCTCAAAGGTCCCCGGACGCCCGCGTGGGATCGGACTCTTCTGCATGCGTGCCTGCTCCCGGCTTTGCGTCTTGTTGCGAATGTCGCCGGGTTCGATCACGTTGACCGTAATGCCGAACGGTGCTTCCTCAACGGCAAGCGTGCGCGCGAAAGCCACGAGCGCGCTCTTCGATGCTTGGTACAGACTAAATCCGCGGTATGGGCGCGTCTCGCTCGATCCGTTGCTGCCGAAGACGACGATGCGCCCGAAGCGCGCCTCGCGCATCGAAGGGAGCACGGCGCGTGCCGCGAGTACCGCACTGCGAACGTTCGCGTCGAAGAGGTTCGTGTAATCATCGAGCGACAGGTTGACGAAGCGCTTGACCGAAAGCGCGCCAACCCCGTGCACGAGCGTATCGAACGGACCTTGCTCTTCGACGAGCCGCTGCAATGCTGCGGCGATCGTGCGCGCATCGCCACCGAAGTCGATCTTGCTCGCGCTTGCGTGCGCCCCCGCTCCTTCGATTGCGCCGAGCGCTGCGGACGGGTCGCTCGCGCGATAGGTGATCGCGACATGAGCGAAGCCGTTCGCGGCTAAGGCTGCCGCGATGCCCGAAGAGAGGCCGCTTGCGCCGCCGGTGACCAGCGCCCGGCGCGTGTTGGGTGGCACGCGCCGAGCTTCACCTTTTATACCTGGAAATCCCAGCCGGTCGAGAACGATGCGCCGTCGCGGGTGGTTCCGCTTACGCGCACGTGATGCGTCCCGAAGAAGAGCGGCCGCTGCGGCGTGTACTGGAAGCCGCCGGTATTAAAATACACCGAGGAGGTGATGTCGACGCCGTCGAGCGTGACGCGCAGCGAACCGCGGCGTACGGGCGCCGCGAAATGGGCCGCGATCATCGGTTCGCGCCCTCGCGTCTCACCCCGCGGGCGCACGTCGGTCAAGTAGTTGGACGCGTTCATCGGCGGCATTGGTGCACCACCGCTGTATCCGGGCCGATATCCCCCGCCGGCTCCGCCGTTGGCGCCGCCGTAGATCGTCACCGTCGAGGTCTCGTTGTTCCAATCGACGCGCGCCCCGAGGGCCTGCGCGATGAAGCGCAGCGGTACGAGCGTCCGCGACCCTTCCACGAACGGCGCCGAGTCCAAGGTCTGCGGACGACCGTCGACCGTCGCTTGTGTCGAACCGATCTGCAACGACACGGTGCGCCCGTTTCCGGTCGCGTTGATCTGACCGTTTTGATAGACGACGCTGGCGCCGAGGCGCTCGAAGACGCCGCGAAGCGGCACGAACACGCGCCCGCCCTCCTCCATCGGCGGTTGGTCGAACGACATCGTTTGCCCGTTCACGACCACCGTCACATCGGCGTTCTGCTGCTGGGCAAGACTCACCGCGGGGATATTCACGAGAAGTATCGCGAGCGCCGCGCCCGCGATTTTGAAGAACGATGAATTGCGCATGGTTGGGTGTTACCCAGCCATGCGCACGGGTTACACGGTGGCTGCCGCTCCGAGCTCGGCTTGGACCGCCTTGCGATCGGCACGCCGCTCGAAGAACCCCATCCAGCTGTTGTAAATCATCGGCACGAGGAAGAGCGTGAGGATCAGCGAGCTAAGCAAGCCGCCGATGATGACGGTGCCGATCGCTTGCCTCCATTCTCCGCCTTCCGCGAAGCCCAAGGCAAGCGGCAGCATGCCGAAGATCATCGCCGCCGTCGTCATGACGATCGGACGAAAGCGCGTCGCGGCTGCCTGCAGCACGGCGTCGCGCACGCGCATGCCACGTCTGCACAGCGTGTTCGAATAATCGACGAGCAGGATGCCGTTCTTCGCGACCAGCCCGAAGAGCATGACGATGCCGAGCATCGAGATGATGTTGAGCGATTGTCCCTGCTCGGGTTGGAGTTTACCCATGAGCGCCAAGAAGATCAGCGCACCGATGATCGCCATCGGGACCGAGAACATGACGATCAGCGGCTCGAGGAACGACCCATAGAGAATCACCATCAGCATGTACACGAGCATGAAGGAGAGGATCAACGCGATGCCCATGTTGGTGAAGGTCTCTTCCATGAACTGCGTATCGCCCTGCGCGGTGAGGCCGACGCCTTGCGGCAAGAATCCCGGCTGCTTGAGCTTGGCCTCGAGCGGCCCTTCGACCGCGCCCAGCGAGTAACCGGGCAACGTATTGCCGTAGACGTTCACGACGCGCTGGCGGTTGAGACGTTCGATCTTCGTCGGCGCCGTCGTCCAGGTGAAGGTTGCTACCGACGAAATCGGGATGAGGGTCCCGTCGTTGGCGCGCACGCGCACGTTCATGAGCTGATCCTCATTGGTGCGCCACGCGCGCGGGAACTGCACGCGGACGTCGACGAGGCCGGTCGAGGTGCGCACTTTCGTTGCAACGGCGCCGTCGACGGCGATACGCGCGACCGTCGCGACATCGGCCGGACTGACGCCCAGCAACGCGCACTTCGCGGGATCGACGTTGACGTCGAGTCTCGGCGCGCCGTTCTCGGCACTTGTTTGAACGTTGACGGAGCCCGGTGTCGAGCGCAGGACTGCGGCAACTTTTTCCGCTGCCCCCGCAATTTCGTCTTCGGGACCCGAGAGCGAGTAGAAGATTTGCGCGCCCGAGCCGTTCCCGTTGTCACCGGCGACTTGCAACTCGCCGCCCGGCACGAGGTAGGCCAGCTTGCGGATCCGTCCGATCGCCGTGTTGGTATCGCCCCGGCGGTTGTCTTGCATGTCTGCGCCGAGTTGCGCGTAGTTGCCACCGGTTGACGAACCCCAGCCCGACGGTTTGCGCCCGACGGTCGAACTGACGTCTTTGATGCCGTCGACCTTCAAGATCGCGTCTTCGAGCTGGGTGACGTAGCGATCCGTCGTCGCGATCGGCGTGCCCGGTGGATAGGTCACGGTCATGTTGATGTGACCGGTCTGTTCCTCCGGCACGAAATCGAAGCTCACGCCGCCCAGCGCGTACATGCAAACACCGAGCACGACCGGTAGAGCGAAGGTCAAGATCGTCAGCGGGCGATACGTGCCGAGGGACGCGAAGCCGTGCGCATTGCGCCGTCTACGGCGCATAAGCCACGCCGCGAAATACATCGCGGCTAGCCCGATTAGCCACGCCCCGTCGATGTACAGTGCATTTAGGCCACCGCCGACCAAGGCCAGCGCGTTGATCAGCAGCAACGTGCAAACGGACAGGACGAAGGTCCCGTGCTCGAGCCCAAAGGGGAGCCACGTCGTGCGGTACAGCTCGAGAATGCGGTCGTAACGGTGCACGAACAGGTTCAAGACGAGGACCGCCACGATCAGGATCCCGATCACTTTCAGGATGATGATCTGCGCGAACGTGCCGGCGACGAACGCGGCCGCGGCGGTCGCCAGCAGCGACAGATTGACGAAGACGCTGTCGAGCGCACGCAGCCATTTGGGCAGCGCCTCGGAACGATTTTTCACGCTCCACTTTGCCGCGAACAGCGGCGTGAGCGTGAACGAGACGAACAACGAGAAGAGCGTCGCGATCACGATCACCGCGCCGAACTCTCGTAGATACGCGCCGACGATGCCGGGGAGGAACGCCACGGGCAGGAAGACGACGACGTCGACCATGGTGATCGCGATTGCCGCGCTGCCGATCTCGGTCCGGCCGTTGATCGCAGCGCTCATGGGGTCTTCGCCGAGATCCCGGTGGCGCGTAATGTTCTCCAGCACGACGATCGAGTCGTCGACCAAGATACCGATGATCAGGGAGAGGCCCATCATCGACATCGAGTCGATGTGGAACGCGAAGGCGCGCATCAGAATGAACGTCGCGAGGATCGAGGTAGGGATGGCGATCATGACGACGACCGCATTGCGCCAGGCATGCAGGAAGAGCAGCATGACGATCGCCGTCAAGACGATCCCCTCGACCAGCGACTGGCCGACGCCGAGCAGCGACTTTGCCGTGTAATCGGCCGGCGCATCGATCTCCGCGAACCTCAGCTGCGGAAACTGCGCCTCGATGTCTTTCATCTTCGAGCGCACGAGCGCCGTCGACTTCAGTTCGTCGGCATTGATGTCGCGGTCGATCTCGAGGTAGACGCGCGGCAATCCGTTGTAATGCGAGATGGTGCGCATCTCGACATGGCTATCCTCGACGCGCGCCACGTCGCCGATCTTGAGCGTCTTGACCGGATACTGCAAGACGCTTACCGGCGAAAGCGGGATCGCCGCTAAATCGCTCGCGTGATCGATGTAGGCGTGAATCGCGACGGTGGCTTCGCGCGTCGGCTGCGTCATGATGCCGCCGGGCACATTTGCATTGTTGTATTGAATCGCATTGTAGACGTCTTCGAGCGTCGCGCCGGTTCCGGCAAGCGCAATCGGATCGGGCAGCACGTGAAACTCTCGATCCGCGGTGCCGTAGACATCGACCTCGGCGACGTTTTGGATCTGGCTGATCAGCGGCTTGACCTGGTTGTTGACCATGTCGGCGATCTGCGGCTGCGAAAGCGTGGTGGAGTTCACCGCATAATCGAGCAACGGTTCACTCGCGCCGTTTTTATAGACGTCCGGGGGGTTCAAGTCGGTCGGCATGTAGGTGCGCGCGGTGTCGACGCGGCGCTGCACGTCGATGTCGGCGAGATCGAGGTTCGTGCCGAGCTTGAACTGCACGACCAGCACCGCGCTGCCTTCTTGCGCCGTTGCGCTGACCTGATCGAGATGATCGATGCCGTCGAGCTGGTCTTCGATCGGCTTGATGACCAGCCGCTCCATGTCTTGCGGCGACGCCCCGGGGTACGACGCCGAGACGATCACGATCGGGAACGTCGTTCCGGGCGGATTTGCGCTGCGCCCCAGTTGGAAATAGGAAATCGTTCCGAATATAACCAGCGCCACGAAGATCATGGCGGTGATAACCGGACGGCTAAGAGCGAAGCGCGTTAACCACACGACGGGGACTCCTGTAGAACGGTCACGACTTGACTACGCGCGGCTAGCCGAGCTTGTTTCATGAACCCGGTCCACTATATCAGGGCCACCGCCTTAAGGTCCTAAAGACGCCATCAAAGACGCTCGTGACCGGCGGCGAACGCTCGCAGGATGCAGCGCAAAACCGGCGGCCCACGCTCGTGCTACAAGCGTAACGGCGCGCCCAAGGCGGCCTTCGAGACGAAGAAGGCGGCGGAGCGCGCAATCCCCAGAACGAGCGTGGGCCTCAAACCGTACCGCTGCGACAAGCACGGGTGGCACTTAGGCCACTAGGCTTCGCTCGGGCTCCGAACCTTCAGCCGCATCCTGCGGCTACTAGAACTCGCTTCGCGGTTGAGCTCGTAGTCTTGGTGCGCAAGACTGGGACGGTTCGGCCGCCTGCGGCGGTCGCGCATCGTGCGCTCCGAACCTTCAGCCGCTTCCTGCGGCTACTCGAACTCGCTTCGCGGTTGAGTCTTCAACCTCGTGCACCAAATAAAAAAGCCCCGCTGGGGCCTTTTTATTTGGTGCGCAAGACTGGACTCGAACCAGCACGAGATTGCTCCCGCTAGCCCCTCAAGCTAGTGCGTCTACCAATTCCGCCACTTGCGCACGGGGCCGATGGTCTTACCCGGGGTCGTTCGGGCAACCTGCGTAGTTTACGGCCTACTTCATGTTGGGGTCAAGGGCGTCGCGCAGGCCGTCGCCGATGTAGTTGATCGAGAGCACGGTGAAGAGGATGCACAAGCCGGGGAAGACCGCCGCCCACCAGGCCACCTGGAGGTTGGCCTGCGCGTCGGAGAGCATGTTGCCCCACGACGCCGTCGGCGGCTGGATGCCGAAGCCCAGAAACGAAAGCGTCGACTCGAGCACGATGATATTCGCGACGTCGAGCGTCGCCTGCACCACGATCGGCGCCACGGCATTGGGCAGCAGGTGCCGGAAGATGATCCGCACGTCGCCGTTTCCGACGGCGCGCGCCGCTTCGGTGAATTCGCGCTCGCGCAGCACGAGATACGAGGCTCGCACCAGACGCGCGACCGTCGGCCACGAGAGCGCGCCGATGATCAAGATGATCACCCAGAAGCTCAGCGCCGCTTTGTTCGAGCTCGCGGCAACGATCGCCGTGAGCACCAGCAAGAGCGGGAGCAGCGGGATCGACAAGAAGACGTCGGTGATTCGCATCATCACCCAATCCACCCAGCCGCCGTAATAGCCGGCGAACGAGCCGACGAGCACGCCGATGATCACCTCAAAGATCACGGTGAAGATGCCGATCTGGAGCGAGATGCGCGCGCCGAAGAGCAAGCGCGAGAGCAGATCGCGGCCGACGGCGTCGGTGCCCAGCGGATGCCCGCCGCAGAGCGTTGCGTTCTCGAAGCACGGCGGCAGCGGCGTTCCCTGCCAGTGTACGTTGTCGATGAAGTTGGGATCGAACGGCGCCAGCAGCGGGGCTAAGATCGCGCAGAGCGCGATGATCGTAAGGACGACGATACCCGCGACCGCGAGCCGATGGCGGCGCAGGCGCTTCCAAAACGTGACCTTCGAATAGACGACGGTCTCTTCTTCTTCGAACGGATGCGCGCTCGGAATGATCGCCGCCATGGCCGTCCTAGTCGTAGCTCACGCGCGGATCGAGCCACGCGTAGAGCACGTCGGCAAAGAGATTCGAGAACACGACGGCGGTTGCGATGATCAGCAAGTAGCCCATCATGAGCGCAATGTCGCTCTGCTGCAACGCGGCGTAGAACATGCGGCCCGCGCCGGGCCACGCAAAGATCGTTTCGGTCACGATCGCGCCGCCGAGCACGCCGGGAAACGAGACCGCGACGACCGTCACGACGGGGATCAACGCGTTCTTCAAGCCATGCTTGAAGAGGATGGTGCGATTGTTCAACCCTTTCGCGGCCGCGGTGCGCATGTAGTCCGTGCGCGTCACCTCGAGCAGCGACGAGCGCATGAAGCGGCTGTACAGCGCAAGATTGAGCAGCGAGAGCACGATGACCGGCAGAATCAAATGCTCGATACGATCGCCGAGATCGAAGCGGTCGTAGCTGCTGATACCCGCCGACGGCAACACGATCTCGTATCCACCGGGCAGCGGAATGCCGTGCACCGAGAAGAGCAACTGCAACATCAGTGCGAACCAGAAGACCGGCATCGATTGTCCGAAGAAGGCCAGCGTCGTGATGAAGTAGTCGGCGAACGAATACGGCCGCACGGCTGAGAAGATGCCTGCCGAAAGTCCGATGCCGAGCGAGACGATGAACGAGACGCCCATCAGCTCGATGGTCGCCGGAAGCCGCTCCAGAATCGCCTGCAGCACCGGCTCCGAGTTACTGGTCGAATAGCCGAAATTGCCGTGCAGCACCAACAGCAGCCAGTGCCAATATTGCACCGGCAGCGGCTGATCCAAACCGAGGTTGTGCTTGAGCCGCGCGATGTCGGCGGGCGTGATGTGCGGGTTCTGGAGATATGGTGCGAGAGGACCGCCCGGTGCCTTATTGAGGATCAGGAACAGGATCATCGAGATCAGGAGCAAGAGCGGAATCGCCGTAAGCGTCCGCCGCACCACGTACGTAAGCAACCCGCGGCTAGTTACGAACCGCGGGCCGCGACCCCTTCACCTGTCGTTAAGCTGCCGCTAACTTCTGCAATCCCAGAATCTCGCGCGCCTCCGCCGGGCTGGCGACCGGGCGTCCGGCCTCCTGCGCCAGCCGCGCCACGCGCGCGACCAGCTCTTCGTTTCGCGCCAGGCGGCCCTTACTGTAGTAGAGGTTGTCCTCGAGACCGACCCGCACGTGACCGCCCATCGCGATCGCGGTCATGGCCATCGCCGTCTGCATGCGGCCGATCCCTGCGACCGACCACGTGCAACCCTCCGGCAGATCGTCGACGAGATCGCAGAGATTCTGCACCGTAGCCTCCAGCGCGCCGGGCACGCCCAACACGAAATCGACGTGCTGCGGGAAGGTCAGCAGCCCTTCCTTGGCCAGGACACGCGCGTTGGCCAGATGCCCTTTGTCGAAGATCTCCAGCTCCGGGCGAACGCCGTGCTGACGCATCTTCGCCAGAATGCCACGCATGATCGGAAAGCTGTTTTCGAAGACGTCGTCGCCGAAGTTCACCGTGCCGCACGTCAGCGTCGCCATCTCCGGCCGAAGTTGCAGAACGCTCGCGCGTTCCTCCGGCGTCATCCCGATGGCGCCGCCCGTCGAGAACTGCACGATCAGGTCGCTCGCGCCACGGATCGCGTCGTAGGCCTCTCTGAATCGCAAGACGTCGTGCGTATTCGTTCCGTCGTCATTGCGACAGTGCACGTGCACGATCGAGGCGCCGGCCTCGCGAACCGCGCGCGCGGTCTCGGCGAGTTTGGCCGGCGTGTACGGCAGGTACGGCGTCTGTTCGATCGTGACTTCCGCGCCGACCGGCGCACACGTGATGATCAGCGGCTGCATCATTCGTGGCCTAAACGTTCAGCGCGGCAGTTGGAACTCCGCCCAAGCCGCGGCAAGCACTATCACCACCCGTACGCCGGCGATCGCCCGGTGAATCCACGTGCGCTCGGGAAAACGCTCGAGCGTCCACGAGAAGAGGTAGACCGCGAGCGTCACCACCGGAATGCGCCAGTAACGCCAGTGCCAGCCGCGTTCGAGGGCGAAGGCGAAGAGTACGATCAATCCGACGATCGCAACGGCGTCAACCACCACCCGCAGCGTACGTATCGTTCTCATTGCTCCAGCGCACGATAGGCGGCATCGATCACGCGCGCGTCGATGCCGAGCAGCGATGCCAGCGCGATTGCGTCCGCGCCCCGGGCGCCATCGCCGCCGACCTCTTCCAGCGTATAATCCATCGACGCCGCAAGTGTTTCCAGCGCCAGCGGAAGATCTTCCGTGGCGGGGCGCTGCGGAATACCGCGCAGACCGCGTACCGCGTAGTGCTGCGCCCCGGCTGCTTGCGCAACGCCGGCCAGATGGGTGGCGGCCAGCGCGCACGCGTGCTCCGCGCGCAGCCACTCGAGGACGGCAACGAGCAGCGCCTTCCCCTCGCGCGGGTTCGTCGTGCGCGCGAACTCGTCCAAAAGGATCAGACGCGGCGATGCGGCTACGGCCTGCAGATCGCGCAATCGCACGACTTCCCGCGCGAACGACGAGAGCAGACTTCCCTCCGGGTCCCGATCGGCACCGATACCAAGCCACCCGATCTCGGCGAAGAGCGGCAACTGCGCGCGCAGCGCCGGCACGGGCAAACCAAATGCCGCGCAGAGGGCGATGAATCCGCACGCGCGCAGACAGGCGCTTTTGCCGCCCATGTTCGGTCCGGTCACGACCGCACTACCGTCGAGCCGCAGGTCGATCGGCGTATACGCCCGTCCTTGCCGCTCGAGCTCGAGCGCGAGCGGCAGATAGCGCCCGGCTTCAAACACGACCGGTCCGTCATTCACGATTTGAGCCACCGTGCACCGGTGGGCGCTCGCGAAACGCGCCGCAGCGACGAGAACGTCGGCTTCGCCGAAGGCTCGCATGGCGTCGTCGAGCGCGCTTGCGTGCGCGCGAATCGTCGCGGAGAGACGCTCGCGAACGGCCTCTTCGACACGCGCCACGTTTGCGGCGGCATCGTCGCGGCGGCGCATGGCCCCGAGCGCGGCTTCGTCGGCATCGAGCTCGCAGAGAAAATACGCCGGCGTCTCACGCACGACGCGAACGCCGGGTGGGAGCGGTCCGTCCAAATCGGCACGCATGACGATGAACTCGGGGAGCGACACCTCGCGATCCAGTGCCTGCGCGACGGCCGCTCGAGCGCGTCCTTGGGCCGCGTCGTATTCGGCTTGCGCATGGGCGAGCGCCGTCCTCGCCTGACCGAGCGACGGATCGAATCCGTCGGCCAAATAGAAGCCCGAGCTCCCGGCACGGCCCGCTTCGAGTGCGCCCGCGCATGCAACGACCGCCGCATTTACCGTGCGCGGCACGTCGGCGCAGTCCGCGGTGAGAACGTCGAGACGCGTGCATGCATCGAAGAAACGCTGTACCTCGAAGAGACTCGCATCGTCGAGCAGGTCGCCCATCGATGCGCGAGCGACCGCCGCGCCGGCATCGGGCACTCGCGCGGCAAGCTCGTACACGCTCTGAAGTCTCCCGGCATCGAACGCCGCCGCGATGCGCGCGATCCGCGCCGCGCGCGAACACGCGGCCTCCTCTTCACCCGGCGTGAACGGTTCGATCGCAGAGAAACGCGACTGCCCGTACGATCCCGCCGGCGCAACCGCCTCGCGCAGCCAAGCAAACCCGATCGCTTGCGCGCTCGCGGCGTCGAGCAGCGCGCCGAGCCTCATGCGGCGCGCTCCGCCGTATACACGTCGAAGGTCGGGAGACCGGTGGCTCGCGCGACCGCATCCGCAAACGCGCGAGGCTCGAACGCGCGCTCCGGCCCGATCGTCGCGACCGTCGCGGCAATCACGCGAAGCGGCCGCACGCAACGAATGCGCAGCCGTTCGAACGCGCGCAGCGCGGCTTTGCCGGATAGCGCAATTTGCGTCGGATCGCGCACGACGATCGTGCGCCGTTCTCCGGCGCGAATCAACTCGGCCGTCATCGTCGCCGTCAGGGCGCCGTCGACGGCGAGCGACTCTTCCTCGCCGGTGAAGCGCGCTACGTTCAAGCGCGCGACCAGCGCGCGCACATCGTCGACCGCTTCGCCGAGCGTCGGCGCCGATGCCGCCCCGCACGCCACCACGATCGCGTCGTTACCGCCGGCGAGCGCCGCTATGCGATCGACGGCGCCGTCTACGAGGACGCGCGGCGCCAGCTCGAGCAGATCGTCGACGACACCACGCAGAGCGCAAGCGCTCGGCGGTCCGACCAATTCGTAAAGACCGGCGCCGCGAACGCGCAGGTAGGCAATTACCCCCGCCGCCGTTTCGTAGGACGTGAGCGCGAGTACCTCGCTCGCGGGCGAGCGCGGGATCACGCCGCAGGCCGTCGCGACGATCGTCGCGGGTTCGAGCCGGTAGCGCGGTTTGGCGGTCTCGCCGGTAACGTCGTAGGCTTCGCCGTCGCGGCCGATCGACGCGAGGGCGCAACCGATGCCCGCATCGATGCACGCGCGATAGATCGCGCGCATCGTCACGGTCTTGCCGACGTTCTTACCGGTTCCGACAACGAAGAGCGAGCGCGCGAAGCTTTGCTGCCATAGCGCCAAGATCGACTCGCCGACGCGCGCCCGCAAACCGATCGGCACGCGCTCTCAGAGAGCTTGGACGCCGGAGAGAGAGTCTCGTTTGGAGAGCAGGTGGGTGACCGCCGAGCGCAGCTGCGAGATGGTGAACGGTTTGTTGAGGAAGAGGTTCGCGCCGGCGTTCTTCGCGCGGCCGTCCATCGCGTAGTTGGTATGGCCGGAGATCATCAAGATCGGCACGCCGCGCGTACCCTCTTTGGCCCGCAGCCGCTCGACCAGATCGATGCCCGAGATACCGGGCAGCATGAAGTCGCAGATGATGATATCGAATGGACCCTGCCGGTCAACCGCGACCAGCGCGCTCTCGGCGTCATTGCACATGATCATCTCGTACGGTCCCTTGCGCAGGACCGTATCGATGAGCGTGCAGATTGCCGGATCGTCGTCCGCAATCAGTACCCGCCAATTGCGTTGGTTCATGTGCTCAGCCATTCGGGGTCTGCCGTGTCGTCGCCTTAGCCGCTCGCGTGAGACTTTGGTAAACTTTCCATAATCTCCGGGTCGCGGAGGGCGATTCCTGCGCCACTGCGTACCTAGGCGCCGATGGCCATCATCGATCGCATCGTCGCCCCCGGCTCAGGCTTCCAAAAGCGCTTCTTCTTTCTTGCCAAGCGCTTCGTCGCGGGGGAGACGATCGAGTCGGCGATGGCAGCGGTACGGTCGCTCAACGCGGCCGGGATGACCGCGACCCTGGACTTCCTGGGCGAGGACGTCCTCGAGCGCGACGCCGCGATCAAGACGCGCGAGGCGTACATCGCGCTGCTCGAGCGAATCCGCGAGACCGGCGTCCAGAGCAACGTTTCGATCAAACTCACCGCAATGGGCCTGCTGATCGACCAGGGGTTTGCACTCGATAATCTCCAACGCATTTTGCACCACGCCCAGCGCAACGCCGACCCCTTCGTGCGCATCGACATGGAGGGCAGCGCCGTAACGCAGGTCACGCTCGATCTCTTCGAGCGCGCGTACGCCGCCGACAAGAACGTGGGCATCGTCCTGCAGGCCTATCTCAAACGCACACCGGCCGACGTCGAACGAACGATCGAGCTCGGGGCGCGGGTACGGCTCTGCAAAGGAGCCTACAACGAGCCGCCGGAGATCGCGATCAAAGAGATGCCCCTCATCCGCAAACAGTACGCTGCGCTGACGCACGAGCTGCTCGAGCGCGGGAACTATCCCGCGATCGCAACCCATGACCGCGAACTGATCGACGCCACGCGCGCCTACGTGCGCGATCGCGGCATACCGGCCGACCGCTTCGAGTTTCAAATGCTTTACGGTTGCCGTCCACAACTCCAGCGCGAGCTCGTCGCTCAAGGCTATCGCGTGCGCGTCTACGTTCCGTACGGGACGCATTGGGCGGGGTATTTTTACCGCCGGATCATGGAGCGCCGCGAAAACGCCGTCTTCGCGCTCACGTCCATCTTCGAACGGTGAGGAGCCTTCCGTAAGTGCGCGCGGTCGTGCAGCGCGCGCTGCGCGCGAGCGTGCGCATCGACGAACGCACCGCCGGCAGCATCGGCTTGGGTCTCGTCGTTTTACTCGGCGTCGCCGCCGCGGACACCGAACGCGATGCGCGATATATGGCCGAAAAGATTGCGAACTTGCGTATCTTTGCCGACGACGCAGGGCTGATGAACCGCAGCGTGCTCGAAGCCGGCGGCGCGATCTTGCTCATCTCGCAGTTCACGCTGTTCGGCGACGCGCGAAAGGGACGGCGCCCGTCGTTCATAACGGCCGCAAAGGAACCGCTGGCAAGCGAGCTCTACGAACGCACCGGCGCCGAGTTGCACGCGCTCGGGCTGCGGGTCGAGTACGGCGAGTTCGGCGCCGATATGCAGGTCGAACTCATCAACGACGGACCGGTGACGATTCTGCTCGACTCCGAAAAGTCGTTTTAGTAGTCGGCGGCGATCGCGATACAGGTCGCCGCTCCGCTTGCAGCGCCCGGAAGATCGACGGGAAGATGCAGAGCGCGCGACGTGCCGGGGTCGAGCACGGGACGAAAAACGACCGGCACGCCGGCGCGCATGTAGCGGTAGTTCTGGTATACGTCGACGCGCAAGACGGCGTCGAGCATCGGGCGATCGGCGCGATTGACCAGCGTCGCGCGCAACGATTCCGTTTGCCCATCGGCCGCGATCGTGCAATCACGGACGTCGAGCGGCACGCCGCGCGCACATCCCACGAGCAGCAGCAGCAGTGCGACCCTAAAGGGCGACATCGGGAATGCGCTCGACACGAATCACGCGGTCGGCTTCGGTCAGCCGCCCGAGTACGTCGAAGCCGCCCGTTACGGTGCCGAATACCGTAAAGGCGTTGTCGAGATGGTACTGCGGCGAGAGCGTGATGTAGTATTCGCTGCCCGCCGAATCGCGAATCGGCGTGTTCGTCTTGTCGTCGTAGTTCAGACCCATGGAGATGACGTAACTGTTCTGTTCGAGCGGATTCTCTTCGGCCGGAATCGAGTAGCCGGGGCCCGGCGCGTTCTTGGCGTCCTGCTCTCCGGTCTGCACGACGAAATCGGGTACGATGCGGAACCACGGATTGTCGTCGAGGAATCCGCGGTTCATCAGATTCAAGAAATTCGTTACCGTCAGCGGCGCCCACTCGGGGTAGAGCACCACGTAGACGTTGCCCTGCGTCGTCACGATACGCAAGCGCGGATGGAGGCCGTGCGCCGGACCGAGCATCTGGCGGGCCGTTTGCGGGAGCAACGGCGGTGCCGGCGGCACGTCGCCGGGGCGGGGCGGACCCGCCGGCGGCAACGTGCGCGGCAGGGCCGGCAATGACGCGTATCGATCGGGCTGCGGTGCGGGCGTATGGACAAATGCGGGAATCGCAACCCAGTGCTCGGTGAGTTTGCCGCCGCGCAACAGCCGGATCGACTCGGCTGCCTGCTCTTGGACGCGCCACGACGGGTCGTCGAGCAGCGGTTTCAGATCGGCGACGCTTGCGGCGTCCTTGAGTTTACCGTAGGCGCGCACCGCTTCGATGCGCACGATCTCGTCCGAGTCCCTCAAGCCCGCGCGCAGCGTGGCGAGTGAAACCTTCGTTGCGTAGTCGCGGAAGATCGACCACATTACGCGCTCGCGAACGGAGGGATCGCGTTCCTCGCGCATCGCGGCATCGAGTCGTGCAGCCACCATGTCGCCGGCCGCACCCTTGGAAAAATATCCGAGCGCGATCGCCGCCTTCCCCCGAACGTCGGTGGTGAAGCGCGGTGCGCCGGCCAGCACCGAGACCAGCTGCGAGGCGGACGCGGTCTCGAGTCTCCCACCCAAGCGCCCGGCTTCTTCGTAGCGGCCCAGCGCGTCGATAGCGGCGATCTGCACCGCGCCCGACGGGTCGTTTCTCGCGGCCCCGGCGATCGCTGTCGCGTCGCTTCCCAGCCCAATCAAACCCAAGCCGTATATGCTGAAAGCGCGAACGGCGTCGCGGGGATCGTGAAGGTGGGCTTCGAGCAGCGGAATTCCGGCCGGTCGTTTGGTCCGTCCGATGGCCAGGGCTGCCCGCGCGGCCGTTGCCGTCTCCGGCGAGGCCAAGGCCGCCGCCAGGGCGCCGTCACCAAGCGACCGCTGGGACTCGAGGCGGATCAGCTCGGTTCGCGCCACGGGGGCCGCCCCGACGAGTAACCAAGCGGCAGCAAGGACGGCCGTGACCCCGAGCATACGGAAAACTTGCATCGATCCCCCAACCAATAGCATCGAACTTGCGTTCTAGTATATGCACGAACAGCGCCGTCCCTCCGGACGGCAACCCAAGGTGGAAAAGAGAGCAACCATGGCAACCCCCGAAACCAGCAAGAAAACCAGCGGCATGTCGGTCCGAGAGGCCGGGCAAAAAGGCGGCCAGACGGTCAAGAAAAAGTACGGCCCGGAGTTCTACGAGCAGATCGGACGCAAAGGCGGCCTCGCAACAAAGCAGGCTCACGGTCACGAGTTCTACGAGCAGATCGGTAAGAAGGGTGGAAAGAAAGGTGGCGAAGCCACGCGCGATCGCTACGGCCCGGATTTCTACGAACGCATCGGACAAAAAGGTGGCCAAAAAGTCAAGCAACTCATCGAAGAGGGAAAACGCGCTGCTGCCGCCCAGGAAGCCGCGCGTGAGGAGCGCGCGAGCTAGCTTCGTCACGTTGATCGCGGCGAGTGTAACGCTCGCCGCCGTTGCCCCGCTCTCGCCAGTGTGGGTTCGTGCATTTCCTTTGCAGACTCGTCCGGGCGGCCCCACGAATCCGCCTGCACCAACGGCAAGACCCCCGGCAAATCTTTTTCCCGCGGGGTCGCCGCTCGTCGTCGTGCTCGACGGCATGATCTCATCGTCGAAATCCAAGGCGGGTGAGATCGTCAACGCACATCTCGAAAATGCCCTGGTGGTCGACGGTGTGACGGTCGCTCCGGCGGGCGCACCGCTGGAGATAAAGATTGCCGACGCCTCTCCGGCGTCGAATCCGGACGTTTACGGATTCGTCGACATCTACTTCCGGCCGCTCGTTCTCGCCGACGGAAGGGCGATTCCGTTGCGTGCCCTCAGCTCGCACCTCTTCGTACACGTCTCCGAAGGCCACGAATCGACCGTCGAAGCCGAAGACACGGTCGGCGACATCTTTACGCCCAGCTTGCTGTATCATTTCTTCCGCAACGGACGAAACTTCACGCTCGCGCCCGGCGCGCG
>DATJRM010000022.1:0-2748 GCA_035504755.1 Candidatus Acidiferrales bacterium
CTTTCCATCGAGCCGGTCGGGCATGAACTGACGCATGAAGTGGAAGTCGCCGGCGATGATGTCGGCTTCCTCATAATACTGCGGATATTTCGGCTCGGGAGCTTTCTCTTGCTTCTTGCCGGTGGGATAGAAGAATTGGAACGGCAGCTTGCAGGCGTCGGGCAGATATTTTTCCGCCATCTCTTCGAACGTTCGCAGATCGCGCACCGCGATGTCTTTGTCGAGCGCGAAGATGAAATCGCCGAAGAGCACGTCGGCGCCGGCGTCGACCAGTGCCTGCGCCATGCCGAAGCGATCGAGCGCGCTCACCATCAACACCTTCTTGCCGCGCAGGTCGATACCGAGCTCCCGCTGCATGTAGCGGACGGCGTTGCGCTCGAGCGTGTTCTTCAGCCCGCTGCCGTCGACGACGGGCGTTACCTGCGCTGCTTGCAATAGGCGCAGGCCGTCGCGCAACGCATAGCGCTTCGAGCCGGCATAGAGATAGACGTCGATCCCGCCGAGGCCGATCGCATCGACCGTTCCGTCGAGTTCCGCCACCCGCGCGATCGCCCGGTCGAGCTTCCCGTCGACGCCCTCGCGGGTAATGTCAAACGTCTCGCCGAGCAGATCCACGATGGCATGGTGATCGCGCGTCGAGGAGCCGAGCGAGACCGAGACGATGCGCTTCACGCCTTGTCATCCCGAGCGTAGGCGCGAAGCGCCGAAGTCGAGGGAAGCGTCACGGACCGTTGCGAGGCGAAGGCTCGAAGTTTTGCGCCATTCGCAGGATGCGAACTTCCTTTGGCCGTGGCGCAAAACTCGCGCAGCAGGAGCGGCACAGGACGTGCCGCGAGGAGCGTCTTCGCCGGCAACGGTCCGTGGCACTTCCCTCGACTACGCTTCGCTACGCTCGGGATGACAGGGCCGCTCGGGATGACAAAGCTCACGCCGGCACTTCCTTGCGGCGCGCTTTCGCTGCTGCGCGCGTAGCGGCGATCTCCTCCGGCGTGATTGCGGCATCGAAGGCGCGCATGTCGGCAAGGGTGAACCCGCAGCGCGCCGCCATCTGCTCGATCTCGATCACTTTGTTCACGTCGATGCCGCGGCCGAGCGTGTACGGTTCGGCGCGGTTCTCGAGCGCAAGCACCATCGTCTCGCTCATGCACGCGAGCGCCGTGCGCGGTGGGAGGTTCAGATCGAACTGCCTGCCCGGTTCGCGGACGCGCTCGAAGGACGGTTCGCCCGGCACCAGCATGTTGCCGCCCTCGGTCACGAGCACGTCCGGCCGCTCGAGCGCAACGCGGCGACTGACGTCGTGCGGCAACGAGAGCTCGCATACGACGGCACCGGGAAGCAGATCTTCGGGCTGGATTACATCCTGCGTCGACGAGGTCGCGGTAAGGACGAGTTGCGAGCTCCGCACTGCATCGGAGATCTCCGTCGTGTGCGAAACCGTGCAGGGGAGCTCGGCCTTCATCTGTTCGGCGAACTTCGCGAGTCGCGTGTTGTTGCGCGCCACGAGAACGATGTGCTCGACGCGAGGTGCAATCAACTTCACGGCTGCGGCACCGATCGAACCCGTCGCGCCCACGACGGTGACGGTGGAGGCGGCAGGATCGATGCCCATTTCGCGCGCCCCGCGGAATAGACTCGCGATCCCGGCGGCGATCGTCAGCGAATTGCCGGTCGTCACCGGAATCGGCGATCGTTCCGCGACGGTGACGCCGCCGTCGCCGACGACGCCGGTAAACGCGCCGAGTCCCGCGACGTCAGCGCCGAGCTCCGCGCCGATCTCGATGGCCCGCACGATGCGCTTGTAGACTTCCTCACGCGGAAATTCCATCATCTGCTCCGGGAGCAGCGGCGCCGTGACGAACCACCCTTCGGTTTCGCGACCGTCCGGCGTACGCACACCGGTAACGTGCGCGGCGGCCCACGGCGGCATCCACTCCATGATCTTGCGGATCATCGGCGCACCCTTGCCGTTCGCACCGGGTTCATAGCGCGCAACGTCTTCGATCGACAGCGGATGAATGATGAAACAAAACTTCACGGGGCTTCCTCTTCCGCTTGTCGTTTGAGGGCCAAAAGCATCATCTCGCTGTTCTCGAGCACCTTCTTCTGCAGCGTCGGTCCGATCAGCTCGGCGAGCGTCGGCACTCCGAAATCATACTCCACCGTGAGCAGCACATGCGTCAAGCCGTCGCGTTCCTCGAAGGTCCAGCTACCTTCGAACGTATCGAGATCGCCCTCGAGCAATGCGTAGTCGATCCGCAGCGCTCCGTCGTCGAAGCGATCTTCCTCCGTCCATTCGATCGGCGCCTCCTCGACCAGCGTCTTCCAGCGCGAGATCACGCGGCCGGCGTGACGCTCGAGAACCTCGACGGTCTCGACGTCGGGCATGAATTCCGGAAAGCGCTCTTGATCTTTGGCAAGCTCGTAGACGGCGCGAGCCGGAGCGGCGATCGCGATGCGAGATTCGACGTAAGCCATGCGTTTTTACAAGCGGCCGAGCTTCTCGGCGGCGGCGGCCACCCCTGCGGCAAGCGCCGAGAGCGCTATCTCCACTTCGCCCTCGCTCACGATCAGCGGCGGCTCGAGCCGAATCACGCGCTGCTGGTTGAGCGTCCAGGCCGCGGTCACGCCGGCTTTGAGCATCTCGGGAATGATCCAGCCGCCATAGCCTTCGTTCGTGAGCTCGACGCCGACCAGCAAACCGAGCCCGCGCGCCTCGCGAATGACCTGGGGATATTCCAGCGCAAGGGT
>DATJRM010000023.1:0-2970 GCA_035504755.1 Candidatus Acidiferrales bacterium
ACGTATCATCTCCGGGCTCGGCGGCGGGAGTCTCGGCGCGGTCGAGTCGTACGTGGCGGACGTCACGACGAACGATCAGCGCGAGTTCGCCTATTCGATTTATGGGGCGGTGTTCGGCCTCGCGTTCGTTATCGGGCCGGCCGCCTCGGGTGCGCTGTTGCGCGAGGGCATCGCGCTGCCATTTTTCCTCGCCGCTGCGCTCGAGGCGTGCAACGTCGTCTTTACCGTGCTGGTTTTACCGCAGCGCGCGCCGAGCCGGCGGCGGAAAACGAGCGTGCATGACGCGCTCAAGGCGGCGGCCGAACCCGGCGTACGCCGCGTGCTGCTGCGCCAATTCCTGTTCATCTTTGCCGTGGTCGTCTTTTTAGCAAACTTCGGGCTCTTCGTTGAGAAGATGCTGCAGATTTCGGTTGCGCAAGCGGCTTATATGCTCGCGGCGGCCGGCGCCGTCGGCGGGATCGCGCTCCTGCTGATCGTTACGCCGCTTGCCGGACGGGTAGGTGACGTCGCGACGTCGCAGATTGGGTTGATGCTCGGCGCGACAAGTTACCTATTGTTCACTGTAGCGCGCGAGCGGTGGCTCTTCGCTACGGCGCTCGTGATCTGGGCGGTCGGCGCGGCGATGGCCGAGCCCTCGCTTACAACGATACTCACCAAGCGCGCGAAGAAGTCGGAACGCGGTGCGATAATGGGTCTGAGCGACTCGGTAAATAGCATCGCGATGATTGTCGGGCCCGCAGCGGGCGCCGCGATCGTCGGTGCCTCGGCGCCGCTACTCGGCGTGTTGCCGGCGCTAGCGAGTCTTGTTGCCTTATCGCTTCGAGGAGGAGCGTCCCATGAACGATGAGTCTTATTGGTGGGGAGCGGCTGGATTACTCCACATGGTTCCATCAGCATACCGAACGCGCAACGGAACGCACGACATGGCGGAATCTACGTTGAAAACACCCATGTCGTCGAAGCTAAACGCGTGCATGATGACCGCGCCGGGAGCGAATGTCCCGGTATCCTGGACGACGGCATTTACCTTGTTACCTTGAAGGTAAGCGAACTCGACCGATTGGATGGGCTTGTTCGAGTTGTTTTGATAGTCGATCATAAGCATCGGCGAGGTGCTGGATTGCACGACGTGCGTCCCGAAATAATCGGTGAACGATTGCGCCGGGGTGGCGCGTTGTGCCGCGCAGCCGTTGATCTTTACGACCTCGGCTCCCATCATCGATTGCGCCCGAACGGGTGCGGTGATTGTAAGCCCGGCTGCTAAGACGCCGAACATGACGTACGAAAGTTTCATGTGCTCATCTCCTGTTGATACCGGTATTACGCCGGCCGGAACGTTGCGGATGAGCGACGCAACAAAAAACTATTTCATGCGAAACGCCGCGTACAGCGCCTTGGGGTCCTTGCGCGAAAGCTCGTAGGCATCGAGACTGATGCCCTCTGCGACGAGCACCTCGGGTTCATCGGCGATGATGCCGGCGACCAGCAGATCCGCCGCGCGCTCGGGCTCGATTCCGGTCGACTGCAAATCGTCCATGATGCCGTACGACGAGCCGTCGCCGGTGAGGGCGTTGATCGAGACGTCGGTGTGAACGGCGCCGACCACGAGCGCGGTGACCACCACACCGTCTTTGGCGACTTCGGCGCGCAGCGAATCGAAGTAGCCGTGCAGCGCGTGTTTTGCCGCGGCATACCCCGTGCGCAGCGGCGTGCCGTATTTGCCGGCCACGCTGGAGGTGACGACGATCTGCCCGCTACCGCGCTCGACCATTGCGGGCACCACGGCTTGCGTAAGGGCGACTGGTGCGAAGAAGTCGACCTCCATGATGAGGCGGTACGTTTCCATCGCTGTGTCGCGCGCAAGCGAACGCTGCGAAACGCCAGCGTTGTTGACGAGTACGTCGATTGGGCCTAACTCGGATTCGATCTGCGCGATCCACTTGGGAATCGACGCGAGGTCGGTGACGTCGCCGGGAACGATCGCCGCGCGCGTACCCTGCGGCAGCGACGCTTTGACCCGCTCGAGCTCGTCGCGCCGGCGTGCTGAAAGCGCAAGCAGCGCACCTTCACGGGCGACGCGGTTGGCAAGTGCCTCCCCGATGCCGGCTGACGCGCCGGTAATCCAAACGACTTTATTCGCGAGCTGCATGTGCGTGAAATACCAGCTTTGCGGCGGCGAGATCCTCTACCGCGAGGCCTAACGACTTGAAAACGGTCGTCGTGGAACGCGGTGGGGCGTCGACGTTGCCTGCAAACAGCTCGCCGATCTCGGCGTAGATCGACGCCTTCGAACCGATCACATCACCCGATTCTTGTGCGGCCGCGGCGCGCGAATCGACGAGCAGCACGTTGTTCATGGCGGCGTCGTCGAGTTCGCGCCAGGCTGGCCGGTTCGCACCTACCGCATTGACGTGCGCTCCCGGTTTGAGCCATGCGCCGTGCAGCACGGGCTCTTGCGAACTGGTGGCGACCACCACGACGTCGGCGCCTCGAACAGCCGGCTCGGGATCCATCGCAATAGCGCCGTGCTCGCGTGCGAATCGACGTGCGTGTTCGGCCGTGCGGCTCCACACGCGAATCTCGTCAAACTCGCCCACGCGCGCGAGCGCATGGACGTGCGCATGCGCTTGCACGCCGCTGCCGAGCACCGCGAGAACCCGACTGCGTTCGGGCATGAGATATTTCGTTGCCGCAGCAGAGACCGCAGCGGTGCGCATCTCGGTGATCAGGCGTCCGTCCATCGCCGCGAGCGGCACGCCCGTGCGCGTGTCGAAAAGCAGAACCAGGCCGTTGTGGGTGGGGAACGCCGTCCCTTCGTTGCCGGGATAGAAGCTCACGAGTTTAGCGCCCATGACCTCGTCGGTGACCGCCGGCATCACCCCGAGATAGCGTTTGTTTTCCTCGACCGTCAGGACGGCGCGCACCGGTTGCTGGACGCGTCCGCTCGAGAAAGCCGCAAGGGCCGTTTCC
>DATJRM010000024.1:0-73077 GCA_035504755.1 Candidatus Acidiferrales bacterium
TGCGTTCGAGCACCGCATCGCAGCGGCAATCGCGGATCCAGGCGTTTATGACATCGGCGCTGCGTGGTGGACATCCCTCCCGGCTCCGTTGCGAGCTCTCCTCGATCATGGGCAGAAGAAGCTCTTCGACGGTATCATGACGCATCTGCCGCCAAAGCGAGCTGCGGATTTGGCATTCCGCGCACGCCCGTATGGGTTCACTTCGTATTTCGATCTCTTTATGAGCATCAAGAAATACACGATGGCAAACGTTGTGGACAAGGTTCGCATACCGTTGCTTATCGCCGATCCCGACAACGAGCAATTTTTCCCTGGGCAGCCACAAGAGCTATTTCACGCGCTTTCGTCGCCGCGAAAAGCGCTCGTCCGATTTACCGTTGCGGAAGGAGCCGATGGGCATTGCGAGCCGGCCGCGCCGCAGCTTCGCTCGCAGAAAGTGTTTGACTGGCTAGACGACCAGTTACGGTGAGATGTCGGCGAAAAGGGCCGGTTAGCGTTAACGTGCCCAAAGCGTGAGGTAGCGCCGTTTTTACGTTGTGGCGTTCTAGCTCACTGTCATCCTGAGCGTAGGCGCGAAGCTCTGTCATCCTGAGCGTAGGTGCGAAGCACCGTAGTCGAAGGACCGAGCGTAGCTAAGCTACTCGTGCCGTAGCGCCACCGCCGGCTCGATGTGCGAAGCGCGCAAAGCAGGTGCAAGCGCGGCAAACACGGTTAGCGTCAACATCGCGAAAACCACGCCGAGAAATAGCATCGGCACGTCCTCGGAGGTACCGTAGAGCATCGTTTTCAACGGTATCGAGAACAGCGAAGCCAAGACCACACCGATGAGGACTCCGACGCCACCGCGCGCGACGGCATCGCCGCATACGTGGCGACCGATCGTCACCGGAGATGCGCCGACGGCGCTTCGGATTCCGAACTCCCGCGTCCGGCGCGCGACCGAGTACGCCGTCAGGGCGTAGATCCCGGAAAGTGCAAGGACCAGAGCAATGAAGGCCAAGATCCCAAAAACGGCGGCGCTGATTTGCGGAACGGCCAACTGCTGCTCCATTAGCGTGTCGTATGAGATGACGCGGGGTTCGGGAAGCGACGGACCCGCTTGCAGCGTCGCCCGAAGGATCTCAGCCGACGCGTTGCGCGCCCCCTCCGGCATGCGGAACACGAATTGCAGAAAACCCCACGCTTGGGCCATCGGCAAATAAAGCATCGGTGCTTGCGCTTCCCCATACGCCTGTGGAACGGATTTAACGACTCCGACGACCGTGCAACCGCGTTGCGTGCTGAAAACGTCGGGTGTGAGAATCCGGCCGACAGCATCGACGGTGCCGTAATACTCGTGCGCCAGCGTTTCATCGACAATCGCCACGCAGGGCGCGCCCGCATCGTCGGAAGCTCTAAATGTCCGGCCGAGCAGTATCGGGATGCGCAACGTGTTGAAATACTGCGGCGTCACCGCGTTGTAGAGCGTCGTCACCGGCGCCGCGCCGGGCCTCATCGTTACGCCAACCGTGGAGCAGCAGCTCAGCGGGACCTCGACCGAGGCTGCCACGTTGTCCATCCCAAGGCTCGACTGCAACGTTGCAATGACCCTCTGCACGTACGTTCGCATCTGAGTCTTGGTTACGGAACCATCATGTGGAAGCCTCACGGTAGCGACGTAGAGATTCGACGGATCGAAACCTAGGGGCACCTGCGTCATCGCAACCGCGCTGTGGAAGATCAACGTCGACGCCGCGACAAGGACCGTCGCAAGCGCGATTTCCACCACCACGAGTCGAGCGAGTGTCTTTCGCACCTGGAATCCGTCGCCGCCGCGACCGACTGATTGCAGCGACTCGCCGATCCTGCGGCCGCTACGTCCGAGCCCGGGCAAAAGACCCGTGCTTACCGTGGCCGCGAGCACAAGCACGGATGCATAGACGGCGAGCCACGGCCTCATACCGAGCGCGGCTGTTTGCGCCGGATACGCTGCGAGCAGAGAAAGCGAAGAAAGCTCGCGGAGCAGGGGACAAGCCAGGACGAGGCCGACCGCGCAGCCCAGAAGCGCTTGGAGAAACGCTTCGATCGTCAACTGGGACGCGATGCGGGCAGGCGAAGCGCCCAACGCCACGCGCACCGTAAGGTCGCCGGCTCTCGTGGTGTTCCGCGCGATGTTCAAGGCAGCAACGTTCACGAAAGCGATCGCGATAACGATCGACACAAAGACGTAAAGCAGGAGCAGCAGTGGTTCGATCGGTCCGGAGAGATCGTCCGCGATCGGTGTAACCCGCACGCAACAAACCCGTTCCTTCACGCTGACGCGACGCTTTACAATCGTCGCCAAGCTTGCCTGGATTTGACCGGTAAGGCTACGCCCGCTCAATCCGGCACGAACGCGGACGATCGCATTGTAATTATAATTGAAGGTTGCGATCGATCTTGGATCATGTGGATTGATCGAATGCCAGTACGAGCGCTCAACGAAGCCATACGGCGTTGGATCGTGAAACGCGGGCGGCGCGACACCGACGATCTGATAGGAATGTAATCCAAGGCGCAGGAGCTGCCCAAGCGCGCCCGGCCCGCCAGCGTAGTGGGCGCGCCAGAACTCGTACGAGATGACGACTTGTGACGTGTCTGCCGTCGCCTTCGAGAAAAAGTGCCCAAGCACTGGTCGGATGCCGAGCAGGCCGAAGTAGTTCGGCGATACGGTCGCACCGTCAACGAGCAGTGGCCTCCCTTGCGTTGAGAACACCACGCGTTCCGGAGCCGCCAGCGCGAGGTCGGCATACAGGCCTATTGCACGGGCGAGCGATTGCGCATCGGGGTATGACATCGCGCGCCCTAGGTCCGTCTCTTGGGCAAAGAGTAACTGGCCGGGCTGCGAAAACGGCAAAGGGCGTAACATGAATCCTTCGACCAGCGATGCAACCACGACGTTCGCCGCGATCGCCAGGCCCATCGCGATAACGGCGACCGCGGTCACGAGCGGAGCCCGGAACAACGAGCGCCCGGCGGTTTGAACGTCGCGCCCGATCGCCTCGATCCTCATCAGCGCGCCCGTTACGGCGATATCCCAGGCGGCTGCCCGCCAATCGCCGGCCTCGAATTCGGCGGTCAGCTGCTCGCGGTAATGATCACGAAATGCTCTTGGGCAGAGCAAGAGGGAGAGGCGAAGAACGATACGCTTGTGCATCGGCCCTCCGTTCGTTCGCGTTCGAGTATACACTATCGGTGGATTCGGTTCACGGGCGCGGCGCGTTCTTCGGAAAATCGCCGGAGTGCGACTTTTGGCACGCCCGACGGCGGCCACGGTTGACGAGTTGATACCCTTTGTGGGATACTGACCCGTCCCACCCCGCGCCATCTTTCGACTTGACTGCGATTGAATTGCGCACACTCGAAAGATTGAAGACTCATTTCTACCTTTGCTCAGCTCGGATTGCACCCGAGCCTTCTCCGCGCGCTCAGCGATCTCAAATTCACCGAACCCACGCCTATTCAAGCGCAGGCCATCCCGCCCGCCCTTGAGGGTCGCGACGTGCTCGGCGGCGCGCAAACCGGAAGCGGCAAATCCGCCGCCTTCGGCCTTCCGATCATCCAGTCGCTCATCGAGGAACGCGGAAAGACGCGCGGCCTGGTGCTGGTACCGACGCGTGAACTGGCCGAACAAGTCGCGACGCATCTCACCGCTCTAGCCAAGTACACGAACGTGCGCGTTGCCGCGGTATACGGCGGCGTCGGTTTCGGCCCTCAGGTCGCCGCGTTCCGCGGCGGCGTCGAAGTCATCGTCGCCACGCCCGGACGACTGATGGATCTGATGCAAAGCGGTCACGCACGGCTCGGAGCGATCCGCACCGTCGTGCTCGACGAAGCCGATCGCATGCTCGACATGGGATTTCTCCCGAGCGTGCGCCGCATTTTGAGCGCTCTGCCGCAGCAGCGGCAAACGTTGTTCTTCTCGGCCACCCTGCCGCCCGCGATCTCCGTCCTGGTGCGCGAGATGCTGCACGATCCCGTTCGCGTGGAGCTTGCGCCGAAAAGTGCCGCCGTCGCGACGCTGCGTCAGACCCTGTATGCGGTTCCAAACGAAAAGAAGACCGAGCTGCTCTTGGAGCTGCTGAAAGATAATCGGATCTATCAAGCGATCGCCTTCACGCGCACGAAATCGCGCGCAAACCGCCTCGCCGCCGCGCTTGCGAAAAACGACGTTCCGACGGACTTGATCCACGGCGATCGCACGCAAGGGCAGCGAACGCGTGCGCTGAGCAATCTGAAGAAGGGCAAGTGCCGCGTGCTCGTCGCCACGGATATCGCCTCGCGCGGCATCGACGTGGCGGACCTCGGGCACGTCATCAATTTCGACGTACCGCTCGCAGCAGAAGACTACGTACACCGCGTCGGGCGGACCGCCCGCGCGATGGCCGAGGGTGACGCGATCACCTTCGTTTCATCGGATGAAGAATCGCTCGTACGCCGGATCGAGTTCGCTCTGGGCAAGCGGCTCGATCGATCGGTTAATCCACTCGACCCGAAGGCGAGCATCGAGCCGCCGAAGCCGCGTGTCGTGTATCGGGCACGCCGGCGCCGCTAGACTATAAGGAGTACGATCATCGCTCGTAAGCGCAGCACCGACCGCAAAGAAGCAAAAGCACGTCCCGTTCAAGATAACCGCGAGGCGCCGCTCGAGGTCTACGGAAGCGTCAAACAGGTTTTCCCCAGCACGCTGTTTTCCGTCGAACTCGATAACGGCCACATCGTGCTCGCGCACATTGCGGGCCGTCTACGCCGGCACCGCATCAAAATTCTTCCCGGCGATCGCGTCGATCTCGAGCTTTCGCCCTACGACTTGACCAAAGGACGCATCGTCTATCGCTATCGCGCCGGAGAAGCACGCCGGACCTAGCTACACGCTCGAGTAATCGATGGTGCTGAACGTCAAGAAGTAGATGATCATCACCCAGTAGATCAGGTACGATACGAGCGGCAAGAAGAAGGCGAAGATCAGGCCGACGACGCGGATGTAGAGCGAAAATCGGATGCGGCGATAGGTCGCGCGCGCATGTTCGGGCGGTACGTCCGCCTTATACGCGCCGCTCACGATGAGGTGGCGCGACATCAAGAAGCCAAGAAGCGCGCCGACCAGCAGCACGATGGAGTACAAAACCGCGGCTGCCGGAAGCGTCGGATATGTGCCCGCCACGTTGGTCGCATACGGGATGAACGCCGCGACGACGAGGAACGCCGTGGTCAAGAGGATCGTCGTATGGTCGAGGATGCGCACCCCATGGAACATCGCGCTGTGAAGCCGCCAGTAGTTGACCATGATGAAAAAGCTCAAGAGAAAGGCCAGCAGCCTCGGCCACTGGGATGCCAGCGCGTGCACGAGCGCCCCGTTGTTCGCATCGCCGAGCACCGGAACGGCGAAGTTCAAGACGAGCAGCGTCGCCGAAATAGTGAAGATTCCGTCCGCGAATTGCTCGAGCCGGCTAGGCGTCATTGGGGCGTCTACGCGGAGGTATCGAGGTAATCCCTCTGCGGCCCGACCCTCCCGAATATGGGTAAACACGTCCTCATGAGGTCGTACTGAAATGCGTGTACCTACGGTTGTGGCGATCGTCTACGTGATCGCGATGGTGGCCGTGGTCTTCGGGCTGCGTTTCGTGGGAAATCCGCGAACGCCATTGAACAGAGGTGCTACGGTGCCGCGCGGAGGCTGGATATGCGTCGAACTCGGTTCATCGTCGGTGTGGGTGCATTCGCCGCGGTAGCGGTGACGCTCACGCGCGCCGCATTGAGCGAGGCCGCCGAGCCGGTCGCACTCGGCGCCGGCGGCGCTCTTTACGAGTTCACGGTTCACGGAAACGGTGTCGATGCCGATTGCGTTGCGGCGGTTCTTCCTCAGAACGCCTTTGAAGCACGTATTCTTTCGAACCGGCTCAGACCCGGCGACATTGCGATCGTCACCGACCTTGCCGAGGAGACGAATGCGATCGTCGGTATCAACGGCGGCTTTTTCAGCGACACGGGGTATCCGGACGGTCTGCTGATCCTCGACGGGAAGAGAATCGGCTACGCCCGCGACGATTGGAAGGGCTTTTTCTCGATCGACGAGTCGGGTGCGGCCAGCATCGCAACGGCCGCCCTTCCGCAGGCGCGTTACGCGATGCAAGGCTTCCCGATGTTGATCGAACCCGGTGGCGTCATGGGCATACGCAAAGACGATCGCGTGCAAACGCGCCGCTCCATCATCGCGCAAAGCGGTTCTACGCTCGTAGCGATGGTCGCGTCGCAGATCTCGCTTTTCGAACTAGCTTCCATGCTGATGGATAATCCCGGCGCATTCGGGCTGCCGCATTTCGACACCGCGCTCAATCTCAGCGGCTCGGCAACGAGCGGCTTCTTTGCGCGAACGCCGAAGGGGCGAAAAGTGATCGTGCAGGCGCGGGCGTCCAGCCGCGACGTGATCGCTTTCTACAATAGAGCGACGGAGGAGTAATGGCCGATCTTTCCATGTTCGGGGATGCAGGGCACAGCGAACAATTCCCCGCGGGCCATGAGTTTTTCGTGGCAGGCGACGCCGGCGACCTGATGTACGTGGTCCTCAAGGGTGAAGTCGAGATCGTCATCAACGGCAAGGTCGTCGAGACGGTCCGGGCCGGCGGCCTGTTCGGCGAGATGGCCATCATCGACCACCATGAGCGCAGCGCGACGGCTCGCGTGAAGACGCCGGTAGAAGTCGCGACCATGGATCAAAAGCGGTTCATCGCGATGCTCTCGGTCAATCCGTTTTTCGCGATCGAAGTGATGACCGTAATGGCCGAGCGTCTGCGCCTGCTCAATCAAGCTTTGCTCTAGGCTTCTGCGACGATGTGGGCGATGCTCGCGCTCTCGGCAATCGCGGGAGCAGTCGACTGCATCGGGTATCTGTTGCTCGTCGAGGTCTTCACCTCGCACATCAGCGGCGACACGGTCGGCGGCAGCGTCTATGCCGTCCTCGGTGACTGGTCCAAAGCCGCTCCGCGCGCGGAAGCCGTCGCCACGTTCTTCGCCGGCAACGTCGTCGGCATTTGGATCAGCGACGCCCTCTTGGCGCATCCGGCGCGTCGCGTCGTCGCGGGCGTCGGAGCGCTGGAAGTTGCGTTGCTCGCGGCATTCGTCGCTTTCGCGCGGCCGCCGAGCCCGTGGATGGTGCTCTGGCCGGCGACGGCGATGGGGGTGCAGAACGCGATGGTGCGACGCGCGGGCTATAAAGAACTGCGCACCACCTTCGTCACGGGGATGCTCTCGAACACCGCGCTCGCCTGCGCCGAGCTGTTCAAGGAACTCTTCTTCGGGGTACACCGTGGCGAGGCGGGCCGGAGATTCCGCGAGTTTAGGGTCTTTGGCGGAACCTGGCTGGCATTTGCGGCCGGCGGGGCCATTGGCGCGGCCGCCGATATCAGGCTCGGCGTCGCGTCACTGTTCGTGCCGATCGCGGGGCTCGTCGCGCTGATCGTCCTGGATCTGATCCGGCCGCTCGAGCGGTCCGGCGAACCGTGATTCCTTCGTTTACAGCAAACGCGGCGGATCCGGAGCGATCGCCCCTTCGAGCTCGAGCAGCGCGCGTTTGAGCGGAAGACCGCCGCCGAATCCCGTCAGCGTCCCGTCCGCGCCGATCACGCGCCCGACCGCACGGGCGCCGTTCTCGAGGCCGAACTCCGCGGCGATCGCGCCGTACGAGATCGTCGTGCCGTAGGGGATCTCGCCTAACCGCCTCCATACACGCTGCTCGAACGGTGTGCCGCGCGGAGCGAGCGGCAGGTCGAACGAGCGGCGACGGGCGCTGAAGTACTCGACCAGCTGCTGCTGCGCATCGCGCATTCCGGCAGCGGCGGCGCGTGGGAAGGGCGGGCGTGTCGACGCCGCTCGTCCGCGATTGGGAAGCCAAAGCTCGACGAGCACGCCGTCGGTATCCACCGCGAGCTTCAGCTCGCCGTACGCCGTATCGAGCGTCGATCGAAAAAGGGCCATTTGTACCATGGGCTTTACGTCCTAAACCTCCGGTTTACTGCGGCTTTACGGAGCGGGCACGCCGACTTAACCCAGTAAACGTCGTGTAGACTCTTCGCCGAATCGCGCACATCCGAACACCAAAACATGGAAACGGCGCTCACGGTTTTATTGGGCCTCGTAGCTTCGTTTTTCGGAAGCTTGGTCGGCTTCGGAGGCGGGTTCATTTCGGTGCCCGCACTGCGGATCTTCGGCCATGTCAGTCCGCAGACCGTCGCTGCCACGTCGCTCTTCATGGTCGGCGTCAACGTTGCGGTCGCTTCGTTTGCGCTGCGAAAGAAGAAGCGCATCAACGTGCGCATGGGCCGCGCGCTGGGCCTCGGCGGCGTCGCCGGCGGTTTCCTCGGCGTCTTCATGCTGCGCTTCGTCAGCGGCGGACAGTTCGACGTCCTCTACGGCTTGATGCTGATCTTCATCGCGTTCAACATGCTCCGGCCGGCGCGCGGCGAGCAGCTCGCCGATACCGAGATCGAATCGCCTCGTTCGCGTGAAGCCGGAAGCCTCGAACTCGGCCTCGCCGGCGCCATCGTCGGATTCTTCTCCACGCTCTTCGGCCTGGGTGCCGGAACGGTCGCGATTCCCATGCTGATGTGGCGCTATAAACTGCCTGCATACGTTGCGATGCCGACCGCCTCGTTCATCGCCGTGATCTACGTCTGGCCGAGCGTCTTCCTTCAGATCGCCGCGCATCGCGTCGATTGGGCCCTGGCGATCCCGCTCTCGCTCGGCGCGGTCATCGGCGCGCATTTCGGCGCGCGCTATTCGAATCGTCTGCGTTCGCCGCAGCTCAAGCGCGTCTTCGGCGTCATCTGCGTCTGCGCGTTCTTCAGCCTTACCTTGAAGCATCTTCCGGATCTTCTGCAACACTCCGCGGCGGTCGCGGCAACCATTACGAAGGTGGCACACTGATGAAGCTGGGAGTCGTCGGCGCCGGCGCGGTAGGCGCGGCCGTGACGCTTGCCTCCTGCGTGCGCGGTGTCGCGCGCGACATCGTCCTGCTCGACAAAGATACGGCGCGCGCAAACGGCGTTGCTGCCGATATCCGGTACGGCACACCGCTTTCTCCGGAGTGCGACGTACGTGCCGGTTCGTACCGCGATCTCACCGGCGCAGCGCTGGTCGTCCTCGCGGCCGGGATCAACGAGAAGGCCGGTGGGGCCACGAATCGCCACGATCCGCTCGGACGTCTGCGCTTGCTCAACACGAACGCCGGCGTCTTCGAAGAGATCGTTCCGCAGGTCGTGGATGCCGCGCCGGACGCGACCATCCTCGTCGTCACGAATCCGCCCGAGCCGCTCGTCGACCTGACGCGCCGCCTGGCCGGACACGATCGCGTGCTGAGCACGAGTACGTTTCTCGATAGCCTCCGCTTCCGGTTCCACCTCGCCAAGTTCTTCGGTGTGAGCCCGATGAGCGTCGATGCCAACGTGATCGGCGAACATGGGACGTTCAGCGTTTTTCTGTGGTCGTCGGTGCGAATCGGCGGAACGCCGCTGCACGAACTCCTCGAGGATCGGAACATCCGGCTCGACGATCTTCGTCAGACGATCGAGCAGGAAGTCCGCTTCGCCAACATCTCGATCATCGAAGGTACCGGCGCAAGTCAGTACGGCATCGGCATGGTGGTCGCACGCGTGGCCGATTGCATTCTGCGCGACGAGCACGCAGTGATCCCGGTCGGCTCGTTTCAGCGCGGCTACGGCGTCACGCTCTCTCTCCCGAGCGTCGTCGGCGGCGAAGGCGTCGAGAGCGTCTTCTGGCCCACGCTTTCAGAAGAAGAGCAGCGCGGCGTCGACGCGAGCGCGGAGCGTCTCGCGGGCGTCATGCAGCAGTTCGCCGGCGCCGCATAATCGAACGCCCGAAAAATGGGCTGCTGGGTCATCTTCGATCTCGACGGGACACTGATCGAGAGCGAGCAAGTCTGGCGCGACGTGCGCCGTGACTTCGTCCTTGCACACGGGGGCCGCTGGACCGACGACGCGCAGACGACGATGATCGGGATGCGCACCGGCGAGTGGGCGCGCTATATCCACGACGATCTCGGGGTCGCGCTTGCGCTCGACGAGATCGCGCGAGACGTTGCTGCGGCGGTGGCCCGGCGCTTGAGCGAGCATCTTCCCTACCTTCCCGGCGCCTCTGAGGTGCTCGAGCGCCTGTCGCTGTCGTTTCCGCTCGCGCTTGCAACCTCGGCCTCGCGCATCGTTGCGGAAACGGTGATCGCGACGGCCAATTGGCAGCGTTACTTCCAGGTCGTCGTCTCGGCCGACGACGTCGCGCGCGGCAAGCCCGCACCCGACGTCTACTTGCGCGCGCTGGAGCTGACGGGCGCGGATCCGCGCGTCAGCGTCGCCATCGAGGACTCGACCAACGGCATCAAATCGGCCTATGCGGCGCAACTCGCGGTTATCGCCGTCCCCGATCGAGAATTTCGCCCCGAATCCAGTGCGCTCGCCCTGGCGACCGTGGTGGTGTCGAGCCTCGATCGGATCGACGCAAGGCTCGTCACGCAGGCAATCGCGCGATAGTAAGCGCCCGCTTGCGAGCGACGGGGTAAGAGCCTCGCATGAAGATCGCCGGTAGTGTACCTCTGATAGTGATGCTGACGACGGCGCTGATCGGATGCTCGGCGCAGCAGCAGCAGCGCGCGAGCGCCGATGCGAACCAGGCGTCGATCGTCTCGCAAGTCGTGGTGAAGCTCGTCGCTATCGACGTGGATGCGGCAAGCAATGTGCGAGTCTCGGAGAGCGGGGGCGTCGTCACGTTGAGCGGCGAAGCGCACGACGCCGCGGAGCGTGGGCGTTACGTGCAAGCGGCGCAATCGGTACACGGCGTCAACGCGGTTCGCGACGATCTCTCGGTCAACCCGCATCTGCGCGGCGTGCGCGAAGATTCCGTGGATGCGGCTCTAACCGTGCGCGTCACGGCGGCGATTGCCGCACAGTCGGGCGTCAACGTCTTCCATATCGCACCACAGGTGCATCAGGGTGTCGTCGTGCTCAACGGAAGCGTCCCGAGCGACGCCGTGAGGGATACGGTCGTGCAGACCGTACGTGGCGTGCGCGGCGTCAAGCGCGTCGTCGACAACCTGCGTATCGGCTAATCGTAGCTGTCGCGAACCGTTTCGAGCAGTGTGTGACCGAACTCCACGATCTCTCCGTCGCCGTCGAGGATCTCCACCTCGAAGCCGGGATAGACGTTCTTGAAGCGTTCCTGCTTCCAGTGCGCGACCGTCCAGCTGTCGCGAGCGGCCTTCTCCCACGTCCACGGCGGCATGCCTTCACGATCGGAGCGAACGTTGCGCCCGTCGGGATAATGCACGCGCACTTGGAATCCCTCGACGCGCGCAATCTTCATCTCGAGCGTTCCGATCTTCACGACGCCGCCCTCTCGCCTAGCACTCGCGGGTGAAGCTGTACCCTCCGCCGCTGAGGTGCTTCCCATCGGCCGACAACGTCATGTTGTGGTAGCCGTAGTATGTCAGCTTGACGGCGTTACCGCTGAGCGTCCAGCTGCCGACGACGTCTTCGCTATCCGTGAGCTCGCCGCTTTGATCCATCTTGAGCGTGAGCGTGTTATCGCTGTCCGATCGCCACGTTCCGGCCAGTGTCGCGGTGGTGCAACCGCTCGGCGGCGGCGTGGGCGTTGCAAGCGGCGTTTGCGGGGTGCCCTCGAAGTTCGCGGCCAGATCTTCGCAGAGCGCTCGCGCCGAGTACGGATTGTTCGGCGCTTCGACCATGCAACTGAAGCTGACGATATAACCGCCGGCGTGCGCGTAGCAATGGATCGTACCCGCCGACGTGATGTCAGGCGACATGTTCGGTCCAACCGGTCCGGTCGCGATCCACTCGCCCGGCGTCGGCTCGTTCGCATTTTCGAGATACGCTTCGAGTGCGGCCTTGGCTTTCGCGTTGCAGTCGTCCAACGTACCGCTCGCGACGACATGGCGGATACCGGTTGCGAAATCTACGGCTGCCGGTGCCATCGACACGGTCAGGAAAAGGATGGAAACGAGGAAAATCGCAAAGCTGCGTGCGCGCCGAACGAGCGCGGTCATTGTCCGCCTCCAAACGCCGTTGCGAGTTTGGTGCACAGATCGCTCGCGCTTACGGGATTCGTCGGCGTTTGCACCGAGCACACGAAGCTCGCCGTGTAACCGCCGCCATCGATGGCGTGACATTCGATGATGGCCCACGCCGAAGGCGGACCTCCGGGGCTGGGCTGGGTCTGTGCCAGCCACTCGCCCGAGCCCTGACCCGCCTCGGTCGCGTTCTGCATGACGCTCATCAGCGTGCTCTGGGCTTTATCGCTGCAGTCGTTTACCGATTTGTCGGGCACGGTTATGCGCGGTGCATTGACCGTATCGAGCGTTGCGTCGGCTGCTGCGCCGGCGAGGAGGACACCCAATAGCAGCGCGGCCAGAAACCGCGCTGCGCGTACGTAAAGTTGCATATGCTCTGTTAGTTCGATTTCACGAGCGGGCCAAAGGTCGAGTCACCGCTGAACTGCTCCACGGTCTTGCCCGTTTCCGGATCGACCGTGTAGAGGAGATCGGCGATCTCATCGGCGTGATCCTCTTCGTCTTTGAGGAGATCTTCGAAGAGCCGGCGGCTCACCGGATCCGCGCTCCCGAAGAACTCCACGATGTCGCCGTACATCTTGATGACGACGCGCTCCGCGACGAGGTCCTCGCGCAGTAGATCGGCGAGCGTGTGACCGCTCTCGAATCGCGAAAAGGCACGCGAGGAGATGCCGTTGGGGTCGAGATTGGGCACGCCGCCGAGTTGTTTGATGCGCTCGGCGATGCGCTGCAGATGCCCCTCTTCGTCCTCCCAGTGTTCCTTGAAGAGCGATTGCAGCTGCTCTTGATGGACCGAGGTCGTCATGTAATAGTGCTGCTTGTAGCGCAGCACGCAGATGATCTCCGAAGCGAGCGCGCCGTTGAGCACGGCGTACACCTTGTCGAGCGGCAGGGAGTAATACGGCGTTACTGCGCCGTTCTCCATCGCTTCACGAACACGCGCCTCGACGGCTTTCACATCGTTTAGCATCGGCTCACCTCCGGGCGGTGAGCATTGGCGCTCGCGGCGCGACTTCCCCGCCGCGCCGCTACGCGCAAACGAGGCTTAGGTGGATGCTTGCTTTGCGTTGAGCCAGTCGAACGCGCGCCGGAAAACGAAGATCGAGACCAGCAGCATGACGATCGCGAGCACGAGCCGCCGCGCGGCTTCGAAGCGCGCATTTGCGGTGGCCCCGGCACGCATCGCGGCGAGATCGGGCATACCGGACGGTAACGGCATCGGTGCCGCGCTGCTCCCCGTCACCTGGCCGCCGGCCCGATAGAAGACGTTCTTGCGGTGTCCGGGGCCACCCATCCGGCTGTGCCACATGAACGGCGGTCCCATCATCCCGGGGCGCAGCCCGGGGCCGCCGATCCGCCGCGCAATGAAGACGTGCGGTCCCCCGTGCGGTCCCGCGTGCGGGTTGACGACCGCGAACGCGCTGTTGACGATCCCCGCGATGCTGATGAAAAAGACGGCCACGGCCAAGAGGCAGACCAGGTAGCCGAAGATTTCGGCGACGATTGAGTTGCGCTGCACTACAGCCCCTCCAGATCGGTGAATTGAGCCTAGTGTGCTCCGCCATCCTTGGAATTCACTCTGAGGTTGCCCCCTTGCCGGGGAGGCGCGCATGCCGTACGATGCTGCCGTGTTCCATCGTGCTCTGACGACCGCGGCTTTGGCGTGCCTGCTGCTCTACCCGCAGGCGGCCCGAGCGGTCACCGCCCACGCGCCGCCCTGCACCAAACAGCGCGTCAGCCATTGCGTGATTCGGGAGCACGCGGTCGCGATGACGACGCAGTATTATCAGAACGCCTCGCGGGTGGGCGGTACGGCGCTTGCCGGGTACCCGCTTCTTCGGGCCGGCTACGGCATCGCACAAAACCTCGAGATGTTTTACGATGCGCCGACGGAGCTTGCGATCTCCGCTCGTGGGGCGCATTACGAGGCGACCCGCTCGGGACTCGGCGCGCAGAGCGCGGTCGCGCAAGACGGCGACGTCGCGCTCCTCATGACGGCGGAGAGCCGGCCGCCGCTGAGCCCGCTCGCCAATTTGTACGTGCTGCCGCTCTTCGAAGCCCACGTCACGGCCGCGTGGTCGAATCCGGCCGGATCCGGTCTCGCCGCCGAATTCGGAACGTTGAACTACATTGCAACCAATCGGGACCGGCGGCGCTCGTCGATCTTCGACATGTTCTCGGCAACGGAGCCGGTGGGCGAGGGCACCTGGATCAGCGGCGAACTCGGCATGCAATCGAACGCAACCTGGGCGTCGGCGGGACAGACGCGCGGAATCGCTTCGCTCAAACGATCGCTCGGACAAAACACGCTCTTCAATGTCGATCTCGGCACGGCCCTCAATGCCTCGGGCAACAGCAAGCCGCACTACCTCGGCGCGGGGTTCACGTTCTTGCACTAGCGAACTACGCCGGCGTGCGAAAGATCAACGCGAGCGGAGTGCCCGAAGAAGACTATTGGTCACCCAAGCGCACGATCGGCGGCTACAGCAAACAGCTTTCAGTTCCACGGTGAGGAATGATTAGTTATACGCACGGCGCGAGCTCCGTTCCGCTCATCGGCGAGACGCTCGGTGAGCTGGTCGATCGTGTCGCGCGCGAGCACCCCGATCGCGATGCCGTCGTGAGCGTACATGAAGGCGTACGTTTGACCTACGGCCAGTTTGCCGCCGCCTGCGACGAGCTGGCGCGCGGGCTCATGGCGATCGGCGTGCGGCACGGCGATCGCGTGGGAATCTGGTCGACCAACAATGCACCGTGGGTCATCACCCAATTCGCGACGGCGAAGATCGGCGCGATTCTCGTCAACGTCAATCCGGCGTATCGCACCGTCGAGCTCGAGTACGCCTTGCGGCAAAGCGGCGTGAGCGTGTTGCTCTCGCAAGCGGAATATAAAACGAGCGCCTACCTCGACATGATCGAAGCGGTCCGCGATAAGCTTGAGAGCTTGCGCACGGTCATCGCGATCGGCGGTGACGCGCGCCGAGCGGGAGATCTGCGCTGGGATGAATTGCGCGAGCTCGCGCGGACGATCTCGGCGGAGGAACTCACGAAGCGGCAGGACGTAACGCAGTTCGACGAAGCCATCAACATCCAATACACCTCCGGCACGACGGGCTTTCCGAAAGGCGCAACGCTCTCACACCACAATATCCTCAACAACGGATACTTCATTGGGGAGGCGTGTCGTTATACGCCGTCCGATCGCGTCTGCATTCCGGTGCCGTTCTACCACTGCTTCGGAATGGTGCTCGGAAACTTGGCCTGTGTGACGCACGGTGCCGCCATCGTGATACCCGCACCGACGTTCGATCCGCAGGCGACGCTCGCGGCCGTGGAACTCGAACGCTGCACCTCGCTGTATGGTGTGCCGACGATGTTCATCGCCGAGCTCGCGCTGCCGGACTTCGCAAAATACGATCTCTCGTCGCTGCGGACCGGGATCATGGCCGGAGCACCATGCCCCGCCGAGGTGATGAAACGCGTGCGTTCGGAGATGCACATGGACGAGGTCACGATCTGCTACGGCATGACCGAAACGTCGCCCGTTTCGTTTCAAACAGCCGTCGACGATCCGGTCGAAAAACGCGTAGGCACGGTCGGCCGCGTGCACCCACACGTCGAGGTCAAGATCGTCGATGAGCATGGACGCATCGTTCCGCGTACCGTGCCGGGCGAGCTCTGCACGCGCGGATATTGCGTCATGCTGGGCTATTGGGACGACCCCGAAAATACCGCAGCATCGATCGACGCGGCGCGCTACATGCACACCGGCGACGTCGCGATCATGGACGAGGACGGCTATGTGATGATCTCCGGGCGCGTGAAAGACATGGTCATTCGCGGCGGTGAGAACATCTATCCGCGCGAGATCGAGGAGTTTCTTTATACGCATCCGGCCATTCGCGATGTCAGCGTCGTCGGCGTTCCCGACGAGCACTACGGCGAGCAGCTTTGCGCGTGGATCATTCTCCACGAGGACGCGCAACTTGCCGAGGAAGACGTGCGCGTCTACTGCCGCGGCAAGATCGCGCACTTCAAGGTCCCGCACTACGTGCGGTTTACCGACGCTTTCCCGATGACGGTCACCGGGAAGGTTCAAAAGTATAAGCTGCGCGAGGCCTTCTCAAAGGAACCGGCCGTCACTCGATAATCAAGAGGCCTTCGAGGACGAGCAACTTGACGAGCAAGTTGCGATGCTCGGGACTCAGCGACGGGTCCATCTCCAGCGCCGTTGTGGGGCCTTGCCGCAACCGCTCGAAAGCCTTGCCGCAGACGGGCGGGAATGCGACCACCTTTCCGGCGATGAGGAGTTCGATGCCTTCGCCGCGCTGACGAACCACGTAGGGAATCGTATCGTCGATCCGCACGCGTGTCGACGGCGCGATGTCAAAGGTTTGCAGCGCCTGATCGAACGCGCCGTTGGCGTTCGGGCGCGTCAAGCGGAAGAGCTCGTTGAGCGCGATGTCGACGGCGACTTGCATGCGCGGCGTCTCGAACGTCTGCGCTAGGCGGGATTCGAAGAACTCGCCCAGCCGCTTTGCCAAGTCTTCCCGTGCCAGCATTGCCGGCGCGATCGCGTGGCGCAGCTCGACGTCTTGATCGCCGGCGATGCGCAGTGCCAGCTCCATGACGTCGGTGATTCGAATCGGAGCGAGCGCGAAGGTGCAGTGGAGCGAGGCGCTGTTCGACGTTTTCGCTTCGTGCGGAAAGCCACGCGGAATGTAGAGCGTGTCGCCCGGACGCAAACGCACCTCGTCAAGCAGCTTGAGACCCTCGACTTTCGTCCCGGAGTGAAAGGGCTGGGACTCGAGGGGGAGCGCAATGATCGGCTCGTAGATGCGCCAGGTCTTTTCGCCGGTAATCTGCGCGGTCAGCGTGTCGTGTGTGTCGTGGTGGACGTTAAATCCCTGCGCGGCGGGCGGCGTAAAGTAGACGTTCGGCTGCGCAAATGCCATCAGGTCACGCTGCAAAGCGTTGCAGAAGCGTTGCAGCCGCGCGCTGAAGAGCGCGGCGTCTTTGATGATCAGCGTGTATCCGTCGGCAAAATACGTGACGGCTTTTCGGGCGTCGATCCAGCGGCGTGGTCCCTTGCCGGTTTGACGCCAGCGAATGCTCGGGCGCTCGTACGTGAAGTCGCTCTCCTCGATCTCGGGACTGCCGGCCTTGACGAGGGCGAAATTCTCAGGCTCGCGCGCGCCGACCACGAGCGCGTCCTCGACGTCGCCGACGGCGTACACGGCGGCGAAATAGGCGGGGTCGTTGCGCTCCACGTGCAGCGGGAGCTTTTCGAAGTGGCGCTGGAAGAACTCGGTCGTCGTGCGCGGCGCGAGGATGAACTCCAGCGCCGGCCGGCTGGTAATCACGGACTCCACTTCAGGAAGTATCGACCGGCCGCGCGGCGGGGCTTAGGCTTTAGCCAAATGGACAAAGGTCCGGGGTCTGCGCTGTGTAAACGTCGAGCCAGCCATCCTCGGCCGCCATGACGATGTATTAAGGAGTCTTAGAGAATGCCCGAGTTGCGTGATTTCCTCGAGCTATCTTACGCTGAACTCGAGGAACTCAACCTAGCCGCAAAACAGCAGCGCAAGGACCGGGTTCCCTTCGAGAGAGTCCAGCAAGACCGCCTCAGCTACCTTGAAAAGGAGAAACGGATCAAGGCGGTCACGGTCCTCTTCTGCGATCTCGAGGGCCGCTTGCACATGCTCGACTACGACAAGAAGTTCTTGCTGAAGTCGCATGACAACCTGACCTTCGACGGCTCCTCGATTCGAGGATTTACCGCACAACGCGAGAGCGATCTGCGTCTGTTGTGCGACTGGTCGTCGTTCTTCTGGGCGCCGGCAGACGTTTTCGGCCCCGGCAAGGTGCTCGTCTTCGGTGACGTGCTCAATCGCGACGGTTCGCCCTTCACCGGGGCGATCCGCGGCCAGCTCAAGCAATTCGCCGACGAGCAATTTGCCAAAAACGGCTATACGCTCAATGCCGCCAATGAAATCGAAGGCTTCCTGTTCGGCGGCGTCGACGCCGAACAGCGGTTCTACGATACGGGTGAGTTCGAATACGTCAACACCGGCGGATACTACAAGTCGCTCCCGGGAGACCCGTTGCGCACCTTTATCGATACGGTCGCCGAAGTGCAGCGCGCGATGGGCTTCGAGAATGAGAAGGACCACCCGGAGGTTGCGCCGTCGCAGTTCGAGGTGAACTATAACTATGGAGACGCTGTTGCGGCAGCCGATCGCATTGCACTTTATAAACTGATCTGCCGGCAAGTAGCGACCAGCATGGACATGACGGCGAGTTTCTTGCCGAAACCGGTCGTCGGCGTCAACGGCAACGGCATGCACACCAACGTTTCGGTCAGCAAGGACGGGAAGAATCTCTTCTGGGATCCCAAAGGCCAGGAGAACATGAGTTCGCTGGCGCTGCAGTTCACGGATCGCATTTTGAGCGCCGGGCTCGACATTTGTCTGGTGCTCAACTCATCGGTGAATGCCTATCGGCGGCTGGATCCGCATTTCGAAGCGCCCAATCAAATCAAGGCGTCGGCCGTGGATCGCGGCGCGATGGTCCGCTTCCCGATCGGCAACGAGCGCAGCGTGCGCATCGAAGTCCGTTCGGTGGCACCCGACGCCAATCCGTACATGGTCATGCTCGCCGTCTTCAAGACCGGCCTCGCCGGAGAGATCGCGAGCACGCCCAACCTTCGTCAGGCCGAGCGCTACCTGCCCGACAATATCTACGATGCGCTCGATGCGTTTCGCGCATCGAAGTGGACGAGCACGCTGCTGGGCGAGGACGTCAAGGGACGTTACGCGGAGCTCAAACAGGGAGCCGCCGATCGCTGTCCGCGAGCGCTGGGCACGTTCGTCAAAGCGCCCGAAGTGCAGTTCCATCACGAAGTGTACAACCAATACCTCTGGAATCAATTTTAGGGGCCTTCGCGCCGCTTTCTCGATCTGGCCAAAACAACGGCCATCTAACGCGTCACTTGTCTAAAGTCCCGGGCAACGATTTTGCGGTATAGTTCCGCATGATCGTATTAGCTGACGTCAATCCGTATTTGGAAGCCCCGAAGTGGCTGAACCCCGGCGACACCGCATGGCAACTCACCGCCGCGACGTTCGTCGGGCTCCAGAGCATCCCGGGGCTCGCCATTTTGTACGCCGGGCTCGTCAAGAAGAAGTGGGCGCTCAACTCGGCGGTCATGGTCTTCTATGCTTTTGCGATCGTGCTTTTGAGCTGGTCGCTGCTCGGCTACAACATGAGCTTCGGTAATCCGGCCAAGTTAGGTCCGGGCATTCTCTCGGCACTGGTCGGCATTCCGGGACCCGCGCTCTCGCCGTTCTTCGAGATCGGACAATCGGTCGTTCCGCTCGCCGCGAGCGGCATGCCCGACCTCCACTTCCCGGGATCGGCGATGATTTATTTCCAGTTCGTGTTCGCGGCGATCACGCCCATCTTGATCGCCGGCTCGGTTTTCGGACGCATGAATTTCAAGGCCTGGATGGTCTTCGTACCACTCTGGAGTCTGATCGTCTACTCGATCGGCGCGTTTTCGCTGTGGGGCGGCGGGTGGCTCGCGCAGTTGGGTGCCGTCGACTACTCGGGCGGCTACGTCATTCATTTGGCGGCCGGCGTCTCGGGTTTCGTGGCTGCGGCCGTGGTTGGCCCGCGGCTGCTCGCCGATCAACGCGACTTCGAGCCGAATAATCTGATCATGGCTTTTGCCGGCGCGGGCATTCTTTGGCTCGGTTGGAACGGGTTCAACGGCGGCGATCCCTATTTCGCCAACGCCGATGCGGGTGCGGCCGTGCTCAACACCAACATCGCGACCGCAACCGCGTTGCTCGTCTGGCTGGTGGCCGACATGCTGAAAACCGGGAAACCGAACGCGGTCTCGATGATCAACGGCATGATCGCCGGTCTCGTCGCGATCACGCCTTGCGCCGGCTACGTCAACGGCTACGGCGCCATCGCGGTCGGCGCCGTGACGATCGTCCCGTGGCTCACGTTGAACTATCTCGGCAAGCTCAAGTTCATGCGGAAGGTCGACGACACGTTCTCGGTGTTGCACACGCACGGCGTGGCGGGGCTCATCGGCGGCCTCATGGCCGGGCTCGTCGCCGATCCGAAGATGATCGAATACATCGCCAATCCGGCGGCCGGAAAGAATGGCGCGACGGTGACGGTCTCGGGCTGGTTCTACGGCGGCGGACCGGCACAGTTCGTCCATCAAGCGGAAGCAGCGCTCTTTATCATCGCGCTCAACGTCGTCGGGACGTTCGTGATCCTCAAGCTCATCGGCTTCGTGGTGCCGCTGCGCGCGACCGAAGACCACATGGAGGCGGGCGATCTCGCGATTCACGGCGTCGACCCAATGCCCGGCGTCGGCGTGGTGACCGGCGCGACCGCCGGCATCCGTGCGAACGATCACAGCGCCACGAAACGGGCGATATGGTCGCGCCATCGGTGGTCGCCCGGGGCGCCGGCAGGGACCCTGTCACGGGCGACGAACGTACGTTCGCATAAATAGGCACTTTCACGAGGCGCGCCGGCATGGTAAGATCAGCCGTCCGGCCGCCTCGGGTGACCGGACAGTGGCCCGGATCTGCCGGGTCACTTGGCTAGAACGCGTCTTCAAATTGTCATCCTGAGCCCCTGTCGAAGGACGCGTTTCAACCACCTAGTCGAAAGGACAACTTTAGTGGCCACCAAGACGAAGCGCGCGGTGAAAGATCGCCGCCCTAAGCGCAAATCGTGTAATTTTTGCGCCGACAAAGCGCTCGACATCAGTTATCGCGACGTCAACCGTCTCAAGAAGTACGTGTCGGAGCGCGGCAAAATCGTTCCGCGTCGTATCTCGGGCAATTGCGCCAAGCATCAGCGTTTGCTCACGACCGCGGTCAAGCGCGCGCGCATCATCGCGTTTCTTCCATTCGTTTCCGAATAATCATCACGATCACGGAGTCTTAGCATGAAACTCATTCTTCTGAGCGACGTCAAAGCGCTCGGGAAGAAGGGCGACGTCGTCGACGTCGCCGAGGGCTACGCGCGCAACTTCCTCTTGCCGCGCAATCTCGCGTCCGAAGCTAACAAGGGTGCGCTCGCCGCGCACGCCGATCAAAAGCGCGCGCAAGCGAAACGCGAAGCGCAAACGCTCGCCGACGCCAAAGAGCTGGCCACGAGGATCGAGAGCACTCCGCTCGACGTCAAGGCGAAAGCGGGCGGCAACGGTAAGCTGTTCGGCGCGGTCACCAACGCCGACGTCGCGCACGCGATCGCAAGCACGCTTTCGGTCGACGTCGACAAGCACAAGATCGAGATCAAAAGCCAGATCAAGGCGCTGGGCACCTATCCGGTCGAGATCAAGCTGCACCGCAACGTGGTCGCCAAAGCGACGATCAACGTCGTGTCGTCGTAAGAGGACCCAGATGGCTGCCGGAACCGACGGCACCTACGCGTCGCGTCTGCGGCGCAAGTACGGCGTTGAGGACGAGCTCAATCGCTACGTAACGGCCCTCTACCAGATGTTGGCCGGAGCGATCGGGCAGGACAAGCTGGTCCTGCGCGCCGGGAAGGTGAGCGCGCTCAAGATGATGCGCTCGCAGAATCTCACCGACCGTCTCTGCGCGCTCAGCCGTCTTGTCTTCGAGGATCCAACGCTCGAGCGCGCGTCGACGCGCGGGCAACAGCGCAAGATGATTGCCGAGATCGAAGAAGCGATGGCCGATCTCCTCGCGCAGAAGAGTGTCGGCGACGCGATCGAGCGCAAGGTCTCCGAGAAGATGAATGCGCGTCATCAGGAGTACCTCAACGACCTCAAGCTCGAGGCGCTGCGCGAAGACTCCGGACCGGAGACTCCGGCGACGCAAGCGAAGCTCGAAGAACTCGAAGCGCTCTCGGCGCGCAATCTCGCCGCGTCGGCGCTGCAGCAGCTGCGCCCGCAACGCCTTTCGGAGATCGTGGGGCAGGAAGGTGCGATCAAGGCGCTGCTCGCCAAGATCAGCTCGCCGTACCCGCAGCACGTCATCCTCTACGGACCGCCCGGCGTCGGCAAGACGACCGCGGCGCGCCTGGTGCTGGAACTGGCAAAGACGCGCGCCTACACGCCGTTTGCCAAGGACGCGCCGTTCGTCGAAACCAGCGGCACGACACTGCGTTGGGACCCGCGTGAGACGACCAACCCGTTGCTGGGGAGCGTGCACGATCCGATCTATCAAGGGAGCCGGCGCGAGTTTGCCGAGGCCGGGATTCCCGAGCCGAAGCTTGGACTCGTCACGCGCGCCCACGGCGGCGTGCTCTTCATCGACGAAATCGGCGAACTCGATCCGCTGCTCCAGACGCGTCTGCTCAAAGTACTCGAAGACAAGCGCGTGACCTTCGAGTCGTCATATTACGACGAGAAAGCGCCAAACGTCCCGGCCTACGTCAAGCGGCTCTTCAAGGAAGGCGCGCCGGCCGATTTCGTTTTGATCGGCGCGACCACGCGCGAACCCGACGAGATCGATCCGGCGATCCGTTCGCGCGCGACCGAGATCTTCTTCGCGCCGCTGACGCAAACGCAGATCGTCTCGATCGTCAACGGTGCGGTCAAACGGTTGCGCGCCAAAGCCGCGCGTGGTGTGCCGCAGCTCATCGCGTCGTACACGATCGAGGGCCGCAAGGCGGTGCAGATCGTCGCGGACGCCTACAGTCAGGCGCTCTATCGCGTCGACCCCAAGCACAGCAATGCCTCGGTAGCGATTACGGAAGACGACGTGCGCGTCGTTGTGCAGACCAGCCGCCTGGTTCCGCACACGCTGGTACGCGCGCGCCGAACTCGCGAGATCGGCAAGACCTTCGGTCTGGGCGTTCACAATTACCTCGGCAGTATCATCGAGATCGAGGCGGTCGCGTTTCCGGCGGCGCAGCCTAGCCGCGGGTCGATTCGCTTCAACGAAACCGCGGGCTCGATGGCCAAAGACTCCGTTTTCAACGCGACCAGCGTGCTGCGCGCACTGACTGCGATCGACGTCTCGGATTTCGACCTGCACATCAACATCGTCGGCGGCGGCAACATCGACGGCCCGTCGGCAGGACTCGCGATCTTTCTGGCGCTCTACTCCGCCACGACCAAGACGCCGCTCCCCCAGGACGTCGCGATTACGGGCGAGCTCTCGATCCAGGGCAAGATTCGCGCAGTGGGAGGCGTGGTGGAGAAGCTCTATGCCGCGCGCCAAGCGGGGATGCGCGCGCTGCTCTTGCCCAAGGAAAATGCCCGCGAGGTGAACGCTGCGCTGGCCGGCCTCGAGATTTTGCCGGTCGCGACCGTGGAGCAGGCGCTTCGTGCACTGCGAGTTCACAACGTATCCACCCGTCGTTCACAAGGTCATTCGCAAGGTCGCTCACAAGGCGCGCGTCGCAAGAGCCGAGCGTGAGCGTCTCGCACCTCCATAGCGGCTCGATCGATCGCATTCCGCCTCATAACCTCGAGGCGGAGATGGCGCTGATCGGTTCGGTTCTCGTCGATCGGGAGATCATGGGCGTCGTCGGCGAGATCGTTCGCGCCGATGACTTCTACGCGCACGTACACGAAACGATCTTTGCGGTGCTCTACGATCTCTTCTATCGTGGCGAGCCGCTCGATAAGATCTCCGTTGCCGAAGCGTTACGCACGCGCGATCAACTCGAAAAGGTCGGCGGCCTTTCGTATCTGAGTTCGCTGATGGACACCGTGCAGACGGCGGCATCGGCAAAGTACTATGCGCAGATCGTACGCGAAAAGGCGACGCTGCGCTCGCTGATCCATGCCGGGACGCAGATCACGCAGCTCGGCTATGAGGCCGAAGAAGACGTCGACGCCGCGCTCGATCGATCCGAGCAGATGGTCTACTCGATCGGCGAACGCACGATGAACGGCGCTTTCGTCGCGGTCAACGCCTTGATGAAGGATGCGTTCGAGGACATCGATCGTCTCTTTCATGCGCGTGGGGACCGCACCGGTGCGACCTCCGGTTTCCGCGACATCGATAACATGACCACCGGGTTTCAGCCGGGCAATTTCATCATCGTCGCCGCCCGTCCCGGCATGGGCAAGACGTCATTTGCGCTCAACGCCGCCGTAGCCGCGGCGCGCGAGGCGAGAGAACCGGTCGCGTTCTTCTCGCTCGAGATGTCCAACAACGAGCTCATCCAGCGCCTGATCTGCTCGGAGGCGCAACTCTCGATGCACGATTTGCGGCGCGGTAACATCAAATCGCATCAGTGGGAAGACATCTCGCGCGCAATGGGGAGCCTCAACGAGCTGCCGATCTACCTCGACGACGCAGGCGGTCTCTCGGTCACCGAGTTACGCAGCCGGTGCCGCCGGCTCAAATCGACGAGCGGCCTCGCCGCAGTTTTCGTCGACTATCTGCAGCTTTTGCGTCCCGGCGTGCTGCAGAAGAACATGAATCGCAACGAAGAGCTCTCCGAGATCTGCCGAACGATGAAAGTGACGGCGAAAGATCTCGGCGTACCGATCATTGCGCTTGCGCAACTCAATCGCGGCGTCGAAACGCGTAACGACAAGCGCCCAATGCTTGCGGACCTTCGTGACTCCGGCTCCCTCGAACAGGAGTCGGATCTCGTGGCGTTTCTCTATCGCGATGGGTACTACAATCCCGAGGGGCCCGAGCCCGACGTCACCGAGTTCATCATCGCCAAGCATCGCAACGGCCCGACCGGCAGCGTGAAACTCCGCTTCCAAAAAGAGTACACGCTCTTCCTACCCTATGCCGACGAGAGTCACTTCCCGCCGCCTTAGCTTTCCGACCGTAACTGTTCGAAAAATTCCACGGCTGAATCGCGCAGCACGTTGAGCAGCCGGCCGAAGTGCGGGCGCACCTCTTCCGCAGTGCTCACGCACAGCTCGACGGTGAAAAGCACGTCGCTCTCCTCCAGCCAAAGCGCCGTTTTCACGAACTTCTTGCGCACGTTCAAACGGTTGGCCACGTCGATCGCGTCTTGCGCATCGATACCTTGCGGGAGCGCCCACCCCGAGCCGATCATGATGAAGGTCGGATCGTCGCGGTACGAGACGATGAAGTAGCGGTCGCCTTCGCTCTTGAAGGCGATGCGGAAAGCGTCCTCGTCGTCGTCCCGGCTGAAAAAGAGGCCTTCGTCCTCGAGCGCCGCCTCGACCGACTCGAGCGGATCGGTCACCGGTCTGGCATCATGAACGAGTTGATGAACTTCTCGGCTGCGACTTTACTCTCGGTGCGATCGACCATGTCTTCGACCGCGTACGAACCCGCCTCCCGGACACGCGCAACGAGGTGCCAAAAGGCGCTCATCAACTCTTGTATCGACGTCGCTTGTTGCTCGAGAGTCGCCACGAACAGACTCCCATCGTGCGCGAGCGTGAACGCGACGTCGCCGTGCTGGGCGCGAACGCGCTCGAGCGTTTCGGCGTTTTGGCTACGCTCGCGCGCCCACTCGGGAATCTCATAGGCCGTGGAGATGCTGATGAGGGTGGCGTCGTTCTCGTTGGTGGTGACCGAGAAAACCTGACCGCGCGTTCGGAAGAGCAGTTCGCTTACGCCGGTGCCCGGATCGACGGGCGATGCGTCGACACGGTGGCCTTCGCCCTCGATGAAGCGCAGCATTCGCTCACGTACGCTGGACATCGATGCCTTCGGCGATGTACGAACGCGAGAGCTCGACGTATTCCTCCGCCGCGATCTCGATCCAGGTGGCGGCCTCGCCCTCGATCGCTTTCTTCACCTTGGCGGGTACGCCGGCCGCGAGCACGTGGTCGGGAATCTCCACCCGCTCTCCGACGACGCTGCCGGCCGCGACGAGCGAACCCTCCCCGATGATGCAGCCGTTGAGCAGGACCGCGTTGCTGCCGATCAGCGCATGCCGCTTTACGTGGCAGTCCTCCATGACCGCGCAGTGGCCGATCGTGACGTCGTCGTCGATTTGCGTGAGGCGCATGACATGAATTACGGCGTTGTCCTGCACCGAGGTACGCGCTCCGACGCGGATGGGACCGTTGTCGCCGCGAAGGACGGCACCGAACCAGATGCTCGACTCCTCGCCGACTTCCACGTCGCCGATGAGCACCGCCGTAGGTGCCACAAACGCGCTCGGATGAATTTTTGGGGTCTTGCCGCGGTACGGAATGATCATTGAGCGAAGTAGTACGCTATGCACCGTCATAACACCCCGCTACGCGGCGTGAAAGCGATTCCCCGGCCCAAGGCGGGAGAGGCGGGATATTCCGACGTGAACTATGCGTACGCCGGGCGCGAGGGACACATTCACGAGGTCGTAGAGATGAACGGCCGGAAGCTGGCAAAGGTCGGTTTCGACGACCGTAAGATCGTCTATTACTATCTCGAAGATTTGGAACTCGATCCCACCGCGAAGCGCGGGACCTTTCATGACAAAGGATAGAGCGTGCCGATTGTTGCTGTAACGCAGCCCATTCCGGTCAGCCCGGGAGGCGGTTTTGACTACGTTGCGATCGATTCGGCCCGCGATCGCGTCTACGCCGCGGATCCCGGCGGAGATGGCCTGCTCATCGCCGACGGCGACACGGGCAACGTCATCGGCATCGTTCCCGTCGGTCCGATGCACGGTCTCGCAATCGATCCCGCGACGGGTCACGTCTTTACCGGCAACGGCACTTCGCGCAGCGTGAGCGAGATCGATCCCGATACGCAGCAGATTTTGCGCACCGCGATCGTCGATGGACCGGTCGACGCAATCGCGTATGATGCCGAACTCGGACGCATCTATGCCGACGAGGACGACGGCACGCGTCTGTTCGTCATCGACACCAAGACGTTCGAGCAGATCGCGTCGGTGACGCTCCCGGGGCACAAGCCCGAATATCTTCAAGTCGATCCGCAGACACACGACGTCTACCAAAACATCGCGACGAACGACGAAATTGCCGTGATCGACCCAAAGACGTTCAAAGTTACGCGGATCATTGCGACGCCTCAGCTCGAGAACAACCATCCGCTACAATACGATGCCGACCATCGTGTGCTCATCGCTGCCGGAGAAAACAACGTTCTCGCAGTCTACGATCGATCGGGAAAGCTGTTGCATCAGGTAAACCTGCCCGAACACGTCGATCAGTGCGACTGGGAACCCACGCACCAGTGGCTTGCGTGCGCGGGGGGCGGCATCGCACTCTATTCCTTCGACGGAAGGAGCGATCCGAAGCTGCTCGACAATGAACGGATCGCTTCCGGCATCCACACCACCGCGATCGACCCGCGAACCGGCACGATTTGGGTTGTCTGGAGCGACGACGGAGGCGGTGGGTACATTCAGGGATTTACGTACCGGCCGTAAACCGGTCCAGTCGCAAGAAATCCAGCGCATAGGGCGGCGCTTCACCAAGCAGCATCTGCGTGAGGATCTCGCCGATGACCGGCGCGAACTTGAACCCGTGACCGGAGAAGCCGCACGCAATGGCGACGCGCGGGCTTTGGGGATCGAAGCCGATTCCGAAGTTCGCGTCCGGCGTCATGGTGTACATGCAGGCTCTTGCTTCGCGCATGCGCAGCTCCGTGCCGGGCATCAACTCGCCCAGCGTGTCACGCATCACCGCCGTTTCGGCGCCGTGCACGTTGCGGTCGAGCGTGTCGGCCCAGGTGAACTCGCCGAAGCCGTGAAAGGCGGCCTTGAAGCCGTCACCGAGATCGGGGATCGCGTAGAGCGGCGCCGGCAACCCCTCGCGCTCGAGAAAGAACGCGGGAAGCTCGGCCGGTCCGCATGCCTGCGGGGGCGGCGTGTACCAGTATTGCACGTTGCGCTGCACGCGCAGCGGAAGTCCCAGGCGCCCGAGCAGATCGTCCGTCCACGCTCCGGCGCAGACGGCCAGCCGGTCGGTTATGACGTCGTCGCTCCCCTCGATGCGAATACGAACCTTGCGGCGCTCGAGCTGAAAGCCGCGCACGCTTGCGCGATCGTAGAGCTGCGCGCCCAAGTCTTGCGCCAGGGTCAAGTGCGCAGCGATCGCTCGCTCCGGAAAGACCACGCCCGCGTCGGGCTCCAGGATCCCGACTTCGTCGGCATGCAGCGCCAAGCGCGGATAGCGGGCGCGCAACGCAACGGCGTCGAGCGGCTCGGTTGGAATGCCGAACATGTCGGCGGCGCGAGTGACGCCGGTGACGGCGGTCGAATCGGGCCGGCCGATCATCAGCACACCGAAGCAATCGAGCAGCGCCGTCTGCGACAGCTCCTCGAGCTCGCGCCACAACGTGTAGGCGCGCTGGAGGAGCGGCACGTACGCCGTGTCCTCGAAGTACGCTTTGCGGATGATTCGCGTACGGCCCGTCGATGCGCCCAGTTCGTGCATCAACGAGAATCGCTCGATGCCTGCGACGCGTAAACCGCGTCGCGCGAGGTGCGCAACGGCGGCGCTTCCCATGCCTCCCAAGCCGAGAACGGCGGCGTCGTACTGCATGCAGGCGACGTTTCTTCCTGCGTGCAAGTCTCCCGCCCCCCGACCTGTGAAGAAGAGTGAGGACGGTATGGATCCCAACAGAACCGCTGTCGTCTTGATCGAATATCAGAACGACTTCACGTCGCCAGGCGGCACGCTCCATGATGCGGTGAAGCCGGTCATGGAGAGCACGCACATGCTCGAAAATACATGCGAGACCGTCGAGCGGGCGCGCACACTGGGCGCGACGATCGTGCACGCGCCGATCGCATTCACACCGGATTACCACGAATTGACGGACGAACCGTACGGCATCCTCAAGGGCGTGGTCGACAGTCAATCGTTTCGCAAGGGGACCTGGGGCGCCGAGATCGTCGACGCGCTCACGCCGCGGGCCGAAGATATCGTCGTGGAGGGAAAGCGCGGCCTGGACGCTTTTGCGAGCACGAATCTCGACTTCATTTTGCGCAGCCGCGGCATCACCAACGTGGTGCTAGGCGGATTCCTTACCAACTGCTGCGTCGAGTCGACGATGCGCACCGCATACGAAAAAGGCTACAACGTCGTCACGCTGACCGATTGCACCGCGACATTGAGCGAGGACGAGCAACGCCTTGCCGTCGACAAGAACTACCCGATGTTCTCGCGGCCGATGAAGCATGAGGAATTCCTCGGCACACTCGAGGGGAAGGAAACCGTGGGCGCGGGACGGGGCTATACGTACTGAGACACAGCCTCGAGGCCGGGGAGCAGGGGTCACGGTCAGCCCGCAGAACCAGGCTCCCCGGTCCGTTTGCCGACGTAGCTCAGTTGGTAGAGCAATTGTTTCGTAAACAATAGGTCGCCGGTTCAAGTCCGGCCGTCGGCTCCACGCCGGCTTAAGTATTCTGCGACGATCCACGCGGCGCCGGCGATTGCGCCGTTTTCGGAATTTCCCGCCCAGGCGGTCAGACTATGCGGATCCGTGAACGGCGCGGGCAGCCACACCAGGAGTCCGAAGCCCACGATCATCGCCGTCGTCAAACGTGCGGCAAGGAGCGCGGCGCGGCCGCTGAGGAGCGCGATTGCGGCAAGCGCGAAACACACGGTCGTGAGCACTGCCCAAAACATCCGCCCGGGTAAGATCCACGCCGGCACGAACGACGCGGTTGCTTGGAGATAGAGCGCTTGTCCGAGCGTAAATGAGATCACGCATATACCGAAGCCGTAATAAGCGAATCGTTCGAGGCGTGTTGCGCGCCGTGGGTCGCCGAGCGTCGACGCATAGAGCATGATCGCTCCGCACACGAGCGAAAACTGTTCGAAGAAATTGCCGAGCGGATCGTACGATTGCGGTGTGGCAAGCCAACGCGGCAACCAGAGGACCGCGAAGATCGCATAGGTGATCCCAAGCACGATGGCGCCGATGCGCGCCGTCCTTCGCCATTGCACCGCCAGCCCGCCCAGGATCACCGCCGGGATATAGAGATAGAGCAGGATCTCGTGCAGCGATCCGACGTCCAGCGGCGTAATCCGCTGCCACGTATTGAAGTCACCGAACGTCAGCGAAAAAGCGCCGAAACCGATCGACGCCAGGCCGAAGAGGTGGCGACCCAGGTTCGACGTATTCATCGCGTGTCACAACGCGACGGTCGCGTCGGCTGTGACCGGCGGAGCGCCCACGCGGCGTCCGCGAAAACGCCGAGCTCGAAACCTTCGTCTTCGGCCGAATGTCGAAGGAGGATCAGGAGCTCGTGCGCGCCCGGCATCCGGGGCTGCAGCCGCTGGACGCGGTGAAAGGGAGGGTTTGCGCGTGGTCACACTCACCATCAACGGCGAAAAGCACGATCTAGACGTTCCCGACGAGATGCCGCTGCTCTGGGCGATTCGTGACGTGGTCGGTCTGACCGGCACGAAATTCGGCTGCGGCGTCGCGCAGTGCGGATGCTGCACCGTGCATCTCGACGACGACGCCGTCCGCTCGTGCGTGACGCCGGTCAGCGCGGCAGCCGGCAAGTCGATCACGACGATCGAAGCGCTCGGGACGCCGGGGCAGCCGCATCCGCTGCAACAGGCATGGATCGAGGAAGAGGTCCCGCAGTGCGGCTACTGCCAGTCCGGCCAGCTCATGGCGATCTCCGCCTTCTTGAAAAAGAATCCGCATCCGACCGACGCCGATCTCGCCGCGTCGATCACCAACATCTGCCGCTGCGGCACCTACGGTCGCATCCGTAAGGCGGTCGCGCGCGCAACCGGCGGAGGGCAAACGTCATGACGACGATCAATCGCGCCGATTTCGTTCGGCTCGGGTCGGTTTTTGCCGGAAGCTTGGTGTTGGGGATTGGCGCCGGCGGATGCTCGAACCGCAGCACCGGCGCGCCGCAGAGCGCGCAGAACGGCGGCTTCAAACCGAACGCCTGGCTCGTCGTGCATCCTGACGAGAAGGTCACGATCTTCGTGAACAAATCGGAGATGGGGCAAGGCGTCGCGACCGGGCTGCCGACGATCCTGGCCGACGAACTCGACGCGCCGTTCGAAAATGTCATCGTCGAGTTTGCTCCGGCCGCCCCTGCGTACGCCGATCCGGGTTTCAAAGCGCAGGTTACCGGTGGCAGTGCCAGCATCGCCTCGATGTGGCTACCGCTGCGCACGGCGGGCGCAAGCGCTCGCGAGATGCTCGTAGCCGCCGCGGCAAAGCAATGGACGGTCGATCCCGCGACGCTGACGACCAAGAACGGCAGCGTGGTCGATACGAAGAACAATCGCAGCGCGACCTACGGCAGCCTCGTTGCCGCTGCGTCGGCGATGCCCGTTCCAGCCAAACCGCGGCTGAAGACGCCGGACGCGTTCACGCTGATCGGCAAGCAAAACGCGCGCATCGATACGCCGCTCAAGGTGAACGGCGCCGCGAAGTACGGCATCGACACACGCGTTCCCGGAATGAAGTTCGCCTCGGTGCTCTATCCGCCGGTCTTCGGCGCTCGCGTAAAATCCTTCGACGCGAGCAAGGCGAAGAAAGTCCCCGGCGTCATCGACGTCGTGCAGATTCCAAGCGGTGTGGCGGTCGTCGCGACCAACTCCTGGGCGGCCTTCACGGGTAAAAACGCAATTGCCGCCCAGTATGACGACGGACCGTTCGCGTCACAGAGCACGGATACGCTCAAGGCGCGCTTCCTCGAGCTTGCCAACGGCGGCGGCGGGATCGCGGCCGTTTCTCGCGGGTCGAAGACCACGAGCGGGAAGCAACTCGAGGCGGTCTATTTCGGGCATCCCGCCGCGCACGCGGCGATGGAGCCGATGAACGCCACCGCGTCGGTGACGCCTGACGGCGTCGAGATTTGGGCGCCGACGCAAGTGCAGTCGTTCGCGCAACTCTACGCCGCGAAGCTTGCGGGCGTTTCGCCGGACAAAGTGACGATCCACACGACCTACCTCGGCGGCGGTTTCGGGCGGAGGCTCTACGTCGACTTCACCAACGACGCGGTTGCCGTCAGCAAGGCGATCAAGGCGCCCGTACAAGTGATCTGGACCCGCGAAGACGATACGCAGCACGACTGGTACAAGCCGATGGGCGCAAATCGGGTCATCGGAACGCTCGACGCGAGCGGCAACCTGGTCGCGATGCGGCACACCGTCGTGATGGACTCGATCATGAAGGGTCTCGGCATTCCGGTGAAAGACGGGCTCGACCCGATTTCCATGGATTCGGTGATGAACTCGCAGTACGAGATCCCAAACTATCACGCGTATTACATCGACCCCGGCAGCGGCGTTCCACCGGGCAGTCTGCGCGCTCCGGGCGCGAACTGGAACAACTTCGTGATGGAATCGTTCGTCGACGAACTCGCCCACGCTGCCGGAAAGGATCCGCTGGCTTTCCGCCTGGCGCTCTTGAAGAAGAACGAACGCGCGGCCAACGTTTTGCGCACCGTTGCAAAGAACGCGTCGTGGGGCTCGCCCGCTTCCGGGACAAAGCAAGGCATCGCGGTTGGGTTTTGGAACGGCACGTCCGTTGCGACGGTGGCCGAGGTTTCGATGGACGGCAGCACGCCGCGCGTGCATCGCGCATTCGTCGTTGCCGACATCGGCCGCGCCGTGAATCCGACGATCGTGCGGCAGCAACTCGAGGGGGCGACCAACTACGGTCTCTCGATGGCGCTTGCCAGCAAGATCACGATCAAGAACGGCGCCGTGCAAGAGCACAACTTCTACGACTTCCTGGTGATGCGGATCGATCAGGCGCCCGAGATACACACCGAGATCGTCGAGGGCAGCCCGTCACCAACCGGGATCGGTGAACCGGCGACCATCACCATTGCGCCCGCTGTAGCGAATGCGATCTTCGCGATCAATGGCAAACGCGCGCGCGTACTGCCGTTCAGCGAGGCGTTTGCGTGAAGTTCAACGCTAGGCCGTCGATGCAGTAGCGCAGGTGCGTGGGCGGTGGACCGTCGTCGAAGATGTGGCCCAAGTGTCCGCCGCAACGCGCGCAGTGGACTTCGGTGCGCTCTTCACCGGGAAGATCGTAGTCGGCGCGCGTGAGCGTCTTGTGCGGCAACACCGTCCAGAATGACGGCCAGCCGTCGCCGCTGTCGTATTTCATCGCCGACGTGAAGAGCGCCTGATCGCAACCCGCGCAGGAATAGAGACCGGCGCGATGTTCCGCGATCAGCGGGCTCGAAAACGCGGGCTCGGTGCCGTTTTCGCGTAGAATTTCGTAGCGGTCGGGTCCGAGGATCTGCTTCCACCGCGCATCCGTGTGCGTGACCGGATACGCAACGACCGCAAAAAGCGCACCGAGAAATGCCAGGCGGTCCATCAGAGGCTCACGTAGCACGCGGCGCCGTGCCGCTCGACGTAGCGTTGATGGTAATCCTCGGCGCGATAGAAAATCGTTGCCGGGACGATCTTGGTGACGATGCGCCGCCGCAGCTGTGCCTGCGCGCGATCGCGCGACGTCATCGCCGACACGAACTGCTCCGGTGTATGCGTAAAGACCGACGAGCGGTATTGCGACCCGATGTCGGGCCCTTGACGATCGACCTGTGTCGGATCGTGAATCTTCCAGAACACGTCGAGGAGTTGATCGTAGCTGATCTCTGCCGGATCGAAGATGACCTCGACCGCTTCCGCATGGCCGGTGCGGTCGCTGCAGACCTCTCGATACGTAGGATGCGGCGTGCGCCCACCGGTGTAGCCGGAGACCGCATCGATGACGCCGGGAAGTCGACGGAAGGCTGCTTCCACGGCCCAGAAGCAGCCGGCGGCAAATGTTGCGGTTTGGGTAGCCATACATCCGTAGAACGCCGCGGATGAGGACTTGGATGCGTCACCCGCGCTCGCTAGGCGATTACGTCCGGTCCTACGTTGCGAACGCTCGACGTGGCGGTCAGGCCCATCGCGATGTCGAGTTCGCCGCGGATGATTTCGATAGCCCGCGCGACGCCTGCTTCGCCCGCCGCCCCGAGTCCGTAGGTGTATGCGCGTCCGATCAGACAGGCGCGCGCGCCGAGCGCGAGCGCGCGCAACACGTCCATGCCGGTGCGTATACCGCTGTCGAAGAGCACCTCGATCTCGCCGCCGACGGCATCGACGACGGCTGGAAGCGCGGAGATACTCGAAGGTGCGCCGTCGAGCTGCCGGCCGCCGTGATTCGAGACGACGATGGCGCTCGCGCCGCTCTTCGCGGCGATTCGCGCGTCCTCGGGATCCATGACGCCCTTGATGATGATGCGTCCGGGCCAGAGGGCGCGAATCCACTCGAGATCGTCCCAGTGCAGGGTCGGATCGAACTGCTTGGAGACCCACGTCGCGAGCGACGTTACGCTGTCCATTCCCGTGATGTGCCCGGCGAGATTCCCGAACGTCTTGCGCTTGCCGCGCAGGACCGAAACGCCCCATCGAGGTTTCGTCGCGACGTCGAGCAGGTTGCCGAACGTGATCTCCGGGGGAACCGTGAGGCCGTTTTTGATGTCGCAATGGCGTTGCCCGAGCATGGTGAGATCCATCGTCACCATGAGCGCGCTACACTTTGCCGCAGCCGCGCGCGCAATGAGGTCGCGCACGAATCCGCGGTCGCGCATGACGTACAACTGAAACCAAAATGGCTTTTGCACGGCCTGTGCCACGTCTTCTATCGAGCAGATCGACATCGTGCTCAAACAAAACGGCACTCCGGCGGCCTGCGCGGCGCGACAGGCGAGGATCTCGCCGTCGCCGTGCTGCATACCGGTCAAGCCGACCGGAGCGAGCGCGAGCGGTAGCGCCGCCTCTTCGCCTGCGATCGTCGTCGAGAGATCGCGGGTGCCCATCTCGATCCCGACGCGCTGACGCAAGGGAATCGCCGCAAGGTCCGCACTGTTGGCGCGCAACGTGGACTGCGTATACGATCCGTGGTCCGCGTATTGAAAGAACGCTCGCGGCACGCGGCGTTGCGCGATCGAACGGAGATCCTCGATCGAGCAAGCTTTGCGCAGCCACGCGCTCATTCGAAGAACGACTCCAGGAACGTCGACTGGAACGCGCGCAGATCGGCGGTAGCCTTCGGCCCGCGATCCATCCAGTCGTTGATCATCAGCGCGAAGATCAGCGTCCCATGCGGCGTCTGGAGAAACCCTGCGAGCGTTCGCGTGTGGTTGACCGTTCCCGTCTTGGCGATGACTGCGCCGGCGAGAGGGGGCGCGGTGAACTTGTTCTTGAGGGTGCCGCGGTCGCCCGAGATCGGTAGCGCCCGCATCACCACGGCGCGGTTGGGACCGTTCCAGTCGTGCGCGAGGATCGTCACCAAATCGCGCGCGGTGATGCGATCGTAGGCGGAGAGGCCCGATCCATCGGCAAGCGTGGTGGTGGCCGGGTCGATGCCGATCGATTGCAGCCAGGCGCGCTCGCGCTCGAGCGCCTCTTCGCGCGTCGGCGCAAGCGCGTCGAGCAGTGATTCGGCGAGGAGATTGTTGCTCGGTAGCCACATGGCGCGCAGCAAGTCCGGCAGCGGCGGCGAGTGATGCGTCCAAAGCACGCGCGCGTTTGGTGGCGCGGCTGTCAGCGTCGCCGTCGCGGCGAAATGAATGCCGCCCCGGGTCAACGTCTGCGCGATCAAATCGAGAGCGACGCGCGCCGGATCGAGGATGGCTGCATCGATGGCGTCGTCGGCGTCATCGGCCGGCACGCTGCCGGTCAGGACGAGCGTATCAGGGTCATTCAACGCGACCTGCACGTTCGTCGTGTCTTGCGAATCGGCCGGGCCGGTGGTCGCGTCGTTGACCACCTTCACCGCGTCCGTTGCCGGCGTGAACGAGAGCGACGGTTGCGCGCCCGGCGCCGCCGGATGGACGGCGATCCGTACCGTGTTTTCGTCGATCGAGAGCGGGCTCGGCGGCGCGGCGTAATAGTAGGCGAGGTCATCGAGTTCCCAGCCGTCAGGATATCCCGCGAGCGGCGAACCCGCGTCACCCGCAAGCGTCGTAAACGTCGTCAGCTGCAATGCGTCGAGCGCGCGCGCGGCGTCGTCGAAGTCGCCTTCGCGCAACAACGGATCGCCGGAGCCCTCGAGATAGAGCGTCGTGCCGTCGGTCGCAAGCGAGGTCGTGAACGCGAAGCTCGTCCCGAGCTCGTCGAGTGCGCTCGATCCGACCACGAGTTTGAGCGTTGATGCCGGCATCATCGCGGCATCGGGATCGCGTGCGTACAGCACCTTGCCCGTCTGCGCGGAGATGACGTAGGCGCTGACGTGAGCGCCACGCAGCGTCGACGCCTCGAAAAGCGGGGGCGGTAGAAGAAGCGCGAAGAGCGCGAGCATGACCGCCCCTTTCGCGCGCAGCGTCTTGGATAGCCTGCAACGGCTCGCGGCGAGGTCGCCGCTGGCGGTGCGGCTTGCCGTCGCCATACGCAATCAGTGCCGCTGCGTGATCAAATATCACCTCGCGGAAAGTCCCGATGCACGCGATACCGGAGAACGCTGGCTGGTCGAGCGCGTCGCATCGTACGGTGACCGGTTCGTGGACGTAGGTGCGAACGTCGGCGATTGGCTCGGTATGGTCCGCGAGAGCGCGGTCGGGCGCCCCTTCACGGCGCTCGCGTTCGAACCGTCGCGCAGCGCATTCGAAGCGTTGCGAGACGGCTTCGGCGGCGATGCCAATATCGCGCTCTTCGACGTTGCACTGGGCGCATCGGCAGGATCGCTTTCGTTTTTCGAGGAGGCCGACGCCGGCCGGGGCAGCTCGCTCGTCGCGGACTTCGTGCGCGCGGCCGGCACGACGCGCTCGGTGACCGTCACGACGCTGGACGCGGCGTTGCGTGACGCCGGTTGGGATCGCGTCGATCTCCTCAAGGTCGATGCCGAAGGCTACGATTTGCAGGTCATGCGCGGCGCGAGTGCATCGATCGCGTCGCAGTCGATCGGCGTGCTGCAATTCGAATACAATCGCGCCTGGCAACTTGCCGGTGATACACTGCGTGCCGCCTACACGCTGCTCGAAGGAAGCGGCTACCGCGTCTTCGTGCTCAAACGCGACGGTCTTTATACGCTCGACTATCTACGGTATGAAGAGTACTTCGAGTACACGAACTTCGTGGGAATCGCACCGCAGGCGCTGGCGCATTTCGAGGATCGGTTGCGCGGCGTCATCTAGCGCCGGCGCGGTAGAGCCGGTCGCAGTCTGCGGCGTGTCCGGGCAGCGCGGGCCATTTGCCCGCTTCGACGCCGGCCTTGTAGCCGGAATGCGCGAACTCGAGTAACGTTGCGCTCGGATCCGCTGATGCGCGCACGAGGTCGTACGGCAGTACGCCGAGATGGCCGGTGCCGGACGGGACCCACGCGGCGCCTTTCGGGGCCAGCGGCATCGAGGCGAGCGTTGCCGGTTCGGGCGAGGTGTAGGTGTAGTACGTCGGCGCCGGCGTCTTGTCGTCGCCGGGCCAGAAACCGACGGCGATGACTTCTTGCGAATAGGCTTCGTCTTCGACGACGTTATTGCTCGGCGGCCGATTCGACGGGCGTCCCGAGAAACGCGCGAGCGCGAGGTCGAAGCTGTGCCAGAAGAGATGCGCCGGACTCTCCTTCGCGACCGTCTCGCTCGCGTATCGATCGAAGACGTCGGCACTCCAGAGCACGATCTCCCACCAGCGCCGGACCATGACGCGATCGTAGGCATGATGTTCGCGGTCGGAGCTGAAGGGCGTTTCGACGCTCATCTTGTACGGCTTGTCGACGATCGCCGTCTCGATGCCAAAACCGGCCAGCAGCTCGAAGACCGCCTCGTAGAATTGCGCAACGGTCAGGCCGTCGCGCAGCGGAATCGTTGCCGGCGCGTGCGTTCCGGCGACGTTGATCACGAGCCGGTGATCGATGAAGTCGAACGCGATTTCGAAGAACGTCGTGCCGGCTCGCATGCGATACGTGGAGAGCCCGCGGGCGGTGGGATGCAGCGTTACGTTCCACCAGTGCGAGCGGTAGGGCACGTGGCCGAGGCGAATCTTTCCGACGATCTGACACATCAAGTGCAGGGTTGTCTTTGTCGGCTTCCAGTCCTCATAAGGCAGCGGAGCAAGCATCGGATGCGGCATGAGTAGAGGATACCACTACCCCAGCAATCTTTCGATCGTCTCTCTGCGTGCCCACAGCTGCGGTTCGCCCGTGCCGACGGCGATAACGGGGGGCCGTGGAAAATAATTGTAATTGCTCGCCATGCTGTAGGTGTATGCGCCGGTCGTGCGCATCGCGACGAGATCGCCGGCCTTGAGGTCTTCGGGCAACATCGCTTCGCCGAGCTCGTCGCTCTCGCACGAGCGGCCGCAGACGGTCGCAGCGCAAAGCCGCGTGCGCGGCTCGGCGGCTTCGAAATGATGGTAGGCGCCGTAGATCGCCGGGCGGGGATTGTCGGCAAGGCTCCCGTCGACGATGACGAAGCGCCGCCCCTCGAAATGCTTTACCGCGCACACGCGGTACATCGACGTGCCCGCCGGGCCGATCAGCGCGCGTCCCGGTTCGATCTCCACCCGCACGCCCTCGGGAATCACGCGCGCGACCGCGTCGAGCGTTCCCGCTACGTCGAAGATCTCATCCCGCGTATCCGGGTGCATCTGCACCCCGAATCCACCGCCGACGACAATCGTGTTCGCGGCGTCGAAGCCCATGTCGCGCGCGTGCTGCAACATCGCGAGCAGCCGCTGCGCGTTCTCTACGTAGGGCATCGTATCGTAGACTTGCGAGCCGATGTGGGCGTGAACGCCGAGCAATCGTAGCTCGCTCTTACGCAGCAGTTCGAGCGCCGCCGTCTCCTCGCTGGGCGCGAAGCCGAATTTGCTGCGATCGCCTGCGGTTCGCACGAAGTCGTGCGTGTGCGCCTCGATGCCGGTGTTGAAGCGCAGCATGACCGGCGCACTCCGGCCGTGTGTGCGCGCGACGAGGCGATGCAACTCGTCCATCCCGTCGACCACGATCCGCCCCACACGGCCGTCGAGCGCGGCGTCGAGTTCTTCGTCGGTCTTGCCCGCGCCGTGCAGCGTAAGACGCACCGCTTCGAAACCGCCGCGTTCGGCGACGGCAAGTTCGCCGAGAGAGCAAACGTCGATGCCGATTGGTCGCGGATGAAGATGGCGGACGAGCCCGGTCAACAACAACGCTTTGCCGGCATACGAGATGGCGATGCCGTGCGGTGCGGCCGCAGCGAGCATGGCATCGAGGGCCGCGTCGAGGACGCGCAGGTCGATCGCCAGGAAGGGCGTACCGAAGCGCTCGGCCAGGACGTCGGCGCGTTCGCCCCCGATCGCGATCACGCGAACTGTGCCATGAACGAATCGACGCGCGTCTGGTCGACACCGGCTGCCAGCAGTCGCACCGCGATTGTTTGCGCGGTCTTCGGCGGAGCGACGAGCATGAATGGCGCGCCGCGACCGTCGATAGCCGACACGGTGTACCACCGTGCCGCTGCCGGCACGAGCGCGGTTTGATACTTGTCTAATGCCAACGCCACGTCGCCGGCGCGCACCGTCATCGGACGGTCGAGCGTCATGAGAACGACGGGACGGCCGCCCGTATCGAGCGACGCAGCTTCATCCGTCGCCACGACGCGCTCGACGATGAAGCGACTGCCTGCAACCAGCGCGGTTCGGTCCAGGCCTTCGTAATGATAGGCGATCGTTTCAGCGGCGCCCCGCGTGCCTTGATGGTAGTCGAGCACGTCGGCGGCCTTTTGCACGTGCAGCTCGCGCGGCTTGCCGTCCGAGCCCGTACGATTCCAATCGAAGATGCGATAGGTGAGATCGCTCGCCTGCTGGGTTTCAAAGAGAATGATGCCGGCCCCGATCGCGTGCAATGTGCCGGCGGGCAGATAATAGGTCTCACCCGCCTTTACGGGAACGCGGCGCAAGATCTCACCGAGCGTTCCGTTGGCCACGCGCTGCTCGTACTCGGCGCGGTTCGTGTCGTGCGCCCATCCGTAGACGAGCTCGGCCCCGTCCTGCGCCGAGAGAATGTACCAGCATTCCGTCTTGCCGTTGTGCTGATGTTCCACGCGCTGCGCGTACGCGTCGTCAGGATGAACTTGTACGGAAAGCGTGTCGCGCGCATCGATGAGCTTGGTGAGAATCGGGAAGATCTGTTGCGGATCGAGGTCGCCGAGGAACTCTGCGCCGAGCCGGGCGCGCAGGTCGGCGATCGTCTTGCCGGCGAGCGGCCCGTTTTTTACCGTATTGGCGTCCCAGCATTCCCATGACTCGCCGATCTTCGCGTGCGGGTCGCCGGGTTTGCCGAAACGCGTCACCAAAGCATCACCGCCCCAGATCGCCGGCGCCTCCTTGGGCTCGACGGCATAGGGATAGATCGAGTCGTCGCTCACGATGGCTCCACGTTCATCCGCATTCGGCTGTCCGGCGTATTCTTGACGTATGTTCAAACTTGCAGCGCTAACGCTCTTTGCGGCAATTACCTCGCTTCAACCTGTCCTGACCTGGAAGGATTGGATCGGCGACCGCGTCCACGAGGCCGAACTTGCCGGCAAGGTCGTGATTCTCGACGTCTTTACCGTCGACTGCTATAACTGCCGGAACGTCGTACCCACGCTGCGTTCGCTCTATGCGGCCGACCATGCCAAGGGTCTCGAAATCGTGGGCATTCATTCGCCCGAGACCCCGGCCGAGAAGCAACGGGCCTATGTCGTGGAGAACCTTCGGCAGCAGGGCATCGTCTGGCCGGTCGCCGTCGACAACGCGTTCGACCTGTGGAACGCGTATGGCGTCAACGCCTGGCCGACGCAACTCTTCTTCGATCGCCACGGTCGCTTGCAGAAGGTCATCGTCGGCGACTCGCAAGACGACCTCGTGCGTTCGACGACGGAGGCCCTGCTCGCGGAGCACTGAAGGCTCCTTAAAGAAAAGTCAGGCGTGCACGTCTACATCGGCATCGGTTCGAACCTCGGAGACCGGCAAGCGAATATCCTTGCAGCCCTGCAGCGGCTGCGCGCATCCGCGCGCATCGGCCGCGTCTCCGCATTTTACGAGAGCGAACCGGCCGACGGCGCCGGCGGTCCGCCGTTTCTGAACGTGGCTGCGCAGATCGAGACCTCGCTGGATCGCGAGTCGTTCGAGCGCATCCTCTCCGAGGTCGAGCTCTCGGTGGGCCGGATCTCGAACACGCGCCTGCAAGCACGGCCGATCGACATCGACATTCTCGTCTTCGGTGATTGGACGCATCCGCAGCTCGCGGACCGGCCGTACAACGCGACGCCGCTCGCCGAGATCGCCCCGCAGTTTTCGCGGTTCGCGAAGAGCAACGGTAGCGCCGGGCCGCGCCGCCGCGCGCGCAGTTTGCATTTCCTGTCGAACCGTCAAGAGGAGTCGCCCGACGTTCGTCTCTCGCTCAACCGCGTCGGCGTTTCGCACGTTCGGCGCATCGTGCAGCTCGAGATCGACGGGCAGCCGCGCGTGTTCAACGGCGAATTTACGATGGTTGCCGATCTTGCGCCCGACAAGGCCGGCGTCCATATGTCGCGGTTCTCGGAGATCCTCGAAGAAGCGACGCTCGACGTTCTCGCTGCATCACCCGAGCCCAAGCGCATCGAAGGGTTGGTCGAGGCCATCGCGCGTGAGATCGTGCGCAGCCAGCGCGCGATCCGCGCCGACGTGCGGCTGCGCGCGGATTTTGCGCTCGAACGGTGGACGCCGGTCTCGGGCAAGCGCGGGGAAGAGATCTACACGCTCGTCGGGATCGCGCATGCCGATGAGGAAGGCACGCGTCGCGTGGTCGGAGTCGAAGCGGAAGGCATGACGGCCTGCCCGTGCGCCCAGCTCATGGTGCGCGAGCATTCGCTGCATCAACTCATGGAATCGGGATTCACGCAAGAGCAAGCGCAGCGCGCGCTCGATGCGTTACCGGTTGCCACCCACAATCAGCGCGGGCGTGGGGCGATATTGCTCGGCGTAGACGAACGATACGCAGACGTCGTGCGCGCGGAAGACCTGGTCGAGATCGTCGAGGGTTCGATGTCGAGCGAGACCTACGACCTGCTCAAACGTCCCGACGAGTTCTTCATCGTCAACAAGGCCCACCAAAATCCGAAGTTCGTCGAAGACGTCGTGCGCGGCATTCTCTCACGCTCGCTCGACATGTACGCGGATCTACCGGACGATACGTTCGTGTTCGCGAGTCAGGTCAACTACGAGTCGATCCACAAGCATGACGCGTTTGCGGAGGCGTTCGGCCTTTTTGGCGAGTTCCGTGACGAACTGCGCAGCGGCAGCTACGTTGTCAGCAAGACCGATATCGCTTCTTGGCTGCACACGCGCCCCTCGCCGGTTCTCTCACCCTAGAGCGTCACAGCTCCGTCGTTCGAACGTCGGAGGCACGGCGTCGGCCACGCATTGTAAGGGCGAGCCGCTTGACAGACTATATCGCTAATCGATATAGTGGAAGCCAACACAATCGTCCATCGTCGAGGTGATTCGTGCCCAACGATGTTGAGTCGCTCTTGCCGCTCAATCCTCGTGTCTTCTACATTCTGCTCTCGCTGGCGGAAGAAGAGCGTCACGGCTACGCGATCGCTAAAGCGGTAGAAACCATTACCGGCGGCACCGTGCGAGTCACACCGGGCACGCTCTATCCACTGATCCGCCAACTCCTGACCGACGGCTGGATTCACGAGCTCGGTGAAGATGCGCACGATCCGCGCCGCCGGCGTTATCGACTCTCGGCTCTGGGCAAGCGCATCGCGCAAGCCGAAGCGCGCCGTCTCGACGCGTTGGTTCGCGTGGCGCGGTCATTCGCACTCTTACCGGCAACGCACGCGTGACGCTGCGGCGTCTTCTCGCGCGCGCCGCGCTCCTGACGTACCCGCGCGATTTTCGTTCGGAGTACGAGGAAGAGATGCTCGCCGATCTCGACGCGGGCTCGGCTAACCCTCTTGCTCAATGTTTCGACCTCTTCAAAGGATCCGTGCGCATGCATTTCGATACGCTCGCCCGCGACGTCGCCTACGCCCTTCGGCGGCTGCGCGCGGCGCCGCTCTTCGTCGCGATCGTCGTGCTGACGTTCGCGCTCGGCATCGGTGCGAACGTGGCAGTATTTAGCGTGCTCGATGCAGTCGTGCTCAGGCCGTTGCCGTTTGCCGATCCGTCTTCGCTCACCGTACTCAGCTCGAGAGGACCGCGCGGAGACGTCTTTCCGGCGGTCTCTCCGCTCGATGCGCAGGACATCGCCGCGCACGAGCGCGGTTTTGCGGGAGTCGCGGCGACGGTCTCGCAGCAGCCGACGCTGCTGCTGGACGGGAAACCGTACGCATTGAACGGCTTGCAGGTCTCGTCGAACTATTTGAGCCTCCTGGGCGTGCGGCCGCGCCTCGGGCGCGCATTCACCGCGGCGGACGGCTCGGCGGGCGCGCGCAGTGCGATCATCTCCGATCAGGTTTGGCGCGAACGGTTCGGCGCCGATCCCGGCATCGTGGGGCGCAGCATTACGCTCGACGGCAGCGCGTACCGTGTCGTGGGCGTGCTCGCACCGCGGCAACTCCTGCCCGACGGCAACTTCGCCGGTATCCGCAGCGAAGACGTGCTCACGGCGCTGGCCGCGCATCTCCCGGCAGTGGAGCGCGGCGAGCGAATGGGCGGAGGCATCGCCCGTCTCGCGTCCGGCGTGACGCTCGAGCATGCGAACGCGGATCTCAAGCTGGTTTCGGCGGATCTTGCGCACGAGTACGCCGATACGGACAAGGGCTGGTCGTTCTTCGCGCAATCGTTGAGCGCGCTCGCTCTCGGCCGCGCCGCTTCCTCACTATGGGTCGTCTTCGCCGGCGTCGTCGCGATCTTGCTCATCGCCTGCGCCAACGTCGGCAACATGCTCGCCGCGCGCTGGTCCTCGCGCGATCGCGAATTAGCCGTGCGCCGCGCGCTGGGCGCCTCCTCGCGCCGTATCGCGGGGCAGCTCCTGATCGAAACGGCGGTACTCGCGACTTTGGGCGCATGCTTCGGTATTGCGCTGGCGTACGCGGCGCTGAGCGGCCTTGCCGGTCTGGTGGAACACGCGCTTCCGCGTGCGGGAACGATCGGCATCGACGGCATGAGCCTGCTCTATGCGCTAATCGTCGTCATCGTGGCAACGTTCCTCGCCGGTCTTTCGCCGTTGCTCTCGCTACGAGCGACGGATCTACAGACGGTGTTGAAGTCGGCCGGACGCGGCGGCGACGGTTCGCGCCGCCATCGTTTGCGCGCGGCGCTCGTCGTTTTGGAAGTAGCGCTCGCGATCGCGCTGGTGACGATCTCCGGACTCGTGCTGCGCAGCTTTCTCGCGGTGATCGACACGCCGCTGGGCGTGAACACGAGCGGCGTGGTAGCGAGCGCCCCCGTCTCGCTGCCGTCGCTTGGACTGCCGTTTCAAACGGCCGGCAACACCAGCCTGCAGAACGACGTGCTGCGCCGGTTGCACGCGCTTGCCGGCATCGAGTCGGCCGCGCTCGCGTTGACGTATCCCGTCGGCGACGTGGAATTGCAGGGACCGGCCGTCGTCTTCGGCCGGACCTACTCGAAGGGAGCCGAACCGCTGGCGCTCTCGAACGCCGTCACGCCGCAATACTTCACCGTTTTCGGCGTGCATCCGATCCTCGGGCGCAGCTTCAATGATACGGATACGGCAAACGCTGCTCCGGTCGCGATCGTGAGCCGGCGGTTCGAGCAACTTTATTTGCGCGGTATGAATCCGCTCACGGCGCGCATTCGCATCCAAACCGGCCCGACCCAGTGGCACTGGGCGCAGATCGTCGGCGTCGTTCCCGACGAACGCGTTGGTGTCGGCGCGGACGCCGATGCGGAGTCGCTGCTGCCCGAGTACTACGCGCCGCTCGGTCAGCTTTCAACGCCCTTCTTTTCCGCGGTCGTGCGTGCGCCGCACCTCGACCCCGCGGTCGCCGGGCGAGAAGTCGACAGCGCGTTTGCGGCGGCGATGCCGCTCACCCCGGCACCGCAGACGTTCACCATCGCCCAGCGCGTCGCCGAAGATACACGAGCACAGCGCTTGACGACGATCCTGCTCGGATCGCTTGCGGCAATCGCCTTGCTGTTGGCGCTCTCCGGCATCTTCGGCGTCGTCTCGTTCTCGGTCACGCAGCGATCGCGCGAGTTCGGCGTGCGCATGGCGCTGGGCGCTTCGACGTCCGGCATTCTTGCCGACGTGGTACTGCACGCGATTACGACGACGGCGATCGGCGTTGCCATCGGGGTCGTGGCGGCCGCCTTCGCGGCGCGTGCGATCGTGGCACAGCTCGGCGCGGTCTCGCCATTCGATCCGACGACGTTCGCCTGCGTTGTCGCCTTGGTCTTCGTCAGCGCCGCGATCGCCTCGCTTCAGCCCGCCTTGCGCGCGACGCGCGTTGCGCCGGTCGAGGCGCTCCGCTATGAATAGACCTTGCGCGGTAGGTCCATCTCTGATATACCTGTAATGGATATACTGGAGGTTCGATGGAAGCGACCGGCGATCCGCACGTCTTTTTGCCGCTCAGTCCGAGCGCGTTCTACATCATGCTCGTGCTCGCGGCCGAAGAGCGCCACGGTTACAGCATCGCAAAGGAGGTGGAGGAAGCGACGAACGGCACCGTACGCCTCGGCCCCGGCACGCTCTATCGTGTCATCAAACAGATGGTCACCGACGGGTGGATCATCGAGGTCGACCGCGTCGACTCCGGAGATCCGCGGCGGCGCTATTACCGCCTTACCTCGTGGGGGCGGCGCATCGCGCGCGCCGAGGCCTCGCGTATGGCCGACGCGGTGCGCACCGCGATGGATCGGCGGTTGCTCTCCGCGAGCACGTTTGCATAGATGAAGACGCTTGTGCGCCTAGCGCTGTTGCTCGCGCCGCGCGAGTTTCGCGATCATTACGGTGCGCAGATCGATGCGTCTGCCGACGGCGACGTACGCGCAAGCGATGTCGTCGATCTCGCGCTCACCGGTCTACGGCTGCGGTCGGAAGATATCGTTCGTGACGTTACGTATGCGTTTCGCCGCCTGAGCAAAGCGCCGCTCTTCGTCTCGATCGTCGTGCTGACGTTCGCGCTCGGCATCGGCGCCAACGTCGCGGTCTTCAGCGTGCTCAACGCGGTCGTGCTCAAGCCGTTGCCGTTCAAGAATCCCAACGGAATCGTCGTGATTTTCGATGGGGTTCGCGGCGGCGCCAAGGTGGCGGACAACCTCTCATTGGCCGACCCGCTCGACATGCGGTCGGTGCCGGCGTTCGCGGCAACGACCGCACTCGCCAGCGACGGCGGAACGATGCTCGCTCGGAATACGCCGTTCGCGGTCAGCGGTCTCGACGTGATCCCGGATTACTTCAATATCCTCGGTATCACGGCAGAACTCGGTCGCGTGCTCGCGCCCGCCGACGGCGATCCCGGCGTGCACAACATCGTGATTTCCGACGAGGTCTGGCGCTCGCATTTCAACGCCGACCCAAGCGTCATCGGCGATACCGTGCGCCTCAACGGCGTCCCCCAGCGCATCGTTGGCGTGCTCCGAGCCGGACAACCCGCGCTCGATCCCACCGGCTCGCTGAGATCGCAGGACTACTACGCCGCGCTGCCCGAGCGCGCCACGTTCGCGGATCGTGAGGAACGCTACTTGGCTGGATTCGCGCGTCTGGTGCCGGGGGCGAGTATCGCGAGCACGAACGCACGACTAGCGTTGCTCTCGGCGCGGCTCCAGAAGCTCTATCCGAAAATCGATCACGACCGTGTCTTCTCGATCGTGCCGGTACGGGACGAGTTGCTCGGCAGCGCGGCGTCCGTACTGTGGATCGTCTTCGCCGCGGTCGTGGGTATCTTGCTGATTGCCTGTGCGAACGTCGGCAATCTGCTCGGCGCCCGCTGGTCGACCCGCGACCGTGAGCTTGCGGTGCGCAGTGCGCTCGGCGCGTCGTCGCGCCGGATCGGTACCCAGCTGCTGATCGAGGCCGGTGTTCTTGCGACGATCGGTGCCGCGGCCGGCGTCGCTCTCGCCTACGGCGCACTGCACGCGCTCGCCGGGCTTCTTGCAAATGCGCTGCCACGCGCCTCAACCGTGCACATCGACGGTGCGAGCCTACTCTATGCAATCGGCGCCGCGTTCGCGACGACGCTGCTGGCAGGCGCCACGCCGCTGCTCTCGCTCGCTCGTCCCGATTTGCAGAGCGTGCTCAAAGCGGCCGGTCGTGGAGGCGACGCGTCGGCGCATCACCGGCTGCGCTCGACGCTCGTTGTGCTCGAGATCGCGCTCGCGCTCGCGCTCGTCGTCGTCTCGGGCCTGACCGTGCGCAGTTTCGTCAATCTGATTAACACCCCGCTGGGGATTCGCCCGAATGGGGTGATCGCCAGTGGGCTGACGATGCTGCCGGAGAAGAACCTCGGTACGCTCGCCGCGCGCGCGGCGATGCAGCGCGACCTGCTCGCGCGGCTCCAGTCGCTCCCGGGCGTGCGCGCCGCAGCCTTGACGGCGCAGTACCCGCTGGGACCGATGACCAACCGCAGTAACGCGCCCGTTTTCGGACGTACCTATCCGATCGGCAGCGAGCCGCACGCAACGGCAAACAACGTCACATCGGACTACTTCCGCGTACTCGGCATTTCGTTGCTGCGCGGACGTGTCTTCGATTCCGGTGATACGATGGGCTCCGCGCCGGTCGCCATCGTGAATGAGGCCTTCGCGCAACGCTATTTGCAAGGGATGAATCCCGTTGGCGTGCGCATCCTTAGCCAAGGTTGGAACGATACACCGACGGCCTGGGCGACAATCGTGGGCGTCGTCGGCGACGAACGCGACAACATCGCGCGACCGCCCTTCCCCGAGTTCTTCGTTCCGATGGCGCAAGGGCCGACAGCATATACCTCCGCGCTCGTCTACGCACCGGACATCGACGCCGCGGTGATCGCGCGCGAGATGAAGGGCGCATTTGCCGGTGCCCTGCCGACGGTGCAGCCTCCCGACATGTATACGGTAGCTCAGCTCGTAGCGAACCACACTGCGCAAGAACGCTTCGCAACGATTCTTTTGACGACGTTGGCCTGCATTGCGCTCGTGCTCGCGCTCTCCGGCATCTTCGGTGTCGTCTCGTTCTCGGTGACGCAGCGCTCGCGTGAGTTCGGCGTGCGCATGGCGCTGGGGGCGACCGAACCCGCAGTGGTCGCTGACGTGCTGCGCCGCACGCTGGTAACGACGGCGGCCGGCGTTGCGATCGGCCTCATCATTGCGGCGCTCGCTGCGCACGCGATCGCGTCGCAGCTCGGATCGGTCTCGCCCTTTGATCCGATGACCTTCGGTATCGTCGTCCTGCTGATCTTCTGCTCGGCGGTGCTGGCGTCGCTGTATCCCGCGCTGCGCGCGACGCGCGTGCAGCCCGTTGAGGCGTTGAGGTACGAATGAGACCGGTGTCCGTCAACAACATGGACGTCGTTCGCGCCAAACCGCGCGGGCTGCCACGTGGCGTCGGCGTGGCGCTGGGCGTCGCGTTGCTGATCGCAGCCGCCGCGGTTGCGCTGATCTCGCTCACCCGCACCGGCGGCGGAATCTCGGTCGATCGCGCGAGCGTCGTGACCGACGTCGCGAAGCGTGGCACGCTCGCACGTTCGATCGAGGCTTCCGGTGCGCTCGCGCCGCAGGAAGTGCACATCGTCGCCGCCGTGGAGCCGGGCATCGTGGAGAGCGTTTTGGTCAAGCCGGGGACCAGCGTCGCCGCGCAGACGCCGATCGCACGCATGACCAATCCCGATCTCGATGCGGCGGTCGTTGCGGCGCGCTCGGCGGTCGACGTCGCGCAGGCGAATCTCCTGAGCACCGTCCAGCAAGCCAAGGCGTCGGCACTCGCGCAGCGGTCCGCCTACGTCTCGGCGCACGCGCAAGCCGAGATGGACACGACCAATGTCGCCGGCGACGCCGAACTGGCCCGCGAGGGTTACATCGCCGAGCAAACGTATCGCATCGCAAAGATCAAAGCAACGCAGTCGCAGGCGCAACTCGGTGTTGCGCATTCGCAAATCGGTGTCGACGCCGCCGAGCAGAATGCGAAGGTCGCCGCAGCCCAAGCCCAGCTCGCCCAGGCGCAGGCGCAACTCGCGGCAACGCAAGCCGAGGTCGCCGCGCTCGTGGTGCGGGCTCGCTCGGACGGAATCGTACAATCGGTTGCGGTCGATCCGGGGGCGCGCGCCGACATCGGAACCGAGCTTGCGCGCGTTGCGGATCAGCACGATCTCAAAGCCGTGTTGCAGGTACCGGAGGGTCAGGTGCACGCGGTGAACATCGGCATGCCCGTGCGCGTCGATACGGGTAACGGCGTCGTCACCGGTCGCGTCGCGAGGATCGCGCCGTCGGCGCAAGACGGCAGCGTCGCCGTCGACGTCGGCTTTGAAAGCGCGCTACCGCCCGGTGCCCGCCCCGACCTCAACGTCGACGGCACGATCGACCTGCAGACGCTACGCAACGTGCTCTCGATCGCGCGTCCTGCGGGCGCCGCCGACGACTCGACCGTCACGCTCTACGAGGTCGATCCACGCACCTCGCAGGCGCGAGCGGTTCAGGTTCGCCTCGGCGTCGGCTCGACCGATCGCATCGAGGTCCTCTCCGGTCTCGACGCCGGCGACGTGGTCATCGTTTCCGACACCTCGGCGTACGCCGGTGCGCCGCTCTTACGGTTACGTTAGAAAGGGAATCCATGCTGCTCGAACTGCACGCCATCTGCAAGAACTACCACACCGACGAAGTCGAGACACGTGCCCTGCGCGACGTCGAGCTCGGCATCGAACGCGGCGAGTACGTGGCGATCGAAGGACCGTCGGGGTGCGGAAAATCGACCTTGCTCTCGATCATCGGCTTGCTGGATGCGCCGACGAGCGGCTCGTACGTGCTCAATGGCCGCGCCGTCGATGCGCTCTCGGCCGGAGAACGGGCGGCCATCCGAAACCGCGAGATCGGGTTCATCTTTCAAAACTTCAATCTCATCGGCGATCTGACGGTCGCGGAAAACGTTGAGTTACCGCTGACGTATCGCGGCGTTTCGAAAGCCGAACGCCGCCGCCGCGTCGGTGAAGTTTTGGACCGCGTGAACGTCGCCCACCGCGCGCGCCACTATCCGGCGCAGCTTTCCGGCGGTCAGCAGCAGCGCGTTGCCGTGGCGCGAGCGCTTGCCGGCAATCCCTCGGTGTTGCTCGCCGACGAACCGACGGGGAATCTCGATACCGCTCACGGCGAGGCGGTAATGGAGCTGCTGTCCGAGTTGCACGAGGGCGGTTCGACGATCGTGATGGTCACGCACGATCGTCGCTTTGCGACCTATGCCAACCGCACCGTCGGATTGCTCGACGGCACGCTCGTTATGCCAACGCAGCTTGCGGAGGTGCGCCTCTAGCCCCGGCTTCGCGCATCGTCCACGCCGCTTGCTGATACGCGAGGGTGCTTTCGGCACCCATGTTCCGGTTGAGCCGCCGCGGCCCGTCGATCCCGTCGAAGCACCCGCCGGTCGTAACGTCGGCAACCGCGAGGCTCTCGCGGTTGCGGCCGAGGAACCATTCATAGGCTACGCGAGCGCGCGCGACGTCGCCTAGCGCGAGCCACGCATCGACCATCGCCAGCGCTTCGAGCGGCTGCTCGGCGTAATGGGAACGTTCGCCGCCGCGCGGATACCATGACGGGGCGCCGATCGGCTCGAACCGTTCGCATGGTTGCACGACCGAGGCCAGAAAGTCCAGCATGCGGCACCCGTTCTCGATGAACGTTTCGTCTGCGAGCACGGCGCCCGCACGCAGCAAAGCCTCGGGCAGCCGCGCGTTGTCATACGTCATCTCGGGCAGCGGCCATATCCAGTTCTCGGCCGCATTGCGCTCGAATTCGAAGTTCATCGCTTCGGCTACCGCGCGCAGCGCCGGCCGGTATTCTTGCGCCCCGCCTTCGATTGCGGCGGCGAAACCGAGTGCGGCAAAAGCGCGGGCATGCTCCGATGAGAGGGCCGGCAGCGCCTGCATCACGCGACCCATCTCGAAGTTTGCGACGCTACGCCACGTAGGGTCCTCAGAGTCGCGCATGACGTACCCGAGCGCGCGGATGAGGCGTCCGATGGACTCCGGTGAGGCAAAGCGATCGGTGAAAATTCCGCGCTTGTCCATCATATTGTGATACACCGGCGCTTCGTAGGCCGCGTCCGAGATGAAATCAAAGACCCGGTTTACCGCTTCCCTTGCAAACGCGTCGGCCGGATCGTTTCGCAGCATCGTGATCGCGAGCACCAGCAGGCGCACGTTGTCGTCGAGACAGAAGCCCGACTCGAGGTCGGGCTCGTCTCCCTTGGCGAACTGGACGATACCGTGATCTCCGCACAGACGAACGAGATAGTCCGTGCGGGGTACATCTTCTAGCGCAAGCATGTCTGCCTCGTTCCCAGCTCCTTCCCCGGCCGAAACACCGACGGAGGCAAGCGGGCGAGCCGATGCCGCGTTTGCGCTAGGGGTACACGCCTCGCAACTTCGTTGCTTCTGCAACACGATCCACGGCGACCGCGTAGGCACCTTTGCGCATGGTGGTCTTGTATCGTCGCGATTGTTCGTGAACTTCGCGGAACGCGCGCTGCATTTTACGCCGCAGACGCTCGTTGATGGCGTCCTCCTCCCAGAACGTCTCCTGAAGGTCTTGCACCCACTCGAAATAGGAGACGGTGACGCCTCCGGCGTTGGCGAGAATGTCGGGAAGCACCATAACGTCGCGATCGAACAGGATCTCGTCGGCTTCGGGCAACGTGGGACCGTTTGCGGCTTCGGCGACGATCTTGGCTCGAATGCGCGGCGCGTTTTCCGCCGTGATGACCTTTTCGAGCGCGGCCGGGACGAGCACGTCGCAATCATACTCGAGCACGTCTTTGTTGGTCAGGCGGTCCGCGCCGGCGAAACCGGCGACGGAACCGGTCTCCTGCTTGTGTGCGATGAGTCCGTTGACGTCGAGTCCCTTCGGGTTCGCAACACCGCCGCGTGAATCCGAGACGGCGACGATGCGATAGCCGTGGCGACTCATGAGTTCCGCTGCGTTGAGTCCGGCGTTGCCGAACCCTTGTATCGCGACGCGCGTTCCTTCGATCTTGCGGTCGAGCACGCGCATCGCTTCATCGACCACGTACAGGCATCCGCGCGCGGTCGCGCGGTCGCGCCCGAGCGACCCGCCGATTGCAATCGGCTTTCCCGTGACCACACCGGGAATCGAATAGCCGTGCTGCATGGAGAACGTGTCCATGATCCACGCCATGACTTGCGGCGTCGTGTACACATCGGGCGCGGGAATATCTTTCTCGGGGCCGATGATGATCGAGATTTCGGTCGTGAACCGCCGGGTGAGATTCTCGAGTTCCTGGGTCGACATCGCTTTGGGATCGCAGATCACGCCGCCCTTCGCGCCGCCGAACGGAATGTTCACGAGCGCGCACTTCCACGTCATCCACATCGCGAGCGCCTTGACTTCGTCGAGTGTGACGTCGGGATGAAAACGAATGCCGCCTTTACCGGGACCGCGCGCCATGTTGTGCTGCACGCGATAACCCGTGAAACAGCGAAATGCGTTGTTGTCGAGCTTTACCGGTACGGAGACTTCGAGCACGCGCTTGGGAACGCGCAAGAATTGGTGGATCGCATCGCTCAGGCCGATCAAACGGGCAACTTCGTCGAGTTGCCGCTGTGCCATCTCCCAAACGTTATCGGGGGAAGCCGCGGCGGAGCGGTCAACGGAAATACTCATGCGGGTCTCGTACAACGGCAGGCTTCCGCAACCCTCGCCTACGATAGTGCTTCGATGAAGCCGGTTTTGATACGCGGCGTCGGACTGCGCGGCGCGGTGGCGGTGAACGTCATCGCGATGATCGGCATCGGGCCGTTGATTACGATTCCGCTTGTGCTTGGTGCCTTGCACGGTCCGCTCTCGCTTATCGGGTGGTTTCTCGGGGCGCTGCTTGCACTTTGCGACGGCTTGGTCTGGGCTGAGCTCGGCTCGGCCTATCCCGGCTCCGGTGGAACGTACGGATACTTGATCGCCGTCTTCGGCCGCATGCGAATCGGAACGTTGCCGGCCTTTCTCTTCGTGTGGGAAACGATGTTCATCGTGCCGTTGACGCTTGCGAGCGGTTATATCGGATTCGCGAACTACGCGGGCTACTTGATTCCGGCTCTCGAGCGCGTCCGCTACGGATTGACGTACGTCGCCGTGGCGGTTGGGATCGTGACCATCGTTGCCTTGTATCGTGGGATCAAAGCGATCGAGCGCACCAGCGTCGCGCTCGCATGTGCGTCGATCTTGACCCTGCTCTGCGTCATCGTTGCGTCGTTCGCGCACTGGTCCGCGCATGTCGCAGCGGCCCTCGGGCCGGGCGACTCATTTTGGGGCGGTCTGCGGGCCGGACTCGGGCAAGCGCTGATCATCGCGATGTACGACTATCTCGGCTACAACGCAGCCAACAGCCTGGGCGACGAAGTGGTCGAGCCGCGGCGAACCTTGCCGCGTTCGATCCTGATCGCCATCGTGCTGGTCGCGGCCCTTTACATCACGCTACAATCGGGAATCTTGGGAGCACTCCCTTGGCAGCAGTTCGTTCCGCTCCCCGGCGGATCGCTGCCGCCGCTCGGTCAGCACGTGGCATCCGCCGTCGTCGAGCGCTCCTTCGGAGCATCGGCGGCGATCGCGGTAACCGCGCTCATTTTGATCACGGCGTTTGCCTCGGTCTACGGCGTCCTGCTCAACGCCTCGCGCGTTCCGTACGCCGCGGCGCGCGACGGGAATTTTCTGCGGCCGTTCGCGCACGTCCACGAACGCCATCGTTTTCCGGACGTTTCGCTCGTTGTCATGGGCGTCATTGCGCTGATCGCGTGCCTTTTTACCCTCGATCAAGTGATAAGCGCGCTGACCGCCGCCATCGTGCTCGTGCAATCGGTGGCGCAGATCGTTGCGCTTTTCGTGATGCGCGCGCAAGGCCTACGCGCTCCGTACCGCATGTGGCTCTACCCGCTACCGGCGCTGGTCGCGCTCGCGGGATGGATCTATATTTTTTGCAGCGCGGGGAGGCCGGCGATTCTCTTTGGGTTGCTTAGCGTCGCCGCCGGCGCCGCTGTTTACTTCGTCAGCGCCGCGATGCGTTTACCCAAGCTCGGATGAGAGGCGAAGAGCACCTCGTACCACGTGGGCGGTTCCTCTTCGGCCAAGTTTTGATCCCGCAGCCGGCGGAACGCGGCCGCGCCGCTGCGCGCATCGCCGGTCGTCGCGAGCGCGAAGCGATCGGCCGCCCATTCGCGAGAACGCGAGTATGCGTTGATCCCCGGACGAGCAAGGAGCATGCCCGCCGCAAGCCATGCGGTGATGCGCAGCAGTAAGAGGCTATCGCGCGACCGCTCGCGGCGCAATCCCAGTGCCACCACAGCGAGTAACGTCGCCGTGACACCTTCGGCCAGCGCGATCATGCGCCACGTGTCGCGCGAGACGTAATGTCCGAGTTCGTGCGCCACCACGAATTCGATCTCGCCGGGCTGGAAGGCGTCGATCAGCGTGTCGCCGAGGACGATGCGATGCGTCTTGCCGATGCCGGCGACGAAGGCATTGGCCTTTTTTGTTTGCCGGCTCATGTCCATGCGCAGTATCTCCGCGTCACCCACGTCGAACCGCGACGCGAGCGCGCGCAATCGCTCCTCGAGCGGTCCGCGCAGCGGCTCGAACCGGTTGAAGAGCGGCAAGACGTAGATCGGGACGACGAGATTCGCCAAAATGAACAGCGGCAGCATGCCCAGCGACGCGACGAGCGGCCACGCGCGCCGAAAGCGGCGAATCGCGATTCCTCCCAAGAGACCAAGGCCGCCTGCGACGATCGCCGCGATTGCGGAACTCTTGGCCCAATCGGCGAGGAATGCGCGCGGCGTCTGTTCGGTGAGGCCGTAGCGCCTTTCGATGGCATACTCTTCGACGAACGAGACGGGGAGTTCGAAAACGCTCGACACGAATGCGAGCGCACCGAAGAATGCACCGGGCCGTAACCAAACGGGCAGTGATTCAACGCTTCGCTCGAGACGTGGCGCCAGCGGTCCATACGCAAAGGCAAGCGTGGCGAGCGTCGAGCGCAACGTGCCGGCGACGGCGAGCGCACGCCGCGTCCGTCCGTATGCCGCCGAATCGTTCGACGACGCGCGCAGCGCTTCGCGCCGTAACGCCGCTGCTTGGAGGGCGCGAACCGCGACGTAGCCGGCGCTTGCACCCGCTATGACGGCGATGACGAACTTCCGCACGCGCGGTCCTTCGAGGCTCCCCTGCCAGAAGCCTCAGGGTCGCGCCTCAGGACGACCCGCTTGCGTGCGTGCCCGGGACCTCGCAAGACTCGAAATCCAGGTCGTAAATGGCTAAGCCGTAGGCGCTCGGGGACAAGCGCAGGTCGTGCGTACCGTAAACCTTGTTCTCGATGATGTGATACGCGCGATCCGCGTCGACGTCGACGTATGACGCGCCGCTGGGGTCGTAGCGCACGTCAGGACCGGCGTCTTCGCGCGGAACCGGCTTGCCGTCTTGCGTCAGCACCACGCGGCCGGGTTTGCCGTTTGGCGGCGTCATCACGACCGTAACCTCGATCGCGCGGTACGACAGGGCGAGATATCCGTCGCCGCCGCCAAACGCCATCGCCTCCGGTTTGGCGTGCCAGAAGCCATCGAGATATAAGGCGCCGTCGCGACGAGTGCCGCCGGGATCGTGATATGAAAGATCGGTTGAGGGATCGCCGAACGTCGGCGCGTCCGCGATCGGCGTGTGCGCGACCAGGATCTCCGGCGTGTGCGGGTAGCAGACCGCCCCCGGTATCAGGTAGTTGTCTTGCGGAAGCAACGCCATGACCGGTGGCAACGAAAGCGACGGATTTGCGGCTTTGAGCAAGGCTTGAATGCGCGACTCGGTCTGTGGATAGCCGCCCTCGCCCATCGTCGCGTCGACCAAATGACCGTCTTGGTCGAAGAGCAGCTCCGTCGGCCATTCGTCGACGCCGTAGCGCTTCCAGATGGTGTAGTTGCTGTCGACGGCGACCGGCCACGTGACGTCGAGACGTTCCGTCGCTGCTTCGACTTGATCGGGTCGCGCGGAGAACGCGAACTCGGGAGTCTGCACACCGATGATGACGAAACCGTCCTGATGGTAACGCTTGTACCATTCGCGCAGGTATGGCAGCGTGCGCAAACAGTTGAGGCAGGTGTACTCCCAAAAGTCCACCAGGACGACCTTGCCGTGCAGGTCCGAGGGTTCGAGCGCCGGGCTATTGATCCAACGTGTTGCGCCGTCGAAGCTCAGCATCGGGGCGCCGGCCGTGAATCCGCACAGCAACAACGCGGCCAGTCCCAGCATCACCACTCGTCTCATCAGGCACGAACCTCGCTTCCACGAGCTTCGACGCCGCTCGGGGTGCTACTGTGACTAACGTGCCTGCTGGACCGCCTTGAGGTCGCCTTCGAGCACCGGCACCGACGTCTCGGCAAACGAACGCATCTGCGCTCCCCCGCCGCCCTTTGCTTCTTGTTCGAAGAGCGTGATCAGTTGCGGCAGCACCGTGGCTTGACTTGCCGTGTAGTCCGACGCCTGGATCGAAGGCTTGGGCGAATCGATGGAAACCTTGATGCCGTAGTAGCCTGCGATCGAGACGAGTTGCGTGCCGATGCTGACCTCGTCGCTCTGGACTTTGCTTGCCAATGCCTTGACGGTGGCATCTCCGCCGGACTCGGCGGGATTCGCGTTCGCGACGCTTTGGAGCAAGAGGGGCATCGCGTGGCTCGTGAACTGCGTATCCGCAGGGGTTGTGGGGTCGCCGCTTGCGCCGAGAAGAGCGAGGCCGAGCGCACCGCAGATTGCCACCGGGACGACGGTGCGAACGATTCGATCGTGTTTCATGGTCAGTCCAGCGTGTATGCGCTGCGACGCCGTTGCGTGCTACTTTCCCGGCATCGAAAAACCAAATAATCTTCAATTCGGTGTCGACGGTCGCCAAATTGACTTATAATTGCGGTCATGTTGCTTGGTCTGCTGCTTTACTTCGCGATGGGATTGCTCTTTGGCTACTGCGGTGGTTTGTTGGGAATCGGAGGCGGCTTGATCGCGATTCCCGTGCTCGGCGTCTTCTTCGGGTTTTCCGAGCAGCTCGCGCAAGGAACGGCGCTCGTGATGATCGTGCCGAACGTGCTGCTCGGCCTCTGGAACTACATCCGTAAAATCGGACTCGATGCGCGGTTAGCGGTGACGCTGGCGGTGACGGCAGTCCCCTTCACGTTCGTGGCGGCGCATGTTGCGACCGCGCTGCCGAGCAAACCGCTGCGCATCGCTTTTGCCGTCTTTCTGACTGCGATCGCCGCCGAGATGGCATGGCGCACCTTCGGTCCCAGGCGCAAGCCGTCTTCGCGGCATTTTCCCTGGCCGGTTGCCGGCATCGTCGGTGCGCTCGGCGGCTCGCTGTCGGGGTTTTTCAGCGTTGGCGGGGCCGTCTTCTCGGTTCCCGGGATGTCGATACTCTTCGGGTTGCGTCAAGTCGAAGCCCAGGGGATGGGGCTGGCATTGGTCGCCCCCGGGACCATTGTGAATATCTTCATCTACGGATTTGCGCACGACATCGATTGGCCGGCGGGGATTGCGCTCGCGCTCGGCGGCGCGATTGCCGTGCCGCACGGCGTCAATCTCGCAAAGCGTTTGCCCGAGCGTGTCTTGCGCACGCTGTTCATGCTGCTGATGCTCGCCGGCGCCGCCGCATTGGCGACGAGCGCCGGCGAGCATGGGGTACCGTCTACTACAATCTCACGTTGAGTTGCGCGTAGACGTTGAGCGGCGGTGGATTTCCGAGATTAGCGTCGAGTGCCGGCGTATAGGATTGGAGTTGCCAGGCATACGGCGTAAACCCGTTTGCCGCCGAGTCATACGGCGAGGTTCCGTTGTAGAAGTTGCCGGCGTAGAATCCATTGGCGAAATACGCGCAATAGTTCGGGCCGGCGGGATAGGCAGCCGTCCACGGTTCCTTCGAACCGCCGAAGCAGTCGTGGAAGATGTCCGCGACGGTGACCGTTGCAGAGAGCCGCGGCGAAATGTCGTAGCTGATCTGCAGATTGGTCGTCAGTACCCATGGGTTGCGGAACTGGCCCGGTGACGAGAACGATCCCGTCTGGAAGTTCGGCACGTAGAGTTGAGCTGCTGCGGTGGAGTACGTCCCGACATCCGAGAGCGCGTCGCACTGATACGGATTCGTACCCGGCGAGAGCGCCGTGATGCCGGCGGTTGCCGAGTTCTGCCCGCACGTGCGCGGATCGATACCGATGACGTCCAGCGGACCACCGTACGAGTTTCCTTCGGTCAGCTGCAGCGACGGTGTGATCGCCCATTTGTTTTTGCGGTAATTGAGGATCAGCGTCGTGTCTATCGGCGAGTCGTAGTAGGCCGTGCTCGGGTTGTCGATGGGAGAGAGGCCGGTGGAGCCGGGCGCATACCAGCCGCTGGGATCAAGCAGCGGCTGCACCGCGTCGTTATAGTACGGGTTGAGGATCGCGGTCGACGGCGGCGTCGTTCCCGCCGCGACGCACGATCCGGCGTTGTAGTAGGGACAGCCGCCCCCGCCTTTGGTCAATTCGTTGAACTGTTGGATCGCGGAATTGGCCGAGACGATCTGGTTCGCGCCGTAGTAGTCCTGGTATTTGACCTTTGCGTCGGTGTACGTCACCGCGAGCTGACCGGAGAATCCATTGCGCGAGAAGTCGCCCTTCTGGATCGAGAGCTCCGAACCGAGCGAACGGAATTGTCCGACCGGAGCTTGGGTCACGAAGTTTGTTCCGATGAAGGATTGCTCCTGATAGCCCTGGGTGACGCTATAGAACGGCGTGATCTTGAAGCTCCAGTCCGTTCCGCGGACGTGGCGCTCGAGCGAGAGATCGAATTGATCCGCGCTCATCGCCGGAATCGGGTGGAACGGGGACTCGAATCCGAGCGGTAGACCCGCGGTCCAAATGCTCAGCTCGTTGCCCGAGTTGCTCAGGTATTGCACCGATGCGGAGATCGGGGGTTCGGTGAAGCGTCCTGCCGAGGCGCGCCACACCGTATCCGGTGATTCCGTGTACGTTGCCGAGAAACGCGGCGAAAGATCGCCGATCGTGTAGCTCGTCGGAGAGTTCGCCGAGAAGTTCGGATGGGCGTAGCCGGCCGGACAGGATGCGGTGTAGATCGGAGCTGCGGGCGGCGGTTCACCGGGCAGCAGCGTTTGAGAGTAGACGCTTCCCACCGAGTTTACGCAGATATCTTGCTGGATGATCTGCGCGTAGAACGCGGTTGCCGGCGTTGCGGCGGAATCGAGACTGTACTCGTAGTTCTCGGATCGTAGCGCAAAGTTGAAAAGCAGCTTGTCGCTCGGACGCCACTGATCGCTTAGCGAAATGAACGAGAAATGGGGAGCGACGGTGTTATAGGATCCGCTGGAATCGCCGTTCCAGAGGGTGGCCCAATACGCTCCGGCGAGCGCCGCCGGCGTTCCCGCCGGAGCAGTTCCCGTTGGACCGGCTACGGACGTGCTCTCGTACGATCCGCCCGGCGCGCACGTTTCCGCCGCTCCCGAAGTTGGGTCGTAGCAGTCGTAGGCGCCGTTGCTCTCGCTGATGTAGCCGATCGGCGAGCTTCCGGCGGTGTAGCCGTCGTTGTTGAAGCGCATTACGTTGGCGGTGGTGTAGTTTGCCGTCAGCTGCAAGAGGTTGTCGTTGTTGAGCTGATCGGTGAACTGCAGTTCGCCGCCTGCCGTGTGCGTGATGAGGTCGTAGTTTGCCGACGCGAAGTCGTAGTCGGCTGGGCCGACTCCGTAGTTCGCATAGGCGTTCCATGCCGATTCCGCGCCCGCTTGCGTCCAATCCGAGAAGAACGTATAGGCAAAGGCGCGCACGTACGCGTTATCCGAGAGCTCGTGCGTGTACTGAGCCTTCACGATGCCGGTGTCGTTGAAGAATCCGTCACGAGCATTCGCCGGAATCTCCGAATCGAAGGAACGGTCCGTTGGGCTCGAGGGCTGGTAGTAGTTTTGCAATGCGAGTCCCGAAATCGGCGTGCCGAACGGGGCATTATAGACCTGTGCGTCCACGTAGTACGGATAGTTCGGCGCGCAGGCGGTACCGTTCAATACGCCCGAGGGCGGGCAGTACGGATTGCCGGTTACGGCGAGGGTGTATGGCGCGTAGCCGCCCGCGTCGTTGGCGCTCGAGGACGCCGTCGTATTCATCGACGACCCGCTCCACAGCAACTGGATGTCGTCGCTGAGACCGTTCTTGCGCGGAATGCGGAAGTGGAAATTCGCGACGTTCTCGCGGTCGGATATCATTGCCGGAACGCTGAGATTCCCATAGTTACCCGCGTAGGGAACGAAGCAGTTCGTAGGTTGGGCGGCAACGCCGGTCGTCGTCGCCTCGGAATCGAACCACGGCAGCCCGCTCACGCCGGCCGGCGTAACGTTCGTTCCGGCCTCGCACAAGGGCGCAAGCGAACGGGGTACGCCGTTGAGCGCGGTGCTCACGTCCATGAGCGAATACCCGGAATAGACGTCGCCGGGCTGCATCAGATCGGAGCCGTTGTAGTTATCGAGGTTGCGATAGTCCTGGTTGTAGCCCGAGAGACCGACGTAGTAGCTGAAGTTTCGATCCGGCGTTGCGCCGCCGGCTTCGATTTTAGCTTGATGGTAGTACGTTGGTCCGCCGATGCCGCCTTGGAGCGTCGCGTAACCGGGGTACGTTCCCGTCTTGATCACCTGGTTGACGAAACCAGATGTTCCCGACGACGAGTTTGACGAGGGGCCGCCACCGGTGTAGACTTCGAGCTCTTGCAAGCCGGTGTTGCTCTCGGTCGAGGCAACGTAGTTGTCGAAAGCTCGATTGACCGGAATGCCGTCGTACTCGAAACCCGAGAAGAACGCCTGCTGTCCGCGGATGAACGTCGCCTGATTCCAGCCCATGCCTCCCGAGGTGACGAGAACGCCGGGCACGGATGCAATCGCCGCATAGGCGCTGTTCAGGTTGGTACCACCGCCGAGCGCGGCCGTGGCCTGGATCGACGACGAGTTGACGTTATAGAGATCCGACCCAACGCCCGACTTGACCACATTGCTCGCCGTTGCCGTAACGCTGGCGATGGTCTTGAGCGAGTTCATGCGCAAGGCGAGGGATTGATTTTGGTCGGCGAAGATGCTAACGCCGGCGATTGAAACCGGGTTGAAGCCCTCCTTCTGAAGTGAGACCGTGTATGTGTCCGGAGCGAGCGCGAGGAACACGAAGTGCCCTCCGCTGTCCGTGGTTGTCGTAGCGACCTGCGACGCCGACGTCACTTTGACGGCAACGCCCGCAAGCGGATGCCCGGCTTGATCGGTAACTTGCCCGCCGAGACCGCCCGTCGTACCAGCCAGTGCCCACGTTACCTGGCCGAAGAAGGCGAGCGTCAAAGCGAGTGCAACCAACGAACGCCGGAAGAAGAGACGTTTCATGTGTTTGCTTTCCTCTGTGTTGGAAGTGGGGATCGCTCAGCGCAGTCCCACACATTTCACAGCGTGTCATAAGCCCGGCATAACGTCTCAACAAAATCTAACAAATGAAATCGGACGCCGGGGCTAAGGGCGTCCGAATGTGTCACTCATCTACACGGCGCTTAGTATTGCGTAGTATGTAGTGCCGAGTCTTCACACGGGATAACATCACGCACAGCGCACGCTCAGTGTTGCATTTCGCACCTCGGGGTTACGGCGCATGATCGGCGCGTATAGAGGGTCGACGCGCACGAGGAAAAGGCCCGGCTCCAGCGTGTACTGCGCGTTGTTCAGTGCCTGCAATGCCGCGCGGAAGTCGCCCCGCGCCAGATGGATGGCCGACGCGCCTATGTGAGCGGGATGACGCGAAGCCGCAAGGGCGCTCAAGGCGCGCTCGCTCCCGTCACGATCTCCGCGTTTGGCCGCTATATATCCACGGAGAGCTACGACGCGGTTGAGCAGGTCCGTGCCGGTTATCGACGTCAAGAGATGCTCGGCGCGGTCGTAGTCGCAGGTCATCGCAAATGCTTGGGCGTCGTAAAAGAGGGATGTCGTTTGCGCGGCGTCGAGCCGCTGCGCGGTCTCGAAGCAGGCATGCGCGTCATCGTAGCGCCCTGCCATATATAACACGATGCCGAGCATCGCCGTGGACTGCTGCGACGCCGGCCCCGAGCGAACCGCGAGATCGGCTTGGGTGAGCGCAGCTGCGAAATCTCCGTGCGAGAGGCGCTCCCAAATCGCTGCTTTGTGCGCCGGCGGTGAATAGGGAGCAAGGAGCAGGGCGCGTTCGGCCGCGTGGTGCGCGGCTTCGCGATCGTTGTTGAAGAAAAGCAGCAGCGTTGCCAGCGTCGCATAGGCGTCGGCCGAATTCGGATCGCGATCGAGCACGGTGCTCAGCGTGCGACGCGCGCTCCGGTAGGCTTCACCCGGAGGAAGAAACTGGCGAATTCCCGCGTTCGTATACGCCTTCGCGAGCATCATGAGGGCGGGAATATAGTCGGGATCTTCGGTGCGAACGTCTTCCAGCAACCGAATGGCGACCAGCGTCGACCCCTCGGTGCGCCGGCGATACTGTAACGCCGCTTGCTGATACAGCGAGAAGCTGGGGCGCAGCGCGTCGAGCACGTCGCTGCGTGTCTCGATCGGCGAGCCGCCAGAAAACTGAAAACCGATACCCGGAATGGTGCGGATGAACTCCCGGTCTGCGGCGTAGCGCCCCAAGGCTCGGCGCAGGCGATAGACGGTCTGCGTGAGTGCCGCGTCGCTGGCCGCAGCGCCTTGCCACAGCTGCTCGATGATTTCATCCTTCGTAATCGTGCGCGGGCGATGCGCGGCGAGGAGCGCGAGCAACTCAGCCTCCTTCGGTTTGAGCGCTACCTGTGCTCCTTCGTGCCAGAGCCGCCGCTGCGGTACGCTCAGGATGAAAGGGCCGAACGACACCTCATTGCTCACACACTGTCACGACGCAGAATGGTGATACATTGTGACTCCCAGGATTCGTACTGATGCGGCGCAGAAGTCAAACGAGGTGAAGCAGCTCTTGGCCTTCTTACTTGCGGCAAACGTCTTGGCGCCGTCCGGCATTCTCCAGTCGCCGGCGGCGTTCGAGCGGAAAAACGTTACGGTGCTGGGTATCGTCGAGGCGGTCTCGGTTCGGTCGATCCCGGGCGGCTTTGTCACGCAGTTCGCGCTTTGCGACAGTCGCTGCCTCAACGTGATCGAGTTCAAGAAGCCGAATTTCGCGATCGGCCAGTCTCTCACGGTCGCGGGAACGTTTCACACGATCTTTTCCAGCGGTATCATTCAGGCGCGCAACGTCATCATCGTTAGTCAGCCGTAGGCATGAGAAGCCAAACGGAAAAGGCGATGGCGTTTCGCGCATTGCACGAACGCAAGAGCGCCTTCATTATCCCAAACCCCTGGGACATCGGAAGCGCGAGGATCCTCGAGCGACTCGGCTTTGAAGCCTTGGCGACCACGAGTCTAGGTTTCGCGCTATCGATTGGGCGGAGTGACGGCGACGTGGATCGTGACGCAATGCTCGCTCACGTCGCGCAGCTTGCCGCCGCGACCGATCTGCCCGTGAGCGCGGATCTCGAGAACGGCTACGCCGATGAGCCCGGCGGCGTCGCCGAAACCGTGCGTCTCGCGGCCGCCGCGGGTCTTGCGGGATGCTCGATCGAGGATCTGCCGCTCGGGCGCCAAGGCGAGCCGTACGATCTCGAATTTGCGGCGAAGCGCGTGCGTGCGGCGGTCGACGCGGCGCGCTCGTTGCCGTTTCCGTTTACACTCACGGCGCGCGCCGAAAACCTCATCGCCGGCCGTCCCGACCTCGACGACACGATTGCACGCCTGCAGGCGTATCAGGACGCCGGGGCCGACGTGCTCTACGCGCCCGGGCTGCGCACCGAAGACGAGATCGCCGCGGTCGTACGCGCGGTCGATCGTCCGGTCAACGTGCTGGCAAGCACGCTCGGGACGGCATTGGACCTCGCCGCGCTCGAGCGGCTCGGCGTCAGACGCGTCAGCGTCGGCGGCGCACTCGCGCGCCTGGCCTACGATACGATGACGCAAACCGCCGCAGAGATGCGCGAAGGGGGCACGTTCAGTTTCGCGCGCTAGCGCCGTAACGGTCACCCTGAGCCTAATGTGTCACCCTGAGCTTGTCGAAGGGCGCACGAATCTCCGCGACCGCATTCCCTTGTCACCTGAGCTTGCTGTGTTACCCTGAGCTTGTCGAAGGGCGCACGAATCTCCGCGATCGCATTCCCTTGTCACCTGAGCTTGCTGTGTCACCCTGAGCCTGTCGAAGGGCGCATGAATCTCGGCGACCGCGTTCCCTTGTCACCCTGAGCTTGCTGTGTCACCCTGAGCTTGTCGAAGGGCGCATGAATCTCGGCGACCGCGTTCCCTTGTCACCCTGAGCCTGTCGAAGGGCGCACGAATCTCCGCGATCGCGTTCCTTTGTCACCCTGAGCTTGTCGAAGGGCGCATGATCTCGTTGAACGCGCGTCCTTCGACAGGCTCAGGATGACACGTTAAGCTCAGGATGACACACTAAGCTCAGGATGACAGGTTTGCGTCCTTCGACAGGCTTAGGATGACACGTTAGGCTCAGGATGACAGGGTTGCGTCCTTCGACAGGCTCAGGATGACACACTAAGCTCAGGATGACACGTTCGCGTCCTTCGACAGGCTCAGGATGACACGTTAAGGTCAGGATGACAGGTTTGCGTCCTTCGACAGGCTCAGGATGACACACTAAGCTCAGGATGACACGTTAGGCTCAGGATGACACGTTTGCGTCCTTCGACAGGCTCAGGATGACACGTTCGCGTCCCTAGTCGCGCAGAAGCATTTTCGGTGTCGCGAGCCAGAGCAGCGTGCCGCGAACCGGAAGGCCGCCCGCGAGCTCCACGCACGCGATGCCGCCTTTCTTGAAGTCGATCGTTGCGCCGCCGACGATTTCACCGATCGTATGGCTCATCGACGGCTCGTGACCGACGAGCATGATCGCCGTCGCATCCGCGTGATATTCGAGCAGATCGGCAAGCCTGCCGGGTGAGAACCCCGGCCCGATTCGCTCGTCTTCGACCAGTGAGTTGCGCAGCTTCAGTTCATCGGCGACAAGTTCCGCGGTTTGGCGAGCGCGCACCAGCGGGCTCGTCACGATGACGTCGAGATCGATCTCGAGTTGCGCGAGCGCCTTGGCTTCACGTGTGATACGTTTCGCGCCCGCGTCCGTCAGCGGGCGGTCGAAATCGGAACCTCGCCAGGTCGCTGCGTCGCCGGCCGGCCCATGGCGCAAAAAATAAACCAGCACCGCCTACACCAGCGAGATCGTTGCCTTCGGCTTGGGATGCGCGGCGAGCGATGCGAGCAGCGCGTCCGCGAGCCGATCGCAGATCGGGTCGTCGATCTCTTCCACGCGGCCCTCATCGGCAAGCTCGGCCTTCCGCGGATCGATCGGAATACGCGCAAAGACCGGCGCCTGCGCCAGTTCGGCAACGCGATCCGCATACGACGGGCCGAAAATCTCGTACTTCGTGCCGGTATCGGGTGCGACGAAGTACGACATGTTCTCAATCACACCGAGAATCGGTTTCTTGAGCTGATGCACGAGGTTGGCCGCCTTACGCACGATCATCGTGGCAAGCGCTTGCGGCATGGTGACGAGCACGACCCCGTCGACCGAAAGCGACTGCAACACGGTGAGCGGCGCGTCCGAGGTTCCGGGAGGGAGATCGATCAACAGCACGTCGAGATCGCTCCAGAGCACCTGCTCGTAAAACTGCCGGATCACGCCGGAGAGGATCGGGCCGCGCCAGATCATCGCGGTGTCTTCTTTGTCGGTGAGCAGATTCGAGCTCACGACTTCGATCGCGCTGCGCGAGACGGCCGGCACCATGAGGGGCTGCGGATTGCCTTGCGGCGTTTTCGGCGCGTTCGGATCGGCTTCGATCGCTAGCGGCGTGTGTAAGCCGAAGAGTTTGGGGATCGACGGCCCGGTGATGTCGGCGTCCAGAATGCCGACCGAAAGATGTTTGCGGCGCAGACCGAGCGCGAGCAACGCGGTGACGAGTGATTTCCCGACGCCGCCTTTCCCCGACATGACCGGCACGACATGCGCGATCTTGGCTCGTCCGGTGAATGCGCCGGGCGCGCGCCGCGCGGGCGTGCGATCTTCATTCGAAATCAACGGTACGAAGCCGGAGAGACGCGCTTGCTTGAGCGCGGCGACGACCGGCTCAGCCCGAAGGCCGTGGGCCTTCGCGCCTTGCTCGATCGTTTCGTTCGTGCTCACGCCGCATCCGGAGCATCCCAAACCGAACTGGGTGAGGACGTCGGCTGCGATGGGCAACGCCGCCACCAGCTCTTTGATGTTGCTCTGCGGGGTAATCTCGATCTCGATGTGGGGCATGGAAAATGGCTTCGCCACGCTTGGGATAGTCACCCCGAGCGCGGCGAAGTCCGGTCGCGAAACCGCTGCGACCTTAGCGGTAGGCTTGTTTCGCCGAGAAGCAGTCGCGGCAATAAACCGGGCGATCGGTGCGCGGTTGGAACGGCACCTGGTCCGGCCGGCCACACTGACTGCACGTGACGGCGAACATCTCGCGACGCGAATGGCCGGTGTTGCCGGTGCTCTGCGGACGCATGGCCTTGCGGGCCGCGCGACAGTCCGGGCAACGGTTCGGCTTGTTGGCAAAGCCTTTCATCGCGAAGAATTCTTGCTCGCCGACGGTGAATGCGAACGGGCGTCCGCAGTCGATACAGCTGAGCGTTTCGTCTCTATACATGAACGAGTCTCCTAACTCTAGATTTGTCCCTGGGTTCGACTCGTTCGTTGCGCTGGAAATCAAGCTGGACTACGGAATCTACTAAACCTGTAACGTTCGCTTCAACCGCAAAGGAGCGCAATTGGTTGCAACTGGGGGGTTTGGCGAGGTGCTTGCAGCGGGGATGCCGACTGTTGCTTTTGTCGGATACGGCGAGGTCATCGCGGGCGGTGGTGCCGGTGATAAGCGAGATCGACGGCGGCGCGATGCACACGCTACGACGCGGACGGAAACCGCGAAGCGCTAGCGAAAGGAGCGGCTCATTCATGCAGACCGAACTCAACGCTAGCATCGAACGCGCGCAGGCCGTCCTGGCCGGCGGGTGCGATTCGCCGGTGCGCTCGGGATGGGCGGTCGGCGGGCCGATGTTCGTCCAGTCGCGCGCGCAGGGTGCGTACGCGTACGACGAATCGGGGCGGCGCTTCATCGATTACATCATGGCCTACGGGCCGCTGCTCTTCGGTCACACGCATCCGGCGCTCGTAAGCGGCCTCGACGAACTTGCGCGCCACGGTTTCGTCTGGGGCACGACGCATCCGCAAGAGATTCGGCTCGCCGAGCGTGTTCGCGGTTATCTGCCGTCGATGGAACGCCTGCGATTCGTGACGACGGGCACCGAGGCCGTGATGAGCGCGATCCGGGTTGCGCGCGCGTTCACGCAGCGCCCTTTGATTCTGAAGTTTGCCGGCAACTATCACGGGCATTTCGATCTCGTGTTGCTGGACGCAGGCGCATCGGCGCACACGGCCGACGCGCGCGCGAGCGGCATCCCCGACGGTGTGATGCGCGACGTCGCCGTCGCGCGCTACAACGACCTTGCGAGCGTCGATGCACTGCTCGCCGGTCGCGAAAGCGACCTTGCGGCGATCGTCGTCGAGCCGATCGTCGGTAACATGGGCTACGTCGCGCCGGTGCCCGGGTTTCTCGAAGGCTTGCGCGAGCGAACCGAACGCCATGGCGGGTTACTGATCTTCGACGAAGTGATCACCTGGCTGCGCTTTGGCCTGCGCGGCGCACAGGGACGCCTCGGCGTGACACCCGATATGACGACGGTCGGCAAGATCATGGGCGGCGGCGCGCCGATCGCGGCCTTCGGCGGACGGGAAGACGTGATGGCCGTGCTCGCGCCGCTCGGTACCACCTTTACGGGCGGCACGCATGGCGGCAATCCCTTCAGCGTCGCGATGGCGCACCGCGTGCTCGACGTGCTCGAGGCGCATCCGGAGTACTACGACGAGATGCGCACGCTGGCGACGCGTCTCGCAAATGGTATCAGCGCGATCTTTCGCAAGCGCGATCTGCCGTATACCGTCGTGCAAGCCGAGTCGATCGTCGACTTCAAGTTCCGTCCCGGTCCGCCGAACCGGAATTACGACGATGCGCTGGGGGCGGATAAGCAACGCTACGCAGCCTATTGGCACGCGATGCTCGACCGCGGTGTGTTGCTGCCGCCGAGTCAGAACGAAGTGATGTTCGTCTCGACCGCGCACTCCGTCGCGGATATCGACGAGACGATATCCGCGATCGGTTCATCGCTGCCGTAGCGATCAGGGGTCGCGGCAAGTCCCGCTAGCGGCGCGGCCAGACGTACGTCGACGGCTTTGCGGCTTGGTGCTTGGCAACGCGCGGTCGCATCAGCCGCGCGCGAAGCCCGGCGTAGGTTGCGCTCTCCAGCGCGCGCGATGCCAGCGGCAACGCCTCGCTCATGTCGCGGGTCCGCGCCAAGGCCGCGAGCACCGAGGAGGCGGTGAGATAGGTGTACGTATCGTCATAGTCTGAATCCCAGTTTTGATCGATGCCCGAATAGTACGCGAGCGCTCCGGATACGATCGTGCCGAACGACCAGATGGGCGGCCCGTCGCTGCCTTCGTAGTTGTTGCCATATCCCCAAGCGTCGAAATAATCGACGTTTGACACGGCTTCGTTGCAGACTTCGTTTATGCCGTTGAGGTAATAATGATAGATGGTCGTCGTGTTGTAGAACGGTAGCCACGTATCCATCGGATCGGCAGCGACGATGCTCTCCTCCGTCTCGCTCAGCGACGGACTCGATCCCAGCAGCGTGGTGGTGACGGCACACTGTGACGGAAGTGACGTGACGGAGCCCTTACTCACCACGGTGTCGCTGAACAGCGGATTTGGGACGGTTCCGTTTGGTGCGCCGACGGCCAGCCACGGGTTCGGTACGCTCGTCGGAGCCGGCGTGGGGATGATCGGTCCAAAATCCGTCCCCTGAAGCGTCCAATTGACTTGCACGGTGGAGGCCCCTGCGCTTGGCGCTGTGACCGCGAGCGTGCCGCTACCGTAAACCTCTCCAGCCGGGCCTCCTGCCGCGCCGGAATCCACTGCGTCGATGCTGTAGGTCAGATTGCCCGAGGCATCGACGCTGACGGCCTGCGTGCCGGACATTCCAATATAAAAGTCCCAATCGCTTCCGGTGGCTACCAGCGTGTTCGTGTCGGTATACGATCCGTTTGCCGCGTATGCGTAGACGTCGGTGTCCCCCGCGGTGTCGGTAAAGGTTGTGGTACACGTGCCCGATCCGCCGTAGACGTTCCAGCTCGCGAGCGGGAGAAGGACGAGTTGAGGATCGGGCGATGCGCACGTCTCGACGAGGCCCGCGATGTCTGGCTCCGTAACGTCGAGCTGCGTGAAATAGGGAACGTATGCGTTCTGCGGATCGGAATAACCGGCCAAGCCCATCGCGGTCCCGCCCGATCCGGCCGACCATGCGTAGTAGGTCGCGGCGCTGGTCGAGAGAGGGATGGCCCCGTTCGGGCTGGTCGAGAGGCCGGTAACGCTGACGAGATTCGTGGCGCTACCGAGCGTCGCTCCGGTCGCGACCGTGACGGGAAAACTCGTCGACGTGGGATTCGCGGATGGCGTCGCCGTTGCGTCATAGGCATGGTCACTGGCGTAATACGTGACGCCGAACGTCAACGTGCCGCTCGTATTGACGACGCTTGCCGTTGGCAGGAAGCTCGCGGTCGTGATGTTCGAGGCGCTTACGCCGGAGGCGCTCGCACCGATCGTCGCGGCGCTGCTCAGCGCGGCACCGTTGTAGTTCAGGGCCGCCGTGTCGCTCGAGGAGAGCAACTCGTGCGCGGGCGGATTGTCGCTGCCCGAGGTCGTGATCGACGTAACGCCCGAGGTATCGCTATCGCTCAACGTGATCGCGCTCGTGTAGGTACCGAGAATCGTATTGCCCTTCGAGTCTTCGGCCTGCACGGTGATCGGATAGGCGGCGGCGAGGCCGGTGATTCCGGTTCCGACCGAGAGCGCGATCTTCGCCACGGTCCCGCTCAGCGTGAATGGGGCGCTGACCGTTCCGCCGGCCGTGGTCGTGACTGCGACGTTGCCTTCGGCGATGACGCTCGTGCCGTTGTACACGGTCACGGTATAGATGAGCGCACCGACGGGTGCGGCCACGTTGAAGTCGCAGGAGAGCTGACCGTTGACCGAGGTGCAGGCGCCGTTGGAAGAAGCGAGCGTTTCGGTCGTCGGTGTGCCGCTGTACGGCGTGCCGCCCACTGAATCGAGCGTGAACGTAACCGAGGTCGCGTTCGAAGGGACGACGACGTTCGGGCGCTGACGCGCACTGGTCGTTGCACTCGGCACGACGACGAGGAACGAGACGGTGGAGCTGCTCGTGCCCGACGTAGGGGTCGTGGATGGTGTATAGCCGACCGTTTGCGATCCACCGCACGCCGCCAGCGCAGCACCCAGAAACAAAATCACGCCGAAAAGACGATGCCGCATATGCTTTAACTCCACCGACTAGTGTGCGCGATAAAATCGCGAGGTCGCTCGCGCTTTCATCAGACGCTTCGAGAATCCGGGTCCGTGCGCCAGGTGATACGTCATCGCCGTCAGCGCTTGCGCCGCAGTCGCAGCCGCTTTCGTGAAGTCGCGTGTGCGAGCGTTTGCCGCGGTGAGCGAGGTCTGCGTGATGTACGTGTAGTAGTCGGAAAACTGCGAGTCGTAGTTCGTATCGTAGTCCGCATAATACGAGATCGCACTGCCCAGGTAATAGTTATACGAGCTAAACCAATAGAAGTTATACGTGTCGCCGTCGAACCAGTCGGACGTCGTTTGGTTCTCGTTGCAGATCTCGCCGACGCCGTTCAGATAGTAGTGCTTGATGGTCTCCGTCGCGTAGAACGGAAGGAAGTCATCCATCGGATCCGCCACCGTGACGCTCTCGTCGGCTTCGCTCAGCGGCGGATTGGATGAAGGCACGAGTCCCGCGGGGACCGCACACATTGGCGGAAGCGACGAGATCGCCCCTTTGCTGGTTATCGTGTCCTGCAGCAGGGGGCTCGGGATGGTGCCGTTCGCGAGGCCGATCGCTGCCCATGGGTTTGGCACGCTCGTCGGCGCCGGTGTCGGAATGATCGGATCCGACCCCGAGAGCGTCCAGTCCACCGGGATCATCGAAGCCCCCGGACTCGGGGCGGGAACGGACAGCGTTCCCTGACCGTACTCGGAGTTCATGGTATATGACGCGTCGCCTGCGCTGTCGATCGTCGTCGTCGCGGCCCCTACCGGCCAATAGCCGTTCGACTCGTTGGTGGTGTCGGTGTAAGAGCCGTTCGACGCATACGCTTGCGTATCGAGATCGCCCTCACCGTCGTTGAATACCGTGGTACACGTGCCGGCACCGTTCACGACGCTCCAACTCGAGGGCATCGGAATGACCAGCACCTGTTCGTACGGCGTTGCGCAGGTCTGCTGCAGACTCTCCTCATTGAGGTCGAGAAGATATTGGTAATAGCCGTTGTCGGGATCGGAGAAGCCGAGCAGTCCGAGGGTCGCGCCCGTGCCGGAGGCTGACCATGCATAGTAGGTCGTCTCTTCGGTCGAGAAGTAGCTCAGCCAGGAACGCGCATCGGTGTAGTCGAGTCCCGTGACGCCGATAGCATTGCTGACGCCGTCGAACGTTTGTCCCGTTGCAATCGGAATCGGCGAGCTGGTATAGGTGCTCCAGGACGGTGAAGGCTCGGCGGTCGCTACTGCGTCATAATTGGAGGTCTCGTAACTCGTGTATCCCAACGATATCGAGCCGGACTGTGCGTAGTAGTTCGTCGTCGGCAGGAAGCTCGCGGTCGTGACGTTCGACGCGCTCACGCCGGAGGCAGTTGCGCCGATCGTCGCCGCTGAGGTTAGCGTTCCGCCGTTGTAGCTGAGCGTCGCCGTATCGCTCGAGGAGAGCAACTCGCGCGCGGGCGGATTGTCGCTGCCCGCGGTCGTGATCGACGTAACGCCCGAGGTATCGCTATCGCTCAGCGTGATCGCGCTCGTGTAGGTGCCGAGAATCGTAGTGCCGTTCGAATCCTCGGCTTGCACGGTGATGGGGACGGTTGTGCTCAGGCCCTCGAAGGCACTGCCGACCGAGAGCACGATCTTCGCCACGGTTCCGCTGAGCGTCAACGGGGCGTTGACCGTTCCGCCGGCCGTGGTCGTGACCGCGACGTTGCCTTCGGCGATGACGCTCGTCCCGTTGTACACGGTCACGGTGTAAACGAGCGCACCGACCGGCGCAGTCAAGTTGAAGACGCACGAGAGCTGGCCGCTGACCGAGGTGCAGGCGCTGTTGGACGAAGCCAGCGTCTCAGAGGTCGGCGTACCGGTGTATGACGTACCGCCCACCGAGTTGAGCGTAAAGGTGACTGAGGTTGCATTCGAGGGCACGACGACGTTCGGACGGGTGCGCGCGCTGGTCGTTGCGCTCGGCACGACCACCAAGAACGAGACCGTCGAACTGCTCGTCGCGCCCGACGTCGAACTCGTCGACGGCGTGTAGACGGTCTGCGACCCCGAACACGCGGCGATCACCGCACCCAGAAACAAAAGCACGCCAAAGAAACGATGCCGCATACGTCACCTTCCGGCCGGAAGCTTGGTTCTGTACGCGGCATTTCAGCGAGGTGGCGTCACCACCCCTTTCTGCCAAGCGTTTTCGTGCGGATGTTCCGGATCTAGGAAGCGTCCCAGAGGCGGTTCAGCCTTCCTGCCGAGAATGGGTACAACCCAGCTCATGACGCACGCAACGATCCGGTTCTGGTTCGCTCTGGGCGCAGCGGTCATCGCCGCCGCAATCGCGGACCCAATCGTAGAGGCCCTCTCCAACGCAGGGCTGTTCGGCGCCGGCAACTTCACCGACCATTCAAATCTCGACGTGCTGCCTGCGCTCGCGTGCGGTACGGCGCTGCTCGCCGTCGCG
>DATJRM010000025.1:0-3061 GCA_035504755.1 Candidatus Acidiferrales bacterium
TCGTAGTACACCTCGGCTTGCGCCGGTTGGTGAATCGCGTAATAGACTTGTCCGAGCTCTCCTTGTACGCCTGGATCGTTGGGATAGTCGCGCGCGAGCTTCTCGACGTCGATCTCGTACGTCGCAAGATCGCCCCTGCGCACGTGCAATTCGACAAGGTCGTTCACCGAATCGGTGCCGGGCAGCGCTGCGTTGAACTGCGCGATCGCATCGTCGATACGATTTTCCTCAGCGTACACGGTGCCGAGCCGGTTGTGCGTCTCTTTATCACCCGGCGCGAACTTCAAGATTTCTTGATAGACGAACTGCGCGCGCTGGATTTGCCCGGTGCGGAAATAGAGATCGCCGAGGAATCGCCGGGGTGCCACCTCACCGGGATGCGCTGCGACGTAGAGCGAGAGCAGACGAATCGCGCCGGGCATATCGCCGGCCGCTATGTGCTCGCGCGTCGCCTCAATGGCACCTTTCGGATCGGAAGGAAAGCCGCTCAGTGTCGTGTCGTCCATGTTCGGGTCGATGTAGACTTTCGGCTGGTCGGACGCCTGCGCCAATATCGGCGCGCTGGTCAGCGTCGTGAACATGATCAATGCAACTACGGTTGCCAAGACCCGGTGCTTCATCCCCGGCCCTCCCCGCTCCAGAATCCCATTCTACTCCGATTCGACGCGCTAGGTGCGCCGGTTGTGACGCCCGTCCTCCTCGTCGTGACAGTTTTCCGCCAGACGCTCGAGCAGCTGGGCGAACTCCTTGCGCTCCTGCGTCGAGAACCCGCGCAGCGCGCGCTCGGTCTGCTCGCCCACGATTTCCGTGAGGACCGGACGCAGCTCCGATCCGCGCTTGCTCAGATAGATTCGGACGGAGCGGGCGTCGGCGGGGTGGGCACGCCGCTGCACCAGACCATCGCGAACCATCCGCTGGACGGTGCGCGTAACGGTGGGCATTTCGACGTCGAGCCGGTCCGCGATCTCACGCGGCGTCAGGCCGTCCTCGTCCCAAAGGTGCCGTAGCACTTGATACTGCCCCAGACGCAGCCCGGAGCGTTGCAACGTGCGATCTACGCGGGCGCGGATCGTGCGAACCGCGTTTCCCAGCGCGCGAAAGACGTCGCTTTGCGTGTTCATCGCACGAGCGGCAGCACGTTACTCGGCGTCAGCGGATAGAACGTCATGAGCAACACCAACACAAAACACGCAACGGCGCTGATCCAAGCAAGCGGTGCGACGGGGCGCACATCGTGCGGGTGCGCGTGTCCGTCGCGCGCGTACATTGCGAAGATCACCTTCGCGTAGGGATAGAGCGAAATCGCGGTACCGACGATCAGCACGCCGCCCAGCCACGCATAGCCGGCGTCGACGCTGGTGGAAAGAATCAAAATCTTCCCGAGAAATCCCGCCGTCGGCGGCAAACCGGCCATCGCGAGGAGAAAGAACGTCATGAGCGCGGCGGCAACCGGCCGCCGGTGGCCGAGGCCCCGGTAGTTTGCCAGCGTCGAGCCTTGCTCGGCATCGTCGGACAGCAGACTCGCCACCGCGAACGCACCCAAGTTCATGAATGTATATGCCGCAATATAGTAGATTGCATACCGCAGGCCGAGCGGCGTTCCACCGGCAAGCGCCGTCAAGATGTACCCCACCTGCGCGATGCCCGAGTAGGCGATCAGCCGCTTGAGGTCGCGTTGCGCGAGCATGCCGACGTTGCCGGCGATCATCGAAATCGCCGCAACGATCCACACCGGGAGCAACAGACGACGATCGACGCCCGCTGGGAGCGCCGCATAGATGAAACGCGCAAACACCGCGAGTGTCGCCGCCTTGGTCGCCACGCTCATGAACGCGGTCACCGGCAACGGCGCGCCTTCGTACACGTCGGGCGACCAGGTGTGAAACGGCACGAGGCTCAGTTTGAACGCGATGCCGATCAAGAACATCCCGCCGCCAACCCATAGCAACGGGTTACTCGCCAGTGCCGGCGAGACGAGGTCGGCGAGCGCAACGCTTCCACTCGCGCCGAAGAGCAGCGCCATCCCGTATAACAGAAAGCCCGACGCGGTCGAGCTGAGAATCAAGTACTTGAACGCGGCTTCACGCGCCGTGCGGCGATCGGACAGTCCACACAGACAGTAGAGCGCAAGCGAGAGCAGTTCGAGGCCGAGGAAGATCGTCATCAAGCTTCCGGCGCCGGCCATCAGCATGGCGCCGCACGTCGACCACAGCATCAACGCAATCGCGCCGGGAATCTGCGCAGCTTTGCCGGTCGTGCCGTAGAGCAAGACCGAACCAACGGCGCAGATCAGTATGATCTCCTGGAAGACTACGCTGAATCCGCCGACGATGAATGCCCCGCCGAAGGCCGCGTAGTCATGGCCGTAGGCGACGGCACAATCGGCAGCGGCCGCGATCAATCCGACAAGGGCGATGCCGATTGCAACGTAGCGATTGGCGTTCTTCGGCGAGAGCAGATCGGCGAGCAGGACGATGAGCCCGGTCACCGCGACAATCGTCAGCGGGGCGAGGGCGTTCCAGTCGGCGCCGGTGACCGTAATGTTCATCGGCTCGCTCCTTCCGTCGCGGCAATGCTGTAAAGCGTCGGATCGAACGTCGTCAGCGCGTGCGGATTGACGCCGATGAGCACCAAGGCGAGCACGAGCGGCGCAACCGCGAAGCCCTCGAGCCACGAGAGATCCGCGCGCACCGGAAGATCGGCGATCTCCGGGCCGTTCATGATGCCTTGGTAAAGCCGCAGCATGTACGCCGAGGCCAGCACGATTGGAATGAGCGCAAGAATGACGACCCAGATCCACCCGGCCTGGAAGACGCCGGTGAGAATGATGATCTCACCGACGAAGCCGGCGAGCCCCGGTAAACCGAGGGCCGCTAGCGACGCGATGCACAACGCGCCGGCTAAACGCGGATTCTGCGCACCCAGGCCGCCGAGTCTCGTCAGCGATCGCGTTTCCTCACGCGATTCGACGTAACCCAGAATCAAAAAGAGCGCGGCCGAAAACAGCCCGTGTCCGACGATATAGATCACGGCGCCTTGCAAAGCGATGGGATTGAACGAG
>DATJRM010000026.1:0-33222 GCA_035504755.1 Candidatus Acidiferrales bacterium
ACGTTGTTGGTGATGATTGCCGAAGCCATCAGCGGCGACGTCGATGGATCAAAGGCGAAGTTGGAGTCGTGGAGGCTCTTGCGAATCTGCGGCGGGATCAATCCTTCGGGCAAGAGCGCGTAGGCGTCGCCGGGATGCAAGCGCACCAGCACGTAGGCGACGATCGCCGCCGCTACGGTGATCGCCGTACAGACCGCAAAGAAGCCGAACGAGCGGCGGAACTCGCGCGGAAACGTTTGCGTGTAGAATTGCGCGATGCGAGCGGTGCCGCTGGTGGCGGCGCCGCGATAGACGTAGGCATGCGCCCGCGCAACCAGCCGGTTGAGATAGGCGATCAAGCGCGCGTCGTAGCCGCGCCCGCCGGCGTAGGCGAGATCGCTCGTGACCGCGCGATAGAGCCGCCCGAGCTGCTCGACCTCTTCGGGCTGCAAGTCGCGCACGCCGCGCCGTCCGGCGCGAACCAGCATCGCGTCGAGCTCGTTCCACGCTGCGCCGCGCCGTTCGACAAAGGTGGCTTGCGTCACGCCGTCTTAGGTACTCCGGCGATGGATCGAACCCTAGAGGTCCGCACACCCGAGTCAATTGCCTTCTCGTACGAGCTGGCCGGTGTGGGCAGCCGTTTTCTCGCGGTTGCGATCGACCTCACGATTCAGATCGCGCTGCTGGTGCTCTTGGTATGGGTGTTGAGCGTCGTGGCGCCGCGTGCTCCCGGCGTACCAACCCACAATGTCGCCTATAACGCCGGCGTAGCGATCGGCATCGCGCTGGTCTTCCTGATCTTCTACGGCTACTTCGTCCTCTTCGAATGGCTCTGGAACGGCCAGACGCCGGGAAAACGGATGATGGGGATTCGCGTCGTGCGCGACGGCGGCTATCCGCTGGATTTCATGGGCTCGCTGATCCGCAACCTCATTCGCGTGGGTGAGATGCTGGCCGGATTTTACGCGCTCTCAGCGGTCGTCGCCGTGTTCTCGCCGCTGAACAAGCGCGTCGGCGATCTCGCCGCGGGGACGATCGTGATTCGTGAGGGACGGATGGAGTCGCCCGAGGCGCTGCTGCGTGAGGTGGCTGAACCGGTCTACGCGGCCACGGCCTACGTGAGCGGCGAAGAACGCGCGCTCATTCGCCGTTTCCTCGAGCGCCGCGACGATTTGGTGAGCCAGCGACGTCTGGCGATCGCGCGTCAGCTGGCCGAGCGAGTGCGCCCGCGCCTCCCCGCCGAGTTGCAGCGCCTCGGCGACGAGGCTCTGCTCGAGCGACTCTAGCCTACGAGCGCTTGAAGCGGGCGATCACCTCGCGAGCGAAGCGCAGTGCGTCCGTCTTCGTGCGTTCGTAGAGCTGCGCGGCTTGCGCCTTGCTCATGTGCGATCCGCTCTCGAGGAAGAACGTCACGCTCTCACCGACGACGATCGTACCGGCGTAGGCGATCGCGCCCTTGATCGCGATGCCCGCAACCGGCACGAATCCGACCAGCTCGCGCGCCAGCGTGCGCCAGCCGAAGCCGCCGCCGATGACCGGCAGCAGTTTCCACATGCGCTGCACGTCGGGATCTCTGCCGTACGCCGCCTCGATGTGCAGCAGCAACATCATCTGCAGACCGGTGATCGCAACCATGTCGCCGGCCGACGCGAAAGCGCCCAGCACGACGCCCACCACCGGAATGTGATCGACGAGCGCGCTCGCCAGCGCCACCTTGAGCGCGTTGTTCGCCGCGTCGCGCGTGAGTTTGGCGGCGACGGTCTCGCGCAGCGGCGGGAGCCGGCGCCCCACGGCGATTTCGACGCCTTTCGACGCTTCGACCAGGTGAACGAAGACCCGTCCGCGCAGCGCGTCTTTGCCGATCGCGCCGACCACGTAGTCGCCGACCGTCGCCGGTGCCGGCAGGGTCGCCGGTCCGCTCGACGCCTCGTTCGAATCGACCGTCAGCGCCAGAATCGGGACGCGCAGCGCCTTGAGCGGTTCGAGATTCGCGCCCTCGCGGTCGCCCGGATGACCGAGGAAGATCACCACGCGCACTTCGCTCGGCTCGGTGATGAGCGGCGCGCTCGGCGAGATCGTTTCGAGGCACGCGGCAGCGTCGAGCGGTATCGAGTCGTCCGCGTGCCCGGAGAGCAGCAGCGCGCGCATCTGCGCGATCAGCGCGGGGTCGCCGCAGAGCAGAAAGCGGAACGGCTTGCGCGTGTGCGCGTGGACGCCCTTGACGTCGATGCCGTTGCGGACGAGCCGGTAGAGATCGCGCGCGCCCAGTGCCGATGCCATCGTACTTTTTTAGAAACTCCCTCCGCTGCCGCCGCCCTCTTGCATCTCCTTGACGGGATCGTCCGTGTAGTCGAGATAGACGAGGCCGGTAAAGATCTCGAGCGGCCAGGCGTGCATTCCATGTTCGTCGGCCAAGTCGACGGGCGACTTGTGCTCGCTGATCATTTGCTCGATGATCTCGTCGGGCGTCGTCCGGATATCCGCGGCGAGGATCGTCGCCACGGTGACGTCGCCCGCGGTAATGCCGTCGTGTACCATCTCGTCGTACGGTATACCGTCGATGCCGAACCTTTGTTGCAGGGCGTACTGTAGGGTTGCGTAGCGCTCGGGCGAGCTGCCGACGCCGAGCAAGGTGATACGCGCCGAAAGCTGCCGGGTGCGCGCCATGTTGTAGAGCTGCGCCGCCTGCGAGGCCTGCGTCGCGGCGTTATTGAGGCCGGTCAGCGTGCGGTTCATCTCGGCTGCGATGTCGTTATATTGGTTCGCGTTGATGTCGCCGCGGAAACTCATGACCGGCTGGTAATCGAGCCGGCGCAAGAAGTCGTCCAGGTCGCCGAGCGACTGGTCGAGTGTGGTAAGCGATGCGCGCGCCGCGTCGACGCTGCGAATCATGTCGCTATCGGCGCGCTGCAGTTCGGCGAAGATGCTCGGATAGCAGCCCAGAATCGGGATTTGATCCGGCGGCGTCGGCGTCGTATTCAGCGCTTGCTGCATCTCGGCGAGAATTTCATTGCTCTGCTTGAGCAGGCCATACTGCTTGTCGGTCTCGAGGGAGCCGACGTTATCGATCACGGTACTGGCGTCGGCCATCGCGCTGTTGAGCGAGCGCGACATCGCCATCAGGTTCTTGTAGACGGCTTCCAGCCGCGAGCCGTGTTGGATGTTGACGTTCCCGAACGGCGGCGGTTCGGCTGCGATCGCCGCAGTGCGCGTCTCGATCTGCTTGAGCTGGTCCTTGGCTTGATCGCGGCGAGCGGCAATCTCGGTGTCGGCCGAGGTCTGCGCTTGCTCAGCTTGCGTGAGCTGATCGTGCAGACCGCTCAAATCCGGGTCCGTCAAATTCACGCGCTGCGCTTGGATCGAGCGCAATGCTTCGATCTGCTCGTTGGCGAGCGCCTTGGTTTGCGGCGAGCCGATCGCCATCGCTTCGGCGAGGGTTTGCTGGCTTTTGCTCGGGAACCCGAGCGCGATTTGATCCTGACCGAGACCAAGCAGCGCTTCGGCGTTGCGCGGATCGGTCTTGAGGATCTTTTGGAATTGAATTGCCGAGAACGAGTAACGCGCGCGGTCGCGATCGCTTGCGGCCCGCACGACGAGCTCGTCTTCGGTAACGATTTTGGGGTCCAGTTCCGGATACCCCATCAAGTGCGAGACGCGAGCCGCCGGATCGGGATGGTCTTCGAGATATTTGTTGACGATGTCGTTGTGTTCGTCGCCGAGCACGGCGAGATGTTCCAGCATCGTCTTCATGTTCTCGGGGTCGTACCCGGCACGCGCCATCAACTGCAACCCGGTGCGGTCGGCCTGCAATTCATCGGAGCGCTCGATCTTTGCGTACATGCCGGCTTCCATGAGATTACCGAACTCGTAGATGATCGGCGAAAAGAGCGACGCGATGCCGAAAAGCAGATTGAGACCTTCGAGCTTCGACTGCGAGGTGAGCACGTGGCGGCGCTCGATGTGACCGGTTTCGTGGCCCATGACGCCGGCCAGCTCGTCGTCGGACTGCACGAAATCGATGATCCCCTCGTCGATATAAATGTAGCCGCCGAGCGTCGCGAACGAGTCGACCGTCGGATCCTTGATGATCTTGACGTTGTAGGGGATGTCTTTGCGGTCGACTTGCTTCCAGAGATTGCTCGCAATGTGCTGGACGTAGGCGTTGAGGAGCGGATCGGTTTCGATCACGTTGGTGTCGACGATCTGCTCGTCTTCCTGGCGCCCCATCTCGATCTCGGCTTGCGTCGAGGTCGCGCGCACAGGTGCCGGGCATATGGCACCGGCGAGGAGCAACATGACGAAAAAGGCGGCGAGGCGACGGAGCATAGGTTGGCGTCCTTTACGGAGGTGTCTCTCTCATGATGGTACGGCGCGGTCGATGCCGGTACAACGGGTGGCCGAGGGCGCCCGTTACCGCCATGTGCACGAAGTGTGTATAACCGAAAGAACTTGCGAGTCCCTGTGGATTGGCACAGGGCCGCCCCGTGCCCACGTCTCAAAACGGAGCCCAAATGTCGCTGCTTCGCGGGCGAGGCCTCGGCCTCGAGATTCATCTCGCCGGTTGGGATTTTGACGCCGCAATCGCGGAGTTGGCCGCTCGCCTTAGTGAGCGGCCCGACTTCTATCGCGGAACGTCGGCGACGGCGATCGCCGGCGAGACGCCGCCCTCGCCGGAGCAGCTCGACGTGCTGCGCGAAACGCTCGCGTCGGCCGGAATCGAACTGCACGGCGTCCGCCAGCGCGTGCTCAAACTTTCGGACTCCGCGCGCTCGCTCGTCGCCGATTTTGCCGGCGCGCGCGCCGACATCGCCGAGCGCCGCAAACGCGGCGAGGCCAGCGTTCGCCGCACGAACGCCGCCCCGGCGGCGCCTGCGCCCGCGTTGCAACTCGCGCCGCCTCCGCCGGGCACGCTCTATCACGTCGGCACGCTGCGCGGCGGACAAGCGTTGCATCACCCCGGCAACATCGTCGTGGTGGGCGACGTGAACCCTGGGACGGAGCTGGTTGCAACCGGCGACATCGTCGTGTTCGGACGCTTGCTCGGTGTCGCGCATGCCGGCGCGCAAGGCGACGACACGGCGAAAGTATACGCTTTGCATTTACAAGCGACGCAATTGCGTATTGCAACGTGCATCGCGCTCGACGAGGATCGCGCGCACGATGCGTCGGAACCCGAAGTAGCGTTCGTTCGCGATGGACGCATCGCGATCGCGCCGTTTTCAAAAGTAGCGGAGGTGGCCGGATAACATGGCAGGACGTCGCATCGTCGTCACGTCGGGCAAAGGCGGAGTCGGCAAGACTACGACAACGGCCAATCTCGGTGCTGCCCTCGCGAAACGCGGATTGCGCGTCGTGCTGGTCGACGCCGACATCGGCCTGCGCAATCTCGATCTGGTGCTGGGTCTCGAAAAGCGCATCGTCTTCGATTTGGTCGAAGTCGCCGAAGGCCGCTGTCAGCTGCGTCAAGCGTTGATCAAAGACAAGCGCTTCGAGTCGCTGGCAATCCTTCCGGCCGCGCAAACGCGGGACAAGGACGCGATGACCGAATCGCAGTTCGAAGCGATCGTCGCGCAAGCCGCCGAGCAGGCCGACTACGTGCTGATCGATTGCCCGGCCGGCATCGAGGGCGGCTTCCGCAACGCGGTTGCGGGCGCTACCGAAGCGATCGTCGTCACCACGCCGGAAGTGAGCGCGATTCGCGATGCCGATCGCGTGGTGGGCAAGCTCAACGACCGGCGGCTGCCGATGCGGTTGATCGTCAACCGCTTGCGTCCCGAGATGGTGCGCACCGGCGACATGCTCTCGGTGGAGGACGTCTGCGAGATTCTCGCGATCGAACTGCTCGGCATCGTGCCCGACGACGCCGAGGTCATCGACACGACCAATCGCGGCGAGCCGATCGTTCTCGACCCCACGGCGCGTCTCGCCGCGATCTACGAGAAGATCGCGCGGCGGTTGGAAGGGGAGATGGTGCCGTTCACCAGTTTCGACGCACAAGGTTTCCTGGGCCGGATCATCGGCGCACTCAAGGCGGGGTAAAATGGCGATGCACCAACCTGTTCCCGACGAGGTCGCTGCTCCCGCAGCCGTAAAGCTGGGGCGCGCGATCGTCATCACCTCCGGCAAAGGCGGCGTCGGCAAGACGACGACGACCGCGAATCTCGGGACGGCGCTCGCGCAGCGCGGCGCTCGCGTCGCGCTCGTCGATGCCGACGTCGGCTTGCGCAACCTCGACATCGTGCTCGGTCTCGAGAGCCGCGTGAAGTTTCATCTGCTCGACGTGCTCGAAGAGAAGGCCGCACTCGACGAAGCGCTGGTGCGCGATAAACACAGTGAGTCGCTGGTGTTGCTTGCGGCTGCGCAAGCTCGCGAGAAAGAAGAGGTCGACACCGATCGGATGCGCGCGCTGATCGCGGCGCTGCGCGAGCGCTGCGATTACGTGCTCATCGACTGCCCCGCCGGTATCGAGCTCGGCTTCAAGAACGCGATAGCCGGGGCCGACGAAGCGATCGTGGTCTGTACGCCCGAGGTTTCGGCCGTGCGCGACGTCGACCGTGTCGTCGGTTTGCTGGGCAACCGCTTCAAACCGCAACTGATCATCAACCGCTTGCGTCCGCAGCTCGTGAAGAAGGGTAAGATGCTCTCGGTCGAGGATGTCAACGCGATTCTGCGCCTCCCGCTGCTGGGCGTCATTGCCGACGAACCGGAGATCATCATCACCACGAACAAAGGCGAGCCCCTCGCGTTGCGGCGCGACGGCGAGACGGCGAACGCTTATCATACGATCGCCGCGCGCGTAGCCGGCGAAGACGTTCCTGCGCCCGCCCCCGAACTGCGCGAGTCGCTCATGGACAAGCTCGGATCGTTCTTCGGAGGGCGCCGCGCATGATCGAATGGATGAAGCGGTTCTTCGGCGGTCCGACGTCGAGCACCACGGCGAAGGAACGGTTGCGTCTCGTGCTGATGACCGACCACCTCGCGCTCGCGCCCGAGATCATCGCCGACATGAAGCGCGATCTGATCGAAGTCATCTCCCGCTACGTCGAGGTCGACCGCGAAAACGTCGAGGTCAACTTCGAGCAGGAAGACCGTGTGCTCGCGATGCTGGCCAATATTCCGATCACCTCGGTCAATCGGCCGGCCCCGCCGCCCGAGCCGCCGGCATACGCGGCCGCGCCGAACGTTGCCTCGCCCGGTGCGCAGGCCGCGACCGCCTCGAACGGCGGTCCTCCGCCGCGCCGCCGGCGGCGAAAGAAGCCGGCGACGCAGAGTCCCGCGACCGCGCATTGAAATAACGCCGGATGGCGGTGCTTTCGCTGGGTATCGATACCCGGCGCTACGTTCGGAATTTCAATTGGCCCTTGGCCGTCGCGCCGATGTTGATCTCGATTCTCGGCGTGCTGTGCATTCAGTCGGCCGATCTCCACGATCCCGACGCGTCCGGCGAGTTCAAGAAGCAGCTCGTCTACATCATCCTCGGCGTGCCGCTGATGATCGGTTGCTCGTTCATCGACTATCGCAGCTGGCGTCGCTGGGCGCCGGCGCTCTACGTCGCCAACCTCCTCTTGCTGCTCTTCATCCTGCGCGGCGGGCATTCGGCGATGGGCGCGCAGCGCTGGATCGCGCTCGGGCCCTTTAGCTTTCAACCCTCGGAGCCGGCCAAACTGGTCCTTGCGATTTCGATCGCGTGGGTGCTCTGCCGTCATACCTACGATCGCATCCAAGACCTCTGGCAGCCGATCGTTGCAGCCGCGATTCCGGCGCTGTTGATCGTCAAACAGCCGGATCTCGGTACGGCGCTCGTGATCGGCGCAATCCTCACCGTCCAGCTCTTCTTCGGGTTGCCGAAGCTCGGTGATTTCTTGATCTACGCGCTGGGCATCTTGATCGCGGGAGCGGCAGCGGTCGGCACCAATGCGATTCTCAAACCGTTCCAAAAAGCGCGTCTCTTCGTCTTTCTCAATCCCCGAGCCGACCCGCAAGGCGCGGGTTACAATCTCAATCAAAGCAAGATTGCGGTGGGCAACGGCGAGTGGTTCGGACGCGGGCTCCACCACGGCACGCAGACGCAGCTCAACTTCGTGCCCGAACATTCGCGCGATTTTATTTTCACCGTGCTGGCCGAAGAGTTCGGGTTCATCGGTGCGCTCGTTCTGGTCGTTCTCTATAGTTGCGTGCTCTACGGCGGGGTTCGAACGATGATCGTGGCGCGCGACCGCTTCGGCTTCCTGCTCGCCGCGGGTATCGTCGCGATGCTCTTCTTTCACATCTTGGTCAACATCGGTATGACGATCGGCATCATGCCGATCACCGGGATTCCGCTGCCGTTCATGTCGTACGGCGGCTCGGCCGTACTAACCGATTTCGCCGCCGTCGGCGTCCTGCTGAACATCTACTCGCAAAAGGACCGCGACGTACTGGGCAACGCGTGACCGAAGCGTTCGCGATTGCCGGCGTTGCGCTGGCGGTCGGCATCGACGTCCTCGCGCTCTCGACCGCGATCGGCGTCAAAGGGCCGCCGTGGCGGCAACGGATCGTCCTTGGCGCCGCGTTCTCCGCCGCCGAGATCGCGATGCTGATCGCCGGCCTGACCATCGGTGCGGGCGTCGGACACGTGCTCGGAACGATCGCGCAGTGGATCGGACTTGCCGTGCTCGCGGGGATCGGCGCGTGGATGCTCTACGAAGGTTTCTCGCAAACCTGCACGCTCGAGTTCGACGTCGTCTCGCCGGGCGGCCTAATGCTGGCGGCGCTCTCGATCAGCCTCGATTCCCTCGGCGTTGGGTTCGCGCTGCCGCTTCTGCGATTGCCGTTGATTCCGCTCGTCGTCACGGTGGCCGTCTCGACGACCGGTTTCACGCTTGCGGGTCTCGCCTTCGGCGCCCTGGCGGGCCGGCTCTTCGAAAAGAACGCCGAGCGTGCTGCCGGGATCGTGCTCGTCGCGATCGCGCTACTCTTCGCGGTAAAAGACGTCACCGCACGTTAGCCGATGGGCGAGCTCCCAACCCGGCGTCGTCTCCAAGAGCTCGCGTTCGACCGGGGTGTGGTAGAGCAACCAGGTTCGCGCGCCGTTGCGTCGCGCCGCGATGCTTGCAAGGGTGTGTGCGAGGGCCGTGCGATCGAACGGATTGAAGAGAAAGACCACGAGATCGCCGGGCGGGTAGTGCCAGATGCGTGCATCGCCGTGTTGCAGGCGGATGTCACGGCAGCGCAGCGTGCGCTCGCGTGCGATCGTGAGATTCTCGCGCGCAACCTCGTAGAGCGCGGGTGAAATCTCGATGCCGCAGACTTGCTTGAACGGATGCTCCGCGGCGAGAATCATCGCGCGGCCCATGCCCGCGCCGGCGTCGACGAAGGTGGCGCGGGGAATCACCTCGGCCGGTACGCAGGCGAGCAGCGCTCGAAAGTCGGCGACCGGGACGGCTTCGTAGTGGGTCGCGTGCGCGCCCGCGTCACCGGCGGTGTCGGGATCGAGATCGCTCAGGAACAGCACCGCGTGCGTGGTAACGCCGTAGTCGCGATCGAAGCGGCGTCCGCCGCTGCGCTGCGAATGGGACACGGGTGAGGCTTCCCTACCGGGCCGGTGACTCATTTGCGATGCCGCTGGGCGACGGATCGAGCGTGCCGGCAACGATCGCAGCGTGCGCGCACCATACGGTGACGCTCGCGGTGTGCGGGCTCGAGTTGGCGGGCGTGAGCGACCGCGCGCTCGTGTTGCACCGGTGGAAACGCCGCGCTAACGCGCTCGCACCTGCGGATGACGCGCTTCGCTACGCTCGGCATGACGGGTGGATCGGGCCCGCGCATGCGGAGCGGATCGTCGCGACGCATCTCGGAATCGCGAATCTCGAGTTACCGCCGCTCTACGTCCGCGGCGTGCGCGCAGCGCAGCCGCCACCGGACGCGCGCCGTCTGCGCGTGGCGGGGCGCGGCGTGACGCTCGATCCGCGCGAACTTTCGCGCTATCCGCGGCTCGAGGTGCTCGAGTGCGCGGACATCACGCTCCGATCGCTCGACTTTCCACCGGCGCTGCGTGCGTTGCGCCTGGCGCGCATCGCCACGCCGGTCGACCTGCGCGAGATTGCGAGATTGCCGCTGCGCGCGCTCGCGCTCGAAGAGATGCGCGAGCTGCGCGGCGTCGGAGTGCTTGCCGGGTGGGAATCGCTCGAGCAGCTCGAGATGCTGGGGTGCTGGCAGCTCACCCTCGACGAAGTGATGCCGCTGGCGGAAACGCGCAATCTGCTTCGCGCGGAGATCGACATCGGCGGCCGGCGCAAGAACGCCGAGCTCTACAAGCGCGCGAATTGGGCCTATCCCTGGCCCTTCGAGTGTCTCGAGCTTCTCAGCGCGCGGCGCGATGCGCAGCTTGCACGAAACGGCTGATCTCGTGCGTCATGAGCGGATCGGGGTTCGTCCACGTAAGCGTCTGAACGTACTTGCCCCGCCACTGTTTGATTCCGGGTAGGGCGCGCGCGCTGACCTTGATCTCCGGGAACGGTTCGATCGTCTCGGTCTTCGCGCTGCGGCGGCGCAAGAGCATGTCGACCGGCAGCGTGAAACGCAATGTAACCACCCACTCTTGCCGCAAGACCTGGTCGATCATGATGCGCATGCCGCCGGTGCTCAGGTCGATCGCGGTAGCTTCGAGGATCGTCGGCGAGTCGACGATCCAAATACGGACCGGGACGTCGATCTCGATGCGACGATGAGCGCGTTGTTCTTGTCCGCGGGCCGCCGTGCGCAGATTCGCGGCCTCGAACCCGAGGCGAGAGACGCTGATCGTGCGGCGTTGCTCCTCGCTGATGAAGCGCAGCAGCGATTCGCGCGTGTCGTCGTCGAGCGTGTCGAACTCGACCGCGTACTTGAAGGTGCGCACGCCCGGTGCGTAGGTGACCTTACGGATCTTCCCCGGGAGACGGAGGTGTGGACGCCCGTGCCGTGGGAGGTCGAACTCGACGGGAATGTCGTTCTTGAGCATCGAGCGAGCCAGGACCATGCCGCCGCCGCCCGAGAGATCGACGAGGGTCGCCGGGACGGGGGCACGCATACCGGAGACCCGCAGCGTGATCGGCAGCTTCATCGGGTGCCGATAGAAGAGCCGGCGGTTCGACGCCATTAGCGGCGCGTCCCCATGGGGCAATCACGCGGCTGGTAAGACGCGGGAGTCATGTTCCCTGCATCATGCCCAAAAAGCCCTCGTCTGTCGAGGGGGCACTTCGGCTCAGCGAGCAGGTCAGCTTGCCCCGCCCCCGGAACTTCGTCGGCGTTTTAAGATTTCACCCGAGGCATGCCCGGACGGTTGGCCCTTGTTGCCAGGTCAGACGCTTACAGCGTCCCGTCATCCTGAGGTGCGCACGCTGTGCGCCTCGAAGGGCGCGCTTCAGACACTAGAGGAAAATTTGTCAACCGAGATTCTCATCTCGAGCGACCCGTGGGAAAACCGGGTTGCCATACTTGAGAACGGCACGCTAGCCGAACTCTACATCGAACGCGACGAACGCGTCATCGGATCGATCTACAAAGGAAAAGTCCAAAACGTCTTGCCCGGCATGGGTGCGGCCTTTGTCGACATCGGGCTTGGGCGCAATGCGTTCTTATACGTCGACGACATCAATAAACAGCCGTTGAACATCGGCGACGTCGAGATCACGCACGGGCATTCCGGCTTCACCATCAGCGAGAAGGTGAAGAAGGGCGACGACGTGCTGGTGCAGATCGTCAAGGAGCCGCGCGGCCTCAAGGGCGCGCGCATCTCCACGAACATCTCGCTGCCGGGACGCTACCTGATCCTCATGCCGACCGGCAAGTATTCGGGCGTCTCGCGCAAGATCGAGTCGTCGGACGAGCGCAATCGCCTCAAAGCGGTCATGAAGCGCATTCGGCCCGAAGGGATGGCAACCGTCGTCCGCACCGCCGCGGCCGGCGTGAGCGAGGCCGAGCTGATCGCGGACCTCGGCGTTCTCATCCGCATGTGGCACGGCATCCTCGAAACGTTCAAACGCGCGCCGTCGCCGTCGCTCTTGCATCGCGATATGAACCTGGTCTACAAGGCGGCGCGCGATTTCGTGACCGCCGACGTCGAGCGCGTGCTGATCGACGACGACGAGGAGTATCGTAAGGTCCGCGAGTTTCTGCAGCTCCTGGGTCCGCAATACCTCGATCGCGTGCAACACTACAATAGCGGGCGCGACCTCTTCGAGGATTTCAAGGTCAACGAAGAGCTGCAGCGGCTGATGAAACCGAAGATCAATCTGCCGTCGGGCGGGTCGATCGTCATCGAATCGACCGAAGCGCTCACCGTGATCGACGTCAATTCGGGCAAGTTCACCGGCGGCAGAAATCTCGAAGATACGATCGTCAAGACGAACATCGAGGCGGCCACCGAGATTGCGCGTCAGGTTCGCTTGCGCGACATCGGCGGTATCATCGTGGTCGACTTCATCGACATGGCCTCCGAAGGTTCGCGCAGCAAAGTTATCAAGGCGCTGGAAGACGGTCTGCGGCGCGATCGCACGCGCGCCACGATCCAATCGTTTTCGAATCTCGGCTTGCTGGAGTTCACGCGCAAGCGCATCGGCAAAGACCTTGGCGCGCAGTTGCGCGGCACCTGCCCGACGTGCAGCGGCATGGGTTCGGTCATGTCGCCGCAAACCGTGGCGATCGACACGATGCGTCACGTGCGCCAAAACGGACATCGCGATCACGACCACCATCCGGTGCTGGTGCACACCGCACCGACGGTCGCGTCGCAGATGGAGTTCTGGTACGAAGACGAGGTCTCGCAACTCGCCAAAGAGCTCGACACGAAGATTCACGTGCGCGTCGATCCGTTGCTGCACCCCGAGCGCGCGCGCATCGAGCGCATCACCAAGTCGGTCGGACACTTGCATCCCATTCGCGTCGGCGACGAAGTCGACGTCGATCTGCTTCCCGGCCGGCTTCCGAATCCGACCTCGGCGACCGCCGTGGTCGGCGACCGGATCGTGGAGGTCGAAAACGCGGCCAACAACGCGGGCAACGTGGCCAAGATTCGAATTCTCGACGTCGACGACGAAGACGATTACGTCCTCGCCGAGCTGGTCTCGACCGGCGTCGCGGCGCAAGCGAAAAAGAAACGCCGCCGCGGAAAGCGCAAGGCGCCGCTGAGCGCTGCCGAGCAGACCGCGCAGCTGCGCGAGCTCGCCGAGGAAGCGGCGGCGCAGCAGCAAGCGCGGCCGCCGATCGGGATCACGCAAGCCACCGAAGAGGAAGAAGCCGAGGATCCGGCACTTGCGGCCGAGGAGCGTGCCGAGAATCTGCCCGACGCCATCGTCATCGGGGAGAACGAGGCGCGAGGCGGCGAGGGCCGCGGCAAGCGTCGCCGCCGGCGGCGCCGGGGGCGTCGCGGTCGCGGTGGCGCGCCGTACGACGTTGCCGCGCAGGTCGGCATCACGCCGGCGAGCGCCGCCGCGCAGGCCGACCTCGATGAAGAGGAAGACGAAGACGAGCCGCAGCCGGCGCAGGTCGCGGCCGGAAGCAACGGCGAGAGCGGACGTGGCCGCCGCCGGCGCCGCCGGCGTCGCCGTGGACGCGGTGGCGGCGATCAGGGAACGGTCGAAGGGCTAACGGGCTCGCTGCCGATGGCGCCGTCGGTCCCGGATCGTCACGTCTTTCGCGTGGACTCCGAAGGCACGGCGCAGCCGACCGGCATGACCGCACCGCGCGAGCCGTCGCGCGCGATTACGCCCGTGCATTCGGCCAAGCCGCCGGCGGTCGAGCCGCCGCCGCCGCACCTGACCTTACCCGCCGAAGAGATCGGCAAGGCCAAGCCGGCGCGCCGCCGCCGTACCAAGGCGAGCGGTGTCGCGGGCGAACTCGAAACGACGGTGGTCGTCGCGTTGCCCGCGCCCGGCGGCGACGCAAAAACAAAGCGTCCGCGCAAGAAAAAAGCCACGCCCGGCGATGGTGAGACGACGCCGAAGGCGCCGTCTCGAACCACGACGCGCAAAAAGGCGTCGGCGTCGACGGGTTCGCGAAAAAAGAAGTCCTAGGGCCTATTCGCCGGGTCCGTTGATCTGTGCCAGGCGCGCGATTTGGTCGTTGATGTACTGCAACGCGCGCACGAGCTGCGGATCGGTCTTCGGATCGCCGAAGCGCGCGGTCCGCGGTTCCGCGACGACGATGTCGGGCTCGATGCCCAGGTGGTTGATGTCGCGGTTGTGCGGCGTGAGATACCGCGCGGTCGTGATCTTCACCGCCGAGCCGTCGGGAAGCGGATAGATCGTCTGCACCACACCCTTGCCGAAGGTCTTCTCGCCGATCAACGTGCCGACGCCGCTATCCTGAATGGCACCCGACGTGATCTCGGACGCCGATGCGGTGTACTGGTTGACCAGCACCGCGAGCGGCACCGGCTTGATCGCCGTGTCGTTTGCTTCCAGCGTCGTGATGTTCGAACCACGCGATTCCACTGAAACGATCGGTCCCGACGAAATGAACTTGGAGCTCACGTTGACGGCCGCTTGGAGATAGCCGCCGCCGTTGTCGCGCAGATCGAGAATATAGGCGCGCGCACCCTTCTTCTGGAGACGATCGAGCGCCGTCGAGAGCTCGTCGGCGGTGTCTTTCCCGAAAACCGTGAGCGCGACGTAGCCGATGTTGCCCGGCAGCATCTTATCGAAGACGCTGAGCTGATGGATCTTCGCGCGGGTGAGCGTGATCGGCGGTAGCGTCTTGCCGTCCCGCAGGATCGTGATGCTGACCTTGGTGCCTTCCTTGCCGCGCAGGTGCGCGCTGGCGCGATCGACCGACCAGCCTTTGGTCGAGTGACCATCGATTCCGGTGATGAGATCGTCCTGTTGGATCCCCGCTTTGTCGGCCGGACCATCCGGCACGACGTCGCTCACCGCGATGTATTTCGTCGTTTGATCTTCTTGAATGACGATCCCGGTGCCGCCGAAGTCGGTGCCGTCGAGTCCGTTGTTGAGTTCGGCGTACTCCTTGGGATCGAGAAAGACCGTGTAGCGATCTTTCACCGAACCGAGCATGCCGGCGATGGCGGAGTACGCGAGATCGGTCGAGCTGACGTGGTTGTGGGCGGCGCGTTGCGCGTCTTCCACGTCGAGGTCGATCGAGCGCACGTTGGCGTCGTCGCTGTCGCTTGCGTGGAACGCCGGGAGTTTCGCCATGACGTGATGGTAATGAAGCTCTCGTTCGAGGCCGGAGCGCGCGCCGTCGAGGACCTTCTGCGTATCGACCTTCTTATAGAACTCGGACAGAAGATAGTGATAGCTGGTCGAGATTTCGCTCGTCTGCGTCGCGTTGAGCGACGAGCTTGGCGCGGCGAGTGCCGGGATGCCGAGGATCGCGGCACCGAGGCCGCCGGCGAGGGCGAGTGAGAGGAGGCGCTTCATGGTAACCGATCTTATTGAAGAAGTTGTGCGAGTTCCGCTTTGGCGGCAGCGAGTTGCTTGTCGCCCGGGGTGTCGAGCGGCACGTCGTCGCTCTGTTTCACGATAACGTCCGGAGTGATCCCTTTGTGTTGGATCTCACGTCCGAGGGGAGTGAGGTAGCGCTGGGTCGTGATCTTCAACGCCCCCCCGTCCGGCAGGTCGTAGATGCTCTGAATAACGCCCTTACCGAAGGTTTTCGTACCCACGATCTTGGCCAAGTGGTAATCCTGTAACGCGCCGGCCGTGATCTCAGATGCGCTGGCGGTGTAGTGGTTGACCAAGACCACCAGCGGCTGTGCCCCGATCGCGTCACCACGCGCTTCCTCGATCTGCCGCCGGCCCTGACGGTCGATGGTCGAGACGATCGTCCCTTCCGGGATGAAGAAGCTCGAGATGTCGATGGCCGCCTGTACGAGTCCGCCGCCGTTGTAGCGCAGGTCCAGGATATAACCTTTGGCATTGTGCGCTTTGCCGTATAGCAACGCTTTCTTCACTTCATCGGCGGAGGTCACGCCGAAATCGCTGAGACGGATGTAGTCGTATCCGTCCTCCATCTTCCGTTCGACCGTCGGCACGTGGATGATCGCGCGCGTGATCGTAAAGCGATGCTGCGTTTTTTCGTTGAAGGGGTGGGTGGTGATGACGACGCGCGTGCCCTGCGGTCCGCGAATCCATCGCTCGATCACGTCGATCGGCACGCCGCGGACCGAGCGCCCGTCGACGGTCTCGACGACTTCGCCCGGCTTCATGCCGGCAAGCGCTGCCGGTGCGCCGTCGATCGGCTGCAAAATCACCGAACCGTTTTTGAGCGGAACGATGTAAACGCCGATCCCGCCGAAATCGCCGCCGTCGAGCTCTTCGTTCAAACTCTGGATCTCGTGCGGCGTGAGATAGACGGTGTAGGGGTCGTCGACCGAGTTCATGACGCCGGTAAGCGCGACTTCGGTGAGCGTGGTCGAGCCGTCCGCGCCGAGATGTTTGCCGTAGGCGCGTTCGGCGTAGGTGACGACGTGCGCGAGTTTCTGCGCGTCGCTGTCGGGATCGCCGCTCGCAACCTCGAGCGGAAGCGACGGGTCCGCAACGTGCTTGCTTTCGAGATACTTCTTGAGCGCATCCGACTCGCCGGTAAAGGGCGCTTGCGGATTGAACGGCTTGTAGAATTGCGTGTCTAAATCCGTGATCGCGCGGTCGAGGAGTTCAGCCGGCGGGACGTTGGGGTCGGCGTGCGGTGAGTCGTCGCCGTCGCCGATGCTCAAGCTCAAGGGCTGGTGGGCGGCGGCATCGCGGATCCCGCGCGCACCGAAATAATACGCGGCGCCAAGCGCGACGACGACGATGACGAACGCCGCGATGAGCGCTCGGAACCTAGGGGTCATGGGTTGATGGTACCCTTTCAAAAGGCGTTTCGGCCGAGCCTCCGCGCCGCCCACGTCGTGGGGCGCATAAACTTTGTGGCAAGCCGAAGACTCCCCTGGGCCCACTCCGGCGCCAACATCCTACCCATGCAACCTGGGCGCCGGATCAATCGGCTTGCCGTTGAAGCGGATCTCGAAGTGCACGTGTGGGCCCGTGCATTCGCCGGTGCAGCCGACCGCTCCGATGGCCTGACCCTGCTTGACCTGCTGCCCGACGGAGACGTAGAACGCCGAGAGGTGGCCGTATCCCGTCGAGTAACCGCCGCCGTCGTCGATCAAAATGTAGTTGCCGTATCCGCCGTACCACTGTGCCATGATTACGGTTCCGGGTGCCGAGGCGGTAATGGTCGTTCCCATCGGCGCCGCGATGTCGAGGCCTTGATGGAATTCGGGGGCGCCGCCGAAGGGATTCGAGCGCCAGCCGAACGGTGAGGTGATCACGCCGGAGACCGGCCACGCAAACGTGCCGGGCGCGCCCGAAGGGATCTGGTTGCCGGCAATTCCTTCGGCCCGGCGCTGCGCTTCGAGCTCGCGATCGCGCTCTTGAATCAACGCTTCGAGTTGCGCCTCTTCCGACGCCGAAAGATCTTCCATCTCGGCGACCTCGCTTGCAACGTGACGGCGCTCCTGATCCGCCACCGCGACGAGATTACGCCGCTCCGCGGCGAGACCGTCGAGCTGATTGCGCGCGCGCGTCTGCTCCTGTTGCTCCTGGTCGAGCTCGACTTGCGTGCGCTGCAATGCCGATTGCACGTCGGCGACGCGCTCTTCCGCGGCGCGGCGCTCGCGCACCGCGGCCTGATCGGAGTCGATCAGCAGTTGCAAATCTTCCCAACGCTCGACGAACTCCGAGAACGAATGCGACGAGAGCAGAACGCCGAGGTAGCTGACGTTGCCGTTCTCGTAGATGTCGACGAGTCGTTGCCGGTACGCCTTGTCGTGCAATGCGAGCGACCCCTGAGCCGCGCGCAGTTGAATCGAGTTCCAGTCCGCCTTGCGTTCCGTCGAGCGTTCCTGCGCGCTCAGATCGTCGATCTGGGCGGTCACCTGACCGATCGCCGCATTGGTCTGGTCGAGCTGCGCCCGCAGTCCCCGCACTTTCACGGTTGCCGCGTTGAGTTGCTGTTTCTTGGCGTGGAGGCGCGAGTGCAGCGTCTCGGTCTTGTGGCGTTGTGCCTCGATCTTCTCTTGCAGCGTCGGCGTCTTCGCACCCGCAAACGACGACATGAGCATGAGTAAGACTGCCGTAACGAGAGCGCTCACCCTCGCCTTGTCAAAGGGTTCTCGAAGGTTCATTGACGTCGCTTGTCCTTCACATAGACGGAGCCGGCGATCGATTTGGCGTAGCGCTTGAGTTCGGCGGCGGCTTCGCCGACTTGCGCGTAGTTGCTGAGTTGTTCGCGATCGTTGGTGACGATGGCCATCGAAAGCGTCATGATCGGAAAACGATTGAGTGCTCCGCGGCGGTCGCGCGTCTCGATGTACCCTGCACGGAGATCCTTCGCTGAGTAGAGGTTGCGGATGTCGCGATCGAAGTCGACGATGATCTCCTTCGCAACCTCTTCCGCGCGATCGGGAGTAGTCACCACGATGAAGTCGTCGCCGCCGATGTGGCCGACGAAATCGTTCATCGTGCCGCGACGGCGCACGATGTCGACGGTGATGCGCGCCAGGAGTTGAATCGCTTCGTCGCCGTGCGTGAAGCCGTAGACGTCGTTGAACGCTTTGAAGTTGTCGAGATCGAGGTAGATCACCGAGAATGCCTCTCGCGTCTCGATTCGGCGGCGCAACTCCGCTTCGATGGCGAGGTTGCCGGGCAAGCGCGTCAGCGGCGAGAGCGAGGAGTCGACCTCCACGCGGCGGATCTTCGCGCGTACGCGCGCGAGCAGCTCCTGCGGCCCGAAGGGTTTGGTGATGTAGTCGTCGGCGCCGGCTTCGAAGCCGCGAAGCTTGTCTTCGGTTTCACTCTTGGCCGTAAGGATGATGATCGGCACGTTGGCGATGCTGGGATTTTGGTGGTTGCGGATGCGTTTTGCCACCTCGTAGCCGTCCATGTGGGGCATCATCAAATCGAGCAGGACGATGTCGGGTTGCATCGCTTCGATCAACGAAAGCGCCTCGGGGCCGTCGGCAGCCGCTTCGACGCTGAAGCCGGCGAGCTCGAGGTTGGTCGTGATGATCTTGCGGAGATTGCGGTCGTCGTCGACGACGAGCACGCGGTGACCCGGGCCTTGCGCGATTTCTTTCACGGCGAGCTCCGCGCGTTGCGCACCGGCAGCATGACCCGGAACGTGCTGCCGCTGTGCGGTATCGACGCGACGGTGAGCTCTCCACCGTGCGCGCGCACGATCTCGCGCGCGATCGTCAGGCCGAGTCCGCTGCCGCCGGTGGTGGCCGTGAGGTTCCGCTCGACCCGGTAGAAGCGCTCGAAGATATACGGCAAGTGCTCTTCGCCGATACCGATGCCGCGATCGTGGACGAGCACGGCCACGTGCGAGCCTTCGTCGCTTCCTTCGACGACGATGCCCGCGGTGTCGGGTGAAAACTTGAGGGCGTTGTCGATCAGATGGGTGAGCGCATCGCCGAGCAGCTCGGGGTCTCCGCTCAGCGTCACCGAGGTCGAACGGCGTTCGATCCGTTCGGCCGCCGTCGGTCCCAAACGTCGCGCGGTGTGGTCGAGAAGGCGATCGAGCGAGAAGGTCTCACGCTTGACGAGGAGATGCTCGGCATTGACGCGCCCGACGAGCAGCAGGTCTTCGACCGCGCGCGTGAGACGATCGGCCTGTTCTTCGATCGTCTGCAGAAACTCGTCGCGTTCGGCGGCAAGCGTGTCCGGATTCGAGCGTATCGTGGTGGCGTACGCTTTGATCGTCGCGATCGGCGTCTTCAGCTCGTGCGAAACGGCCGCCACGATTTCGTTCTTCAGCTGCTCGATCGCTGCGAATCGCGCCTCACGGCCGAACGAGATCAGCCACCCGTCGTCGATCGAAAGCGCGATCGCGTGGATGCGGCGCCGGCGTTCGTCGTTACTCGTCAGCGCGATCGGCTCGGGCAACGCCGTGAACCCCAGCGGCGGGTCGACGCCGGCAAAGAGTTCGTCGAGCGATTTGCCGACGGCGTCGCCGCGTGGAATACCGGTAATTGCCGCCGCGCTGCGGCTCCACGCGCCGACGAGTCCCTCGGCGCCGACGAAGCAGATGCCGTCGGAGATGGTTTCTGCGAACGCATCGAAGTCGACGTCGACGCGGAGATGCACGAGGAAACGCCTACGTGCGCAGGTGCCGGTCGACCGAGATCCACGACGCCAGCACGCCGATCGCCGCACCGGTCGCCAAGAGTTCGGCCACGAGCACCGGGCCGTTGACCGGCGCGGCGCTCAGCCCGATCCACGGCAGCGAGAGCAGTAATTTCGGCCACAGCGCGTAGCGCACGGCCGTGAGCACGAGAACCGCGACGAGCGCACCGACCACTCCGTCGAGCAAGCCTTCGCAGATGAAGGGTGCCCGAATGTACATATTCGTGGCGCCTACCAGTTGCATGATCGAGATCTCGCGGCGCCGCGCGAAAACGGTCAGGCGAATCGTGTTCGATATGATCACGCCCGCGACGACGAGGAAGAGCGCGATCACGCCGATGCCCACGCGGCGCAATACTTCGCCGAGCTGGAGCAGGCGCGCGACGACGTCCTGCGGGTAGAGCGCGGCATCGACGCCACTTTGCGTTTGGATCTCGCGCGCGACGACGGGCACGTTTTGCGCTTCTTTGACCCAGACGCGCAGTTTGTCGGGCAACGGGTTCGCCGTGAGCAGCGAGGTGTCGACCTTGTCGTGCATCTGGGCGCTCAACTCGGTAAGGCCCTCTTTGCGCGGAATGAACTGCGTCGACTGGATGCGCGGATCGTGTTGTAGGCGCCCGCGCAGTGCGTCCTCTTGCGCGGTCGTGGCGTTCGCCTTGAAGTAGACCGAGATCTCGATTTGGTTGAGGAGATCTTTGCCGACGCCCGCCAGCGTCTGACGCACGAAGACGAAGGCGCCCAGGAGTATGATGGTCATCGCGACGGTGCCGACTGCCGTCACCTGCATGCCCGCGTTGCGCGTAAAATTGCGCAACACTTCACCCAGAAAGAATTTGACCTTGCCCGAGTCCAAGATAGTAGTAGCCCCGTTCTTCGTCGGTTACGACCTTGCCGTCTTCGAGACGCACGACGCGACGGCGCATACGATCGACCACGGCTTGGTTGTGAGTGGCAACGAGCACCGTCGTGCCTTTGAGATTGATTCGCAGCAGCAACTCCATGATCTCGGTCGTGTTCGACGGATCGAGGTTGCCGGTTGGTTCGTCGCAGAGCAGAATCTTCGGATTGTTGACGAGCGCGCGCGCGATCGCGGTGCGCTGCTGCTCGCCGCCGGAGAGTTCGCCGGGATACATGCGGCTCTTGTGCGCCAGACCGACCAAGTCGAGCGCGCGGGGGACCTGTCGCATGACCTCTTTCGTGTGCGCGCCGGTCACCTGCATCGCGAAGGCGACGTTCTCCCACACCGTCTTGTCGCTGAGCAGTTTGAAGTCTTGGAACACGACGCCGAGATGTCGCCGGAGTGCGGGCACGCGACCGCGGCGCAGGCGGTCGACGCGGATACCGTCGACGGTGATCTCACCGCTCGAGGGAAGTTGCTCGCGATAGAGGACCCGCAAGAGGCTGGATTTGCCCGTGCCCGAGTGTCCGACGAGGAACACGAAGTCGCCCTTGGCGATTTCAAGAGTGACGTTGTCCAGGGCGCGTACGCCGTTCTGATAGACCAGCGAAACGTTACGCAAGGAAATCATCGATGCAAAAGGGTTTTTCCTAAAGCCGCGACCTATACCTCCGGGCTATGAACTTCGATCTGAACGACGATCAAAAGGCGATCCAAGCCCTTGCGCGCGATTTCGCGCAGAACGAGGTACGACCGCGCGCCGAGGAGATGGACCGGGAAGAGGCCTTCCCCTACGAGTTGGTCGCGCAGATGGCCGAGCTGGGATTCATGGGCTTGCCGTTTCCGGAAGAATACGGCGGCGCCGGTGCCGACACGGTCAGCTACGCGCTCGCGGTCATGGAGATCGCGCGCGTGGACGCGTCGACGGCGATCACGATGGCGGCGCACATCTCGCTCGGCGCCTCCCCGTTCTATCTCTTTGGGACACAAGCGCAGAAGCAGCGCTACTTGGTGCCGCTGGCGCAGGGGAAGATGCTGTGGGGCTTCGGCCTGACCGAACCCAACGCAGGCAGTGACGCCGGCAACGTTCAGACCAAGGCGCGCTTGGAGAACGGGCAGTGGGTGATCAACGGCACGAAGGCCTTCATCACCAATTCGGGGACCACGATTACCGGCGGTACGACGATAACGGCCGTCACCGGCACGCGACCCGACGGCAAGCCGGAGATCTCGAACCTCGTGGTGCCGCAAGAGACGCCCGGCTTCACCCGCAGCAAGAAGTATAAGAAGATGGGCTGGCGCGCGTCGGACACGCGTGAGCTCAGCTTCGTCGACGCCAAGGTTCCGCAGGAGAATCTGCTCGGTCCGCGCGGCGAGGGCTATCGCCAGTTTCTGCAGATCCTCGACGGCGGCCGCATCTCGGTCGCCGCTCTCTCGGTAGGCTTGGCAATGGGCGCGTACGACGAAGCCCTGAGTTACGCCAAAGATCGCGTGGCCTTCGGTAAATCGATCAGCAAGTTTCAGGCGATACAATTCAAGCTCGTCGACATGCTGTGCGAAATCGAGCACGCGAAGCTCATGGTCCTCAAAGCTGCGTGGGAGAAGGACCAAGGCCGCGATTACGTGCAGGACGCGAGCCTGGCCAAGCTCTACGCCGGTGAAGTCTCGCGCCGCGTGGTCAACGAGGCGGTCCAGATCCACGGCGGCTACGGCTTCATGGACGAATATCCGGTCTCACGCATGTATCGCGACCAGAAGATCAACGAAATCGGCGAAGGCACGAACGAGGTGCAGCGTCTCGTCATTGCCCGCTTGATGGGGTTATAATCGTATCATGAAACGTTTGCTTGGTTGGTTTTTGGCTCTGACGCTCGCGGCGGCGATGCCCGCGGCGGCCGCGTTGCAAGACGGGACGAAGGCGCCGGATTTCACGCTGCAAGCGACGCTCGGCGGAAAGGTCTTTACGTTCAGTCTCGCCGCCGCGCTCGCGAAGGGACCGGTCGTGCTCTACTTCTATCCGGCGGCGTTCACGCGGGGATGCACGCGCGAGGCGCACGATTTCGCCGACGCGATCGATCGATACAAAGCCTTGAACGCGACCGTCATTGGCGTCTCGCACGATCCGCTCGACAAGCTGCAGAGGTTCTCGGTGAGCGAATGCCGCAGCAAGTTTGCGGTTGCGGCCGACACGGATCAAACGGTCATGAAAGAGTACGACGCGGTCCTCGCGGCAAAACCGCAGTACGCGAATCGCACGTCGTACGTGATCGCGCAAGACGGCACGATCGTCTACAGCTACACATCGATCGATCCGAGCGAGCACGTCGCCAACACGCTCGCGGCGCTCGAGAAGCTCGAAAACAAGAGCTAATCGAGCGCGCGACGCCGCGCTAGCGTGCTTGCGTGCGGTGCGCGTGCGGCTCGGCGTCGAGCGCCGTGATACCGCGCGGTTGCAGATCGACGACGCCGGGCTCGGGCAGCTCGTCGCCGGCGATCGCGGCTTCGTCTTTGAGCTTTCGCCCCTGCGGTAACAGCCGAGACTCGTAGCTGCCGACGGCGTCGTTGTACGCGCCGACCGAACGCTCGAGATTGCGTCCGACGTTGGCGAGCTTTTCGGCGAAGCGCGCCGTGCGCTCGTAGAGCTCGCGTCCGAGCGCGGCGATGCGTTTGGCGTTCTCTTCCTGCTTGACGGCTTGCCATCCCATCGCAAACGAGCGCAGCAAACTGATGAGCGAGAGCGGACCGGCGATGAGCACGGAACGATCGAGCGCATATTCGATCAGCATCGGGTTCTCGGTACACGCCGCACTGAGAAACGCTTCGCCCGGGACGAACATGATGACGAAGTCGGCGGAGCCTTCGCTCGATTGATAGTTGCGCTTGGCGAGCGCGTCGACATGGTCTTGCAGCAGACGGGCGTGGCGCTTGACCATCTCGCGGCGGCCATCGTCGTCGGGCGCTTCGAGCGCCGCTTGCAACGCGTCCGTGGGCGCCTTCGCATCGACGAAGACGCGGCGGTTGCCGGGAAGGCGAATCGTCATGTCGGGCCGGCCGCGGCCGCCCCCTTCGAACGCGATCGTCTGTTGCTCGTCGAAGTCGCAGTGCTCAAGCATCCCGGCCTTCTCGACCACGTTGCGCAGCTGGATCTCGCCCCACTTGCCGCGCGTCGTTGGGCTGCGCAGTGCGGTGACCAGGGTGGAGGTTTGATTCGAGAGGGCGTTGGCCGCCGATTCGATCTTGTCGGCGCGGGTCAGGAGCGCTTCGAGCTGCGCGCGCAGCGCGCCGGAGTCTTCGCTGCGTCTGGTCTCGATCTCGCGGACCATGCGATCGAACTCGGTGAGCCGATGCGTCGTCGACTCGTGCAAATCGCTCTTTGCCCGCTCGAGCAGCGCGTCGATTGCCGCTCGCTCGCCCCGCTGGCGCGTATACATCACGAAGGCGCCGAGCGCGATACCAACGAGGAGGAAGAGTAGATCGACGAGCGCGTTCACGTTTCCAGTCCCAGATGATCTTTGAAGAATCCCAGCACGCGCCTCCATGCGTCATCGGCGGCGGATGCGACATACGTGTTTCGCGTTGCGTCGAAAAATGCTTGCCCCGAGGACGGGTAGACGCGTACGTCGTTGGGGACGCGCAGCGCGGTCCGCCAGGCGCGGACCTCCTCGGCGGGAATCGCGGGATCTTTTTCGCCGTAGCTGCTACAGACCGGAATGTGGATCTCGGTGGGATCGATGTCCTTGATCGCCCCGTAAAACAGCGCGACCGCATCGAAGACGTCGGAGTTGTCGAGGGCTTGAATCAGCGCGAGGTGCCCGCCCAGGCCGAGGCCCGCAATCCCGATCTTGCAGTTCGGCGCCTTGGCGAGGAGTTGCAGACCGGCGGCGCGCAAATCGCCGCCGTATTGCTTGCGTTGGAGCCGCGCGGCGTAGGGTTTGAACGTGTCGATCTCGCTTGTGCCGTCGCCGCTCGGCGCGTTCATGCGCGAGTACAGATTCGGCGCGATGCACATGTACCCGGCCTTGGCGAAGCGCCGCACGGTTTGGCGAATCACGTCGTCGACGCCCCACTCGTGCATGACGAGGACGATGCCGGGGGTGTTGCCGCGGACGGTCTTTGGATACGCGGCATACGCATCGAGCATGCCGTCGGGACGGCGAATTTGGGAGCGCTCGACGGTGATCGACGCGTCGTTCTCGGCGACGACGGCCGGATGTGGTGCGCCCAAACCGGTTTGCGCCCCAGAGGGCATGGAAGAGAGCGCCGCTGCTTTAGCAGCGGCCGCAAAGCCCGCCAGATCCTGACGGCTGCGCATCCCGCTCCTCCCTGACGCAAGATCGAGTCCCGCCTCGACGCTCTACGTATCAGGAGATTCGACCCATGGGCCGCTCTTCCTGAGGCCGAAGTACCTAATCTTCCGTAAGGTCAAGGAGTGAAACAGTGAACAGGAGTCACTTTCTAGCGGGTGCTTCCGTGTTGGCGGCGGGAAACGCGGCTGCCCCGGCGATCGGCGCGGCTATTCCGGGCGGTACGAACCTGGTGGAGCGACGCGCGCAGTTCGACGAGACCGCCTTCGACGCCGCGGTCGGCCGGCCGGCGGCGGCAGTGCTGCAAAAGGAATACGGATACACCTATGCTGCGCTTACGTTTTAGGCTCGCGCTGCTCGGCACGATCCTGCTTGCGGGCTGTGCGCTCGGAGCGAACACGAGCATGACCGCTACCTCGCCGGTCGCCATGCCGAGCGGCGCTCTCGGCGCGTCGATCGCGCTCGGACGCGACGTCATCAACGATCCGCACAAGTATCTGCCGCACGACGTCACCGCCGACATGTCGTGTGCGGCGTGCCACCTCGGAGCGGGAACGGTCGCGCGCGGCGGGACCTTTGTCGGAACGTATGCGCGCTTTCCGGAGTGGAACAAGCGCTCGAAGCGGATCATCACGCTGCAAGACCGGTTGGCGGAGTGTTTCCTTTATAGTATGAACGGGCATCCGCCGGCGTATACAAGTAAAGAGATGATCGGGATGGTCGCCTACATCGCCTATCTCTCGCGCGGTGTGCCGACCGGTGCGGCGCAACCCAAGAGCGACGGGTTCATCGTGCCGTTGCCGTCGGCGTCGCCCAACCTGGCGCGCGGTCAAACGCTCTACGCGCAAAAGTGCTCGGCTTGCCATCAGGCGAACGGCGCCGGCATTCACGGTGCCTTTCCGCCGTTGTGGGGACCGACGTCGTTCAACAACGGCGCGGGGATGGCGCACATCGACCGGATGACCGGTTTCGTGTTGTACAACATGCCGCAAAATGCGCCGGGCACGCTGACGTTGCAGGATGCGTACGACATCGCCGGCTGGGTGCTGACGCATCCGCGTCCGGCGTTCAACGGCGCGCGGGTGATCGCGCAACCTCCGCAGCCGGCGGCGTTCTTCTAGCGCCGCGTGTACGGAGTTCTTCTCGCGCTGGCCGTTGCCGTCGTCGCAGCGGTGCTGGGACACGCCGTCCCGATCGTCGGCGCGCCGGTCTTTGCAATCGTGCTCGGCGCGCTCATCGCCACGGTGCGGCCGCCGGCGCCCGCGTTGCGTCCCGGGATCAAGTTCGCGAGCAAGCAACTCTTGCAGTGGTCGATCGTGTTGCTCGGAGCGCATTTGAGTTTGCGCGAGATCGTCCACGGCGGTGCGCAATCGTTGCCGGTGATGCTCGGCACGCTGGTCGTCGTTTTGGTGCTGGCGTACTTCGTCGGTGGCGCGCTCGGACTCGACCGCGACATTCGCCGGTTGGTCGGAATCGGTACGGCGATCTGCGGCGGCTCGGCGATTGCGGCGGTTGCAAGCGTCATCGAAGCCGATCAGGCCGACATCGCGTATTCGCTGGGCGTCGTCTTTCTCTTCAACGTGGTCGCGGTCGTCGTCTTTCCCGCGCTCGGTCATCTCATGGCGCTCACGCAGCACGCCTTCGGTTTATGGGCCGGCACGGCGATCAACGACACCTCGTCGGTCGTTGCGGCAGCTTTTGCCTACGGTCACGATGCGGGCAATGACGCGGTGATCGTGAAGCTCACGCGCACGACGTTGATCGTGCCGATCGTGCTCTTTTATGGGTGGCGGCGTTTGCGGTATGCGGGCGGCGAGCGGGGAATCCACTGGCGCGAGATCGTGCCGTGGTTCATCGTGTGGTTTCTGATCGCGGCCGCGCTCAACTCGCTCGGGCTCATTCCGGCGATCGCGCAGAGCCCGCTGCAAGAGCTGGCGCTCTTTGCGATCGCGGTTGCGCTTGCGGGCGTCGGCCTGGGCACCGAGATGGAGAAGATCCGGGCAGCGGGTCTGCGCCCGTTGGCGCTCGGGGCGATCCTGTGGGCGGCGATCGCCCTCTCGAGCCTGGCGATCGCGCACGTCGCCCACATCGCCCCCTGAGGTGCAGCGCGAAGCGCTGCTGCGACGGATGCCCGCAAGGGCGTATCCCCCTGGGCAAGGGCCGGGTTAGAATGGCGGGAAGTCTCTCCTCCCCTCATTACAATACGGAGCATTTAAGGAACGTGGCGGACGCGGTAGTCAAGGTGACCCTGCCCGAAATGGGCGAGTCGGTTACCGAAGGCTCCATCGTCGAGTGGCGCAAGCGCGTCGGTGACCAGGTCAGCGAAGGCGACACCCTCGTCGACGTGACGACCGACAAAGTCGATGTCGAAGTACCGGCAACGGCTGCGGGCGTGATTACCAAACTCTTCGGTAACGAGGGCGACACCGTCGCCGTCGGCGCGACGCTCGCCGAGATCGACACGTCCAAGAGCGGCAACGGCGCCGCCGCCTCCGCGAAAGGCAACGGGAAGACCGCCGCCGCGCCGCCCGCGCCGCCTGCGCCGCCTACGGAAAAGCGAATCGTCGCGGTGACGCTGCCCGAGATGGGTGAGTCGGTGACGGAGGGCTCGATCGTCGAATTTCGCGTCAAGCCGGGCGCGCACGTGAACGAAGGCGACACGATCGCGGACGTCACGACGGATAAAGTCGACGTCGAGGTTCCCGCCACCGCAACCGGCATCGTCACGCAGCTCTTCGGCAAAGCGGGCGACACCATTCGCGTCGGCGCAACACTCGCGCAAATCGAAGCCGGCGGACCGGCCGTTCCGAGTCCCTCGACTCCGCCCGCGAAAGACGCGGTTGTTGCGCGGCAAACCGGCGGCGAGATCTCGGCGTCGCATCAGGCGCGGCGGATCGCGAACAAGCTCGAGCTCGATCTTGCATCGATTCATGGCTCGGGTCCCAACGGCTTGATATTACGCAGCGACGTGACCGCTCAAGCAAACGGCGCGCGCCGTCTGCGTCGTGCCGAGGTGCGAGCCGCGGGCGAGCCGCGAAACACGGTGGCCGGCGCAACGCTGACGCCGCTCAAGGGACCGGCGGCCGCGCTCGCCGGCTACATGGAGCAGTCGCTCACGATTCCGACGGCGACGAGTTTTCGCACGCTCCAGGTCGACGTGCTGGACGCGCGCCGCAAAGAGCTCAACAACGCCGTCAAAGCCGCGGGGCGCAGCGAGAAAGTCTCGTTCACGCATCTCATCGCGTGGGCGCTGGTGCGCGCCGCGACGGAGATGCCGTTCATCACGCACAGTTTCCATCGTGACGAGAACGGCGCGCCGGTGCGCGTCGAGCCCGGCATTCATCTCGGACTGGCGGTCGATGCGGAACGCAAGGACGGTACGCGCGTGTTGATCGTACCGGTGATCAAGAACGCCGGCGCGCTCGATTTCCCGGCGTTCTATCGTACGTATCAGGACCTCGTGACCAAGACGCGCGACAACAAACTCGTCGCCGACGATCTGCAAGGCGCCTCGTTTACGCTGACCAATCCCGGCGGGATCGGGACCGTCGCGTCGGTTCCGCGCTTGATGGCGGGACAGGGAGCGATTCTCGCGACCGGCGCGATCGGCTATCCGCCGGGCTTCCAGAGCGCGTCCGAGCCCGCGCTGCGGCAGTTGGGCGTCGGCAAGATCATGCAGATGACGAGCACCTACGATCATCGCGTGATCCAAGGCGCGCAATCGGGAGAGTATCTGCGCCGCGTCGATCAATTACTGCAAGGCGCGGACGACTTTTACGAGACGCTCTTCGCGCAGCTCGGCGTGAAGGCCGCTCCCGCGCCCGAAGCGCCCGTCGCGAGCACGCCGGCGCCGCAGCCCGTCGCCGCGCCGAGCGACGAGATGCTCAAGGCGGTCGCGGCCGGGATGGCGATCGTCTCGGGATATCGGACGCACGGGCATCTCGCGGCGCAACTCGATCCGCTGGGCTCGGAGCCGTTGGGCGACCCCAAGCTCGATCCGGCGAGCTACGGACTGACGCCGTCGCTGCAAGCGGCGATTCCGGCATCGGTGCTGCACGTGCACACACCGGGGGCGACGCTCGCCGACGTGTTGCCGAAGCTACGCGAGATCTACAGCTCGACGATCGCGTACGAATTCGAACACATTTCGAATACCGAGCAGCGACGCTGGTTGCGCGAGACGATCGAGAGCGGCGCGCATAAGGTCTCGCTCTCGCCCAAGCGCCAGGTGCGCTTCTTGCAGCGCCTGACCAAAGTCGAGACGTTCGAGCGCTACATTCGCAAGACGTTCCTCGGACAGAAGAGCTTCTCGGGCGAAGGGCTCGACGTGATGGTGCCGATGCTCGAGGAGATCCTCGAGATGCTCGCCGATGAGGATACGCCCAACGCCGTGCTGGGGATGGCGCACCGCGGACGCCTGAGCGTGATCGCGCACGTCGTGAACATGCCCTACGAAGAGTTGATCGGCGAGTTCGAAGCGGCGCATCTGCGCGGCGAAGTGAGCAGCGACGACGACGTCACCGGCGACGTAAAGTATCACCACGGCGCGACCGGCGTCTACACGACGAGCCAGGGCAAACAGATCATGGTGACGCTGCAGCACAATCCGAGCCATCTCGAAGCCGTCGATCCGGTGGTCGAGGGACGCGCGCGCGCATTGCAAACCGACCATTCGCGGCCGGCGCCGGCGCAAGACGTGCGCAAGGCTGCACCGATACTCATTCACGGCGATGCTGCGTTCACCGGCCAAGGCATCATCTCCGAAGTATTCAATCTCCAATCACTGCCCGGCTATGCGACCGGCGGCACGTTGCACATCATCGCCAACAACCAAATCGGGTTTACGACGGGCACGCGCGACTCTCGCTCGACACGCTACGCCTCCGACCTTGCCAAGGGCTTCGACGCGCCGATCATTCACGTCAACGCCGACGACGTCGACGCGTGCATCTCCGCGGTGCATCTGGCCGAAGAGTTCCGCAAGCGGTTCGCGCGCGACGCCGTCATCGATCTGATCGGCTACCGCCGCTTCGGCCACAACGAGCAAGACGAGCCGGCGTACACGCAGCCCGAGATGTACGAGAAGATCAAGACGCATCCGACGGCGCGCGAACTCTTCGCCAACAAGCTGATCGCGCAGGGCGCGATTACCGCCGAAGCGGCGAACGACATGGTGGCCGCCGCGATGCAGCGCCTGCAAGAGGCCTATCACAACGTCAAAGAGTCGCACGGCGGCAGCATGATCGAGAAGCTCGCGCAAGCGCCGCTCCCGACGGCAACGCTCGCCCCGGTCGACAAGGCGAAGCTGCTCGCGTGGTCGGACGACGTCGTCACCATGCCCGCCGGTTTTACGGTCAACAAGAAGCTTGCAACGCAATTCGAACGCCGCAAAGCGACGATCGCCGAAAAGGGCTTGGTCGACTGGGGCATGGCCGAGGCGCTCGCGTTCGGCTCGTTGCTCGCGTCCGGCGTGCCGATCCGGCTCACCGGTCAAGACACCGAGCGTGGAACCTTCAGTCACCGCCATGCGGTGCTCCACGATCCGCTCAACGGCGCCGAGTATACGCCGTTGCAACATCTCCCGGGAGCCACGGCAAGCTTTGAAATTCACAACTCGCCGCTCTCCGAATATGCATGCGTCGGTTTCGAGTACGGATACGCGGCCGCGGTGCCGAAGGCGCTCGTGCTGTGGGAGGCGCAGTTCGGCGACTTCGTCAACGGCGCGCAGATCGTCATCGACCAATTCATCGCCGCCGGCCAGGCGAAATGGGGACAAACGTCGCGGTTGACGTTGCTCTTGCCGCATGGCTACGAAGGGCAAGGTCCCGAGCATTCGAGCGCGCGGCTCGAGCGCTTCCTCCAGCTTGCCGCCGAAGGTAATTTGCGCGTCGCCTATCCGTCGACAGCCGCGAATTACTATCACTTGCTTCGGGAGCAGGCGGCGTCGCACAATCCGGTTCCGCTCGTCGTCATGACGCCGAAGTCGCTGCTGCGAGCGGAAGCTGCAGCGGGTTCGCTCGACGAGATGGTCGACGGCGCGTTCAGGCCGGTCATCGACGACCCCAAGATCGCCGACAAAAAGAAGATCGAGCGCATGCTGTTATGCTCGGGCAAGATCTATTACGATCTCGTCGCGTCGGAGCTCTACGCGAAGATGAAGAAGACGGCGATCGTGCGCATCGAGTTGCTTTCGCCCATGCCCGCGGACGAGATCAACGATCTCCTCGATACGTATCCGAATCTCAAGCAGCTCGTGTGGGTGCAAGAAGAGCCCAAGAACATGGGTGCGCGCGCGTACGCGCGGCGCCGGTTGCTCGAGAAGCTGCGCAAACCGCTCGATATCGGATACGCCGGACGCGGCTATCGCGCCTCGCCGTCCGAAGGCTATCCCGGCGCGCATGCAGTCGAGCAAGAGCGCGTCGTCAAGATGGCGCTGACGGAATAGCCACATGCTGGAACACCGGGTCGTCTTCGCGAGCGACGTCGTGCGGATTACCGAGGTGGACTGCCGCGCGCAGCGCGGCGGCTGCGGCGAGCTCGAGACTGAGACGAGTCCACGACTGATCTTGCCGCAACGCGGCGCATTCGCGTATCATTTCGCGCCACGCCACGAAGTGGTTGCCGATGCCAATACGGCGATCGTGCTGCATCCACCGATGGACTTCAAGGTTTCGCATCCGGTCGACGGCGGTGACTGCTGCACGGTGTTCGAGTTCGCCGATGAGGCGGTGCTTGGGGCGATGGGTGGTGCGGTGCCCGTTCCGGCGCTTGCCGCGTTTGCCGGACGCGTCGCGCGGCTGGCGTCGAACGCGCTGCTGGTCGAAGAGCAGGCGCTCGCGTGCGCCGATTCGCTGCAGGGCGCAGCGCTGCGACGGCTGCGCGGAACGGCGATCGTCGAGCGTGCGAAAGCGGAGCTTGCGCGCAATCCCTTCGACGACCGTTCGCTTGCCGAGATTGCGCGCGCCGTCGGCACGTCGCCGTACCATCTCACGCGCTCGTTCAAACGCGCGACGGGTCTTTCGCTGCACGCCTATCGGATGCAAGTGCGCTTGCAACGGGGGCTCGAACGCGCCGCTGCCGGCGAGTCGCTCGATCGCGTCGCGCTCGACTGCGGCTTCGCACACCACAGCCATTTCACGGCGGCCTTCCGCAAGCACTTCGGCACAATTCCTTCGCAACTGCGCAAGATTTCGATAGCGTCCTAACCCCCGGCATGCGATGCTGCGTGCATGAGCGCAACCAAGATTGCCGTCATCGGCGCCTCCGGGCATACCGGCCGGTTTGTCGTCGATGAACTTCGCCGGCGCGGCATCGAGCCGATCGCCGTCACGCGCGAGCGGGTCGGCGATCTGGGCGACGCGGCGGCGCTGGACGGCGCGCTCGTGGGTGCAGCCGCGGTCATCAACTGCGCCGGTCCCTTCGTCGATTCGGCGCGCGCCGTCATCGAAGCGGCGCTGCGAGCGGGGATTCACTATCTCGACGTGACGGCGGAACAGCGCAGCGCGCTCGACGCATTTGAAGCCTTCGACGCGCCGGCTCGTGCGGCGAACGTCGCGATCGTTCCGGCGGCGGCGTTCTACGGCGGCCTGGGCGACCTTTTGACCAGCGCCGCGATCGGCGACTGGGGAGCGGCGGACGAGGCGACGATCGCCATCGCGCTCGATCGCTGGTGGCCGACGCAGGGGACGCGCCGAACGGGAGCGCGGAACACGGTCGCACGTCTCGTCCTTCGCGACGGCAAACTGGAAGCGCAGGAAACCCCGCGCGCGACCGCGGTCTGGAATTTCGGCGACTCGTTCGGCGCGCAGGACGTGGTGGAGCTGCCGTTTACCGAGACCATCCTGCTCGCGCGCCATCTTCGCCTCTCGTCGATTCGCAACTTCATCAACGAAGCGCCGTT
>DATJRM010000027.1:0-14246 GCA_035504755.1 Candidatus Acidiferrales bacterium
GCGCTCGTCGGCGCGATCGAGGTCGCGACGGAGACGAAGGATCTGGTGGAGCGTGACCGGCTGCTGCGCTTCGTCGTTGTCGGCGGCGGTTTTACCGGCGTGGAAGTCGCCGGCGAGATCACCGCGTTTCTGCGCTCGATCCTGCGCTTTTATCCGGCACTGCAAGCGCATCCGCCGAGTGTCGGGCTGCTGCAAGGGGAGCAGCGCCTCTTGCCCCACTTGCCCGAGCACTTCGGAACGTATGCCGCCCGGGTCTTGCGGCAGCGCGGCGTTGACGTACGAACCGGGGCGAAGGTTCGAAGCGTCGACCCCGCGGGTCTCACGCTCGAGAGCGGTGAGCGGTTCGACTCGCGCACGATTCTCTGGGACGTCGGCAATGAGCCCGCGCCGTTCGTGAAACGCTTGGGCCTGCCGCTCTCGAAGGACGGCGCGATCGAGACGGCGCGCGACTGCTCGGTCGTAGGCCACGCGCATCTGTGGGCGATCGGCGATTGTGCGGCGATTCCGCAAGACGGCGGCAAGACGTACGCGCCGCTCGCGCAAAATGCGACGCGCGAGGGACCGCTTGTGGCGCGGAACGTCATCGCTCGTCTGCGAGGGGAGCGCACCAAGGCTTTTCGATACCGGATGCTCGGACAGATGGCGTCGCTCGGAAACCGCACCGCGGTGGCTGAGCTGCCCGGTGGCGTGATGCTGAAGGGTCTTCCGGCGTGGCTTCTCTGGCATGCATATTATCTCGGTCGCGTACCCAGCGGCGCGCGACGCACGCGCGTCGCCGTGGACTGGACGATCGATCTCATGCAGCCGCGCTCACCCGTACGTCTACCGGAGAGAATCGCATGAAACTGCAGGAGAAGGTTGCCATCGTGACCGGTGGCGATACCGGAATCGGCAAAGCTATCGCCACGAAGTTCGCGCAGGAGGGGGCACGCGTCGTCATCGACTATCGCGGCGACGAGCAGCCTGCGAAATCGGCTGTCGAAGAGATCGAGAGCTTCGGCGGCCAGGCCTACGCTATCGAAGCCGACATCGCGCAGCCCGACGACGTCGCACGGTTGATTCACGAGGCGGTGAGGCATTTCGGCGGCCTCGACGCGATGATCAATAACGCCGGCGTCGAGGAACAGCATCCGTTCCTCGAGATGCCGTTCGAGACGTGGAGAAAAGTGATCGACGTCGACCTGACCGGCGCCTGGCTCTGCTCGCAGGCAGCGGCAAAGCAGATGGCGCGGCAAAAGCGCGGGGGACGAATCATCAACATCAGCTCGGTCCACGAAGAGCTCACGATGCCGACCAACGCACCGTATTGCGCGGCCAAAGGCGGATTGCGGATGCTCATGCGAACCATTGCGGTGGAGCTCGCACCCTATAACATCACGGTCAATAACGTCTGCCCCGGGGCGGTCGATACGCCGATGGACGAAAAGCTCAAGGCCGATCCGAAGGCCTATAACGCGTTGTTGAACGAGATTCCGCTCCATCGTATGGCGCGTCCCGAGGAGATCGCGTCGATGTGCGCCTATTTGGCGTCCGAGGAGGCGTCCTACATCACGGGCGCCTCCTTCGTCATCGACGGCGGTATGACGAAGAAATCCGGACGTCTGTGATCAGTCGCGCCACCGGGTCGGGCGAACGTATCACGACCTACGATCTTCCCGATCAGGAGATCGCGGTCGGCAGCACGCTCGGATCTCCGAAGGGCGCGATCATTCTCAAGGCCAACGGCGCGATCGAGCGCTTTTATTCGAGCGATGCCGGGAAGATTCTCATCGGAACGGTGCAGGTGCGCTTCTACAATGGCCAGACCGGCGTCACGCTCGGGCCTCGTCCCGGCGAGTACGTGTTCCATCCGGCGCGCCAAGAGCACGTCTACGAACTGCAAAACGGCATCATCGTCGGCGAGAGCGCCTTCATCCTCAGCGGTCAGCCGTATCTCGACCGCAGCGACGACTTGATCGCCTACTACCAAGTCTCGCTTCGGAACCCAACGAATCGGCCGATCTCGCTCACCTCGATTGCCGCGGCCGAGATGCGCGGCTCGGTCGGCCACGACGTCCGGATCCGCTACGACGAACAGCGAACCGCGTTCATCGCCGTGAATGAATCGAGCAAGAATCTGGCGCGCGCGTTCTCGTGCACGCGAAGTCCGTCGAGCTGGGAGGTTACCGCAGACCACGGCAAGTGCAGCCGCGTGGAGTATCCGGGGCCGCTGCGCAACGAGCATGCGCGAGAGCGCAATAGTCATATCGCGCTCTTCGAGCACCAGCATCGGATCGATGCCGGAGGCGTCGTCGAACTGACCTTTCTGCTGACCGGCTCGACGGACGGAACACGCGGTGTACGCAAGGTCCTCGACCGTGCGCCTTCGGCCGTCACGGCGTTGGAACGTACCCTCGCGCGCTACCGCACGATTTTGAACCGTGCCGTGGTCATGACGCCCGATGCCGAGGTTAATCGCGGCGTGTTGTGGGCGAAGGCGAACATGCTACGCGTGATCCTCTTCGCGCCGACCGGCTGGTGCTTCGTCAACGACCCGACGCGCAGCAACAACAGCGTCGCGCGTGACACGGCGTGGTTCGCCTTCGGCTCGGACTACGTGATGCCGGATTTCTCGCGCGCCTCGCTGCTTGCCTACGTCAATCACCTGGAACGCCGCGGCATGGTTGTCGAATACTACGACATCCGCACCGGCAAGACCAGCGACTACGAGCTCAACATCAACGACAACACGCCACTCATCATTCTTGCGCTCTGGCATCATTACAACGCGACGGGGGATCTTGCGTTTCTGCGGCGCGTCTACCGCGGGGTTCGCAAAGCCGCGGAATACATTCTCTCGCAGCGCAACGGTCAGGGCCTAGTCTGGTGCACCGCGACCGGCAAGGCGGACTGGGGGATCGCCGGCTGGCGCAACGTCATCGAGAATTACCGCATCAGCGGCGCAACGACCGAGCTTAATTCGGAGTGTTTCGCGGCGCTTCGGGCGGCCTCGATGATGGCGCGCGTCTTGAAGCGGGAGGCCGATCGCGAACACTTTGAGATCGAGGCCCAAGCGCTACGCAGCGCGATCAACGAGCACCTCGTCGACCCGGACACGGATCTCTACTACCTCAACATCGGCGTCAACGGAAGCAAACGCAGCGACGTGACGTGCGATCTGGTCTTTCCGGTGATGTTCGGTGTCGCCGACCAGGAGCGGGCGGCACGGATCATCAGCCGCTTGAGCGTCGAGCCGTTCTGGACGGAGGCCGGCATCCGTACGGTGGGCCGCGACGACATCAACTACGGGCCGACGCACGGATACGGGTTGCTCGGCGGCGTCTGGGTCGGCGTGACGTTCTGGTTCGCGTTTGCCGCGGCGCGCTTCAATCCGGCGTTCATGGCCTATGCGCTCCACCAGAGTTTCATGCACTACTCCCGCGATCCGCGGCGTAACAACACGGTCCCCGGCCAGTTCTCGGAATGGCTGCACGGCGAGACGCTCATGAATCAAGGGATGATGCTCTCGCCCTGGTTTCCCCCGCGGTACTTGTGGGCGGCGATCGAAGGTGCCGCGGGTTTGGATCTCTCCGGCGAAGAGCCGTCGTGCAATCCGCGCCTGGCTCCGGAGTGGCGTTGGCTGGGCGTACGGCGCTTGCGGTATCGCGGCGCATACGTCTCATGGTTCGCCGTCCGCACGCCCGAGCTCGTGATGTATGCGAATTTTCGCTTCAAACATTCGCTCGAGTATCACGCGTACGACGAAGACGTAACCGACGAGCTGCTCGACCCACAGGAGAACGACGTCGTGGCGATCGCATTGCGCCGCGGCGAGAACCTCGTGCTCTTCGTGGGAAATACCGCCGATCGCACCGTGCAGGCATCGATCCGGTTCAAACGCAACCTCGGCGGACGGTACGCCGCGCGCATCTTCACCAGCCTGCGCGGAGAATGGATCGACGGGGAGGAGCGCAGCGGCTCGCAGCTGGCGCACGGACTAGCGGTACTGATCGACCGCCGCGGATTCAACGTCGTCGAATTGACGAGGCGCGGATGATCGAGACGTCCGGCTATCGCTTCGGCGTGAGCCAGTTCACGACCACGCCGTGGCCGTTCGAGCGGGACGTGGAGCGGTATGCCGCCCATGGCGTCGATGCGATCGAGATCTGCGAGTTCAAACTCGACGCAAACGACTATGCGCGACAGCTTCGGCGGGTCGCGCGTTACGGTTTGACGGTCAGCTCGGTCCAGACGCGCGTGCACGCGCTCTTTCCCGACTCGCTCGCACCACAGCCCAGCGATCCGGCGCAGCGGCTCGATCTCATGCTCGGCGCGATCGACCGCATCGCGCCGCTCGTACCTGCCGGCACGCCGTTCGTGGTGATCACGGGAGCCGCCCCCGACGGGAATTGCGAAGCGGTCTACCAGTACGCGCTGCGCGCACTGGAGCGGCTTGCCGAACGAGCGCATTCGTACTCCATGCGCATCGCGTTCGAGCCGCTCAACCCGGTGCTCTTCCATACCGATACGGCCTTGTGGGGGCTGGACGCAGGGCTGGAGCTCGTCGAGCGCGTCGGTCACGAGGCGCTCGGCCTATGCTGCGACACCTGGAACGTCTTTCGAACGCCGGAGATCGACGCGGTGATCCGCTCGTGCGGCGAGCGTATCTTCATCGTGCAAGTCAGCGACTGGCGCCGCCCGCGCAACAACGCCGATCGCCGCTCGCTGGGCGACGGCGTGATTCCCACGACCGAGTTGATCACCTCGATCCGCGCCGGCGGCTACGACGGCCCCTACGTATTGGAGATTTTCTCGTCCACGTCGCTTGGGGATTCGCTGTGGAACAGCGACCTCGATCTCGTGCTCGACGAGAACATTACGGCGTTCGACCGCCTGTGGAACGAAAGCGTGGTGAACGCATGATTCCGCGCCGCATCATCGACCTCAGTCAGCCGGTCTTCTCGAACTGCCCGCAATACCCGGACAAGAGTCCACGGCCCGCGCAGGTGCGCTGGATGTTCATCCATGGCGTCGAACAGGTGAACAAAGAGATCGTCGAGATCAGCACGCATACCGGCACGCACTGCGACGCTCCTTTCCACTTCTTCGACGACGGCCTTTCCATCGATCGCGTCCCGTTGGAACAATACGTGTGCTGGGCGACCGTGATCGATCTTCGCGGCAAGGAGCCCGGAAGTGCGATCGAGGCCGCCGATATCGAGCCGTACGTCGAAGCGATATTGCCCGGGGACGTTGCGTTGCTCAACACCGGTTGGGGCCACAAGCGCGCGAACACCAAGGAGTTCTTGACCGAGTACGTCTACTGCAGCGGCGATGCTGCGGAGTTGTTGGTTCGCCGCGGCGTGCGCGGTGCAGGCATCGACGCCGTCAGCTTCGGCGGCTACGACGATCCGGCGAAGGCCGGGCCGGCGCATCGCGCGATGCTCGGCGCCGGATGTTTCATCGTGGAGGAGCTCTACTTTCCCGACGAGATCATGGATGGGCGGCGGCGGCTGTTCGTCGCCGCGCCGGTGAAGCTGGCCGGCTGCAGCGGAGGATGGACGCGCGCAATGCTCTGGGAGTACTACTAGCGCGGGCGAATGCGATAGATTGCGCCGGTTTGATCGTCGGCGACGAAGAGCGAACCGTCGGGACCGACGGCGATGCCGGTCGGGCGTCCGATGCGTTCGGCGGTGCCGCCGTTTTGGTACCCGCTTAGGAAGTCGCGCCACTGCGTGGTGGGATCGTTCCAATCGGCGGGGTGCTCCGGCGTGTCGCCATGCATGGGCACGAAGACGACGCGCGGCGGCATATAGCCGGAGAGTCCCTGAGCCGGCCCGTGCCACGAGCCGTGAAGCGTGACGAAGGCGCCCCCGCGATAGGCTGCGGGGAACGCATGGGCGCCGTGCTGGTCTGCCGGGTAGAAGACGGCGCCGATCGGCGTTTCGTAGGCGGGAAAGATCACGCGAGGGATCGGCGTGTCGTCACACGAGCCGCTCCATTTTGCGAAACGCTTGCGGTTCTCGTAGCAGGCGGGCCAGCCGTAGTCGACCGGCGCTCGATGAAGCGTGACGGCATCGAAGATTTCGTAGGGATGGTAGAGCGGCAAGTCGTCCGCGCCCGCGACACCGGCCCAGAGCGCGTGCGTCTGCGGGTCGATGGCTAGTGCGATCGCATTGCGAATGTTGCGCGCCTCGACGCTCTGTGACCCGGTGCGCAGGTCGACGCGCTGAATCGTCGCGCGGGTGTCGTCGAGGTCCGGCCGGCACGCATTGCACGACGAGCCGACGCTAGCGTAAAGCAGATCGCCGGTTACGGCCACGCTGGTCGTCATGTGATCGCGCGCGATGCCGGAGGTGCGCACGGAGAGCACCTTTTCGGCAGGCCCGCGCGCGGTTTGATCGCCCGTGTGGTAGGGGATGCGATACACGGCGAACTGCGTGCCGACGAAGAGCGCGCCGTCGCCGAGTGCGACGCCCGCGGCCGGTTGGTTGTCGAACGTGGCGAAGGTGTGCGGCGCCCCGGGACGATCGGCGTCGGCATGCGCCACGAGCGCAACCGTATCGCCCTCGGTGCCGACGAAGAGATCGCCGCTCGGGGCGACGGCGAGTTCACGTGCGCCGTCGACGGTCGCGATGCGCTCGATCGTGAAGCCGCTCGGCGCCGCCGGCATGACGGCCGCGAGCACGAACGCGAGCAGGTGCATCACCGACGGATTCTACCCACGCCGAAGCGCCGAGCAAACGTTTGCTCGTCGAGATTGGTTTGCGCGGCAAGCCGCGCCAGGAGCGGCGGCTGGAGGTCCTTTGGCTCGAGACGCACCATGTAGTCGCGCGCCACGATATACGCTTCCGCGTTGATGTCGACGAGTCGCGTGCGAATGCGCCCCGTCTGCGGATCGACCAGATCCTCGAGCGCGACCGGCTGCACGCGTCCGCCGGAGAGCGCGATCAACGCGCCGCTGCCGCCTTCGAGCAGATACCTCACTGCGCCGTAGCCGAGCGTGCGCGTGTAGTCGACGTCGAACGCCACCGGCTTTGCGCAGCGCAGCTCGTAACCGATGTCCTTGTGAAGCACGGTCGCTTCGACGCCGAATTCGGCGAGGCGCTCGCGTACGCGGTCGCGCAATAACGTGCCGATCGGCACGTCGGCGAGGCGCACGTGGCCGTACGCGTCGCGCGAGACGTTCTCGAGTCCCTTGAGCGCATCGGCCGAGATATGTTCGACGATACCCTCCGCAACGACCGCGACGCCGTAGTCGCGCCCTTGCGCGCGCCGTTTGACGACCGCTCCGGCCAGTACCTTCACGACCGCATCGATATCGAGCGTGCCGTCGGGGAACTCCTCCGGGATCACGGCGAGCGTCGCGCCCGCTGCGTTTGCCATGCCGAGTGCGAGCGCACCCGATTTTCTCCCCATGCTGACGACGATGTACCAACGCACGGTCGTGCGCGCATCCTCGAGCAGACTCTCGATGATCTGCGCGCCGACCGAGCGCGCCGTTTCGAAGCCGAAGGTCGGCGCGTTATCGGGCAGCGGCAAATCGTTGTCGATCGTCTTCGGCACGGTCGCGACGCCGATGCGGCCCTTCGTGCGTTCGGCGATGCGCGCCGCTCCGAAGGTGGTGTCGTCGCCGCCGATACAGATCAAGTAGCGCGCGCCGAGCGCTTCGAGCGAATGGATGGTGCGCTCGAGCGAAGCGGCATCTTTGGCGGGATTCGTGCGCGAGGTACGCAAGAACGAGCCGCCGCTGGATTGGATCCGTGCGGCGTCGTCGATGCTCAGCGTCGTCGTCTTTACCGGCGTACCGGCCGTGAGATCGCGATAGCCGTCGTAGATGCCGACGACCCGCAAGCCGGAGTTGATGGCTTCGATCGTTGCCGAAGCGATGACGCCGTTGATGCCGGGGGCGGGCCCGCCGCCGACCAGTATTGCGAGAGTATCCGCCATGTGCGGAGAAATGCACGCAGGCGATGGAGCTTTCCTACGCGGGCATCTGCTTCGATTTGTTCGGTACGCTGGTCGCCGGCGACGGCCGCGCGATCGACGGCGCACGCGAGACGCTGGCGCGCCTGGGTGCAAGCCGGTGGGCGATCGTTACCTCCGGACCACGCCGGATCGCGCTCGCGCTCATCGCCCACGCGGGCCTCGCAGCGCCGCCGGTGCTCGTGAGCGCCGATGACGTCGCGCGCGGCAAACCGGCGCCCGATCCGTACGTGTTGGCGGCGCGGCGTCTCGCCATCGATCCGACGCGTGCGCTCGCGATCGAGGATTCGACGTCAGGGGTGGATGCGGCGAAGGCCGCCGGCATGGAGGCCGTGTACGTGCAGCGCGGACGGCCCGCGAGCGCGTGTCCGCGAGCCGATTACTACGTCGAACGGTTCGATCAGATCGGCGTCGCCGCCGGTGACGGCGGAAAGATCGTGTTGTCGTTGCCCTGATGTTGCTCGCGCTGCGCGCGCCGCTGCTGCGCTTGCGCGCGAAGCTGCGCGCGCTGATCGGGCGTGAGCACGGCCAGGATTTGCCGGCGGAGTTGCTTGCGGGCCGCGGGATCGGGCGCGCTGCCTTTCGGATGCGCCTGGCGATAATTCTGCCGGAGCGTTTGAATCTGCGTGCGCTGCGCATCGGTGAGGTGTAGGGCCGCGAAGCGATGCGGCACGTGCGCTTGCGCGAGCACGCCGGCGGGCACGAGCAGCCCCGCGGCTACGAGGGCCGCGACGAGAAGGGGGCGGAGTTTCATGCAGCCATCGTACGAGCGGCGCATGTCCGGCGCGTGAACGCCGCATTAGAAGACTACACTTCGCGGCCGATCAGCTCGAGTTTGGTGCCGGCGGGGTCTTCGAAGAAGACCGCCGGATAGGTCTCCATCTCGTCGCTCAACTCGATGTTCGTCGCGCCGATGCGCGGCAGCAGCGCGATGAACTCGTTCATGCGCAGGTGTTCGATGCGGAACGCGATGCGCGTATCGTTGTTGCGGTGCAGCGGGTTCTCGATCAACCCGAAGAAGCGGCGCGGCTTGGTGGGGTGCACCGCCTCGAAGTACTCGATCGCGTTGTAGGCATCGAACTCGCGATGCCACTCGCCGTTGGGGTCGACGTAGGCGTAGCGCTTTTCGGATAGGCCGATCAGCGGCATGAGCTCGTCGTAGAACGTCTCGACTGCCACAAGCGAACGCACGCGGCAGTCGACGTGATCGAAACCGTAGAACTCCGGCACGCGCGGCGCGCTACTTGGCCGGCTTGATTGCGACGGCGTTTACACCCGACGACGCATGCGCTTCGAAGCGTTTGAAGTTGTCGAAGAAGAGCCGCGAGAGCTTGCGTGCTTGCTCGTCGTAGGCGTTCTTGTCGGTCCAGACGTCGCGCGGATTGAGCACCTCGCGCGGAACGCCGGGCACGCTCTTGGGAATGCGCAAACCGAAGAAGGGCTCTTGCTCGAAGTCGTTTGGAATGCGGCCTTCGATCGCTGCGTTCACCATCGCGCGCGTGTGGGCGATGGACATGCGCTTGCCGACGCCGTAGGGGCCGCCGGTCCAGCCGGTATTGACCAGCCAGCACTGCACGTCGTGCCGGTCGATTCGCTCGCCGAGCAGTTTCGCGTAGACGGTCGGATGATGCACCATGAACGGCGCGCCGAAGCAGGTCGAGAACGTCGCCGTGGGTTCGGTGACGCCGCGCTCGGTGCCGGCGACCTTGGCGGTGTAGCCGGAGAGGAAGTGGTACATCGCTTGATCGCGGGTGAGCTTCGAGATGGGCGGCAGCACGCCGAACGCATCGGCGGTGAGCATGATGATCGTGGTCGGATGGCCGCCCTTGCTGCCGGGCACGATGTTCGGAATGAAGTCGAGCGGATACGCCGAGCGCGTGTTTTCGGTCTTCTCCTCCGAGTCGACGTTGAGCGCGCGCGTGCGATCGTCGTAGACGACGTTTTCGATGACCGTCGAGAAGCGATGCGTTGCAGCCCAGATCTCCGGCTCGGCGGTCGGTGAGAGGCGAATGACCTTGGCGTAGCAGCCGCCTTCGAAGTTGAAGACGCCGTCGTTCGACCAGCCGTGCTCGTCGTCGCCGATCAGCGGGCGATGCGGATCCGAGGAGAGCGTCGTCTTGCCCGTGCCGGAGAGCCCGAAGAAGATCGCCGTGTCGCCTTTCTCTTTGCCGACGTTCGCCGACGAATGCATCGGCAGCGTATCGCGCAGCGGCAGGAGATAGTTCATCAGCGTGAACACGGACTTCTTGATCTCACCCGCGTATTTCGTCCCGCCGATCAGTACGATACGCCGCGCGAAATTGACGAGGATGAAGGTTGAGCTCGGCACGCCGTCGCGCTTGGGATCGGCCTGGAACTGCGCCGCGTCGATGACGGTGAACTCCGGCACGAATCCCGGCACGGGATTCTCGGGTGTAATGAAGAGATGGTGCGCGAAGAGATTGTGCCAGGCGAACTCGCTGTAGACGCGAATCGGAATGCGGTACCGCTCGTCGGCTCCGACGTAGGTGTCGAGCGCGTACACATCACGCTCCGAGAGGTAGGCTTCCACTTTGTCGAGCAATGCGTCGAAGACCGCCGCATCGACGGGACGATTCGTATCCCCCCAATCGATGTGCGCTTCGCTGGACGGCTCTTTCACGAATGCTTTGTCTTTGGGTGAGCGGCCGGTCTGCGGGCGCGTGTCGACGATAAACTGTCCGTCGCGGCCCAGTACGCCCTCGCCGCGGCGCAGCGCGTGTTCCATCAACTGCGGCGGCGTCAAATTCTCCCACAGGTTGGCGGCTTTGAGTTTTTCCGGAACGGTAAGAATGATCGTGTCCCTCGCAGCGTCATGTGCGAACTATCGCACGTTGCTTTTTCGGATGCTTCCAGCCGCGGCCGGCTCCCTCATCCTGTTTCTGGCGGCCCGCCCGGCCGAAGCCGTGCTGCCCTTCCACTTTGGATTCTTCCCCTCCGGACCGCTCGACGCAATCACTGATGTCGCCGGCGTGCGGGTCGCCAATCTGACGATGATCCAGGGGCAAGATATCCGCACCGGCGCGACCGCCGTCCTGCCCGATGACGACCCGTGGAGCGAAAAGGTGGCAGCCGCTTCGCTGGCGTTCAACGGCAACGGCGAGATGACGGGGACGCACTGGATCGAGCAGTCCGGCTACCTGGAAGAGCCGATCGTCCTCACCGACACGCTCGACGTGGGTCTGGCCGACGATGGGGTCGTCGACTGGGTCATCGAGCACCATCCGCAAGTGGGCATTCGCGACGATGTGCCGCTGCCGGTGGTCGCGGAGTGCGACGACCAGCTCCTTAACGACATCCAGCGCCGTGTCGTTCGCCCGGAGGACGTGCGCAAGCTGCTCGACGCGGCGCGGCCGGGTCAGTTCGCGCGCGGCAGCGTGGGAGCGGGAACGGGGATGCGTGCCTTCGGCTTCAAGGCTGGGATCGGCTCGGCATCGCGTGTACTTCCCACGAGCTTGGGCGGCTACACGGTCGGCGTGCTGGTCAACGACAACACCGGGAGCTCGCGGACGGCGCTCACCATCGTCGGCGTACCGGTCGGCGAGCGGCTGAAGAACGATTATCAAACGGTCTATCCGCGGCATCTGAGCGAAGCCGATATGCGCGGCCGGATGGCCAGCGGCAGCATCATCATCGTGGTCGCGACCGACGCGCCGCTCGACAGCCGCGAGTTGCGCGCGATCTTGTTGCGCGCGGGGCTTGGCATGGGACGCACCGGCCTGACCTCGGACGTCGGCAGCGGCGATCTCTTCGTCGGTTTTTCCACCACCGAAGTCTTCCAGCGTACCGGCAATTTCGAGATATCCGCACCCGCCAAACGGATCATCGTCGACGACGACGTGCTCAACGCGCTCTACCGCGCAACGGCCGAAGCCACGCAAGCCGCAATCTACGATGCGCTCTTCGAAGCGAAGACGATGAGCGGACGCGGCGGCGCCACGGTCTACGGCTTGCCGGACGATCGCGTGTTGCAGATGCTGCGCGGCGCCGGCGCGATTAGGCCATGAGCTATCTGGAAACCGAACGATTGATTCTGCGCACGTGGATGCCGAATGATGCCTCCGCGTGGTTTCCGATCATCACGAAAGAAGACGTGAACCGCTATCTCGCGGGGCCGTACCGGAACGCGGACGACGTTCGCGCCTGGATCGACCGGCAGATCGAAGAGCAAGATCGCGAAGGGTTCTCGCGCTGGCCGGTGGTGCGCAAGAGCGACGGCGCGCTGATCGGGCGCTGCGGCCTGCATCGCACGGAACACGGGTTCGTCGAGATCGCCTGGGTCTTCGATTCGGCGGTGTGGGGGCAAGGCTACGCGCGCGAGGCGGCGACCGCGGTGCTCGACTTTGCGTTCGGCACGCTTGCGCTGCCGGTGGTCTACGCGCTGGTCGATCCGCGCAACGCGCCCTCGATCGCGCTGGTCTATCGCCTGGGCTTTCGGTTCGACCGGGTGGTTCGCGCCTACAAGCGGGACATGTTACGCTATGAGCGCCATGCCTAACAAGAAGCGGCGCAAGAAGACGCTGATGCCGCGCCTCGGGCCGCCGACCAACGTGCGGCCCGCGGGCGCGCACGAGCTCCTCACGCGCTACAATCGCAAACGCGGCAAATCCGAGCTGCGTCACGAGATCGGCGAGATCGACCTGAACGTCGACTGATTACGCGCGCGCGGCGAGCGCCGCAACCTTCATGAGCGAGAGCGGCGTTTGGTGCATCTCGTAACCGATGAGCGCCTCGCCGATCTTGTCGGCAAGCCGGTTGGTGACGAACCACGGCGGCTTGGGGAACATGCGGAAGGGCGCGTACACGACGCTCTTCTGCGCGCGGTCGAAGAGGTAACTGTTGTGCACGACGCCGATGCCGCTGCGCACGTCGTCGACCGTATTGCCGGGATACGCGCCCCACGTCGTCTCGGTGAGCAGGAAGCCAACGCCCGTCCAGGCGTTGACCGCGACGCAACCATAGTGCAGTCCCGCGATCGCGGCGTCGACGTCGGCGGCAAACTCGCGCATCGTCGCGGGATGCACGACGATATTTGCGCCCAGGTTGCCCCACAGGCGTTCGGATGCAAATGCGACCGCATCGCGCAGGTACGCGCTCGTCTCGCCGGGCAGCGTCGTCACTGCGAGCAGCGGCGCGAACGCCTCCGTTTCGAAGACCGCTGCGGCGTCGGTAGCGTCGAGCCGCAGAATCGAGCGATCGGCTGCGCCGAGTTGCCGCATGCGCTCGGCCGCGCCGGGATAATACGCCGGTCGCGCAGGGGCTTGACGCATGACGCGTTCGATCTGCTCGAGGAGTTTGGGCGTGCCGTCCCACTCCTTGGGCAGGATCAGCACTTGCGCGGCGATGCAGTTGAAGCCGTCGTTGTGGAGTTTTTGGGTGACGATCTGCTCGGCTTGGTAGCGGAAATCGGCATCGCTCCAGGGTCCGGGAACGACGATCGTCGGGCTGACGTTCCCCAACTCGGCGGTGATGGATTTGTCGAAGCCCGCGGTGTGGACGATGGCGTTGAAGGTGCGATCGCTGCCGGTGATGTGGATCTCGTCGACCAGCGGATGCGCGCAGAGCAGTTTGCCGACGTCGGGGCCGCCGTATGCAAAGCGCAAGAACCCGCCGTCCACCAGCGGCCGCAGCGCATCTTCGAAGATCGGGCCCAGGTATTCGTTGACCGGATTCATCTTGAGGATGCAGACGGCGCCGTCGGCGACGAGCTTGTAGAGCACGTCGAGCGGGGGGATCGAGGCGATGTTGCCGGCGCCGAGTACCAGCGCGACACGCGGCTGCGGCGACGATTGCTTGTACCACACGGCGGTGGTCGACGCGAGATTGTCACGCGTGACGCCGGGCTGCATCCACACTTCGGCGTGCACGCCCATGAGGAGCGCGCGATCGTACAGCGTGTTGGGAAAGACGTCGACGACGAGCTGCCCGTCACCGCGCTCGTGCACGCGGGATTGCGCCAGCCGCGGCGTGCCGTCACGCGCGATCTCGCGCAGCGTGCGGACGTAGCGGTTGAGCGCGTAGAGCAACGCCCACGGTCCGCTGACCCACTCTTCGCCGGCGAGCGGCGTGCCGGCGATGCCTTTTGCTTCGGCCCCGGCCTGTGCCCAGCGCGCCGCGTTGCGATCGACGTGATCGCGAACCTGCGCGAGGAGATCGGCTTTGGCCGATGTGCGCAGCGCGACCCAGCGCTTCGCACCCTCGCGCAACTCGATGAGGTCGTGCTCGATCTGCGCCGGGGTCGCCGGCGTGACGGCGGCGCTCAT
>DATJRM010000028.1:0-14973 GCA_035504755.1 Candidatus Acidiferrales bacterium
GCCGCGACACCGCACGCCTCTATCGCTCGTTCGTCTTCGTGGACGAAGTCATTGCGGTCGACAGCTACTCCGAGTTTCCTCATCTCGTCGGTGAGCTCGAGCGGCGTAAGGTGATCATCGTGCCGCATGGATCGTTCGTAGCGTACTTGTCGCTCGACGAGCACAAGAAGATGACGATTCCGTATTTCGGAAACAAGGCGGTACTCGACTGGGAAGCGAGCCGCGAACTGCAGCGCGACTGGCTGACGCGCGCGGGAATCCGGATGCCGCGTCAATTCAAAAGCGGCGAGGAGATCGATCGCCCGGTCATCGTCAAGCTCTATGGTGCCGGCGGCGGCAAGGGCTACATGTTCATTCGCGACGCGCACGACTTCGAGAAGCGTTCGAAGGAGCTAAAGAAAGCGTACACGATTCAAGAGTACATCATCGGTGTACCGCTCTACATCCACTATTTCTACTCGCCGCTCGAAGACCGGCTCGAGATCATGTCGATGGACCGGCGTTACGAAACCAACGTCGACTCGCTCGGCCGCATTCCGGCGGCCGCGCAGGAGGGCATGGACGTCAGCCCTTCGTACGTCGTCGTCGGCAACCAGCCGGTGAGCCTGCGCGAGTCGATGCTGGCCGAAGCGCTGCGCATGGGCGAGAACGTCGTTCGCGTCAGCAAGGAGATCGCCGGACCCAAGGGCCTCTTCGGCGCGTTTTGCATCGAGACGATCATCACGCCCGACATACAGTTCTACGTGATGGAGATCTCGGCGCGCATCGTAGCGGGAACGAATCTCTTCATCGACGGCTCGCCGTACTCGTACCTCAATTATTCGGAACCGATGTCGACCGGGCGCCGGATTGCTCGGGAGATCAAAAACGCACTCTTGACCAATAATCTTCGTTTCGTTTTGGATGATGGCTCGGTGTTTTAAGACCCTCGTTGCGGCGCTTGCGATGACCTGGATCATCGCGGCTACGTCGTTGCCGGCGCGCGCGACGATGGAAGCAGACCCCGAGGTCCTCTATCAGCAGATGAAAGACGCGTACGACCGGGCGCAAGCCGCGAACTGGGACTTCGGCGCGCAAGAATACTATCTCTCGACGATCTTCAACGCGGGGCGCGCGTACGCGCTCCAGCGCCCGGACGATCCGGCCTTCGCCGAGCTCGAAACGCTGACGGTGCAGATCGGCTCGGGCCTGCACTACAATCCGCTCACCAATCACGATGCCGCCGTGTGGTACGTGCGCGAGGCTGCGGTGTGGGTGAGCCGCAACAGCACCGATCCGACGCTGGTCTCGCAAGCAAACGCGCTGCTGGCGCGCGTGAACTCCGAAGACGATCCCGAAGCGCTCGCGCGCTACGCCGATGAAGACGCGCAGGCCAACGCCGCAACGTACCGGGCCGACGTCGACGCGCAGCTCGAGACCGTCGAAGCGAACTGGCGGGGCTGGCTCTTGACCGGCGACCGGTCGTGGCGTTCGCTCGCCTTCGAGAAAGCCGCCGCGCCGAACTTTCCGCTCGCGCACCTACCGACCGACTACGGCCCCGAGTTCGTGCGCGCGGTCCAGCAGGCGGCCAACGGCAACGGCGGCGGTTTCACCGAAGGCGACCGCACCAACGCCAAGACGATTCTGGAGCGCTTGAACGATCTCGACTCGCCGCTGATCATTGCGACCGTCACGTCGATGCCGGCCGACAAATATCTGACGACGCTGGCGCCGGCCGACGAGTACTTCGGCCCGATGGGCTACTCGATTCTCGGCATCGAGAACGAGCTCAAACACATCAACTTCATGCTCAACTACAATTACGGCAACCGCGAGGCGGCGCTCACCGAGCAGGTGGCGCAGTCGATCGACGACATGCATAAGGTCTATCCGCGCGATCGCGACATGCCCAAGCTGCTCTACAGCGTGTTGACCACGCTCGACCGCATGGATTCGCCCGACGCCAAGGCGGCTGCGCTGCATATCCGTGCGATCCTCACCGTGGAGTACCAAGACTCGCCCGAAGCGCGCAAGGTCCTGGCGGCGTCGCAAGGCAGCTAGCTTTCTGCGCCCTTCGACAACCCTTCGACAAGCTCAGGACGATGGCTCAGGGTGACAGGGAAGCTCTGTCCCTGCGCCCTTCGACAGGCTCAGGGTGACAAAGTGACGCTCGGGATGACAAAAGGGGTGGCGGAGGTTCTTGCTGCCTTAGGCGCGTAGCGGCGCGGTATGGACGTCGTTATCGCTGACCGCATCCAATTCGCGTTCACGGTGATGTTCCACTACCTCTTCCCGATCACCACGATCGGGCTCGCGCCGTTCGTCGCGCTCTATACGATCGAGGGCGCGCGCGGTGATGCCGAAGCCGAAAGGGCGGCGGCGTTCTGGACGAAGATCTTCGCGATCAATTTCGCCATCGGCGTGGTTACGGGGATTCCTCTCGAGTTTCAATTCGGCACGAATTGGGCGATCTTTTCGGCGACGACGGGTTCGGTGATCGGCCAGCCGCTGGCGATGGAAGGCGTCTACGCGTTCTTCCTCGAGTCGATCTTCCTCGGCGTCTTGCTCTACGGCAAAGGGCGTGTTGCGCCGGGACTGCACGCCGCGTCGGCGGTGTGCGTGTGGATCGGGTCGTGGCTCTCGGCCTTTTTCATCGTCGCGACCAACGCGTGGATGCAGCATCCGGTCGGCTACACGATCGCCGCACACGGTCGCATCGAGCTCACGAGTCTGCCGCCGGTGCTGCTCTCGCCGTTTGCGTGGTGGCAATTCGTTCACGTGCTCTGCGGCGCACTCGTCGCCGGCGGGTTCGTCGTCGCGGGCATCGGCGCGTACTACCTGCTCTCGAATCGCGAGCTTGCGCTCGGGCGGCGGTTCGTCGACGCGGGCGTGATCGTCGCGCTCGTCTTCTCGGTGCTCACCGTCTTCCCGACCGGCGACCGCAATAGCGCCAACGTCACGCAGTATCAGCCGGTGAAGCTCGCGGCGATGGAGGGGCTCTTCAGCACGGAGAAAGGCGCGCCGATCGCGATCCTCGGCATGCCCGACACGCAGACTCGCACGCTGATCGATCCGATCTTCGTGCCCGACGTCTTGAGCTTTCTCGCCTACGGCAACTTCCGAGCCAACGTGAACGGCCTCGACGCCTACGCCGCGCAGCTCTGGCCGCCGGTCGAGCTGACGTATTACGCCTATCACGTGATGGTGGGGCTCGGCACGATCTTCGTGGCGATCGCGGTGCTCGCGGCGCTGCTCTTGCGCGGCGGGCGCCTCTTCCGCACGCCGGGGGTGCTGTGGCTCTTGCTGCTCGGGATGCCGTTTCCGTACATCGCGAGCGAAGCCGGCTGGGTGACGAGCGAAGTCGGACGTCAGCCGTGGATCGTGTACGGGCTGATGCGCACGTCGGCGGGCATCTCGCCGACGGTGGTCAGTGGCGAAGTGATCTTTACGCTGATCGGCTTTGCCGGCATGTACTTCTTGCTCGGCGTCTTGTTCTTGTATCTCGTCTTGCGCGAGATCGCGGTGGGCCCATGAGCGTCGCCGCCTTCATCGTGATCGCATGCATGCTCACGGCCTACGTGCTGCTCGACGGCTACGACCTCGGCGTGGCGACGATCACGCCGCTGGTTGCGCGCACCGATCGCGAACGCGAGGGGTCGATGCGCAGTATCGGCCCATTTTGGAACGGTAACGAAGTCTGGCTGATCGCCGCGGGCGGCGCGCTCTTCGCCCTCTTCCCGGAAGCGTATGCGTCGTCGTTCTCGGGATTCTATCTCGCCTTCATGGTCGTGCTGTGGCTGTTGATGTTTCGCGGCGTCGCAATGGAGCTCCGCGCGCACTTCCCTAGCGCGATCTGGCATCAGTTCTGGGACGCGTGTTTTGCGGGATCGAGCGCGCTGCTGGTCGTGCTCTTCGGTGTGGCAATCGGCAATCTGCTGCACGGCGTCCCGCTCGATACGGACGGCTACTTTGCCGGCACGTTCGCGCAGCTGCTCAATCCCTACGCGCTGATGGTCGCGACCTTCGCACTGGTGACGATCGCGCTGCACGGCGCGACCTTTCTCGTCGTGCGCACGCGCGGGGCGGCGGCCGAGCGCGCGAGGCGGCTGGTGCCGATGCTTTGGCCCGCGGTGCTCGTGCTCTACGTAGCGGTCACGGCGGCGACGGTCAGCGAACGCGGCATCGGGTGGACCTGGATCGACGTGATCCCGGCCTTCTCGTTCGCATCGCTCGCCGGGCTGCTCTTGGCGTCGCTGCACAAGCGCGAACGCCGCGCCTTTGCCGCCTCGTCGCTCTTTATCACGACGCTCTTGGTGCAGGCGAGCGTCACGCTCTATCCGTACCTCGTGCCGGCCCTTCCGCCCGGGCGCGGCGGGATCTCGATCTTTACCGCGGCACCCTCACCGGTGGCGCTCGCCACGGCGCTCACGGTGACGATCGTGGGGCTGGTGGCGGTCCTCGTCTATGGAACGCTCGTTCTGCGGCGAATGGCGGAGAAGTTCGATGTTTGACGTACGGACGGCGCTCGCCGCATACGACCGCTCGCGGTTGACGCTTTGCTCGATCGGCAGTCACTCGGCGCTCGAAGTGGCCTCGGGCGCGCGCGCGCAGGGGCTGCGCAACCTCGTCGTGACGGCGGCGGGGCGCGACCGTACGTATACCGAGTACTTCCGGCGGCGAGAGGTGCCGCTTGCGCGCGGCTGCGTCGACGAGGTGCTGGAACTCGCCGCTTTTCCCGACCTGCTCGACGACGACGTGCAAAAACAACTGCTCGCGCACAACGCCGTCTTCGTTGCGAACCGTTCGTTCGAAGTCTACCTGCATCAGAAGTTCAGCTACGACGAGATCGAACGCCGCATGCTCGTCCCGTTTTTCGGCAATCGTTACCTGCTGCGCGCAGAGGAGCGCGACGAATCGGGGAACCAGTACGCGCTGATGGCGCGCGCGGGTATTCGTCATCCGCGGCAGTTCGCGATGCCCGAAGCGATCGACACGCTGGTGATGGTGAAGGCGCCGCACGCGAAGATCAGTTTCGAGCGCGCGTTCTTTCTTGCGACGTCGCCGCTCGACTACCATCAGACGAGCGCGCGCCTGATCCGCGAGGGCATGCTGACGGAAGATGGGCTGCGCGGCGCGGTGATCGAAGAATACCTGCTCGGGCCGTCGATCAATCTGAATTTCTTCTACTCACCGCTGCTCGGCGAACTCGAGCTGATGGGCACCGACACGCGCCGCCAAACGAATCTCGAAGGTTTTCGCAACGTCCCTCCGGCGGTGTTCGACGCGCTGCGCAAGGTGCCGATGCGTTTAGAAGAGGCCGGCCACATCGCCGCCACGCTCACCGAATCGATGTTGGAGAAGGCCTTTGAGATGGGCGAGCGCTTCGTGGCCGTGGCGCGCGAGGCGAATCCGCCGGGTGTCATCGGGCCGTTCGCGTTGCAGTGCATCATCGTTGCGGGGCCCCCGAAGGAGTTCGTCTGCTACGATGCCTCGCTGCGCATCCCGGGATCCCCGGGAACGCGCTACACGCCGTACTCGGCCTATCGTTGGGGACGCGACGTGTCGGTGGGCGAGCGCATCGCGATGGAGCTGGTCATGGCGCGCGATGGGGGGCGGCTCGAGGCCGTCTTGACTTAGCGCGCGCGGATGACGGTCGAGCCGGGCAACGCGCCCTCCAGCGCATCCGCGACGGCGTATCCGGTCGCGTGCAGCTTCTCGGTAAGGGGTTGCGCCGGCGGCGCGGTCGACTCGACGAAGACCGCGTAGCCGCCCGGGAGCATCGCGGTGCGAATCGTCACCAGGAACTGCGGATTGATGGCCGTGAGGCTGTCAATGCAGAGTGCGCGGTCCACCAAGGGGCCCGCCGGCGTATCGCCGACGACGAGGTTGTCGAGCCGCTCCTCGGTCGCACGATTGGAGACCTCCGTCGTGGTCTCGGACTCGGTGTCGCAGACCACGATCAAGACGTCCGGCCGGGCGGCCGCGATCTCGAGCGCGTGGATCGCGCTTGCCGACCCGAAGCTGAGGATGCGGCCGTCGGGCGGGATCTCGAGCACGCCCAACAACTCGGCTGTGGTGAGCCGATCGTTTGCTTCCATTTGGACGGCCTCTTCTCGGAAAGTGGCTGCGACACTTGCCGCAGGCGGTTGTGGTTTTGGCCGGGGCATGGTAGGCTTGGGCCGTCTAGGTTTCGCGGTCTGGTTCCCATTGTTGGGCTAAGCGAGTCGATTCCGAGAACACACACTTACCGTAAATCGAGGAGTCCTCGTTTATCCATGTACCAAGATGAGATCCTGAACTGCGTCGATTGCGCGCGCCAGTTCACATTTTCCGCCGGCGAGCAAGAGTTCTTCGCAATGAAGGGCTTTGCCAATAAACCCAACCGTTGCCCCGACTGCCGTGCTGCCCGCAAGGCTGCCGCGGGTGGTTCGCGCGGCGGTGGCGGCGGCGGCAGCCGTTCGGGCGCACCGCGCGAGATGTTCCGTGCAACCTGCAGCCAGTGCGGCGGCGTCGCCGAGGTGCCGTTCCAGCCGCGTGGCGACAAGCCGGTCTACTGCAGGGACTGCTTCCAGAGCCGCCCGAGCTATCGCTAACCCGACAAAAGCGAGCCCGCTTGTAACGAGCGGGCTTTTTTGTTGGCGCTGCGAACCCAGCGGCCTGGAGGTAAGAATGGCAACGCAAACGATCGAACGCGCGGGCGTGGTCACGGCGCGCGGCAACCCTATCACCCTGCTCGGGCCGGATTTGCACGCCGGCGACGCAGCGCCCGAGGTTCGGCTCGTCGGCGCCAACATGCAAGCCAACACACTCGACGATCTCACCGATCACGGCAAACGCGCCGCGCTGCTCATCGTCGTTCCGTCGCTCGACACGCCGACCTGCGCGGTCGAATCACGCACCTTCAACAAGCGTCTGGGCGAGCTGCCCGCGGGCGTGAAGCCGTACATCGTGAGCATGGACTTGCCGTTTGCGATGGTACGCTGGTGCGGAGCGGAGAGCGTCACGATCGATCTGCTCTCGGACTATCGCGATCACGCGTTCGGCTATGCGTACGGCGTGCGCATCAAGGAAAACGGTTTGTTGATGCGGTCGATCTTCGTCATCGGCAAGGACAAGAAGCTCACCTACGTCGAGCTGGTGCCCGACATCAGTCACGAGCCCAACTACGACGACGTGATCGCGGCCGCGCAAGCTGCTGCCAAGTAGATCCCCGGCCCCATGCCCCAAACGGTGTTCATCCTCGACTTCGGCGCGCAATACAGCCAACTGATTGCGCGCCGAACGCGTGAATTGGGCGTCTACTGCGAGATCGTCCCCTACGACGTCGCCTGGCCGGTGCTCGCCGCGCGCAATCCCGCCGCGCTGATTCTCTCGGGCGGGCCGGAGAGCACGCTCGTCGAGGGCGCGCCCGACCTCGACCCGCAGATCTTACGCAGCGGCTTGCCGCTGCTCGGGATCTGCTACGGGATGCAGCTCGTCGCGCGTCACCTCGGTGCCAAGCTGGTGAAGCTCGATCACGCCGAGTACGGTCCCGCGACGCTCACGACCACTCACCGGCGCTCGCCGTTTTGGCATCACGTCCCCGAGCAGTTGCGCGTATGGATGTCGCACGGCGACTCGGTCGTCGAACTTCCCGACGGCTTCGAAACGCTCGGCTCGACACCGCGCTGCGCGGTTGCAGTGATGGGCAACGAGCAACGCAAGATCTACGGCACGCAGTTTCATCCCGAGGTCGTCCATACCGAAGCCGGCACAGCGATGCTCGCGAACTTTCTGCACCGTATCGCGGGCCTGGGCAACGACTGGAAGATGGAGTCCTTCGTCGACCGCGCGATCGCAGAGATTCGCGCGCACGTCGGCAACGACAAGGTCATCTGCGCGCTCTCGGGCGGCGTCGACTCCGCGGTTGCCGCGACGCTGGTCTCGCGTGCGATCGGCGAGCAGCTGACGTGCATCTTCGTCGATCACGGCCTGTTGCGCAAGGACGAAGCGCAGTCGGTGCTCGCTGCGTTTCGCGACGTCATGCACCTGCGCGTGATCGCGGTCGACGCGCGCGAACGGTTCCTGCAGGCGCTCGCGGGCGTGGAGGACCCCGAACGCAAGCGTATCATCATCGGCCACGAGTTCATCGCGGTGTTCGAAGAAGAAGCGGCCAAGATACCGGGCGTGAAGTATCTGGTGCAAGGCACGCTCTACCCCGACGTCATCGAATCGAAGACGCCGGCCAGCAAAGCCGGCCACAAGATCAAGTCGCATCACAACGTCGGCGGCTTGCCCGAGGAGATGGAGTTCGAGCTGATCGAGCCGCTGCGCGCGCTGTTCAAAGACGAAGTGCGCGCGCTCGGTCGCGTCCTCGGCTTGCCCGAACACATCGTGCAGCGTCAGCCGTTCCCCGGTCCGGGCCTGGCGGTGCGGATCATCGGCGACGTCACCCCCGACCGTTTGGAGATCGTGCGTGACGCCGACGCGATCGTGCGCGAGGAGATCGACGGCGCGAAAGGGTTGCAACCGCACCCGTGGCAGTACTTCGCCGTGCTGACGCCGGTGCGCAGCGTCGGCGTGATGGGCGACGGGCGCACCTACGCGAATCTGGTCGCGGTGCGCGCGATCACGAGCGAAGACGGCATGACCGCGGATTGGGCGCGATTGCCGCACGAACTGCTCGAACGCATCTCGACGCGGATCGTCAACGAGGTGCAAGGCGTCAACCGCGTCGCCTACGACATCACCTCGAAACCGCCCGCCACCGTCGAATGGGAGTAGCGAAGACCTGCCAAAGGGTACTCCGGGGCACTTGTGAAGTCATATGGGTATCATGATTAGGCCGGATCTCATCTCAGAGGATCGCGAGAGCTCAAGGCTCTTGATCGTGGAGGTAAAGAGATCGATCGCGGAGCGCGACCAAGATTTCTTTATGGATCAGCTACGCTCGTATGCGGTGAGCCTTGGTAAGCCGGAGACAGTCTACTACGTTCTCGTCGATAGCGATTGGATTCGCTTTTACAAGGAAGCCTCGCCAGAACCACGGTTCCTAAGGAAGCTAGGCACTCGCGAAACCTTACGGCCCTATATTGGCGTGGATTACGAGGGGGTGATGAGTGAATTCCTCATTGCCGGGATGACGATGGCGTGGCTCCGTGATCTGGCAGTCCATTGGAAGGAGAGCAATCCTCCCGGAAGTGACGAGCTCGAGCCCGACATCATGGATCTCCTGAACAAGGCCGGCGTGCGTGTGGAATCTATACCTTGACCAGGCTTTACCTCGAAACGAATTTTCTCATGAGCGTCTGTACTGGTCGAACTCCTAGAGCTCTAGAACTGCTTGACCTCCCTGAAAAGGTCGAGCTCGCTATTCCGGTCGTTTGCTTCATGGAGGCGCATCATGCATTCAAGAGCGACAGGATCGCGAAGCTTCGTTTCAAGGAGCCCTTCGAGAGCCAGATCGGCAACATTATTCGTCACACGGACTCTCATGCGCAGGAGGCTGCGCGTGCGTTGGCAGCTGCCGATGCCGCTCTTGTTCGCTATGTGGACGATTCTGAGCGCAGACTCACCGATGTAATTCGGCGTACGTCGGCGTGTTCGCGACTGATTGGCTCATCTCGTGAAGTGTTGGCGCGTGAAGTTCACAGCTATCGCTCCGATCCGACCGATGACATGATTCTCGGTTCTATCATGGAGGACGCATTAAGAGACCCGCTTGGCGAAATGGCTTTCTTCTCTGAGGACGGTGGTTTTAGGCAGCCGACGGTAGCCGCCGCACTGTGTAACGCAGGAATCGCGCAGTTCGACGCAATCGATCCGTGCCTGGCCTGGTGCCGGGAGTAGGATGCGGATCCTCGTCGTAGGCGGCGGTGCGCGCGAGGACGCGCTATCGTGGCGGCTCGCGCAGTCATCGTCGTGTGAGGCGATCTTCGCGGCGCCCGGCAACGCCGGTACCGCATCGCGCGGCGTCAACTGGGCGATCGCGGCGACAGACGGCAAAACGCTCGTCGAGCGGGTGCGCGCCGAGCGCATCGACCTGGTCGTGCTCGGGCCTGAGTCGGCGATCGCAGCCGGCGTGGGCGATCGTCTGCGCGATGCCGGCGTCTTCGTCTTCGGTCCGAATCGTTCGAGCGGAAGGCTCGAATCGAGCAAGGTGTTTTCGAAACGCTTCATGGAGCGTCACGGCGTGCCGACCGCGCAGGCCGTGGTCGAACATTCGCTGCAGGGCGCGAACAAGGCGCTCGACGACTGGCGCGGCGACGGCGTGGTGGTGAAAGCCGACGGGCTCGCGGCGGGCAAAGGCGTTGTCGTTTGCGACACGGTCGACGGCGCGCGCGCCGTCGTCGCGGAGTGGTACGGTAAGAACAAGATTCCCGGCGGCGGCAGCGACCTGCTCCTCGAGGAGCGTTTGCACGGCCGCGAGGTGAGCGTCTTTGCGCTCTGCGACGGACGCGCGATGGTGCCGATCGCCGCCGCCTGCGACTACAAGCGCGCGGGCGACGGCGATACCGGCCCCAATACCGGGGGCATGGGCGCGTACTCGCCGCCGCACGGCTTTCCCGAAGAGCTCTTCGATCGCGTGCGCGAGCGCGTTCTCGCACCGGTGCTGCGCGGTCTGCTGGCCGAAGGCGAACAGTACATCGGCGTGCTCTACTGCGGCTTGATGTGGACCGACGACGGACCCTCGGTGATCGAGTTCAACGCGCGATTCGGCGATCCCGAAACGCAGGTGCTCATGCCGCGCGTACGCGGTGACTTCGCCGGGCTCTTGCGTTCGTGCGCCGAGGGCGCGATGGATCTCAGTCTGGCGTCGTTCTCGGCGCAGCATTGCGCCGGCGTGGTGCTGGCGACGAGCGACTATCCGCGCAGCAGCACGCCGCTGCGCGGCCTCAACCCCGACATCGCGCTCGGCGACGGCGTGCAAGCGTTTTGGGGCGGCAGTTCGCTCGAGCACGGCACGGTATCGAGCGGCGGCGGCCGCGTGCTCACCGTCACCGCGCTTGGCGACGATCTCGCTGCCGCGCGTGCGCGTACCTACGATGCCGTTCGCGCGCTTGCCGGCCGCATCGGCACCAAGGATCTGACCTATCGCACCGATATTGCCGCCTTCGCGTGAACGGCGACGTCGTGCGCGATCTCTTGCTCGCGCTGCAAGGACTGCAGGTGACGATCCTTGCGCTTCACGACTGGATACCGCTCGGCAAGCTCAACGACGTCAAGGCGGTGCGCGCGCAGGATACGCTCACGCAGCTGCTGACCGTTACCGCGGTACAAACCGTACCCTTCGCCTTTGGGCTGGTGTGCAGCGTGTTTTATCGCTATACACCCTACCCGGGATGGCTGTACGGCTGGTTGTGGGTGAGCTATGGCGCGCTCTTCATCGGTCAAATCCAAGCCTGGTGGATTCCGTATCTCATTCGACCGCAGCCCAAACGGGCGGCTCGGTATCAGCGCGTGTTCGGCACGACGCATTCGGTGTTGCCCGTACGTAACGGCATCACGCCGAACACGCTGCATCTGATGCTGCACCTCGCGACGCTGGCGACCCTCGTGCTCTTGGGGTTCGAACCCCGCTAGCGCGGCGTCAAAATCGGCAGCGCGCCGCTCGCGCCAGCAGAAATTGCCGGTCGCGGTCGTTGTGCGCCAGCTCGGCGGCACGCTCGAACTCCTCGCCGGCTTCACGAAAGCGCTGCAATTTCTCGAGGAGATCGCCCCGCACGCTGGGCAGCAGATGATACGACCGCAGCGCCGGCGCGTCGCGCAGCGCATCGACGAGCTCGAGGCCGGCCTGCGGCCCAAAGGCCATGCCGATCGCAACCGCGCGGTTCAGTTCGACGACCGGTGTCGGCGTAAGCTGCGCGAGCGCGTCGTAGAGCGCGGCGATGCGCTGCCAGTTCGTCTCGCTCGCGACGCGGGCGCGCGCGTGACATGCGGCAATCGCAGCCTGCAACGTGTAGGGACCGAACGCGCCGCCGAGGCGCTCGGCGCGCTCGAGCGCGGCGAGTCCGCGCGCGATTGCAACGTGGTCCCAGCGCGAGCGGTCCTGGTCGAGCAGCAGCACGGGCTCGCCCGTGGGCGTGGTGCGCGTGCGCATGCGTGAGGCTTGAATCTCCATCAGCGCGACGAGCCCGTGCACCTCGGGCTCGTCCGGCGCCAGGCCCGCCAGCATACGCCCGAGGCGCAGCGCTTCTTGGGCGAGCTCGGGCCGTAAAACCTCGATGCCCGACGTTGCCGCGTAGCCCTCGTTGAAGATCAAATAGACGACGCCGAGCACGGCATCGAGCCGCTGCAGCCGTTCCTTGGCATCGGGAATCTCGAACGGCACGTGCGCTTCGGAGAGCGTGCGTTTCGCGCGTACGATGCGCTGCGCGATGGTCGGCTCCGAGACGAGGAAGGCGCGAGCGATCTCGGGCGTCGTGAGCCCTCCCAGCAGACGGAGCGTAAGCGCGACCCGCGCTTCGACCGAGAGAACCGGATGGCACGCGATGAACATCAAACGCAACAAGTCGTCATCGACCTCATGATCGAGCGCCTCAAAATCCGGCTGCCACGTTTGGTTCTCGCGCAACTCGTGGCCGAGCTGTTCGTGTTTGCGGTCGATCACGCTCTCGCGGCGGAAGCGATCGATGGCGCGGCGCTTTGCGACCGACATCAGCCACGCGCCCGGATTGCGCGGGACGCCTTCGCGGGGCCACTGTTCGAGCGCCGACACGAATGCATCTTGCGCGAGCTCTTCGGCGAGCCCGACGTCGCGCACGACGCGCGTCAGCGCCGCGACCAGTCTGGGGGATTCGATCCCCCAGACCGCTTCGATTGCGTGCCGTGACTCGCTCGCGCTCACTGGGGGGTATTCGTTCCCGGCATCTCCGCGAGCTCGTGGATCGTGCAGGTTCCGCCGCCTGCGCATTCGAGGAAGCGTTGCGTGAGCTCCACGAGATGCTTGCGGTCTCTCACGTCGAGCACGGCGTAGCCGCCGACGATCTCTTTGCTCTCCGCGAACGGTCCGTCGGTGACGGAGAGCGGTCCGCTGCCCGCGCTCTTTATCCGCAGGCTCACGCCGGTGGGTGTGATGCCGCCGGTATCGACGAGCACACCGGAGGCCGTCAGCTCTTGGATCAGCGCGTTCATCTTCGCCATCATTTGAGGATCGGGAGGCTGCGAGCCCCAGGGCTCGCGCGTGAAAATCGAGATGACGCGCATTAGGCAAGCCCTCCGAGGTCTTCGGATTCGTACAGTTGGCGGATCTCGATCTCTTCACCGCGTTGGAACGGGCAGCGCGAGAGCCGTTCGATGACTTCTGCTTTCGAACGCGCTTGCAGCAGCCAGAAGCCTGCGATGAGTTCTTTGGTTTCGGTGAACGGACCGTCGGTGACGGTCGGCTTTCCGCTCGCATAGCTGATTCGCGCGCCTTTCGCGCTGGGTTGCAGCCCCTCGGCCGCCAGTAATACGCCGTCGCGCACGAGCGTTTGATTGAAGGCGTTCATCGCGGCGAACTCGTCGGCGGTGGGCAGCACCCCGGCCTCGCTCTCCGCGTTTGCCTTGACCAGGACTAGGAATCGCATGAAAAGCTCCTTATCGTTGACGTTATCTACCTACACGTCGAGCGGAGCCCTCTCAAATCGACAGCGGCCGAGCCGCCGAAATACCTTGGAACCCGGCTTGCCATCGTTCGGCAAAGCTCGTACGATAGGCTCCACGCATGAGTGAGGAGCCTACAACCCGCGACGTTCTCGACGCCCTGCTCGATTTCCGAGCGGCGGTCGAGGTACGCTTCGACAAGATCGATGAGCACTTGACGCTTCACGACCGGCGTTTCGACGAGCACGACCGGCGTTTCGACGAGCACGACCGGCGGTTTGATGCCGTGGACCGGCGGCTGGGTCGACTCGAGATACGAATGGAAGCGGTCGAATCGCGGTTGGAGGCGGTCGAGTCGCGTTAGAGCCGCGACGTTCTCGACGCCCTTCGACTACGCTCACTGCGTTCGCTACGCTCAGGGTGACAAAGTGCGCATGCGCCGGAAGTGACAACGTGCGCATGCGCCGGAAGTGACACGGTCTAGATCAACGAGAGCTGCACGGCCGCTTGGCTGCGGATACGCGCCGTGTAGCGCGCAGGATGGCGGCCGATCGCCTCACCGACCACTTCGTCGATGCGCTTGGCGATCGCGCGCGGCGCGTATGTGCCGCGATACTCCTGCGCGTACTGCGCGAGCAACTCCGGACGATACTCTCGAAGATAGGCGAAGAACGTCTCGCGCGTGACGTCGTGCAGGTAGAGCGTGTTGTGCCAGACTTTCGCGGCGCCGGCCTCGCGCGCCGCGCGAACCACGGCCTCGACCGATTCCGGCGTGTCGGTCAAATGCGGAAGCACGGGCGCGAGCGCGACGTTGACCGCGATGCCGGCATCGGCGAGCATCCGTACCGCCCGCAAACGCTGACGCGGCGGTGCCACCGTCGGTTCGATCTCGCGTGCGAGCCGCTCGTCGAGGGTAGCGATGCTGACGGAGATGCTCACGCTCGCGACGCGTGCGAGTGCCTGGAACACGTCGATGTCGCGTACGACGAGCGGCGAGCGCGTGATGAGGCTCGCCGGAGATTGGTAGTCGCGCAGGGCTTCGAGGATGCCCCGGGTGATGCGATAGCGGCCCTCCAGCGGCTGATAGGGATCGGTGACCGTGCCGATCGCGACGGACTCGCGTTTCCAGCTACGCTTGGCGAGCTCGGTGCGCACCACGGCCGGCGCGTTGACCTTCACGTAGATCCGCGAACCCCAGCGGGCGACGCCGTCTTCCTCGAGGTACGTGTGGCTGCGCCGGGCGTAACAGAAGCGGCATTGGTGGTAGCAGCCGCGAGTTTCCTGTATATGAGGTTTCTCAAAAGAGTCACCCCTCGGGCGCCGACTCCAGGGTTTCGTCGTCGGAAACGGCCGCCATACGCCAGCTCGCGGCGACGATCTTCGGATCAAGGCTGAGGCGCCCGACAATGCGCTCGAGCTTCGTGTCGGCGC
>DATJRM010000029.1:0-10347 GCA_035504755.1 Candidatus Acidiferrales bacterium
TCGTCTGGGAAGCCGAGCCGACGTTCAGTCGCGGGGTGCGCGTCGCCTACGCAAACGGGAAGATCGCGGGCGATCTCGAGTACGACGATGGGTACTATTCCGGCAACAGCGGCCGCGCGGTCCAAGGCCTCGCGGGCTGGGCGCCGACGTCGAACACCGACTGGTCGTTTGCGTTCATCGTGCCCGGCGCAAACACGCCGCCCAATGTTACGGCAGCGGTCGCGAACAAACGCGAGTTCGATTTCATGCTCACCCAGACGTTCGGGAAGCTCCAACTCGAGCCGTACCTGCTCTCCATTCAGTCTCCGGCGTCCGCGGCGCTCGGCTATACGACCGGCGAGAGCGCACTCGGCGCGGTTGCGCTCGCGCGATACGCGTGGAGCAGCGTCTACTCCCTGAGCGGCAGGTTCGAGTACTTCACCAACCATAGCACCACGGCCGCCATCTCGCCCAACGCCGATTTGGTCGGCTACGGGCCCGGAAGCCGAGCGACGACCTGGACGATCACGCCGTCGTATCATCCCGGACCCTTCTTCCTGCGGGCCGAGTATTCGCTCGTCACCGTCACCAGTGCAGCCGCCGGCTTCGGTCCAGCCGGCACGCTGACCGATCAATCGCGTTATCTCGTCGAACTCGGAGTGCAAGTTTGATGCAATTCGATGACATCGTCGGCCTGATCCTCACGATCGCCGGGCTCGTCTATCTCACGTACGCGATGCTGCGTCCGGAAAAATTCTAGGAGAATCCCATGCTGCTCGAGATTGGAATCATCGTTCTTGGCGTCGTGCTCTTCGTGCTCTTCGATCGCTACGTCCAGTGGTTGGAGGTGCTGTAAATGACACTGATCGGTTGGATTCAGGCCCTCGTCATCTTCGGACTCGTCATTGCGTGCGTCAAGCCGCTGGGTACGTACATGGCCCATGTCTTCGACGGCGACCGCACGCCGTTCACGCCGGTCCTGGCACCGCTCGAGAAACTGATCTATCGCATCTGCCGCATCGATCCCGGACAAGAGATGCCGTGGTACACGTATCTCTTTGCCGTTCTCGGCTTTCACGTCGTGGGCTTGCTCTTTTTGTACGTGCTGCTCCGCACGCAGGCGTGGTTGCCGCTCAATCCGCAAGGTTTCGGCAACCTCGCTCCCGACCTCGCGTGGAACACGGCGGTCAGCTTTCTGACGAATACGAACTGGCAGTTTTATTCCGGCGAGAGCACGATGAGCTATCTTTCGCAGATGACCGGCTTGGCCTGGCATAACTGGGTCTCCGCCGGACTGGGCATTTGCCTCGCGATCGCGCTGTTTCGCGGTATCGCGCGCACGACGGTGAAGACGCTGGGCAACTTCTGGGTCGACCTGACGCGCTGCATGCTCTACGTTTTCCTGCCGATCTGCATCGTCGGCTCGCTGCTGCTCGTGTGGCAGGGGATTCCGCAGAACTTTCACCCGTACACGAGCGTGGTTTCGATTGAAGGATTCAAGCAAACGATCACGCAGGGACCGATGGCCTCGCAGGAGTGGATCAAAGACATGGGGACCAACGGCGGCGGCTTCGTGAACGCGAACTCCGCCTCGCCGAACGAGAACCCCACGCCGCTGAGCAATCTGCTCGAGCTCTTCTCGATCTTCCTGATCGGCGCGGCGCTCACGTACACGTTCGGGCGCATGGTCAAAGACACGCGACAAGGTTGGGCGATCCTGGCAACGATGTCGCTCATCTTCCTGGCGATGTTTGCCGTATGTTATGCCGGTGAGGCGGCGGGGAATCCGATCGTGCACAGCCTCGGCGTCGCCGGCGGCAATATGGAAGGGAAGGAGACGCGCTTCGGTATCGCGGCGTCTGCCCTCTTTGCCACGATGACCACCGTGACGTCGTGCGGCGCCGTCAACTCGATGCACGACTCGTTCACCGCGCTCGGCGGATTGGTTCCGCTCGTGGACATTCAGCTCGGAGAGATCGTCTTCGGCGGCGTGGGCAGCGGCATGTACGGCATGTTGATGATGGTCGTGCTCACAGTCTTCATTGCCGGCCTGATGGTCGGTCGCACACCGGAATATCTCGGAAAGAAGATCGAGCGCAAGGAAGTGCAGCTCGCGATTCTGTTCTTCCTGATTCCTCCGATTTTCGTGCTCGTTCCCGCAGGAATCGCGGCGGTCACGCCGGCGGGCCTGGCGACGCTCGGCAACAACGGTCCACACGGCTTCTCGGAGATTCTGTACGCGTTCACGTCGATGGTCGGAAACAACGGATCGGCTTTTGCCGGCATCGGCCCGAACGTCTTTTACAATCTCCTGGGTAGCGTGGCGATGCTCTTCGGGCGCATCGGCATGTTCGTTCCCGCAATCGCGCTCGCAGGCACGCTCGCCGGTAAGAAGGCCGTTGCCGCCGGTCCAGGTACGTTCGAAACCCATTCGCCGATCTTCGTCGCGCTCTTGATCGGCACGATCATCATCGTCGGAGCGCTAACGTTCTTCCCGGCCGATGCGCTCGGGCCGATCGTCGAACAACTTTACATGCTGCAAGGGAAGACGTTCTGATGTTATCGCAACGGCGGCTCGAGCGTCGCCCCAAAGCACGCTCACTGTTCGACAAAGAGATCCTTGGCGGCGCCATCGTCGACGCGTTCAAGAAACTCGACCCGCGTTGGCAGGCGCGTAATCCCGTCATGTTCGTATGCGAAGTCGGTGCGCTCGCGACGCTGGTCTTCTTCGTGCGCGACGTCTTCAGCCACGGGCCCGCGGGTTTCGACTTCGCGATCTCGATCTGGCTCTGGTTCACCGTGCTTTTCGCGAACTTCGCCGAGGCGGTCGCGGAGGGACGCGGCAAAGCTCAGGCCGATGCGCTGCGGCGCACGCGCACGCAGACCATGGCAAATTTGATCGTTGGGGCCGGCACGGAGAACGTCCCCTCCAGCAATCTTCGTAAGGGCGATACGGTTCGCGTTGCGGCGGGCGAGCTGATCCCCGGTGACGGGGACGTTGTGCACGGTGCGGGGATGGTCGACGAGTCGGCGATCACCGGCGAATCGGCGCCCGTCATACGCGAAGCGGGCGGAGACCGCAGCGCCGTCACCGGCGGAACGCGCGTGATCTCCGATCAAATCGACGTTCGTATTACCGCCAATCCCGGCGAGACGTTCCTCGACCGGATGATCGGCTTGGTGGAGGGCGCGAAGCGGCAGAAGACGCCGAATGAAATCGCCCTGTCGATCTTGCTTGCGGGCTTGACGATCATCTTTCTCTTTGCGGTCGCAACGCTCTCGCCGTACTCGATCTATGCCGGCCAGCACCAATCGGTGACGGTGCTGATCGCTTTGCTCGTCTGTCTCATTCCGACCACGATCGGCGGACTGCTTTCTGCGATCGGCATCGCCGGCATGGATCGCGTGATGCAGCGCAACGTGCTCGCGATGAGCGGACGCGCGGTCGAAGCCGCAGGCGACGTCGACACCCTGTTGCTCGACAAAACCGGAACGATCACGCTCGGAAATCGCCAAGCGACCGAAGTGATCAGCGTCGACGGCGTCGTTCCCGGGGACGCGATGCGGATCGCATACCTTACGTCGCTGCCGGACGAAACGCCGGAGGGCCGTTCGATCGTGACGCTTGCGAAGGCCGGCGGCATCACGGATGCCGAGCCTGCGGGTGCGACGTTTGTGCCGTTTAGCGCCTACACGCGCATGAGCGGCATCGATCTGCCCGATGGAACGAAGTTGCGCAAAGGCGCGCCCGATGCGGTGACGGCGTGGGTGCGCGACCAGGGCGGGAAGCCGGTTGACGGGCTCGCGCAACAGGTCGAACGGATCGCTCGTGCCGGCGGAACGCCGCTGCTCGTTGCTCGCAACGCGCAGATCCTGGGCGTCATCCACTTGAAAGACATCCTCAAGCCGAACATGCGCGAGCGCTTCGACCGCCTGCGCGCGATGGGCATTCGCACGGTCATGATCACGGGCGACAATCCGCTCACGGCTGCGGCGATCGCCGGCGAGTCCGGTGTCGACGATTTTCTCGCCGAAGCAACGCCCGAGACCAAGATGGATCTCATCAAGCGCGAGCAAGGCGCCGGGCGTCTCGTGGCCATGACCGGAGACGGCACGAACGACGCGCCCGCGCTCGCCCAAGCCGACGTCGGCGTGGCGATGAACTCAGGGACGCAAGCCGCCAAAGAGGCTGCCAACATGGTCGACCTCGACTCCGATCCGACCAAACTCATCGAGGTGGTGGAGATCGGCAAGCAACTCCTGATGACGCGTGGTGCGCTGACGACGTTCTCGATCGCCAACGACGTGGCAAAGTACTTCGCCATCCTGCCCGCGATGTTCGCGACGGCCTATCCCGTCATGAACGAGCTCAACGTCATGCGGCTCACCACGCCGCAGAGCGCGATTCTCTCGGCCGTGATCTTCAACGCGCTGATCATCATCGCGCTGATTCCGCTGGCGTTGCGGGGCGTGACCTACCGGCCGCGCGGCGCGAACGCCGTGCTTCGAGAAAACGTCTTGATCTACGGGGTAGGCGGCATCATCGTGCCGTTCATCGGCATCAAAATCATCGACCTGATCCTTGCCGCACTGCACTTAACCTAGGACGATTCAGCCGCATCGTGCGTCTTGTAATGAAAGGAACGAACGTGGCAAAAGCACAAGATATCAAAGACAATACGCTTCGGCACCTCGGGACCTCGGTGATCTATACCGTCGTCACCGTCGTGATCTTCGGGTTGATCTATCCGTTCGTCTTTACGCTCATCGCGCAAGTGCTCTTTCCGTGGCAAGCGAACGGATCGCTCGTCTACGTGAACGGCAAGCCCGTCGGGTCGGCGATCATCGGACAGTTGTGGACCAAGCCGCAATACTTTCACGGCCGCCCGTCGGCGGCCGGCAAAGGCTACGATCCCACGAATACCGGCGGTACCAACTTAGGACCGACCTCGAAGAAATTGATCGATGCGACCAAAGCGACGATCGCCGCCCTCGCGAAGGAAAATCCCGACGCGACGGTGCCGGTGCCGATGGACCTGGTGACGTCGAGTGCCAGCGGCATCGACCCCGACATCAGTCCGCAGGCCGCCTACTATCAGGCGCCGCGCGTCGCGAAAGCGCGCAACGTGCCGGTCGCGCAGGTCAACGCGCTCATCGCTCGGACGATCCGGCCGCGCATGCTGGGCTTCCTCGGCGAGCCGCGCATCAACGTTCTGCAACTGAATCTGGCTCTTGATTCGCGGGCGCGATAGGCCGCGCCAGCACGAGCAACTCGCGTGCGCCCGCGTCGAGCAGACGGCGCGCAAAGGCATTGCGCGCCGGCCAGCGCGGCGCGCGATGGGTGCCGCCGACGGCGATATCCGTCTGCGGGCGCGAACGCGCGATCTGCAGGAGCCGTTGCGCGGCGTCGTCGGCGTTGCGCTCGTCGATCCAGTCGACGTTGAGCGCGCGTGCCGCGCGCTCGAATTCCAGGCAGATCGCTTCGTTCACGCGGTCGCGCCGCTCGGCGATGTGCGCAACCGCGAAGTCGACTTCCAACCGCGCCGCGATGCGTGAGGCTTTGCGCAGCAGCAAGAGGTCGTCTCGCCGCGCGACGATTGAGAGCAGGATGCGGTCGAAGGGGGCGGCAATGCGCTCGCGCGTCTCGGCACGAAGCACTTCGCGAATAGCCAGTTCGCGGAGCGCGGCCAAGTTTTCGGTGCGAAAGAAATTTGCAAGCGCGGGTTCGATGCGTTCGGGCGGATAGATCTTGCCGGACCGGAGACGTTCGCGCAGGGTCTCGGGCGAGACGTCGATGAAAATGACTTCGTCTGCGAGCGGAAGGATGCCATCGGGCAGCGTCTCGCGCACGATCGTTCCGGTCAGACGATAGACGGCGTCGCTGAGCGCCTCGAGGTGCTGGATGTTCAGCGTCGTGATCACGTCGATGCCGGCGCGCAGAAACGCGAGCACGTCGAGAAAGCGTTTGGGGGCAATCGAACCGGGCGCGTTCGTGTGCGCAAGTTCGTCGACCAGGACGACCGGGGGCTTGCGCGCCAGGATCGCTTCGCGATCCATCTCGGTGTAGTTGATGCCCTCGACGTTGATCGCCTTACGCGGAACGATCGCTAGGTCGCCGACCATCGCTTCGGTCTCTTTGCGCCCGTGCGTTTCGACGAAGCCGATGACCACGTCGACACCCTCGTCGCGCAATTGATGCCCGCGATCGAGCATCGCGTAGGTCTTTCCGGCGCCTGCCGCTGCGCCGAGATAGACGGTCAAGCGCCCGTAGCCAACGCGCATGCGGTCGCCCAGCACGCCCGAGAGCGGCGTCGTCTGGGCGGTCTGCTCGATATAGGTTTGTTCGGTGTCGAGAACCGCAACGTCACGCATGACCGGCTCGTTGACCAACCGCGCGGCGAGCTTGCCGCGCGGAAGGATGACGAGCGACGCGCGAAGCGCCTCGAAGTTGACGTTCTCGGCACGCTCGGCCGGCAGCTCCTCCGCGCCGATCGCCGACGCCGTGCGCGTGATCTCGCTTGGGTCGCTGGTGGGATCGGGAAGCAGTTCGAGCGCCAAATCGAGCGCTGCAGCGAGCGGTGCGCAGCGTCGCACAAACATCTCGCTGTTGATGCCCGGGGGCACGATCGTGACCGCGCTCGAAGTCGTCGCCGCGGATACGGTGGGGATCGTCAGCTGGTCGATCGTGCGCAGGAGGAGCTCTCGAAGCATCGCGAGCGTGGATTCCTTGTACAGTCCGCTTTCGGCGCGCGCGATATCGCCGTCGCGAACGATCATGCCGCTGCGCAGCCGCTCCCGGAGTAGCTCAGGTGAAGCGTCCAGCGCGATGACTTCATCGGCGGTCTTGAGAAACGAGAATGGAACGATTTCGCGCACGGGATAGCCGGTGAGCCGCTCGGCGGTGGACGAAACCGTGTCCAGATGCGCGATGTTGAACGCGCCCAAGACGGTGATCCCGGCGGCGCGCAGCTCGAGCGCGTCTTGCCAGCGCTTCCCGTTGCGCGCGTTTCCGAGATTGTCGTGCGCGACCTCGTCCATGACCAGGACGTCGGGATGCTGGGCTAGCGCCGCGTCGAGGTCGAACTCGTCGAATGTTTTGCCGGCGACGTCCACCTTGCGCGTGGGAATACGCGGCAATCCTTCGGTCAAGCGTTCGAGATCAGGGCGTCCCTTGGTTTCGATCCAACCGACGGCGACGCGCTTTCCCGCCGCCTGAAGCCGTCGCGCGTCGGTAAGCAAGCGACGCGTCTTGCCGGCGCCCGGCGCGGCCGCGACGTACACGACGAGCCGCGCTCGCTCACCAAACTCACGCAAGAGCTCCTCGGCCGAACGGCGGCGGGCAGCTTCACGTTCATCTGCGGAGTGCTCTACCACCGTCGGCCGCTTCTTCAAAATGAAGGCCGTCTCCGCTGCGCGAAGCGCTACCACGGACATGGCCGCTTTTTGCTACGCGCTCCTGGCGATCGCGTTCGTCATCGATCTTTTCACGCCGCAGGCTTTTGTCGCAGCGATTTTGCTCAACGGCCCGATTGCGCTCTCCGCGCTTGCGCTTACGCCTCGTCTGACCGTTCGGCTTGTGGTAGCGGCGGAGATCGCCAACGTTATCGCCGGGTACGCGAACGGTCTCACCGCAGGACATCATTGGGATACGATCGCGATCGGCGACCGGCTCCTGGCCGCAGCGAGTTTTTTGCTCGTGGGATTTCTCACGCTGCGCGCCCAAGAGAGCGCGCGTCGCGCCGGCGAGAGCACCGAACGTGAACGGCAGTTCGAACGCGAGCGCGCGTTACGTCGCGCGATGGAGCAGGTGCGCGCAAGCCTGAACATGGAGGTGGTGATGCGTAACGCCGTGCGGGAGGCGCAGCGCGTCACCTCTGCGCCGAGCGTCTCGCTTGTAACGCGGTCGAGCTCCCTCGACGTTCCCGATCGTTACGTGGCGGACGGCGACGAGGTCATCGTAAAGCGCGAGCCGCTGACGCCGGAACTCTCATCGGTGATCGAGAGCGCGCGTACGCGCGGTCGTGTCGTGACGGTCGCTGCCGGCGATCCGCTGGCGAGCATGTTGCTGGAGGCGCTCTCGGTCGGAACGATAGAGTTGGACAACGCGCTCGTCGCGCTGATCGTGGGCTGGGGCGCGCGTACGCCTACCCTCGAGGAGCAGAGCACGCTTGGGGACTTCGTCGACAACCTGACGGTCGCGCTGCAGCAAGCGCGGCTCTTCATTCGGCTCGCCGAGCAAAACGACGAGATTCTTCGGGGACGAAGCGAATTACAAAATCGCAGCGACGTCATTCGCGACATCGTCTATGCGCTTGCGCACGATCTGCGCACGCCGCTGGTCGCCGCGGACGTCACGGCTGCGCAGGCGCTCGACGGCGCCTATGGCGAGTTGCCGGAGCAGTATCGCCACATTCTCGAGACGACACGCGCGTCGATGAGTGGCTTGCGACGCTTGGTGGAGACGTTGTTGCTCGTCGCCCGATATGAATCCGGCGAAGATTCGCGTCGCGCCTTGCGCGAGGAGGTCGCGCCGCTGATCGCGCGGGTCGGCGGCGAGCTGGACCCGGTCGCGCAAGCCAAAGGCATCCGCCTCGTGGTGACGGCGGCGCCGGCAGGCGTCGCGATCGAGGCCGACGAGGACGAGATTCGCCGCGCCGTGACGAATCTGGTTGCCAATGCTATCGAAGCAACGCCGGCCGGCGGAAGCGTGCAGGTGGAGACGACGGTTCACGACGGGAGGCTGCACGTCAGCGTTCTGGACGACGGGTACGGCGTTCCGCAGGAGCGGCGTGCCGCGCTCTTTCAGCGCTTCGGCGGCGTGCGCGCGGGAGGCGGGACGGGTCTGGGCCTCTACATCGTGCGCCGCATCGTCGAGAAGTATGGCGGACGTGTCTCGTACGAGCCGCGCGAGCCGCGCGGAAGCCGCTTCCGGCTCGAGATTCCGCTTGCGGGCGATGGAACGGCGTAGATGAACGATCGCACGCGCGTCGCGCTCATCGAAGACCACGCCTTGACGCGAGCCGGAATGAAAACGGCGCTGCAGGCGGCATTCGACGTTGTGGGCGAGGCCGCCGACGGCGTCGCGGGCTACGATCTCGTCGTACGCGAACGGCCGGACGTCGCGATCATCGACCTCGGCCTGCCGGGTATCGACGGAATCACGCTGACGCAACGCATCCGCACCGACTCGCCGCGAACTCGCGTCGTCATCGTGACGATGATCGATCTCGAAGATGAGGTGCTCGCGGCGCTTGCGGCCGGCGCTGACGCCTACTGTCTGAAGTCGTCGCCCGCTTCAACGTTGATCGACGCGGTACGTATCACGAGCGAAGGCGGCGCATATTTCGATCCGCAGATCGCGCACGTCGTGCTGGCGCGTTTTTCCCCGCGCGCGTCGACCGCACCGCAGAGTTCGCCGCTGACCCCGCGCGAAGCCGAGATCCTGCGTCTCATCGCCGATGGAAAGGCGAACACGGAGATCGCCGCGCAACTCAACATCGGCCTGGGGACGGTCAAGGGACACATCCGCGACATTTTGGAAAAGCTTTCCGCCTCCGACCGCACCCAAGCCGCCGTGGTTGCTCTACGCAAGGGATTCATCTGAGACCCGAAACGCAAGCGTCACGCCGGCAACCACGGGGTCACTGAGTTGCCAGCGGAACGGTCGATTCGACGAGCGCGCGAAGTCGCAAATTCTCGACGCGCACGTATGCCTGCGCGGCGGAGTCGCACAGTGCTTCGAGGAGTTCGCGCTCGTCGGGGTCGAGCTTTGTGCCGTCGCGATGCAACCCATAGATTGCAAAACCGGACAGCTCGTCGCCCTCGAAAATGGGCACCGCTACCGCCGGTCCTACGCCGGCTTCATTGAACTGCGCCGCAACACGCCGGTGCAAGTCCTTAACGTCCAGCAGTCGTCGTTCCGTCGATAGAAATCGAATGAGATCGTGCTCGTGCTCAAAATCCAAGACCGTCGAGCGCCGCCAGCCGGCCGCACATGCCACAACGAACGATCCACCAACCCGGCGAAACAGCGCTGCTAGTGTAAGATCCAGCTTGTCATAGGGATCTTGAACGAGCGCGTGATCGATCGTTTCCTCACGCCGTGCGCGCAGCAGCGTTCGCGCTAGGCGCTTTAGATATCGCTCGGCCTCGTGCTTTTCTCGATAGATCAAAAAATCGACGCCATTTTCGACGATGCCCGAAATGCGGTGCAGCGCCAAGACGAGCCCAATGGTTACTGCCGCGTCGATCGCCAGTGCGAGGCGAAGCTGAGAGAGATACGCGCTCGTTGCCCAATCCACGAGGCCGATCACGACGACGAGCAGAGACGTCACGACGGCATATACGACGGCTCGGCTGATTACGAAC
>DATJRM010000030.1:0-42919 GCA_035504755.1 Candidatus Acidiferrales bacterium
AGTATTCGACCCCGGGCCGTCCAACCACGGCTCATGCAGATCTTAGAGCAAGATTTTGAGATCGATGCCTTCCTCCGGCGTCCGCTATTCGCCCATCTAGCGACGGTTAGTAAAGACGGCCCCTTCGAATCGCCGACGAACGCAGCAGCTATGCAAAGCGGCTAGAGAACGATCCACGCGCAGCGATCGGCATCGTTGATTTTGATGTGGAGCGCGGCTTCTTACAACACCTTGGAATGCGCGGCAGGGCGGAGCTTCTTCCGATGGATAAAGAGCGGCTTCAGAGATTCCTCGAGCGCTACTTGGGACCGGAATCGGCGTGGCACGCCTGGTTCAAGCTACACGTAATACCTCGGCGGAATTTACCGCGCTACCGGCACTTCGCATCGTACACCTCGAACGGGCACCATGCCGCTTCAGGCACACCATGCCTCCTAAGCTCCGCGGCGCTGTACGCGCCGCCGCCGCCAAAGGCCAGGCGCCACGTTCCATGACGCAAGCGATAGTAGTGCTCTCCGCCGCCGGCGCCGTACCATTCGCTCTTAGCCCAATCTCGATACACCGCCACAAACGGGACGAACGGTCCGCGAGCGATCTTTCGAACCGCTTCGACCTCTCGTAACGGCCCGTAATCAATGCCGTAGTCCCCTTTGCACGAGGTTTGGCCGTTACGTTTGGGCATGCCGCGCATCAGGAGCTCCGTGGTTTTCCGATCGACGCGGCGCATCGTGAAAGCGCACTTGGAAGCCACGACATCGAGGGGTTGCCAGCCGAAAGAAAATTTCCGCAGCAAAATTGCATCGGTCAAGGGAGCACCCCCGACGACTGCGCGTCGCAGCAAAACCGTCGCATAGTTGCCGCCGATATTCACGCGCGCAACGTTAGCCGCCACCTGGCCCGAATAACCCACCGCTTGAAGCGCTGCCGCCGAAGGGGTCGCTGCATAATTGAGCGCGGCCGTGGCCGCAAGCACCAGTGCCAACATTCTGAGCAACTTTGCAAACGACTCCTACAAAGCCTATCTCGGACCGCGAGAGACACCGCAACTCTGCGCGCCGTTACTTTGTAACCGCGTGCGCCTTCGGCTGGGCGAGGGATTGAAATGGGCTCGGGTGCTTCGATAGCGCCGCGGTTCGACAGGCTCACCATGACAGTTTCGGCTCTGTCATCCTGACTTTCTGTCATCCTGAGCTTGTCGAAGGACCTGGACGCTCCAGCCACATCGGCGACCGTTGCGCTCGTTTATTTTGCCGAAGCGTGCGCCTTCGGTTGTGTTTCGGCACGCAATTGGCCGCAAGTAGGGGTCACGAATCGAACTCTAGTGGACACCCGTCATGAACGCGTGGGCGAGCGATTGAAATGAGCTGGGGCGCTTCGATGGCGTCGTGGTTCGACAGGCTCACCATGACAGTTCCACCTCTGTCATCCTGACTTTCTGTCATCCTGAGCTTGTCGAAGGACCGGGCGCTCCAGCCGCGACGATCCACCCGGCGTTGCGAAGTCGTCGCAGATGTGCTACCGTCAACTCGGTATCAGGTCGTCGGACACATCGAACGCGCGAGGCGCCGCAGTAATGCGGCGCCTCGTTTATTTACCGGGAGTATTCGATCCAGGGATCAGCCAACGACGTTACATGCGGATTGTAGAGAGAGATTTCGACATTGATGCTTTCCTCCAGCGTCCGTTGTTCGCCCATTTAGCGACGGTCAGCGAAGAGGGACCCTGCGAGTCACCGGTGTGGTTCCTTTGGGAAGATCACGCGTTATGGCTTATTGCGGACGAGCATAGCAGCTATGCAAAGCGGTTAGAAAAGGATTCACGTGCGGCCGTCGGCATCGTTGATTTTGACCTCGAACGCGGTTTCTTACAACACGTCGGGATGCGTGGCACAGCGCGGGTTTTCCCGATGGATAAGCAACGGCTTCAAAGACTCCTCGCGCGGTATTTGGGACCAGAATCAGAATGGGATGACTGGTTCAAACAAAACGTGATCGACCGCCAAAGCCGCATGATTCAAATCATGCCCAGCACCGTCGTAGCACGCGATCAATCGTATTTTCGAGGCAAACTCCGGGACTAAAACGTCCTTCGACAAGCTCATCCTTCGACAAGCTCATCCTTCGACAAGCTCAGGATGACAGGGGGTTGCGTGAGCCTTCGGTTGTGTTTCGGCACGCAATTGGCCGCAGGCTGCAGCGATGTCGCGCCCCATATTCTTGCGTACCGTCGTCGGCACGCCTTCCTTGTCGAGAACCGCGGCAAACTCCCAGATGCGTTCGTCGGCCGTGCCGGCGAACGCACCGTCGGGCGTCGTGTTGTACGGAATCAGATTGACGTGGTAGAGCCGGCCGCGCATCAAGGCGGCAAGCTCACGCGCGGATTCGAGCGAATCGTTGACGCCTTCGAGCATCACGTACTCAAAGAAGACTTTGCGGTTGGTCTTGGCGACGTAGCGCGCGCACGCTGCCATCAGTTCTTCGACCGGATAGCGCCGGTTGACCGGCATGATCGCGGCGCGAATCCGGTCGTTCGGCGCGTGCAGCGAGATCGCGAGGTTGACTTGCAAACCCTCGCCGGCAAAGCGATCGATCCGTTCGACGAGTCCGACCGTCGAAATCGTGATGTGGCGGTGGCCGAGGCCGAGTCCGTGCGGATCGTTGAGCAGCGCGACGGCGCTCATCACCGCGTCGTAGTTGTGAAACGGCTCTCCCATGCCCATGAAGACGACGTTGGTGATGCGCTTGCCACGCGCCGCCAGCTCGCGCGCGAAATAACGTGCTTGGTCGAATATCTCACGCGCGCTCAAATTGCGCGTAAAGCCCGCCTGACCGGTCGAGCAAAAGGCGCACGCGAACGCGCACCCGGCTTGCGAGGAGATACATACCGTCGTGCGATCGCCATGGTGTTCCATGAGCACCGCTTCGACTTCGTTGCCGTCGTGCAGGCGGAAGAGGCCTTTCGTCGTTTGCGCGTCGCGCGAGCGCTGAACGACGATGGGCTCGACTGACGAGAACGAGAAGCCGCGCTGCTCGAGCGTTGCGCGCAGGTCTTTCGGCAACGTCGTGACCTCGCCGACCGCACCAAGCAGTTCCCGGTTCGCCGCACGGTAGATCTGCTTGAGACGATAGGCTTTGAGCTCGAGCGCGCGTGCAAAGTCGCCGGCATCGGCAAAGCCGAGGCTACGAGCAGCGTCGTCGAACCAAATTGTCTGGGGGTCTGGGCTCATCCCCCACATCCTATCAGAAGAAGCTTGCCTGTTCGGGCGGCTTTTCCGGCAAAGCGACGGGCTCGTCGAGCTTGGCTCGCACCGCTTTGAGGTCGTTCCAGACCATCCGTTTGACCGCGGTCAGCTCGCCGCCCGTTTGCCGCAAGACATACGCCGGATGAAAGGTAACCATCATAGGGATGCCGGCGGGCCCGTCGTACCAGCGCCCCCGCATCTTCGTGATTTGAAAGTCACGGCCGAGGAACGACTTTGCCGCCGGTGCACCGAGCGCCATGATCACACGCGGACGAATGATGTCGATCTGCTCGTCGAGGAACGGCCGGCAATTGGCCATCTCCTCGACCGTCGGCGCACGGTTTTTCGGACCGCGCGGTCCGGGTTCGGTCGGCCGGCACTTGACCGTGTTGCAGATGTAGACTTCTTCCCGCGCAAAGCCGATGGCCGCCAACATCTTGTCGAGCAGCTGCCCGGCGCGACCGACGAACGGACGGCCCAGCAGATCTTCGGTCTCGCCGGGTCCCTCGCCGATCACCATGAGACCGGCGCAGGGATCACCCTCGCCGTAGACGTTATTTCGCCGCTGCGAGCCGATGGCGCACTTGCGACACGCAGCAGCGGCCGTCGCGTCGTGCTTCAGCAGCCGGTCACGCCGTGCGCGCTCTTCAAGCACCCGCAGACTCGTCCGGGACGGCGAGCACCGCCTCGCCGAACGCGACGATTTTGCACGACCCGTCGGGACTCTCGCTGACATGAAAACTCAGGCCGATGACCGCATTGGCGCCAAGTTTGTTCGCCCGCTCGTAGATGCCGTCGAGCGCCTCGCCGCGGAGTTGCTCCGCGTCGCTGACGAACTCGCCGGGCGCGACGCCGATGAGCATGCCGAGGCTGCGAAACGTGGCGCGTAAGCGGTTGCGCGGCCGCGACGCAACACCCGAAACGTACCCGTAGCGCTTCACGATGCGGTAACCCTCGAGGTCGTCGAAGGTTACGACGTTATCCGGCGCGATCATCTCGTCGTACCTGCGGCAGGCGACGGGAGCATGCGAGCGGTAGTCTTGGCAGCCGCCATGCCGCAATCTTCACCATCGGTGCTCGTGATCCGCCTCGATGCGATCGGCGACGCACTCGCACTCACCCCGCTGCTCGCCGCCCTGCGCGAGCTCGCGATTCCGGTCGACCTGGTGCTGCGCGGCGTCAACGCACGGATCTTCTCTTCACGCGCTGCACGCGCCATCTACGTCGCCCCTTTCGCGCTGCGTTCGTCGACGCGGGCGAATCTGCGCACGATCCGCGAGTTCGGCCGGCGACTGCACGAAAATCACTACAGCCACGTCATGGTCGCAAGCGAAGATCCCGGTGGCTACCGTCTGGCAGCCGCGGTGGGGGCACCCAACCGCATCGGCTTCGTGAACGGCTGGGGCAAACCGTTCAAGACGATCTGGGCTTCGACGTTACTCACCGGCGCCGTCGTGCGCAGCGCCGGGCTCGATCCGCGCGCGCCGCACGAATGCGAAGTCATCTGGGAGCTGGGCAAACGGCTGATCGGCGAGCACCACATCCCGCGCGAGCCGAGCATGCTGCGCCCTCTGGTGATCGAGGAGAACGTTCCACGCGGCGAGCGAATCGCGTTTCAAGTGAGCGATAAATGGGAGCGACTCGGCATGGCGTTTACCGACGTCATTACGGCGGTGCAATCGGCCGCGCGATTGGGCACGTTGCACGCGATCGCCGCCGAGAGTGAGTCGGCATACGCGGGCCGCGTAGCCGCCGCGGCGGGCATCGAAGTGGAACGATTCGGGTCGCTGGAACCGTGGAAGGAGGCGATCGCGAACGCCGCCGTCATCGTTGCGCCGGATAGCGGCGCCGTGCACGTCGCGGGCATGGTGGGCACGCCGACGGTCGCCGTCTACCCGGCGACTCGCGACTTCGATTTGCAGCTCGCGCGCTGGGCGCCGTGGGCCGCACCCTACCGGGCAATTCGCGCGGAAGGCGCCTGGCCGGGGGCGGTTGCCGCCGGCGTGCACGATCTGCTCGCGCGATAAAGCTCGATCCCCCCATTCGATGTCACCAGGCTGTAACGGCCGCTTTTTACGAGCTGCCGAACTTCGCCGCCGTACTCTTGTAAACGCGGCGAGTCGGGGTAGTCGAGGTCGACCAGGATGTAACAGGCAGCTTCCGCGACGCCGGCGCGCTCGGGCAAAAGCGTTGCGTTGGGATCGCGCAGTGCAAGGTGCGTGTAGGCCTCTTCCTGCGTCGCAACCCACACGTCCGGCCGCAACGCTGCAAGCGCGGCGTCGAGGGCGCGATCGCGGGCTTGCGGCGCGCGCAGGTTCAAACCCGGATGAAGCGGATTCGCCACCGCCAGCTCGAGAACGCACAACGCGATGCAGATCTTCAACCAGCGCGACGCGCCCTGCGGCGGTAAGCGGCGCACGGCGAGCGCAAAGGCGACCAGCACCCACCCAAGCCAGGCGCCGGCGTAGTGCGTCCCCAGCGTGAACGTCGTGGACATCCGCGAAAGCAGCACCTCGGCGAGCGGCAGCACCGCAAACCACATGAAGCGAGAACGGAACGGCAAAAACCCGAGCGGCGCAAACGCGAGGACGATGAACCCGAGACGCTCGATGATCCCCACCGGGAAGAGCGCGCGAAGGTCCGCTTCTCTCCATGCGTAAAAGCGTTCCGGCGACCAGTTGGGATTTGCCGCATGGTGCGGCTGGATCCACGCAAAGAAGGCGAAGGCACACGCAAACGCCGCTACTGCGACGCCCAGCGCAACGCGCCCGGGCATCGTACGCCGGAAGCGCCAAGCGCTCACGCCTGCAGCAACACCGACGAAGAGCGCTTGGTCTTCTTTGACGGCGATAGCGCCGAGCGCGAAGAGCACGCCGGCGATCGCGTAGCCGCTCTCCCACGCCCACGCCAACCATGCGATGAACGCGGGCGCGAATTGATTCTCGTGAAAATCGACGAACGCCAAACCCCCGAGCGCAGGGTAGAGCGCCACGACGAGTGCGCCGAGGCGCGCCACGTTTCTTCCGGCGCGACCGGCGATCAGTGCGTACACCGGCGGAATCACGAGCGCACACGCGACCGACTGCAGTGCGATCAGCGCGAACGGCGACGGCCAGGCCCTCAGCAGCGCGCCGGCGAGATAAAGGACCGGCGAGAAGTGAAAGGCCCAGTGACTGCCCTCGATCGAATTGCAAAAGCACCCGAAAGCGCTGGCCGCGGTCTGCGCGAAGATACCGAAATCCACGAGATTACGATGCGCTTCGTACTTGACCGTTCCCAAGAACGTAAAGAGCGCAGCGTAGAGCAGCGCCAGCAGCCACGGAAAACGATCACGCACGGCGTTTTTGCAAGTACGCCCAGATGAATGGGTCGAGATCTCCGTCGAGCACGTCCTGCGCGTTGCCCGTTTCGACGCTGGTGCGATTGTCCTTGACCAACTGGTAGGGTTGCAGCACGTAGTTACGGATCTGCGACCCCCACTCGTTAGCGGCGCGCTCACCGCGCAGTGCCGAGAGTTTCGCATCCCGCTCCTCGAGCGCTCGTTGCGCAAGCCGCGCGCGCAGAATGTTCATCGCGACGTCTCGGTTCTGTGCCTGTGACCGTTCTTGCTGCGACGCGACGATGATGCCGCTCGGCTCGTGGATGATGCGCACCGCGGACTCGGTCTTGTTCACGTATTGACCGCCCGCACCGCCCGACTTGAAGGTCTCGATGCGCAGGTCTTCCGGCTTGATCTCGACGCCGGCAGCCTCATCCGCTTCGATCTCCGGAATAACGTCGACGGCCGAGAACGAGGTGTGGCGCCGGTGCGCGGCGTCAAAAGGCGACAAACGAACGAGCCGATGGACGCCGCGCTCGCCCTCGAGCATGCCGTACGCATTACGCCCGCGTACGAAGAACGTCACCGATTTGAGCCCGGCCTCCTCGGCTTCGGAAACGTCGGCAATCTGCGTAGAAAAACCGCTGCGTTCGGCCCAGCGCAGATACATGCGCAGCAGCATCTGCGTCCAGTCGGCCGCATCGACGCCTCCGGCGCCGGCATTGATGCTGACGATCGCGCTGTGCGCGTCATACTCGCCGTCGAAGTTCGCGGCCATCTCGAGCTCTTCGAGCGCCTGGGCGGCTTGGGCCAAGTTTTGGTCGACCTCGCCGTCGACCGCGGGATCGCCGGCAAAGAGCTCCAGCAGCTCTCCCGCATCGCCGAGCGCGCGTGCGACGCCGTCCATCCGTGCAACCTCGCTGCGCAGATCGGCCAGCTCTTTCATCGCGCGCTGAGCGCGGTCGGAATCGTTCCAGAACCCCTCGTCGCGCGAGCGCAGGTCAAGCTCCCTGACCCGGCGCGTCTTGCCTACGTAGTCAAAGACGCTCCTTGAGGGCGCTCAGGCGGTCGGAGAGACGGGTAATGGTGGTCTGCTGTGAGTCGCTCATCGCGCACCGCTCATTCTCGCATCGTCGCCCGCACCCTTGCCGCCGCCTGCGCTCAGCGTGATGGAGAGGCAGCACAATCGACGGAGGTTCAGCTACCATGATTCAGTGGCCGGAGCAGTCGGCCGACCCCGCGTTCTCGCCCGCCTCGTGGGACGTTTACGGCGCGGAGCCGATGCAAGCGCCGACGTTTTCGCCGAGCACCGCGTTCGGCGGCGACTCGATCTCGACGTTTTCGCCAAACGTATTCGGGAACTCGGACGCCTCCGACGGCGCTCCCTCGATCTTCGCGAACCTTTTCGCCGCGATGGAGCAGTTTTTCGGCGGTGCGGCAAACGGCATCGGCAACTGGTTCTCGGGAACGCCGGACGACGGCAGCGAGCAATACTTCTCCACCGCATCGGGCGGATCGAACGGCGATCCGCACATTTCGTTCAACGGCACGACGTGGAACGATATGCAGAGCGAACCCGATCTGCTGAACTCGCAATCGATCCGCGGCGGCTATCAGCTTTCGACCCAAACCACGGCGCCGAACGCCGGCGGCGTGACCTACAACCAGTCGGCAACCGTCACGACACACGCAGGCCGGACCGCGGTCACGCTCGACAACAACGGCACCGCCACCATCACCCAAGACGGCGCTACGAGCACGCTTGCCGCCGGGCAGACGGCGCAGCTCGGCAACGAGGTTGTGACCTGCAACGCCAACGGATCGCTTCAGATCGTCTGCCGCAATAACAACGGCGGCCAAATCACGACGACCATGACGCAGAATGGCTCCGGCGTCGACGTCAACGTCTCCGCAAACAACGTCGATCTCGGCGGTGCGATGGTCAATGGTTCATCGAACGGTGCATCGCAATCGCTGCCCACGCCGCGGCCGGTCATGCATCGCTACGAGGGCGATCTCTCCGAATTCGTCTAGGCGCGGCAGCGGCGGGGCGCGAAAGGAACGCGACCGGTTGAAGGAGTGGGATCATGACCAAGGTCCTCGTCGCGCTTTTTGCTTCGGTGAGCCTCGTAAGATTCGCCATGCCCGCGTCGGCGGAGATGCCTCCGCCCCTGCCCCGGTCCGACAGCGTGGCAACGGCCGGGGCGCTCAAGGTCCAGAGCTACGGGCAGACGGGACGTCCGGCCATCGTCTTCATCGCCGGATACGCACTGGGTCCGTGGGAATTCTCCCGCGAGATCGCCGCATACAGTGCAAACTACAGCGTCTACGCGATAACCATCCCGGGTTTTGACGGGACGAACGACAACCAGAGCCCGCACGTGCAGACGTTTGCTTCGGATTTTTGGGCGTTTCTCTCGGCACAGAAGGTCGACAAACCGATCGTCATCGGCCACGGCCTCGGCGGCGAGCTCGCCCTCTTGCTCGCAGAACAGCACAGCGACCTGCTGCGGGCGGTCGTCTCGATCGACGGTCCGCCGATCATCCCCGGGGAGGAGCACGAGACGCCGTCGCAGCGCGCCGGCGACGCAAAGAACACCGCCGTCGCCATCGGCATGTTCGGCAATGCCCGCGACTTTGCCGACGCTTCAGCAGCGTATACGCTGCCCAACCAAGTCGAATCGTCCAAAGACATCGATCCGATCGCGCGCATCATCGCTCACGACGGCATCGATATTGGTGCCGCCGCTTCGTGGTTTGAGGAGGACATGACGATGGACCTCCGCGGGGATCTGAGTAAGATCACCGTGCCCGTGCTCATGATCGCTCCCTACGACACGGCGACCGACGGCAAACAATGGGCAACGCCCGATGCCAAGAAGGCCTACTATCAATCGCTACTGACGGGAGACGCGACCGCAAACGTCGAGATCGTTGCGCCGGCGCGTCACTTCATCATGCTCGATCAACCGCAACTGCTCGATCAGGACCTCGACGCGTTCGTCAAAGCAAAATCGACGTGACGACCTGATCTACGCGACCCCGGCGCCGTGACATTTCTTGTATTTCTTACCGCTTCCGCACGGGCAAAGCTCGTTGCGCCCGACCTTTTGCTCGGCGCGCACGGGCTTTGCCGGTTCGCCGTCACCGAGATTCGTATGCAGCTGCTGACGGCGCTGACCGCTCGGTGCGGGGCCAAGCAATTGCTCCGCCTCGCGCGGTGAGAGCCGCCCTTGCGGTGCGGCCGCTTGCGGCGTCATCGCGCCGGCAGGGATCGTTTCGAACTGCGGCTGCGGCGGAGGCTGCTGATCCGGCGGAGGTCCGTGTTCGATCACGACGCGGAAGATCCCATTGATGGCCTCGTCCGCGATATTGTTCTTGAGCGATTCGAAGATCTCGTAGGCCTCTTTTTCGTACTCGACGCGGGGATCTTTTTGGCCGTACCCGCGTAATCCGATGCCGGTCTTCAGGTGATCCATCACGTAGAGATGATCGACCCACTGGCGGTCGATGATCGGCAGCAGTAGATAGCGCTGCTCCACCACCCGCATGATCTGCGGCGTTACTTCTTCTTCTTTCGCCTCGAATGCAGCGACCGCACGTTCTTGCAGCGTGCGGCGAATCTCCTCGCGGTCCTTACCGGCGAGGTCTTCCGCACTCAGCTCACGTTTGAGCGGAAAGACGGCGTCGAGCGAGTTGACCATTTCATCGAGATCCCATTCGCTCGGGTGCGCGTTCTCCGGCGCATTGTGATCGACCGCCTCGTCGACCTTCGCCTCGAGCGACTGCAGCATGAAGGTCCGCGAATCAAACGTTCCCTCGAGAATCGCGCGGCGATCGCCGTAGATAATCTCGCGCTGCTTGTTCATCACGTCGTCATACTCGAGGACGTGTTTGCGGATCTCGTAGTTGTGATTCTCGACCTTGCTCTGCGCGCGTTCGATCGATTTGGAGACCATGCCCGACTCGATCGGTTGTTCGTCGGTGAAGCCGAAGCGCTCCATGATGTTCGTCAAGCGATCGCCGCCGAAGAGCCGCATCACTTCATCTTCCAGCGAGATGAAGAACCGCGACGAGCCCGGATCGCCTTGACGCCCCGAACGGCCTCGCAGCTGATTGTCGATGCGTCGTGACTCGTGACGCTCGGTGCCGATGATGTGCAAGCCGCCTTTGCCGGCGACGCCGTCACCGAGCTTGATATCGGTGCCGCGCCCCGCCATGTTGGTCGCGATCGTGACTTGAGCTTCCTGTCCTGCGTCCTTGACGATTTCAGCTTCTTGCTCGTGGTATTTGGCGTTGAGTACGTTACACTCCACGCCTTTGCGGCGCAGCATCGCCGCCAGCAGCTCGCTCTTCTCGATCGAACGCGTGCCGACGAGCACCGGACGGCCCTTGTGGTGTTCCTCGATGATCTCGTTGACGACGGCGTCGAACTTGGCCTTCTCCGACTTGTAGACGATGTCGGCGTTGTCTTTACGCATCATGGGCCGGTTGGTCGGCACGACGACGACGTCGAGGCCGTAGATGTCGCGGAACTCGCGCTCTTCTGTCTTCGCGGTGCCGGTCATGCCTGCCAGATGATCGTAAAGACGGAAAAGGTTCTGGAACGTGATCGTCGCGAGCGTTTGATCCTCGCCGCGGACTTTGATCCCTTCCTTGGCCTCGATCGCCTGATGAATACCGTCGGAATAGCGTCGCCCGTGCATCAGGCGGCCGGTGAATTCGTCGACGATGATCACTTCGCCGTCTTTGACGATGTATTGCTGGTCGCGATGGAAGAGATTCCAGGCCTTGAGCGCCGCATTGAGTTGGTGGGCGAGTTCGATGTTGCGCTGCTCGTAGAGATTGGTGATGCTGAGCATCTTCTCGACTTTGGCGACGCCGGCTTCCGTGATCGGCACGGCGTGCGCCTTCTCGTCGACCGTATAGTCTTCGCCCTTCTTCAGGCGCGGGATGATCTGCGCGAAGTTCTGATAGTTCTCGGTCGACTCTTGCGAGGGGCCGCTGATGATCAGCGGCGTGCGTGCTTCGTCTACGAGAATCGAGTCGACTTCGTCGACCAGCGCAAAGTACAGATCGCGCTGTACGAGATCCTCGACCTGCCACGCCATATTGTCGCGCAGATAATCGAAGCCGACTTCATTATTCGTCACGTACGTAACGTCGCAGCCATATTGCTCGCGGCGCTGCGCGGGGTCGAGGCCGTGCTGAATTATGCCGACGCGCAAACCGAGGAATTCGTAGATCGGCCCCATCCACTCGGCATCACGCCTCGCGAGATAATCGTTCACGGTCACGACGTGGACCCCACGTCCTTCGAGCGCGCGGGCATAGACCGCCAGGGTCGCCACGAGGGTCTTGCCCTCACCGGTCTTCATCTCGGCAATACGCCCCTCGAAGAGCACCTGGCCGCCCATGATTTGCACGTCGAAGTGCCGCATGCCGAGCGTGCGCTTGCCCGCCTCGCGCACGACGGCAAAAACCTCGGGGAGCATCGCGTCGAGCGACTCGTCTTGCGCGAGCCGGGACCGGAATTCGTCCGTTTTGGCGCGCAATTGCTCGTCCGACAGCGCGGCCATCGCGGCCTCCAGGCCGTTGACGCGTTCGGCCGTCCGGCGCAGCCGCGCGACATCGCGCTCGTTGCCATCGAAGAGGGTTCGCAAAAATGCCATAAAGTTTAGTAACGTTCTCCGCGGATTTTGGTTTCTCTCCGGCCTTACGCGACGGTCGGAAGCGCTACGGTGAAGGTCGACCCTTCGTTCTCGCGGGAGTCGACGGCGATCGAACCCCCGTGCACTTCGACGATCTTGCGGGCCACGTACAGGCCGATGCCCGAGCCGGAGATACCTCGGCTGCGCGCGTTGCTGGCACGGCCGAAGCGCGTAAAGAGAGTCGAAAGCTCTTCTTGCGGGATGCCGATCCCTTGGTCGCGCACTGCGATTGCGACGCCCTGCGCCTGGCGCGCAACACGAACCTCGACCTCGGCGGTCGAATACTTGAGCGCGTTCGACACCAGATTGTCGATGACGTGCCGGAAACGATGCGGATCGAGCTCGACGATGACTGGTTCGACCGGGATTTGGACGCGCAAGCGGGGGTTGTTCGGCGCAGTAGCCTCGACGCATTCGGCGACGAACGAGCCGATATCAACCGTCGTGCGGGCAAGCGAGAAGCCTTCGGCTTGCGTCTGCGCCAGTACGAGGGCGTCTTCGGACAAGCGCACCAGGCGTTGGGTCTGTGAGTAGACGGTCTCGATCTCCTCGCGCGCCTCTGACGCCGTTTCCAATAGCAGCTCGCAGTATCCGAGGATAACGGTCAGCGGTCCTTTGAAATCATGGGCGAGCATGGCGAGCAAATCGTCCTTGAACTCGCTCGACTCTTGCAAAGCACGGTTCGCTAGTCCCATCGCCTCGTACAGTTCGAGATTGCGCATCGCTAGTGCAAGTAGCGCCCCGAGTTCTTGCATGATCCGCAAGTCGTCGCGACGGAAGCGTTCGTTGTTGGCGCGCCCCACGATCAAGAAGGCGTCGATCGTGTCGCCGCCCGGCGCCGTTTGCGAGAGCGGCGTCACCAGGTAGCCGGGACCGTCGATCAAACGTTGCACCCGCCGCTCGTCGCCCACCAGCGCGCTCAGCCGTTCGGCTCGGTGTTCCAGATCGAATCCGCTCTCGAGGACCGTTTGCTCGACGCCGTCCCCGAAACGGCCGACGATCGTATACCGTTCGCCGTTCCATCGAAGGACGCACGCACAGTCGGCGTGAACGAGCGACGTCGCCAACCGGCACATCACGTCCGCCAGCGATCCGATCGCCGTGTGACCGAGAATCGTCCGCGCAGCTTCGGCCACCGTTTCGCGCTCTTGCGCTCGGCGCAACTCGCGCTCGTACGCGTGAGCATTTGCCAGTGCAATCTCCAAATGCGACCCGAGCGTGCGGAAAAACGTCGCTCGCTCCTCCGGCGGCCAATCCAAACCGCCCTCCGCGGAACGCACGATGAAGCACCCCCAGAGCGTTCCTTCGATGCGCAGCGGGATAATGACGCCGGGCCGTCCGTCAAAGAGCGCATCGCGTGCGGCGCGAGGCAGCATCAGCACGTCCGACGGCTCGTCGACCGCGAGGAAGGGCTCCAGCAGCGCACGCTCGATCGATGCGGCAGGCTCGAACCCGCGCGGCTCGCGGATGCGCAACGCGCGGCGCACCATCGAGTCGCCCTCGAGCGCGTACGCGGCACAGTCCAGCGGCAGCTCGTGCGACACCGTCACCACGAAGACGAGCAAGACTTCGTCGACGTACTGCGTGTCGCGCAGGATGCGAACGACGCGTTCGAGCGACTCGGCCTGCGAGCGCCGCGCGCGCTCTCGTTCGTACAGCCGCGCGTTCGAGAGCGCAAGCCCGACGTGAAAGGCAAGCGAACGCAACGCGGCGATGTCCGCGTCTTCGAAGCCACGAGGCCGGTCGAATGACAACACCAGCGCGTCTTCCACGCGCCCGTCCACGACGAAGGGCAACGCCATCGCACTGCGCGCCGCGCCGCCGTAAACCTCGGTCCCCTCGATCTCGTCGCGTCGCACCGTAAGGCCGCCGAACACTTTGCGCAGATCGGCATCGAGTGCTACCGCCGACTTCGCACCGGCACCGACGCCGCCCTTGATCGCCGAAGCGACGACCGCGGCGTGATCGCCGTCGTCCATGCGCTCGTACACGAAACAGCGGTCGGCCGAAAACGCCGCGCGAACGCCTTCCACGATGCCAAAGAGCACGTCGCGCCGATCGAGCGACTTGTGCAAACGCTCGTTGACCATCGTGAGCAACTGGCTGTCGCGCGATTGGCGGCGCGCAGCGGCCAGCGCGCGATCGGAATCGAGCATCCGCGCTGCCACGCCGCAGAAAGCTGCAAGCGCATCGCGACCCTCAATCGGGGGCTCGCCGTCGAGCGCGACCGCGACGACGCCGAGCGTGCGACCTCCCGCGATCAACGGCGCAAAAAGCAGATCGTGCTCGCCGATCGTCGAACTAACGCCGACGAACGCGCGTTGCGCGTCGCGCGCAACGAATGAGAGGCTGCCCTCCCCGAAGCGCGCCAGCGCGTGGAGAAAGAGGCGGCGCAGTTCAGTCGACCCGTCACGCAAAGCGAAGCCGAGGGCGCCTTCCGGTTCGGTTGCTCCGGCGACGCCTTCATCGTCGAAGAGCAGGACCGTCGCGACGCCGAGTTGCAGGCACGAGAGCGCACCGCCAGCTATCGCCGACGCCTTGGCATGCGGCGTCTGCGCGTCTGCCAGACGCGTCAGGGACGCGAGGCGATCGACCTGGGTGCGAACGGTGCAGCGGCTCCTTTCAACGCTCGCGTCTACGGTATCAAGCCGAGACCGATGACCGCACCCGGTGAATTCAACGTCGCTATCGGAGCTACATTGCCGCTCCCGCTCGCGCTCGTGACCGGTGCGAAGACGTAGACAATGCCGGCGCCGCCCGCGGCCTGGTCGGCGACGTAAATATTTCCGCTGCCGTCCACCTTCACGTCGGTCGGCGCCACCAGCAGCGTCTTAGCTCCGGCGATGTGGTACATCGGTGCCTGCGCGCCGTTTGCGCCGGGAGAGAAGACGAGAATCGCCGGGCAGTCGGGCGTGCACACCGTCGACGCCTGATCCGAGACGTAGATATTTCCGGCGCTGTCGAGAGCGATGCCCGTCGGTTGGTTGATGCCGCTGCCCGTGCCCGAGATGGTTGCGATCGGCGCAACGTTGTACGGCGTCGGGGTGGGGACCGGTGTCGGCGAAGGCGAGGCCGTCGCGCCGGTCGGCGTCGGCGACGGCGTGGGTGACGCGGTCGGCGTCGGAGTCGGCGATGCGGTCGGCGTTGCCGAGGGCATGGCGTAGACCGTGACCGATTGACCTTGCAGGTTCGCTACGTAGAGGTTGTTGTTTTTGTCCACCGCGATGCCGCTCGGCACGTTGAGGCCGGTCGATGGGCCGGCTAAGATCATCCAAGGCGTCGTGAGGAGCGCCGCGGTGTAAAATTGGATACCGCTCACGAAGTCCGTCGGTTGTCCGGGATTGGTCACCGTCACGGCGAGCACGTCCGCGGAGGTCGTGACGCCGGTGAATGTATATGGAAAGTCGGCGATGCCTCGGGGCCGCACGCTTCCGAGCGCGAGTGTTTGATAGGGCAGCACGTTGCCGGTCGCCGCCGTCTTGAACTCGAGAATCTCGCCTGCTTTCGTGCTTGCGAGCCAGTTGGTCACCCAAAGATTGGTCGAGCTGTCGAAGGTCAGGTACTGCGGTCCCGAAAGGGTGGTGTACGAACCGCCGATTTGGTAGATCGGTCCACCGGTCGACTTCGGAACGGGCGAATAGATACTCACCGCATTTTGCGTCACGTTGGTTACGTAGAGCGTCTGTGGCGGGAAGTTCGGACCGACCGAAATCGTCTGAGTGGCTGAGCTCGAGCTACACGCCGCAATCGCAATCGCAGTGATGAGCACGCCCGCAAAGCCTAGGGGGAGCCTACGCAGCATACTTTCTCCTAAGGACACGCTGGGGAACCGGGGGCCCTGGTTTTCTTATCGAGCCCACTTTTCCTGGATCGGTCAGCGCCCCCGTCGCGATTCTGGGACGGGTCACCCGCCATACCTGCACGCCGGCAACCACGGCGATGAGGACGAGCAGGAGAACGATCACCCACCGCGCCGCCAGGCGGCGGCGGTACGCGGGTCTGCTCGATTCGGTGTCGATGATTTGCCTGGGCATTAGACGCTCGTCCGTCTGGGGTGATTGATCACCTGCGGCGATACCAGGCGCAACATCTCTCCGATCGTCACGAAGCGATAGCCGGCCGCGCGGAAGCGCCGGATAACCGCGGGGAGCGCCTCGACCGTCGCCAGTTTACCGTTGTGCAGAAGCACGATGTCGGGCGCGCTCGCATGGCGGATCATGTCGTTTGCGATGTGCTGCGGCGTGAGCGTGCGCCAGTCGCCCGAATCGTCCGTCCAGAGCACGACGTCGTAGCCGATGCTCTGGAGCGTCCGCAGGGTCGTCAACGTGTAACGCCCGTGCGGAGGACGCATGAGGAAGCGCGCCGCCGGATCGTGCGTCATCGACCACAATAGGTTGCCGGCGCGAAGCACCTCCTCTTGCACCTGCGCCGGCGTCTCCTTGTCCAGATCCGGATGGGTGAACGTGTGGTCGCCGACCTCGTTGCCGTCGGCTTCGATACGCCGCGTGATCTCGGGCCACTGTTGCGCGTCGCGTCCGATCAAGAAAAATGTTGCCGGGACGTGATATGTGCGCAGTTCGTCGAGCAGCAACGGTGTGAAAATCGGATAAGGGCCGTCGTCGAACGTCAGCGCGATCAACTTCGGTCTCGGCGCGCGATCTGCCGCGATCGTCTGATGGACGACACGATACAGGCGCGCCGAAAAGTCACCGGAAAACTCATCGTACACGTTCATTTGCGGCGTCACGATTGCCGGCACCAAATTGCTCTCGTGGCGGAAGACGCGGAAGGTCCCCGCGCCGAGAACGAGCGCCGCCAAAAGCACCACGACGATCTTCACCGGACTGCTCACCGTATATCCGACGGTTTGGGTTTCGTCCCCGCGGCAACCACGGCGCTCGCAAGGTCGCGACCGACGACCACGGTGACGTCGCTGCCCGGCGGGGAGCCGCTCGGAGCCGGCTCTCCGACGACCGGCAGACTCGCGAACGCTTGCGGGAGGGCGGCGCGAACCTTCGCGCCGGCAAACGTGACGCTCGAGTGCTCGTCGATCTCGCTCGTAGCGCGATCGCCGGTCGACGCGTTGCCGATCTCCGCGATCACGAAACCCGCCTTGCGCAATTGGTCGGCTACCATCTTTGCCGCCCCGGATACGCCGCTGCCGTTTTCGACGTCGACTCGTAACGAATTCGCCGGGATCGAAGCTAGCGCCATTGCGTCGGGTGAGGGCTCGGGAGTCGGCGGCGCAACCAGCATCGACTGCACCAGCTTATCGATGCCCGGCCGGTCGGGGATGAGATCGTCGCCATCGGCCAACTCTTCATCGCCGAGATACGGCGTCTGTGCAAAGTGGATGTCGTGCGGCGAGAGGCCGGCGAAGTACGCCGCCAGCGTCACGAGTTCGGAATCGGTGAAGTTGGTTTGCACGTCGCGATGAATCACGTTCATGATGTCGCCTGCGTGGATCAGCGTATTGAGTTTATCGCCACGCAGCTTCTGGAGCGCCGCCATGATCACGTCGTTTTGACGCATCACGCGGCAGGGGTCGCTGCACCAATCGTGGCGGAACCTCCCATAACTCACTGCTTGATTGCCGTTGAGATGATGCATGCCCTCGGTGAGATGCACGTGCAGGTGACCCCACGAATCGTCGTAGTCGACGCTCCCGCCGGTACATCCGGTGTGATACATCAGGCAGTCCGACGTCTTGACGTAGACGTCGACGCCGCCGATCGCGTTGATCAAGTCTTTGGTCGCGTCGATTCGCAAGAGCACGTAGCGATCGAATCCGGGAATGCCGAGAAAGCCGGCGATCACCTTCTGTGCCTCGGCCGGACCGCCGTCCGACTGCGCCTGGTTGATCTTGCGAATGCTCCCGTTGGGCATCCTCGCTTCCATATCACGCAACACCGAAAGTGCGTAGACATTCTTGTCGGCGAAATCGAGATTGACGGCTTTGATCATGTCGCTACGCGACTCGCTCGAGTATTCGATGTCGTTGGCCGTATAGTCGTAATCGATGCCCTCGACCAGCACGAGGAGGTTCGGCTTCCCGAACACTTCTTGCGGCGTCGGCACGAACGTTTGCGCGATGACTTCGATCGGGTTGCGATGGGTAAAGACGGCCACGCCGGCGAGGGTAGAGCCTACGCCCAACAAGACGAATCCCATGACGAGCGCCACTCGCCGCAGCCATCGCGGAGTTTGCCGCTGCGCAGGCGCCGGATCCACGTGCTTATACATGGCCATAGAAGTCGAACGGTCCATGACCGTCCAGCGTTACGTTGATGAACTCTCCCTCCGTCGCGTTCGCGGCAACGTACACACCCCCATCGACTCCCGGCGCTTCACCCTGCGAACGTCCGAACCACACATCGCGCGCACCGAGCGCAACCGCGAGGGGATCGCTCTTGCGCAGGCGGCGTCGCTCCTCGACGAGCACGCGAACGGTTTCGCCGATGCGCTTACCACGAGCCCGTTCGGAGGCGAGGCGCTGCGCTTCCCGTAGCCGCACGAGGCGTTTGCGCCGTTCGCGCGCGGGGACCTTTCCGGGCAGCTGCGCACCGGGCGTGCCTTCCTCGGCGCTGTATTCAAAGAACCCGACGCGGTCGAGTTCGGCCCGTCCGATCCACTCTTGCAGGTATCCCACGTGTTCCTCGGTTTCGCCTGGGAAGCCGACGATGAACGTCGATCGCATCGTTATTCCCGGAACCCGGGCGCGAAAATCTTCCAAGATCTCGAGATAGCGCTCACCGTTCCCCGGCCGTAACATCTTACGCAACACGTCCGGATGCGCGTGTTGTAACGGCATATCCATGTATTTGCAAATTTTCGGCAAGCTCGCGATCGCGTCGATGAGTTCGCGGTCGACCGTCGCCGGATAGAGATAGAGAAGCCGAATCCACTCGATGCCGTCGATCTCGTGCAGCCGTTCGAGCAGGCGCGCGAGACCGCCGCGCCGCTGCCCACGATCGCGACCGTACATCGAGGTATCTTGCGCGATCAAGATCAGCTCTTTCGTCCCAGCGTCAGCGAGCGCGCGCGCCTCGGCGAGAAGCGACTGCTCACTGCGGCTGCGAAAGCCTCCGCGCAGTTTCGGAATGATACAAAACGTGCACGGATGATCGCAGCCCTCGGCAACCTTGAGATAGGCGGTCGCGCGCGGCGTGGTTATCAAGCGTGGAAGAAACTCGTGTTCCGGTTCGGCTTCGAAATCGAGGCGAATCGGTCTCGATCCCGTCTGGACGTCGTCGAGCAACTCGACGATACTGCCGTACGCGCCCGTCCCGACGATGCCGTCGATCTCGGGAACGAGCGTTTGGAGTTGTTCTCCGTAGCGCTGCGCCAAACAGCCGGCCACGACGAGTCGCTGACCGCGGCGCTTGCGCTGCGCGTGCTCGAGGATCACTTCGGTCGACTCGGCTTTAGCCGGATCGATGAACGCACAGGTATTGATGACGACGGTGTCGGCATCGCCCGCGTCGGCGACGAGCTCGTAACCCGCCGCGCCGAGCTTGGCGAGCATCACCTCGGTATCGACGAGATTCTTGGCGCAGCCAAGGCTAACGAAACTGACAGACGGCACGTGTCAGCGCCCCTCGGGGGGCCCCACCGTTCGGTGGGGGGCGCGGAGGTTAGACCGGAGAGACGGCACGTGTCAGCGCCCCTCGGGGAGAGTTTTACTCGCCGAGATCATGAGGCGCCTCGCATTGGGGGGCCCCACCGTTCGGTGGGGGGCGCGGAGGTTAGACCGGAGCGCCATCTTAACGGTAATTCACGAACTGCAGCGGCAGCTCGAAGTCCATGACCTTCAGATCGGCGATGACCTTCTGCAGGTCGTCGCGGCTTTTCCCCGAGACGCGAATCTGCTCGTCCTGATACTGCGCATTGACCTTGAGCTTGAGCGCCTTGATGCGCTCCATCAAAGGCTTGCTCTTGTCTTTGGGTATTCCGTTGCGGAGCGCAATGACGCGACGAACCGTGCCGCCCGCCGCCGGCTCGAGTGCGCCGATGTCGAAGGCTTTGATATCGATACCGCGCTTGACCGCTTTGCTTTGAAGCACGTCGATGACGTTGCGCATCTTCATTTCGTCGTCCGAGACGATCGTGATCTTCTTGTCGTCACTCTCGATCGACGTCTTCGAGTTCCTGAAGTCGAAGCGGTTCTCGATCTCGCGCCGCGCCTGATTGAGCGCATTGTCCAGCTCTTGCTGATCGATGCGCGATACGACATCGAACGATGATTCGCTCGCCATGAACGGTCTTCCAGTCCCCTTTAGATGTAACTACAGCGTGAAGCTGCGCTCGACGACGTCACCCGCGGGCCCAAGCTTTCCGAGGTTCTTGCCGTCCACGATCACTTCGACCCCGCCGGCGTTGCCGATTCGCAAGCTTGCGCTCTTTCCGTGGAACTGGCGCACCGTCCCGGCCGGAAACGTACCCTCCATGCTAACATTGCCGTCAACGGTCACCCTAAGCCAGGATGGGGCGGAGACGCGCACTTCGAGCGTCGCGACCTCGGGCACCGCCGGACTCAGACTTTGGGACGGGCCGGGGGTCGGGCTCCCGTCGGCGGCGAGCGGGGATCCTGAGGGAGTTGCCGCGGGGGTCGTGGTGCTTGCCGTCGGGCTGGTAGCCGAACCGGCCGTCGGGCTATTAGAAGGAAGTGCGCTCACGGTTTGGCGCGCGCGCAGCGTCGCTTCGTTGTAGACGACGATCGCGATCAGCACCACCGCGATCAGCGACGCGGCCCAAATCAGCGGCGAAAGCCCCCGGGCGGGGGCCTCCTCGTCGGCGAGATAGGTCGTTTTCGGCGGAGCGCCCGGCGCCGAGGGAACCGGCGGCGGGGGTGCCGAGGCCGCACTGTTGAACTCGGCGACGACTTCCTCGGGATCGAGTCCCAAGAAGCGGGCATAGGTGCGCAAGAAGCCACGGATGTAGACCGGCGCGCCGATCGCGCTCCAGTTCTCGTCTTCGATGGCAGCCAAATAGACCGAGCGGATACGAATGTGCTCGGCCACGTCCGAGAGCGTGAGGCCGCGAGCCTCGCGTGCGGCGCGGAACCGCTCACCCAGCGCTGGCATTGGGGCTTTGAGTTAGTCCCTTCCTTCTGTTATCCTGTGCAACGGAAATGGCAGATAAATCCCGGATAATCGCCGCTATGAGCGGCGGCGTCGACTCGGCCGTAGCCGCCGGCCTCCTGGTGGAGGCGGGCTACGACGTCATCGGCGTAACGATGAAGATGTATTCGCCGACGCGCGCGCCACACGCAAAGAGTTGCTGCGGCATCGACGACTTCGACGACGCACGGCGCAGCGCGGCGGTTCTCGGCATCCCGCACTACGTGCTGAACTTCGAAGAAACGTTCCGCCGCAACGTCATCGATCGCTTCGTCGAAGAGTACGCCGCCGGACGCACGCCGAACCCGTGCGTCTCCTGCAACAACTTCGTGAAGCTCGGAGCGCTCGCTCGCTACGCGCAACGCCTGGGAGCTTCGTTCGTCGCCACCGGCCACTATGCTCGTCTCGAGCACCGCGACGACGGCCCGCACCTCTACCGCACGCCCAACGCAAAGGATCAATCGTACGCGCTTGCCCAGCTCTCGCGCGAGCAACTCGCAACGCTTCTGCTTCCAATCGGGACGATGGAGAAGCGCCAAACCCGCGAGCACGCGAAACGTATGGGACTTCCCGTGCACGAGAAAGCGGAGTCACAAGACATCTGCTTCGTCGAAGGCGGCGACTACCGTGACGTACTCGAACGTGTCGCACCCGGAATCAACCGCGAAGGTTCGATCGTCGACGCCCATGGTGCCGCCGTAGGCGTGCACGCCGGCATTGCCAACTACACGATCGGTCAGCGGACGAAGCTGCCGGCACACGACGACGGTGCCCGCTACGTCACGCGCATCGATTCGAAGAGCAATACGCTCGTGATCGGACGTGAAGACGAACTCTTCTCGACCGAGGTGCGGGCCGACGAAGCCAATCTGTTGCGGCCGGAGCGATTTTCCAACGGCCCCGTGCACGTTCGAGCGATGGTCCGCTACCGCGCCGCTCCGGCCGAGGCGCAGGCATCGGTCGATCGCGATGGGACTTTATTCCTACGATTCGACCGGCCGCAGCGCGCCGTGACGCCCGGACAATTGGTTGCCTGCTTCGACGCGCACGATGAGGTCTTGGCCGCGGGAACGATCAAAACCGCCGCATAATTCCTCATCCGGGGGTGATCGTGAGCTGAACACCTTACAGGAGAGCGACTATCTTCGCATCCTCGAAGCTGCGGCGCAGTTCGCGCAGTTCGGATTCGCGGTGTTTCGCTGGCCCGAATCGGAGCGCTACCCGTCGTACGAGTGGGTCAACGACGCCGTGCTCGCCCGCACGAAGATTTCACGTGCAGAACTCCTAAGCGGCGATTCGTTCTTCCGGCTCGGCAACAATATACGCTTGGCGGATCACGCCCGCCGTAACGCCACGCGTGGCGACAGCAGTCCTTTCGAGGTCGAGTTGACGGCCCGCGACGGGTCGACGTATTGGGTGGAGGCCGTGGCACAGCCGCTCGAATCCGCAGGCGACGGTGCTTTGCGATTCGTCTGCGCAACGCACGTGATAACCACACGCAAGGAACACGAGCGGTACCGAGCGATCCTGGCCGCGACGATCGACAACGAGCCGGACGGCGTCTTCATCGTGCGTCTGCACAACGAGGACCTCTTGGCGCCTCCGGTCCTCTACGTCAACCGAGCCTTCGAACGGATGACCGGCTATACCGCGGCGGATCTCTCCGCCGGCATGTATCCGCGTCTTCTCGGCGAGACGTCCAATCGACGGCTGGTCGCGGACAGCGCGCGTGCCGTGCTCCGCGGCGAGAGCGTCGTCACCGAAGTCGAACTCTATCGTAAGGACGGCAGTTCGTTCTGGGCCGAGGTGCGAGCGCACCCACTGGAATCGCCCACCGTGCATTGCGCGCTATCGCTTCACGACATCACCGAGCGGCGGCAGGCGCAAGAGGCGATGAACATGCTTTCGGAGGGCGTCGCGCAAGCGAGCGACTTTATGATCGTCACGGACGAGACACCCGTCTCGAGCGGGGGCCCTAAGATACTTCACATAAATCCGTCGTTTCTCGAAGCGACCGGTTACGGAGAGCGCGATTTGGTCGGCATGCCGTATACCGAGATCTACTCAGAGAACAACCTTCCGGCGACCATGGAGTCGATTCGCAAAGCGATCGAGGCACATCAGCCGAATTATCGCGAAGTCCTCGTACGCCGCAAAGACGGATCGGACTTCTGGATCGAATTCGTCGATCGTCCGTTCATGACGCGCCACGGGCGCCGCTTACGACTGATGGTCGGCCGCGACATCACCTTGCGGCGGCGCTCCTCGAACCAGCTCGCGCTGCTCTTCGCCGCGACCGAAAAGGCTTCGACGCCGATCGTCATTTACGAACTCGACGAGAGCAGCGGGCTCTCCATGTCGTACGAAAACGAGGCTGCCGCGGAACGGAAGCACTACCATTTACTCTCGCTTTGGAGTCAAGACAACGAATCGGCGAAGTCGATTCGGCGCAGACTGGAACGAGGCGAGTCGAGCGTCGTCACGTACGTGACGACGACGGACCCCGCTCACCATGAACTCGTCCAGCTCAGTGCGCGGCCGATTCGCAACGAGACCCGGCTCGAGGCGATTCTCACGCAGGAGCGCGTACTTACCGGCAGTGGCAAGAACGCGCTCGAAGGCGCGCGTTCGCGCTTGATCGACCTCGCCGTCATGCTGCCGGCATTCGAGCGCGAGGACTCTCCGGCAGAAAAGTTCGAAACGCTGCGCGAGCTGTTGCGAAATGCCTTCAATGCTTCGATTGAACTCGGCTCGGCTACGAACGACTCCGGAGTCCACATCGACGAAAGCAACCGCACGGCGTATTTGACCTATAACGGCCGGCTAGCGCGAGTCTTCTGGAGGGCCGAGCTCGATTCGCTGGCGATTACGGCGCTGCGTTTCTGCCTCGAGGCGGCCAGTCACGGCTGAGTCAGGCGGTCGCAAGCGCCATGTCGTCGCGCACGTTCCAGTACGTGTCTCGAATCACGGGTGTGAAACCCGCGGTGACGATCGCCTGCTCGAGGTCGCGGCGCGTGGCTTCGTTGCTCGCGCCGGCGTCGCGCACCACGCGATCTTCGATGATCACGCCACCCATGTCGTCGCAGCCGTAAAAGAGCGCGAGCTGACCCATCTTCAAGCCCGGCGTCAGCCAGGAGGCTTGCAGATGCGCGAAGTTGTCGAGGTAGAGCCGCGCGACGGCGAGCACGCGCAAATACTCGAGCGCGGTCGCCTCCTTCCCGCGCAGCGGCGTCTTGAACGGCACGTAAAACCAGGGGATGAACGCGGTAAATCCGCCGGTTTCGTCTTGCAATTCGCGTAGCACGTGCATGTGCTCGATACGCTCTGCGTCGGTTTCGATCGACCCGTACATCATCGTCGCCGTCGTCGGCATTCCGAGGTGATGGGCCGCCCGCATGACGTCGAGCCACTCCGAGGGCGTGACCTTGCGCGCCGAGATGCGCTTGCGCACGCGCTCGACCAGAATCTCCGCGCCCGCGCCGGGCAGCGACTTCAGGCCGGCCGCGCGCAGACGCTCGAGGACCGTGCGCGGCGTCATGTTTTCCACCTGGGCGAGCCCGGTAATCTCGGAGACCGAGAGCGAGTGGATATCGACGCGTGGAAATTCGGCGCGCACGCGCGCGAAGAGCTCCTCGTACCACCCGATACGTAACTCCGGGTTGACGCCGCCCTGAATCATGATCTGGGTTGCGCCGAGGTCGGCCGCCTTCTTCACCCGGGCGATCACCTGGTCGTGCGAGAGGGTGCGCCCCTCTTTGTGATGCTCGGGGCGGAAGAACGCGCAAAACGTGCAGTGCACGTTGCAGACGTTGGTGTAGTCGATCGTCGTGTCGATCACGTAGGTCACGACGTTCGAGGGGTGGAGCTGCATGCGGCGCGCGTGCGCGGCCATGCCGAGGTCGTGAATGTCCGCTTCGCGATAGAGCCGCAGACCCTCGTCGAGCGAGAGGCGGCCGCCGCTCGCGGCACGATCGAGCAGACTAGCGAGAGACGACACCGATCGCCTCCGGGAGCGCATGCGGCAGCGCGTCGAGCGCGCCGATTGCAACGAGCTCGCGACAGAACGCGGCCAGACCGCTCTGCGCCGCCGAATGGAACGTGAAATTCAATTTGCCGTAGTATTCGTCGTAGAAACCGCGAGCACGTGGCCTGACGCTCTGCGCCGCTTCGATCACGGCGGGCATGTGCGAGCGGGACCAGGTGTAGCTGTCGGTGAGCGCGTGCATGCACTCGCGAACCCCCTCGGGATCGCGCTCGTACGCATCGCGGCGCGCGGCCCACACGGCGAAGACCGTCTGCTGATGCGTCCACTCGTGCCAGAGCGTGCCGAGGTCGTACACCGTTTCGCCGGGGAAGCGTTCGAGTGCGTCGATGGCGGAGTCACCGATCAAAAGCGAGGCTCTCCCTTCGGCGGCAACGTCGAGCGGCCGATCTGATTCGAAGTAGCTCGGCGCTACGCCGTAGCGGCGTTCGAGAACGACGCGAAGCAGATTGCGGCCGGTCGCCGATTCGCTTGTGAGCGCGACCGGCACGCCGTCGAGTAGCGCCGGCGGAATTTGGGAAACCAGCACGACGGAAACGACCTCGTCGCGTGCGCCGATGCACAGATCCGGTAGCAGCACGAGTTCGTCGGCGTGCTGCGCCCACGCAAAGGCGCTGATCGGGCTCAAATCGAGCTCACCGGACACGAGCATCGCGTTCAGCTTCGACGGCACGTCCGCGTGAAGCGAACCCGGATAGGCGATCACTCCACGATCGAATGCCGTATAGATCGGCAGGTCGTTGGTGTAGATGATTCTCCCGCAACGCAGGTTCATGAATCTATCACGCATGCACGAGCGCTTTCTCCGGAGCCGGCGGCGTCCAATCGTACGGGAACGTCTCATACGTGCTGTTGCGCCGGACCGGAACGTAGCCGGCGGCTTCGATCAAGCGGCGGAACTCGCGATCGTCGACGTATTGTCCGGACTGCGTGCCCGCCGAGTGGTAGATCATCTCCTCGTCGGTTGAGCCGTGCGTGCCGTCCATGTCGTCGGCGCCGTAGTGCAGCGCAACCTGGCAGATCTTCAAGCCTTGAATCATCCAGTACGCCTTGATGTGATCGAAATTGCTCAGCATCAACCGCGCGACGGCGAACGTGCGCAGATCGTCGAGACCGCTCGTCCAGCCGCAATAGGAGAGCTCGTTGCCGTCCGGATGAAACGCGAGCGGAATGAAGGCATTGAACCCGGGCGAGCGGTCTTGCGACTCGCGCAATCTGATCAGATGGTCGACGCGATCCTCGAGCGACTCGACGTGTCCGTACAGCATCGTCGCGTTTGAGGCAACGCCTTGCCGGTGCAGCTCTTCGTGAATTGCAAGCCAGTTCTCGCCCGAGACTTTATTCGCGCAGATTTTCGAACGCGTCGGTTCGCCGAGAATCTCCGCGGCACCGCCGTTGACGTTGTCGAGCCCCGCCTCTTTGAGGGCGCGGATGATATCGGGGAAGTTCATACGATGACGCTTGGCCATGTACTCGATCTCGGCCGCGGTAAAGAGCGAAAGCTGCACGTGGGGAAGTGCTTCCTTGAAACGGCGCATCAGTGGAAGCCAATAGTCCAGCGAGAGCTGCCGCGGGTCGTGTCCGCCGACGATGTGAAGCTGATTGAAGTTCGTTCCCGTCTCCAGCGCTTTCGCCCAGACCTGCTCCGCGGTCATGCGGAAGACGCGCTGCGGCTCCTTGAACTCGTCGGCCGCGAACGAACAGAACTTGCAACCGGCAAAGCAGACGTTGGTCGAGTTGATGTAACGGTTGAGGACGTAGTAGACGTGCTTGCCGCTCTTGCGCTCTTTCGCCGCGCGCGCGATGCGCCCGAGGTTGTGGAGGTCGCGGGTGCGGTAGAGGGCCAGGCCGTCTTCCATCGAGAGCGGGCTGCCGGCGTCGACCTTGCGTTCGATCTCGACGAGCACCGGATCCATCTGATAAGCCATCGTCGCCCTATTCTAAAGAAGCTCGCGGGCGCCCCTCAAAGACATTGGTAGGCCAGCAGGCGGCAATCGCAGTAACGACCGTCGCGCCCCAAAGCAGCCCGCCGACGATATCCGTGAGGTAGTGCGCTCCCAGCGCCAAACGCGACCAGAGGATGCCGGCCGCCGCGAGAACGAGCAGCGATGCGATCCACGCTCTGCCGCGCAGAGGACTTCGCCAGACGAAGACCGCCAGCACGAGATAGAAGACGACCGCGACGGCCGCATGCGAGCTCGGATACGAAAACGACGTCTCGTGTTTGACGACCCAATCGAGCCGGCGAGGCCGGGCGAAGAGATGTTGCAGCAGGTCGGTTGTGCGCCATGCGATCGCCAACTCTACGACGGCAAAGATCAGCCGTGAACGCCAGGCGCGATAGCGAATCGCGAGGATCGCGAGCACGATCGCAATCGGAAAGAGCACGTCGAACCAGCCAAGCCAGGTAATCCACCACGCAATCAATGTCCCGTGGTTGACCCACGCCGCCTCGTAGACCATCATCCACGCGGGGTCGGGCCTGCGTCCGACCGCAAAGCCGAGTAGCACCGTCGCGCAGGCCAGCGCGAGCGCGATACCTGCCGGCGTGAGCCGCCGCACCGCTACACCTCAAGCGCCGGCGTAAGACGCTCAGGCGTTTCCAAAGAGATCTTGCTGCCCTCCCTCGGATTTTCCGAGACGCGAAGCGATCAGCTCGAGCTCGGCGAGGCCGATGAGGATCTTGCGCGGTTTGGTGCCTTCGTGCGGTCCGACGACGTTGAAGTCCTCGAGTTGCTTCATTAAACGCACGGCACGCGGGTGACCGATCGAGAATTGCGATTGCAACTGAGCCGTCGATGCGTAGTTGGTTTCGATGATGAACTTCGCCGCGTCGTAACAAAGCGGATCGGCTCCTTTGCCGTTCTTTTCTTCGTCGTCGAAGACCGGCGTCACGTCCACGTCGAGGAGATTCTCCGGGCGCGCCTGTTTGGCCCAAAAGTCGACCAGCCGGTTGACCTCGTGCCCGGTGATGAAGGCGCCTTGCGCGCGGATCGGTTTGGGTGCGTCGATGGGAAGATAGAGCATATCGCCGCGCCCCAGCAGCCGCTCCGCGCCGTTCATGTCGAGGATCGTGCGAGAATCGACCTGCGAGCTCACCGCAAAGGAGACGCGCGAGGGAATATTGGCCTTGATCAACCCGGTAATGACGTCCACGGATGGACGCTGCGTGGCAACGATCAGATGAATGCCGGTCGCGCGCGCAAGCTGCGCGAGGCGCATGATCGTCGTCTCGACTTTGGCCGGCGCCACGAGCATGAGATCGGCGAGCTCGTCGATGACGATCACGACGTACGGTAGTTTCTCCTTGGGATATTTGGCGTTGTACTCCTCGATCTTGCGCACGCCGGCCTTGGCGAAGCGCTCGTAGCGCGCTTCCATCTCTTTGGTCATCTCGAAGAGCGCGCCCGCGGCCATGCGCGCGTCGACGATGACGTCTTTGATCAGGTGCGGAATGCCGTTATAGATCGTGAGTTCGACGCGTTTTGGGTCGATCATCAAGAGTTGCACCTGGTCCGGCGTCGCCGCCACGAGCAACGATGCGATGATCGTGTTCAGACAGACCGATTTGCCCGAGCCGGTGGCGCCGGCCACGAGCAGGTGCGGCATGTTCGCCAGATCGCCGAAGACGGGACGTCCGGTAATGTCTTTGGCGAGCGCCATCCACAGCGGCGGAATCGTGCCCCGGTTGGGCATCGCTTCGAGGATCTCGCGAATCGCAACGATCGAAACCGTCGCGTTGGGCACCTCGATCCCGACCGCGGATTTACCCGGAATCGGTGCCTCGATGCGGACGCTCGTCGCCGCGAGCGCAAGCGCAAGATCGTCGGCGAGCGACGCGATCTTGGAGATCTTGACGCCGCGCTCCGGACGCAGTTCGTAGCGCGTGATCGACGGGCCCCGCTCGATGTGCATGACCTTCGCGCCCACCCCGAAGCTTGCGAGCGTGTCTTCGAGAACGTGCGCACGGCTGGAATCATCGACGACTTGCGCTTGCGGTGCGTCGAAGAGCGCTAGATCGGGCAGACGATATGAACGCGCCGCGATGGGATCCGCGGGTTCGTACTCGCCGATGGTCTCGCCCGTTGCGATCGCGGAGGGCACGGCGATCGCCGGCGGCACCAAGACCAGCGCATCCTCCTCGGTTTCGATCTCGGTCTCGACGTCGAACGCTTCCGGTTTCGGCTTTGCCGGCGCCGGTAAGGGCGGCGGTTTCGGAACGGCAAACGCGTCGCGCAGCGAGGCGTGACCTTGCGGCAGCGAGAGCGCGATCTTCGGTAGCCGTATGCGCGACAAAAGTCCGATAACGAGGCCGATGAGCTTCTTCAGACTGACTTGCGTGAGCGAGAGCGTGAGCGAGATCGCAACCAACAGCAGCACGATCCATGCTCCCGATGTGCCGAGCAATCGCTGCAACGTCGACCAGATCTCCCAGCCGACGATACCGCCGCCGCGCGGACCGCGGGCCCCGGCCGCGGCATCGATCAGCAAGAAGTACGAGAGCGCAGAGGTGCCGAGCGTCCCAATTAGCTGCGGCACGTTGATCTCGAGGAACACGATTGCGCCCAAAAGCGCCACGAGAACCGGGAAAAGCGGTGCGCCCTCTCCAAAGAGTTCGCGCAGCCCGCCCGCCACCGCGCGGCCGACGTTGCCTGCGTGCCCCGGTACGGCCAGTGCGATTCCGCACAGAAGCGCCACACAGAGTGCGGCGATTCCGACGATCTCGAGATTGAGCTTCCTTGCACTCGCCTTCCGGCGTACCCGTGCCATTGAGAGAACTATTTCGTCGCTTGACTAGGAGATCACTTGCAAACCCCCACCATCGTCGTCCTCGACGGCGACCAAACCGGAGAAGAGTTGCTCAACGAGTCGCTGCGTGTGCTCGAAGAGTCGGTTATCGACATTCCGCTCGCTTTCGAGCACTACGATCTCTCGCTCGAGAATCGTCGCGCGACCAACAACCAAGTGGTATACGATGCCGCCGCCGCGATGCGTGGGCATCGTCTCGGACTAAAAGCCGCGACGATAACGCCGGAGCAAAAAGGCGACGTGGGATCGCCCAACGCACTTCTGCGTAGCGAGATCGACGGGAAAGTCATCGTGCGCACCGGACGCAGGCTTCCGCGCGTGCGCCCGGTAGCCGGCATTCACGCGCCGATCTCGGTCGTGCGCATGGCCGTGGGGGATGCATACGGTGCGAAGGAGTGGCGCGAGGGCGAAGGCGCCGACGAAGTAGCCTACCGCACCGAGGCGATTTCGCGCAGCGTCTGCCGGTACGTTTCGGAATACGCATTCGTCCACGCGAAAAAGACCGGCGCGCGGGTCTTCGGCGGCCCCAAGTACACGGTCAGCCAGACCTACGAAGGGATGCTCAAGGAAGAGATGGATGCCGCGGCTTCGCGTCATCCCGACGTACCGTACGAACCGCAGTTGATCGATGCAACCTATGCACTCTTGCTCTCGAACGAGGGCGACAGTCCGCTGGTCATTCCGTCGTTGAATCGCGATGGAGACTGTCTCTCCGATTTCGTCATGCAGCTCTTCGGCTCGGTTGCGGGCGCGGAATCGATCCTGCTCGCCTTCGGCCCGGTGACCGGCTCGGAACACGCGGCGTTCGTGCCGACCGTGATCATGGCGGAGGCACCGCACGGCACGGCGCCGCGACTCTTCGGAAAAAACGTAGCCAACCCACTTGCGATGATCTTGGCTGCGGGCGCACTCTTGTCGTATGTGGATGACCGCCGCGCCGCAAACGCGTCGCGCGCCATCTATGAATCGTCGCTGGAAGCGCTGCACGGAGGCCTTGCGACGGCGGACCTCGGCGGCCACTCGACGACCACGGAATTCACCGACGCCGTGATCGAGGGAGTCAAACGAAAACTTGACGTTTGGTCGACGCTCTAGGCCCGTATGTAAAGTTTCGTAAAAACCGTCAGCGCGGAGCCATGGTTCCTCGGTCTTGGGTTAAGCAGCACTGCAGAGGAGACCGATTTTATCAAAAGGATGTTGTGGGTCTCGCGGCGTTCCGTTCAAGGTATAGAACGGAACAATCAACGGCGTACGTACCGGCAGTCGATCGAGCTTCCGATCGCGGTGGAGGTCGATGGATTGCCTGCGCCCGTTTATGGAACCCTGATCAATATTTCCGAGACCGGCTGCCGGCTGCGGTCGCTGATCCTGATCGACCGCGGCCGCGACGTTCGTTTCGAGCTGCGCCGTCCGCAGCATCCGGCGATCCCGCTACGCGGCCGGATCGTCTCTCGCTCGACCCCGCCTTCGGGCGGCGGCTACGAGTACGGCGTCACCTTCGTGTTGACCAACTCGGAACGCGAAGCGCTCAATCGTGAGATCCAGGAGATGCAGCGCCGCGAAGCTGCCGCCCGGGCGGAGGCGCGCGTTCACGCCGGGGTGACCTCGGCGCCGACGGCCAAGCAGCGGCGCGGCAGCGTCCGCACCCTGGTCGGCTTCCCGGTACGCTATCGCCTTCCGGGCCGGCCGGCGCTGACCGCCGAGGCGAACGACGTCTCGACCGGCGGCCTGCGGCTGATCACCGCCGAGAAGATCGACCTCGGCACCCAGGTCGAGCTGCGCTTCACGCTGCCGAACAGCGTCCTCTGGGTCTACCCGGCGGCCGGCGAGCGCACCGAGATCACCCCCTTTGGCCCGCGCCGCATCCGCATTCCGGACAACCGCCGGGCGTTCGAGGAGATGGTCGTCCACGGACGCACCGTCACCCGCTTCGCACCCACCCGCGACCGTGAAGTCTACGGCGTGCAGTTTACCGACATCGATGGCTACCAGCGCGAGGAGATCGCACGCTTCACGCACGCGGTCCAACTCGCGAAACTTCGCTCCGAGTAGTTCGAGAACCAAGAAAGGCACCCACCATGAGCTGGATTCCCAAGAAAACGGCGACGGCAAGCGCCACGGCACCAAGCCAACCGGTGATCTCCGTCGCACCCGTCATGCCGCAGCGCATCACCGGGGCATCGCTCGAGATGCCCGTCGTGATGAGCGTGCGCCGGCTTCCGGCTCCCGTCTACGCGACGCTCATGGAGATCAATGCTCACGGAGCGCGCGTGCGCTCGCTCGTGCTCATGGAGCGTGGCACCGAAGTCGAGTTCGACGTGAGTCTCGGCAGCGTTCCGCTCACCCTCAACGGTCGCGTGGAAGCACGGCGAAATGCGGTAGCCGGCGCGCGATTCGAGTACCATCTCTCGTTCGACGCCATGCCCGAGGCTCAGATCGACGCACTAGCACGCGCCGTTCGCGATATCGAGCGCCGCGCAGCCGCCTCACGCTCGATTCAAAAATCGCTCGACGCGCTGCCCACGACCGATGCGAACCGGCGCGGCAGTTACCGTGCGCTCACGGCATTCCCGGCTCAGTTCCGTCGCGACGGTGACGTCTGGACCGATGGGAAGATCGGCGACATCTCGGCGACCGGCGTCCGCATGAACTGTGAAACGTTGATCGCGATCGGCACGGTTTTGGATCTGCGCGTCACACTGCCTTCGAGCGTCCTCGACGTGTACCCGGAAGAGACGGCTATTCTCGACCTTTCCCAGAACACGCCCCGCCGCGTCAGCGGCCGGGCCGACATGCGCCGCCCGTTCGCAGAGATGGCGCTGCGCGGACGGGTCGTAACCCGTTTCCAACCGGTGCGCGAGCGTGAAGTCTACGGGGTCGCCTTCATCGAGATCGACGGCTACCAACGCGAGGAGATCGCGCGCTTCACGCACGCGGTACAACTCTCGAAGCTTCGGAGCGCTTAGAACGCTATCTCAGCGAGATCAGCAAAACGCCGGCGAACGCGAAAGCGACGCCGGCTTTTTGTATCCATGCGAGACGCTCGTTGAGCACGACCCGCGCAAGAAAAACGGTGCTCGCCGGATAGAGCGAAACCAGCACCGCGGCGATCGCAAGCGCAGTGCGAAACGTCGCCAGCACGTAGAGAATGTTGGCCGTCATGTCGAGCACGCCGCACGCGAGGATCGCCCGCCAATCGGCTCGCGCGGATGCGAAGTCGGTGCGCGTGCACAGCCCGGCCAGCAGCAAGACGCCGATCGAGGCCACGCGCGCGCCGACGAGGTTGTGCAGCGCCGCTTCCGGACGGGTGTACGAGAGGAAAATGAAAAACCCGCCGAAAGCGAAGCCGGCAACGATCGCTTCGCGGACGCCGGCGGTGGTGAATTCGCGCTCACCCGACGGTTCGCTCGAGAGCGAGATCAAAAGAATCGCGACGAGCGCGCAGAGCAACCCCACCGCTTGCCCGGCCGTCAGCCGCTCGCCGCGTAAGAGACCGTATCCGAGCGGCAGAGCCGGTCCGATCACCGCGGGAATCGGCGAGACGACGCCCATCTTGCCGACCGAGAGCGCATGGTAGAGCAGCGCCACGCCCAGCGCGCCGAAGAGTCCGGCAAGCGCGCCGAAGAGGTAGTCGGAAGGCATCGCGTGCGCCGGTGTGAAGGGCAGCACGAGCAGGAGCAGCACGAAGCCGCACGATTGCGCGATCGCCGTGACCGCGAGCATCGGGGTGCGACGCGTCGCTAAACCACCGAGAAAGTCCGCTGCTCCATAGGCCAGGGCGGCGATCAGGCTCAGCGCGATGCCGATGCTCAGAGAGCCCTACACCTCCATGATCACGGGAATGACGACCGGGCGCCGCTTGGTGCGGGCATGGATCGCGCGCGCGAGCGTTGCGCGAACGTGTTCTTTCACGCTGTTGACGTCGCGCATCGCTTCGACCGAGACCTCGGCAATCGCGTTACGCAGCTCGACCCGCAGCTCGTCGAGGACTCCATCCGACTCCGGCAGATAAAAAACGCCTTTGGAGATGAGGTCCGGTTCGCCGATAATGCGTGCCTCTTCCGCGTCGATCGCCATGACGACGATCACGATGCCGTCGTTGGAGAGCACTTTGCGGTCGCGGAGCACGGCCTCGCCGATATCACCGATGCCCGATCCGTCGACGAGCACGTTGCCGCCGTAGGTCTTGCCGATTTTGTCGGCGTACTCGCGCGTGAATTCGAGCACGTCGCCGTCCTCGACAACGAAGACGTTCCCCGCTTCGACGCCGGTTTGCACCGCAAGCTTGCCGTGCATCACCAGCATGCGGTACTCACCGTGAACCGGAACGAAAAACTCCGGCCGCACCAGGTTGAGCATGAGCAGCAGCTCTTCTTGCGAAGCGTGTCCCGAGACGTGCGAGCGGCCGTCGGTGCCGTGGATTACGGTGGCGCCGAGCTTATAAAGGTTGTTGATCGTTTTGTAGACGCTCTTCTCGTTGCCGGGGATAGGCGTCGCGCTCACCACGACCGTGTCGCCCGGAACGATGCGAAAGCGTTTGTGGTCGCGCACCGACATACGCGCGAGCCCGCTCATCGGCTCGCCCTGCGAACCGGTCGTCATCACGACGATCTGTTCGGGCGGATACCCGTCGACGTCTTCGATCTTGATCTGAAGGCCGGGCGGAACGCGCAAGTACCCGAGCTCGCTCGAAAAGTGCACGACGTTCTGCATCGAGCGGCCCAAAAACGCGATCTTGCGGCCGAAGCGGACCGCGTGGTCGACGGCTTGCTGGATGCGTGGCACGTTCGAAGCAAACGAGGCGATGACGATTCGTCCCTTGGCACGCTGGAAGATCGCGGTAAACGCCTCGCCGACGATGCGTTCCGAGAGCGTGTGCCCGGGGCGCTCGGCGTTGGTCGAATCGGCGAGCATGCAGAGGACGCCCTCTTCGCCGATGCGCCCGATGCGCGCAAAGTCCGCCGGGCGCCCGTCGATCGGCGTTTGATCGAATTTGAAGTCGCCGGTATGGAAGATCGTGCCGACCGGGGTGCGCAGCGCAAGCGCACACGAGCCCGACACCGAATGATTGATGTGGACGAATTCGGTCTCGATCGCTCCGTGGCGCACGCGGTCGCCGGGTTGCACCACCACGAAATTCACGTCGCCGAATTTGTGCTCGCGCGACTTGGCTTTGATCAACGCAATCGTCAGCGCAGTTCCGACGACCGGCACCTCCGGAAATGCCTTGACGAAATACGGAATCCCGCCGATGTGGTCTTCGTGACCATGGGTGACGAGAAGGGCACGTAGTTTGTGCGAGCGTTCGCGCACGTAGCTGAAGTCGCTGATGACGATGTCGACCCCGTACATCTCCTCGTCGGGGAACATCAGGCCGCAGTCGACGACGACCAAGTCGTCGTTGGTCTCGATCACCGTCATGTTGCGGCCGATTTCGCCGCAGCCCCCCAGTGGAACGATTCGGGCGTACGGCTCGCCGGGCGGCGCGGGGACGATCAGAGTATCGGAAGTCAACTCAGGCACTTTCCGTGCAGGGCTGCACGCGTGATGGAAAACTCATGTTCCGATACCTCGCAGGGGTCGCCCTGACCTCGCTTGCCCTGACCGCCGCGACGATCGCGGCCCCTCCGCCCGGCGCGGCGGCCCGTGCGTGCCTTCCGGCCCACGGTACACCGTATTCGGCGCGCGCACTGCGCCGTTTCCGCGCGATTTTGCAGCTGCGCGTGCTCGAGGCGCGGCGCGCCCGCCTGGCCCTCGTACAAGGAGCAATCGAACATCGGCTCACCGTCGATCAGTTACTGGCGCTGCCCGACGACGCGGCCATCCTCGCACAAGGCTCGAACGAGCGCGGTCTGAAACATTTGTTGTCCGGGGCCACTAGCACGTGGGGACGGTGCCGGTAGCCGACGACGATGCTTCGCCTATGGAGAGGGGGACTTATGGCTGTCGATGCAGTGAATGGCAACGGCTTGAAGACCGCGCTGGATACGATCGTTGCCCCCAAAGCGGCATTTGAATCGATTCGCGTGGCGCCCACGTGGGGGTTGGCCTTCGTGATCGCGCTTGCGGTCAGCACGCTGGCGGCATATCTCATCACGCCGGCGCTCGTACACGCTTATCCCGGAACGTTCGCACATCAAGTTGCAACCGATCCGCGTCTCTCGGGAATGTCGGCCGACCAGCAGCACATGGTGATGCAGTTCGGAGAAAAAGGACTCGGTTTCGCCTGGGTCTTCGGCATTATATCGACACCCGTCGTCATCTTCTTTGCCGCACTCGTCATGTTGATCTTCGACAAGATCGGGCACGGCGACGGATCCCTCATGAAGTACTGGGCCGCCTCGAGCAACATCGCGATCGTGGGGCTGGCGCTCGCGGGAATCATCGGCGCACTTATCATCATGTTGCGAGGGGCCGGCAGCTTCGACACGGAGCAAGCCGTTCAGCAAGCCGGGCTCTCCCTGGCGATGTTCGTTCCGAGTTCACAAATCAAGCTCGTGGCCTTCCTCTCCGCGATGACGCCGTTTTCACTCTGGACACTCGGATTGAACGTGGCGGCCATGCGCATCGTCGGCAAAGTCGGTGCCGTCAGCGCATGGCTCGCCGGTCTCGTGATCCTCCTGGCGCCGGCAATCGTGGCTGCGTCTGCGGCCAAGTGATCGCTGCCCTCCTGCTCGCTGCAGTGACAACGGCAGCGCCGATGACGCTGCGCGACGCCATCTCGTACGCGCTCGATAACAACCCCAGCGTCGCATCGCAGTACGCCGCGGCGCGCGCTGCCGAGCATGCGCTCGCGCAATCGCGTGCCAACGCCTTTCCGACCGTGACCGGAGAACTGCAAAGCGCACTCGGCAAGAGCGAGAACTACGGCGGCGCCTACGCGGTAATCGGCATCCAACAGCAGAGCGTCTTCAGTCAAAATACCGCCCAGATCGGCACGAGCTACAATCTCACGACCGGCGGGCTCGCGTTTCTCCAACTCGATTCGGCACGCGCCTCGGCAGAGCAAGCCGAAGAGGCGCTCACCAGTACCGAAAACCAGATCGCCACGACGGTAACGAACGCATTCTATACCGTGGTGCAGAAGGACGCGATCGTCGACGTCGATGCCTCCGATCTTCATTACCAAGACGCGCTGGTCGATGCCGCCACGGCAAAGGAGCACGCCGGCGTCGCCGCCGGTGTCGACGTCTTGCGCGCGCAGGTCAATCAGGCAAAGAGCGCGTCCACGCTCGTCGGAGCGCGCGCCGACGTCGATGATGCGCGTGAGGATCTCGCACAAACGATCGGTGCGCCGCTCGATCAAAGCTTCATCTTTCCGAAGGAGATCGCGCAGCCGAAGCTCCCTTCGCAGTCGGTCGACACCCTCGAGGACATTGCACTCAATGCACGCCCCGACGTCAAAGCGGCGCGCGACGCGGTAAGCGCCGCCCAGTTCACCCGCAAGGGCTGGGATCGCGAACTATTTCCTACCGTGCAGATCGGCGCCGCCATCGGCAACCAGTTCTCGCCCACGCTGGTAACGCAAGAGCAGGCCGAGCTCGACGAAGAGTATCAAGAGTGCCTCGCGTTTCCTCAGCCGGGAGTGGTGTGCACGCCGCCCGAGATCGTCCCGCGGGGCTCCCCGGGATTCTGGACCGTCCAGGCGACGTCGACCTTCAGCCTTCCCTTGGTCGATTACGGCCAGCGGCGCACGGAACGGCTCAATGACGACGCGCAACTCGTCTCTGCCGAGCGCTCTCTCGATCAGACGCGTACCCAGGCCGAGGTCGACGTGCGGCAGTCATATCGTGCGGCGCAGACGGCGCTCGCCCAATTGAGCTACGCGCGCGACGAGGCGCGCTTGGGAACCGAGTCGGCTCGTATCGCGCAGTTGCAATACGCGAACGGCATCATCGCGTTGACCGACGTCATCCAGGCGCAGCAGCAGTCGGTTACGGCACAGTCCGATTACGTCGCGGCGAAAGTCTCCTACGTAGAGGCGGTCGTAAAGCTTCGCGTCTCGCTCGGCACCTACACGGCGCAAAACGCCGTCGCCGACTTACAATGAGAGCACAAGGAACCGCATGAACCGCACACGCAACCTCGTCATCGTCATCGCCGCACTGGTCGCCGTCGTAGTCGTCGCCGTGGTGGTGGGCCGGAACGGCTCGGCTTCCGCCGTACCGGTCAAAGTGCAGCGCCTCGCCTACTCGACGTTCACGATCAAGCTCCCCGAAGAGGGCATCGTGATGAATCCGACGACCGTCACCGTACCGACGCTCGTCGGCGGGAACATCGGCGAGATCCGCGTCAAGGCCGGCAGCCGCGTCGAGGACGGGGAACTGCTCGCTACGATCGTCAATCCGACCCTCGACTACAACGCCGCGAGCTCGCAGGCCGATTACACGAACGCCGTCGCTAACGTCTCGACGGCGCGTATCGATGAACAGAACGCGCGCGTGCAGTATCAGGCGCAGGTCGACACGACCAAGAGCGCGCTCGACGAAGCGCGGCGCGTCTACGAGGCCGATGCGGCGCTCCTCGCCCAAAAGGCGATCGCGCGCAGCCAGGCCGACTCCGACAAGGCGAAGCTCGACCAAGCACAGGTCGCCTACGATCAAGCCGTGCAGCAGCTCAAGCTCGGTGCAGTCTCCGGGTATGGCATCGACAGCGTCCAGGCTGCGGAAGCGACGGCAAACAAGTCGAAGATCGTTAACGCTCAAAATCAGCAACAGGTGGCGTTTACGCGCATCGTTGCGCCCATGAACGGGATCGTGCAGACGGTAACCGCCGAGAGCAGCAACGCTTTACGTCCCTTGCAGGCAGGCGACGCCGTTACCGCGGGCCAGGCGCTCTTCACGATCGCTGCCGACGATCGCTACGTCGTCAAAGCCGAAGTCGACGAGCAAGACATCATCAACGTGCGCGCGGGCCAGGCGGCGACGATATCCGGTCAGGACTTTCCCGGACGGACGATTCGCGGACACGTCGTCCACATCGATCCGGTCGCCCAGAAGTCTACCGACACATCCACGACCTCGCAGCAGGTCCTCACCACGATCGCGCTCGACGACTCGCCCGCCTTCTTGAAGGACGGCATGAACGTCGACGTCGACATCTTGACGGCGCGCGTGCCGCACGCCCTGGCGATCGACAATTCCGCGCTGGATAAGGACGCCAAAGGCACGTACGTCTACGTGGTTCGCAACGGGACGGCAAAGAAGACCTACGTGAAAATCGCCAAAACGGGCGACACGCGTTCGCTCGTCGCTTCGGGACTCTCCGCTGGCGACGTCGTCGTCGATCAAAGCGCCGCAGGGCTCCCCGACCTCAAAGACGGCGCACGCGTGACGCCGTCGCCTTCCGCGTCGCCCGTGCCCCTCTCGACGTGACGCGGGTCGCCGCCTACCTCGGCGAAGCACTCGCTTCGCTCTGGCGAAATCGCACGCGCTCGATCCTCACGATGCTCGGCATGATCATCGGCAGCGCTTCGATCATCGCGGTCTTCGGCTTGAGCAAAGCCGCGACCAGCGGCATCGAAGGTACCTTCAATTCGTTCGGGACGTTTCCGATCGTCGTGCAGGTCGACATGTCGCAAGATTATCCGCAGCGGGCCCAGCTGCAGTACAGCGATGCCGCACGCCTGGCTGCAGATCTCGGCTCGCAAGTCGAAGCCGTCGAGCCCGACTTCACGCGCACGTGGAAAGTAAGCTACGACAACGTCAGCGAGCACTACTCGGTCTCCGCCGCCGGTGTCTACCCCAACGACGACTCGCTGACGCTGAGCGCGGGGCGCAAACTCGACGCGGCCGACGTCGATTCGGCGTCACGCGTCGTGGAGCTGTCGCAAAGCGTCGCCGACCATTTTTTCCCCAATCATGACGCCGTGGGGAAAGATCTCACGATGAACGGCGCCCGCTACACGGTCGTCGGCGTCTACAATCCGATCAAGTCGCCGTTCATCACGGCGCTCTCCGGCAACGACTTCATCGCGATTCCGTACTCGACGTTCTACCGCGCGGTCAACGCTCCGCCCGACGACTTTTCGATTTACCCGGTGTCCGGCGTGACGGCAGATATGCTGCACGCCCAAATCGTACGCTCGCTACAGCATCTCCACGGACCCCAGGCGCAATACCAGGTTATCGACGGAGCCGGATTCTTACGAGGATTCGACGACGTGCTGAACATCGCCGGCACGAGTCTTGCCGCAATCGGCGCCGTCGCGCTGATCGTTGCGGGGATCGGCATCATGAACATCATGCTGGTCACCGTTACCGAACGAACGCGCGAGATCGGCTTGCGCAAATCGATCGGAGCCAGCCGGCGCGATATCGTCTTGCAGTTTTTGATGGAGTCGGTCGTGCTCGCGCTCGTCGGAGGCGGGTTCGGCATGCTGCTCGGCATCGGCTTCACGGCGCTCGGCGCGTATGCGCTGAGCAAGGAGCTCGGTGACCTCGTCGTGCCCTACGTCCTCGTGATCTCGATCGCGCTTGGATTTTCGGGCGCGGTTGGCATCCTTTTCGGTCTTTACCCGGCGTATCGCGCGGCGACGCTCGACCCGATCGAGGCGCTTCGCTCGTGATCTATCTCGAAGAAGCCCTGCGGGTACTGGCGGCCAACAAGATTCGCACGTTTCTTACGACGATCGGCCTGATCATCGGCGTCTTCGCCGTCATCAGCATCGAGGTGCTCGGGCACAGCATGGCCGGATCGATCAGCGAGACGCTCGGCGCGCTGGCAGACGACTCGTTCGTCATCTACCCGGGCCAGTATCAAAGCGACTTCGATCGCGCGGCGATCCGCATGTCGGATCTCACGAATATCGTCGCCACGGTCCCGAATGTCGCGACCGCCGTGCCGCTCGGGGCGATGCGGATGCTGATTCGCTACGGACACGACGAGGGGCGGTTCGTCGTGGCTTCCGACTCCAACCCGCCCTTTGCGGATCTGCCGCTCACCTACGGCAGTTATTTCAGTGACGAGGACATCGCAAGCGGAGCGGACGTTGCCGTCATCAGCTGGCGAGCGTATCAGCGGCTCTTTCCCGAGGGTGGAGATCCTACCGGCGAAAGCATCTATGCCGGAGCCCACCGGTACGTCGTCGTCGGCGTCTTGGCTCAGCCGCGGCGCGGCGTTCTCAACGTCAACTTCGGCGGCGACATCTCCATCCCATATACGACGTACGTGCGCGAATACGTGCACGGGGATCGGGTCTTCGCCGCCCGTTTCACCGTCAAAGATGCTTCGATAATTCCGCAGACGGAAGTCGCGGTGATCGACCGCATCCGGCAGCTTCGGCAAGTTTCCAACAACGTCGAGTACCAGACGTTCGATAAAGCGGCGTTCACGGGCGGAATCAATCAGCTCTTCACCGGCATCACGATCGTCGTCGGTCTGATCGGCGCGGTCTCGTTGATCGTTGCGGGCATCGGCGTCATGAACATCATGCTCGTTTCGATCGCCGAACGGACGCGGGAGATCGGAACGCGCAAGGCGATCGGCGCACAACGCGGTCAGATCCTGGCGCAGTTCTTCATCGAGGCGTTTCTCCTGAGCGGCATCGGCTGTTTCACCGGCATGGCGCTCGGTCTCGCCGCGGGCGGAGCGATCAACTCGTTATTCATCGTCAAACTCACCGGCTACACGGCGCCCATACCGATCGTCCAGGCACTGCTGATCACGGCGGCCTTTGCACTCGTCAACACACTGGTCTTCGGAACCTACCCGGCGCTGCGCGCCGCTTCGCTGGATCCCATCGAGGCGCTGCGTTATGAGTGACGCGGCGGTCGCGATCGATCTGGCGGCGATCGCCAAGACATATAAGATGGGATCGCTCGAAGTCGAGGCGTTACGTGGCATCGATTTACGCGTCGGACGCGGCGAATACGTCGCGATCATGGGCCCGTCGGGCTCGGGCAAGTCCACGCTGATGAACATCATCGGCTGCCTCGATCGTCCGACGAGGGGGACCTACCATCTCGATGGAACCGACGTCTCGCATCTCGACGACAACGCGCTGGCCGCCATTCGTCTGCGCAAGCTCGGCTTCGTCTTCCAGGGTTTCAATCTGCTGGCCCGCACCGACGCGCTCAAGAACGTTGCGTTGCCGCTCTTCTACGCCGGAGTCGCAGCGCGCGAGCGCAATCGCCGGGCGCTGGCTGTGCTGCAGGAGGTCGGGCTTGCCGACCGGGCCCACCACAAGCCGAGCGAGCTCTCGGGCGGCCAGCAGCAGCGCGTGGCCATCGCACGTGCGCTCATCAACGACCCCTCGGTTCTCCTAGCCGACGAACCGACCGGCAACCTTGACACCAAGACGAGCACCGAGCTCATGGCGCTCTTCGACCAGTTGCACTCCGGCGGCCGGACGATCATCATGGTCACACACGACGAGAACATCGCCCGCAACGCCCGCCGGGTGGTCCGCCTTCTCGACGGGCTGGTGATCAGCGACGATCGTTCGGAGTACGAGCAAGCCGGCGGTTCGAAGGTTTTGTAAACCTGCGGAACGCCTCGAAACACCTTCTCGTTTGTCTGGTAGGGAAGACCGGGAAAAATATATCGTCCAAAGCACAGGAGAATGGTGAAGAATCGTCTGTTACCCACGGTCATCGTCGGCCTGGTGGGCGCCATAATCGGCAGTTTCGTCATGATGCTCTACGCGAGCACGCACTTTGCCAACATCGCCGGGCCGAA
>DATJRM010000031.1:0-25521 GCA_035504755.1 Candidatus Acidiferrales bacterium
GCGAGACGGCGGGGTTCGACGGTTTCGCGTATCGAGGCGAGATAGAGCGCGAAGAGCGTCATCGCGGTGACTTGCGAGACGTAGGTCTTGGTCGCCGCAACGCCGATCTCCGGTCCGCCGCGCGTGTAGAGCGTCCCGTCCGCGAGGCGCGCGAGATGCGAGCCGACCACGTTGCAGATGCCCAGAATCGAACTGCCGGCCTCTTTGGAAATCTTCACCGCTTCGATCGTATCGGCCGTCTCTCCCGATTGCGACATCGCAATGACCAGCGCCGTCGGATCGATCACCGGATCGCCGTAGCGGAATTCACTCGCCAGCTCCATCTCGACCGGCAATTTGACGAGCGAGCGTAGGAGATACATGCCGACCATGCCGGCATGATAGGCGGTGCCGCAACCGGTGATCGCGATCTTCGAGAGCTCGCGCAAACGCGACTCCGTGATCGCCCCGAGCTCGTCGCTCAAGTCGACCTGCGCCGCATCGTCGATTCGTCCCGAGAGCGTCGCCTTGATGACGTTGGGCTCCTCGAAGATCTCCTTGAGCATGAAATGCTTGTAGCCGCTCTTCTCGGCTGACGCGGCGTCCCAGGTCACGGTGATGACGTCGCGCACGACCGGGGTTCCGTCGTACGTCATCAGGCGATAGCCGTTGCGATCCACGACCGCCATCTCGCCCTCTTGAAGGATGATTTCGCGGCGCGTGTACGGCAGAATCGCCGGCGTGTCGGAGGCCACGTACATCTCGCCCTCACCGATGCCGATGACCAGCGGGCTCGCGCCGTTGCGCGCGAAGATGAGACGGTCGGGATCGTCGCTGGAGATGACCCCGAGCGCATAGGCGCCACGCACTTCGGCCAAGGTCTTGCGCACGGCCCCCTCGAGATCGCCGTTTTCGTGCATCTCGATCAGGTGCGCGAGCACCTCGGTGTCGGTCTCGCTGCGAAAGACGTGCCCGCGCTCGATGAGCTTCGCGCGCAGCGGCGCGTAGTTTTCGATGATGCCGTTGTGAACGACCGCGATCCGGCCGCTGCAATCCATGTGGGGATGCGCGTTCGCGTCGTTTGGGCGTCCGTGCGTGGCCCAACGCGTATGACCGAGGCCCACTTTCCCGTGCAGGGCATGGCCGTTCGACAGGCGCTCCGCAAGGCGCGAGAGTTTGCCCTCGGCCTTCGAACCGGTGAGGACGCCCGCAGCATCGATCACCGCGATCCCGGCGCTATCGTACCCGCGATACTCCAGTCGCGCCAGCGAATCGAGGATGATCGGCACGCTCTCGCGCTCGCCGATGTACCCGACTATCCCACACATCCGGACCTACCTGCTATGCAACTGCACTTATTTGATGCCTTCTCTGGTTCGATGATACTGTATCTGGCCTTCGGCGATTTCGTCGAGGGCGATTGAGACCGGTTTGTTTGGGTTGATCGACTCTTTGTCGTCGACCAAGGGCTCGCTCGCGAAAAATTCGCGCCGGTCCGAGAAGGGCAACTGCTGCACGCGGATCCAGTTGTTCAACTGGCGCGCGCGTTTGGTAACGATGTTGACGAGGCTGAACTTCGAATCTGCGTGTTTGAGCAGGGCATCGAGGTCGCCGAAAACGGTCTTGCTCATGATGATGTTGGTTGCGTTCCTTTTTTGACGGGTCAGGTACCTTCGACGTTGCCTAGCGAGTCGTCGCTGTACCGGTGGATTCTAAAGTGTTCGGCCTGCATGATCGCCTGCAGATCCGACGCGGCTTGTTGCGGTTTTCCTTGTTCGTTGACCACGATGTAATCGAAGTCGCGAATCGATTTCATCTCCTGATGGGCGATCTCCAGGCGGGACGCGATCTCCTCGACCGTCTCGGTGCGCCGCTCCATCAGCCGCTCGCGCAGATTCGAGAAGCGATCCGGAACGAGGAAGATCAGCACGGCGTCGGGGTACGCGCTCTTGATCCGCAGTGCCCCGTTGACCTCGGGCTTCATGACGAGGTCGTAGCCCTCGGCCAGGGTCTTCGCCACGAAGTCGCGCGGTGTACCGTAGAGATTCCCGTTGTATTCCCGCGACTCCAAGAACCCGCCGGCCGCTTGGCGTGCCTCGAAGGCGGACCTCGAGAGAAAGAAATAGTGCTCGCCATCGCGTTCGCCCGGACGCGGATCGCGAGTCGTTGCGGAGACGGAATAGCGAAGCCGCGGCATTTGCGCCCGAACCGCATCGACCAGGGTATCCTTGCCGGCCCCCGAGGGGCCGGAGACCACGAACAAGAGCCCCGGGCCGGTGATCACGCGAACTCCTCTGGACGCAAAGCCGGTAGAGTTCCTAACCGACGGAGAGGACACCTGGTTTCCATGTCCCTTTCATTAGGCTCCATTCTCGCCGAGGCGGCGCCCCGCATCCCAGCCGTCTCGCCGGTCGCAGGGGGCTAGCGCGTTGCGCTTGGCGCAGCTACGCACCGATCCCGAGTTCATCGCTCGGCTTGCGGCTGAGCTCGGCGCGCGCCTTCGCGGTGCCCGCGTGCGCGACGTCGGCCGTTTGGCGGATGGGCGCACGGCGATCCTGCTGTGGTTGCGCGGTCACGAGCTGGCGCTGTGCGTCGATCTCTTCGCCACCCCGCCGCTGGTCACGCTCGAGGAACACGAACTGCCGATCCAGGCCGAACCGGGGTTCATTCGTGCGCTGGGCGCCGCATTACGCGGCAGCACGTTGCTGGCGGCCGATGCGCGCAAGGGCGATCGGCTGTTGCGCTTGACCTTCGGCACACGCTCGCGCTTCGGCATCGGCGACGAGAGCATCGTCTACGTCGAACTCGTGCCGCGTTTCGGAAACGTCGTGCTCGTGCGCAACGAGCGGATCGTAGCCGCCGCCAAAGAGTTTTCGCTAGCCGAGAACCCCGCGCGCGCCGTGCAGGCGGGCCAGCCGTATTCATTGCCGCCGCTGGTCGCGCGTGCGGGCGCATCCCCAACGCCGATTCCGCAGGAAGGCAGTGTGCTCGAGGTCATGCTCGCGCATCGTAACGCCGGTTTGCAGGCGCAAGCGGGAGGGCGACTGCAGGAGCAGCGGCGAGCGCTCACGCGGCGGATCGAAGAGCGCGCGACAAAGGTTCGCGCCGAGCTCGGCCGGATCGCGTCGCAGCGTTCGAGCGTTTCGGACCGCGACCGGCTGCGCGAGCGCGGCGAGCAGCTGCTGGCTCGTCTTCACGAGTTCGAGGCGCGCGAACGGGACGAGGCCAAAGCGGAGGCCAAACGGCTCTTCGCGCGTTACAAGAAGTTAGGCGCATCGGCGGCTCATCTGGACGGGCGCGAGCAAACGTTGCGCGCGACGCTCGAGGCGCTCGACCAGCTGCAATGGGAGGCCGAGCGTACCGACGACGTCGATTTGCGCGACGTCGAAGACGCGTTCGCGCACCTCGGTAGACACACGCCGCGTCAGCGTGCCGTTCGCAACCGCAAACGCGTGCCGCTCGAGGTCCGCACGACGAACGGCTCGCGAATCTTGGTCGGGCGTTCGCCGAGCGAGAACGCGGAATTGACGTTCCGCACAGCGCGCCCGAACGACTGGTGGTTTCACGCCCAGGGTGTTCCCGGCGCGCACGTCATCTTGCAGCGCGACGCCCGCGGCGAGCCGCCCGCCGACGATATCGAGCGAGCGGCATCGCTTGCGGCATTTTTTTCCAAAGCACGCGCGAGCGGAAAGGTCGCGATCGACTATACGTTGCGCAAGTACGTGCGTGCGCAACGCGACGCGCCGCCGGGTCTGGTGTGGTACACGAACCCGCAAACGATCGTCGTCACCCCTCGATCGCCGTAGGCATCCCGCCGGCGACGAGACGAGCTAGCCGGGGAGCCGGGATTCGCAGACGCCCCAGTCGACGTGGGCGACAAACGCCTCGATGTACTTGCCTTTTTCGGCCGGCTTGTAATCGCGAATGAACGCATGCTCCCAAAGATCCATGACGATGATCGGATCGCAGCCCGCGAGCTCGTTGATGTTGTGGTCGCCGATCCAGACGTTCACCAGCCCGTCCGACTTCGCGTCATAGAAGGAAATCGCCCAGCCCACGCCGCGCATCGCGCCGATCGCGGTGAAGTCTTTCTTCCAGTTCTCGAACGAGCCGAAGCTTTGACCGGCGAGGTCGTAGAGCCGTCCACCGGAGAGCGCGGTCGCGTTCTTGGTCAAATTGTCGAAATAGTACTCATGCAGGCGCATGCCGTTGAACTCCCAGCCGAGCCGTCGCACGAGTTCGGCGTAGCCCGGATCGGCGCCGCTGTTTTTCCCCGTCGAACGCAGTTCGGCCAGGCGTTCGTTCAGGAGATTGGTGTTCTTGACGTAGCCCTCGTAAAGGCCGAAGTGGATCTGCAACGTATCATCCGAGATGCCTTGCAATCCGGAGAGATCCCACTTCTTCGGCGTATAGTTCTTTACTAACGTCTGCGCGCTCATAGTCGAAATCGGTAACCCCGTTTTCAAGCGTGTGATCAATGGTCGCTGATACCCGATAGTGTACCCAGCACATAACGCCTGCTCAACGCGTTCGTCTGCACCCGCTGCACCGCGCCGAAGCTTTTTCTTGCTTGCCTGCTATGAGAGCTAGGTTAACCATCCTTGAGAAAACTCCTTATCCGCGCAAAGGAGCGCCGCGCTCAAGGATCGGGAACCAAGACGATCTTCCCAATGTGTTCGCTCGATTCCAGGCGTTCGTGCGCCTGTGCTGCCTGCGAGAACGCGTAGACCGAGTCGACGACCGGAAAGATCGGATCGCGCGCCGGCAACAGCGGCCAAACCTCTGCGCGCAAACCGCGGGCGATCGCGGCTTTTTGCTCGTCGGTGCGCGGCCGGAGGCTGGACCCGAGAATCGTTGCCCGTCGCTGAAAGAGATAGCGCATATCGATGGTTACTTGGCTGCCGGCGGGATCGGCGATGCAGGCGATACGGCCGTCACCCGCGATACAGCGCAAATCGCGATTGATGTAGTCACCGCCGACGATGTCGAGCACGACGTCGGCGCCGCGCTTTTGCGTGAATTCTTGAACTTTCTCCACGAAATCCGCGGTTTTGTAATTGATCGCGGCCTCGGCGCCGAATTCGAGGGTGGCAAGACACTTCTGCTCGGAACCCGCCGTCGTGATGACCCGCGCCCCGACACCGCGCGCAAACATGATCGCCGTCACGCCGATGCCGCTCGTTCCGCCGTGGACGAGCGCCGTCTCACCGCCGCGCAGACGCGCGCGCACAATCAGGTTATCGTACACGGTGAAACCGTTCTCCGGCAGCGTCGCTCCTTCCACGAACGACCACTCCGGCGGCAAGGGCAGCACCTGACCGGCGGGCACGCTGACGTACTCGGCATAGCCGCCGCCGTTGCAAAGGGCGACGACGCGATCGCCGGTCTTCCACCCGGCGACGTCCGCACCCACGCGAGCGATCGTTCCGCTTGCGTCCAGACCGAGAATCGGCGAGGCCCCCTTGGGCGGCGGATAGACGCCGCGGCGCTGCAACGTATCCGCCCGCGATACACCGGCCGCTTCAACCTCGATCAAGACTTCGCCCGGCCCAGGCGCCGGAGCCGCCGTTTCCGCGACGTGCAACACCGAGGCGTCGCCGGGCTGATCGAACGCTACGTACTTCACGGTCAGGGCCCCCTCTCGATGAACATTGCATCACCGAAGGAAAAGAAGCGGTAACGCCGCGCGACCGCTTCGCGATACGCGGCGAGCACGCGCTCGCGTCCCGCGAAGGCACTTACGAGCACGAGCAGCGTCGACCGCGGAAGGTGGAAGTTGGTGATCATCGCGTCGACGACGGCAAACCTAAATCCCGGCTTGATGAAAAGTGCCGTCGTCCCTTCTTCGGCCAGTAGGCGACCGTGCGCTGCCACATTACCTTCGAGTGCCCGTACGACCGTAGTTCCGGCCGCGATCACTCGTCCGCCGGCGGCCTTCGCGCGTTCGATTGCCGCGCACACTGCCGGTTCGATGACATACCGTTCGGCGTGCATCGTATGGTCGTCGAGCCGCACGCCGCTCATCGGCCGGAACGTCCCCAAGCCGACGTCGAGCGTGAGCTCGACGACCGTCGTCCCGGAGCGACCGATCCCCTCGAGCACCTCGTTCGTGAAATGCAACGACGCGGTCGGCGCCGCGACGCTGCCGGGCTCGCGCGCGAAGACGGTTTGGTAGCGTGCTTGCGCTTCGTCGGATTCATTGTGGATATACGGCGGCAACGGCATGCGACCGCTGCGCTGCAGAAAGTCTTCGAAGGGCTCCTCGAGCGCGAACTCGAGCTCGCGAAGTCCGTCGTCGCGTTCGGCGACGATCCGCGCGCGGGCGTGCTCGCTGAAGCGGATGACCGCGCCGGTGCGCAGACGCCGGCCGGGGCGAACCAGCGCGATCCAGCGCGTGGCGCTCGGATCGTAGCGCATCGACTCGACGGGATGAAGCACGAGCACCTCGACGGCTCCGCCGCTTCCTTCGCGCGCGCCGCGCAGGCGTGCGGCAATGACCCGAGTCCGGTTGAGCACGAGCACGTCGGCGGGCTGCAGCAGCTCGGGCAGATCGCGAAAGATCCGATGCTCGATACGGTCGCGCGCCAGGACCATCAACCGGCTTCGATCGCGTTGCTCCGCCGGCCGCTGCGCGATCAGCTCGGCCGGAAGGTCAAAATCGTAGGCTGCGGTGAGATCGCCGGGCCGGCTCACCCGCTCGTCAAGCGCTGGCGTTCGAGGTCGAGAAAGTTTGTAAGACGTTTGCGCTCGTCGTCGGTGGCGTCGATGATCAAGACGCCCACTTGGTACGTCTCCTTTTGAAATGCGCGGATCCAACGCACCTGTCCTCGCAGCCGTAAGAACGGGTTGCGCTTCATCGTGAACGTGTACTTGGTACCGACCGGAAGATATTGGTCGGCGATCACGCGCATGCCGGTCGGCGAAATATCTGCAACGGCCCCGCGAAACAACATCGAGGAAAGCGGGTCTTCGACGACGACGTCGATGTACTTTCGCAGGCGTAGCGCGTATCGTTTGTCGCTGCCTGCTTCTTGGTCTCCGGCGGGTTCTCTCGCCGGCCCGTTATTCATGCTCGATCTCAGTTCCCGGAAAATAGGAATGCAGAATGTCGCTAAAAGCCGCACCCTCGAGCGCCCGGCCGCGCGCACCCCATTGGCACAGTCCGACGCCGTGGCCTAAGCCACCCCCTTCGATGGCGACACGCTCCGGAGCCTCCGTGGCCCCTTCGATTTTGGCAATCAGGAGGCTCGGGAGCACGCGAGGACCGACGCGCAGGCGAAACGCCGGCCCCTTTACCGGGATCACGCCGCGCGCGCCCGTCAACAGGAAATCCCGTGCGCGCCCGCTCGCGTCGCGCGCGCCCTCCTGGAGCGTCTGCAAGGGGGCGACCGGCTGCAACACCTCGGCATAGAGATCGGCGATCACGGAGAGATCGAGTTCACGATCCCAGCGGTAATAGGGCGAGTCCGTGCACGTCGTGCAGACGACCCCCGACAAGTAGGGGATCGGGACGCCGCCCCACGCATCGGCCGACGATTCCGTATGACCTCCGCAGCACGAGCTGTAGGCGACGTGCGCGAAACGCCCGGAGAATTGCAGCACGAGTCCGGACGTCGCGTCGACCGCAGCCCACGCCGCCGGCGTCTCTGCGGCAATGCCGCCGTAGACTTGATCCAATTCCGAGGGCACGACGTCGTAGCCGCGTAGCGGATTGCTGCGTTGCAGGACGTACGTGCGCGCGCAAACGGCCTGAGCTTGCAGCGCGGCCGCCGGCCACGATGAGGTCATCTCGCGCGGAATCACGCTGTAGAGATATTCCTCGAGGGCAACGGTGTTGATCACTTGGCCGTCAGCGGTCTGCGAGGCTTGCCCTCGGTAGGGCCGCCCGTTGAACGTGAAGCCGCTGCGCAGCGTGCCCACGACGCCGGGCCCGAGCAGCACCCGCAGTTCGGCCGAGCGTGCATTCATCGCCGGATCCATCTCGCCGTCGGCGCGCGCAAACCGCGACGCCGCAGCCGCGAGCGAAAGTGTGATGAACGCGCTGCGGCGCATCACAACAGACGCTCGGCTTGTGCCGGGGGGATCGCGCCGAGGTGGCGGTACGCCGCCGCGGTCGCTTTTCGGCCACTGGCGGTGCGAACGACGAAGCCCGCTTTGAGAAGATATGGTTCGACGACGTCTTCGAGCGTCTGTGCATCCTCGTTGAGGGAGGCGGCAATCGCGGCGATGCCGGCCGGGCCGCCGCGATACGATTCGACGAGTGCGTGTAGGAAGGCGCGGTCCATGCGATCGAGCCCGAGTTCGTCGACGCCTTCGCGTGCGAGCGCGTCGCTTGCAACGCTGCTGCTCAATCGACCGCCGGCGCGCACCTCGGCGTAGTCGCGCACGCGGCGCAGCAAGCGATTCGCAATCCGCGGCGTGCCGCGGCTGCGTGCCGCGATCGTTTGCGCGCCCTCGACGTCGATCTTCGCGCCCAGCAACTGCGCCGAACGCAAGACGATGCGCTCGAGCTCGTGCGGCTCGTAATAGTCCAGATGGTGCACGATGCCGAAGCGATCGCGCAACGGTGCCCCGAGCATGCCCGCGCGCGTCGTCGCGCCGATCAGCGTGAAGCGCTTGAGCGGAAGTTTGAGCGTCTTGGCATAGGCTCCGCGATCGACCACGAAATCGATCTGGAAATCCTCCATCGCGGGGTAGAGAAACTCTTCCACGACGGCGCCGAGGCGATGGATCTCGTCGATGAAGAGCACGTCACCCTCTTCGAGCGAGGTAAGGATGCCCACGAGATCTTTCGGTTTTTCGAGCGTCGGACCGCTCGTCGGGCGAAAGTTTGCGCCCATCGCGCGCGCAACGAGGCCCGCAAGCGTGGTTTTCCCCAAGCCCGGCGGACCGTAGAGGAGCACGTGTTCGAGGGACTCGCCGCGAGCGCGCGCGGCTTCGATTGCGATGCGCAGATTCTCGACGACGCGTTCTTGGCCGACGTAATCGTCGAACGTACGCGGCCGAAGAGAGGCACCGTAGACCTCGTCTTCGAGTGACTCTTGTGGCGAAAGCACGCGATCGGTCTGATCGTCGGAGGAGTAGAGCGCGCGGCGCGCGTCATCGTTCATGCGCTTGCGCCCGCCTTGCGGCGGTAGATCGCCGCGAGCAGCGTCTCGGCATCATCGATTCCCGGCTCCGCCGCGAGGGTTCCACGGATCATCGCTTCGGCCTCGGAACGCTTGTACTCGAGTTGCAAGAGCACGGCTAGGGCCTCGCCGGCGAAATCCGGCATTGCCGGCGCGCTTGCCGGCGTGGCGTCCTGGATGAGGAGAAATCGAGCCACTTTGCCCTGGAGTTTCGCCACGATATCCCGCGCCTTCTGCTGCCCGATCCCCGGCAACCGGCGTAGATAGGTGTGGTCGCCGCGGTCGATGGCGCCGGCGATCGACGACATGGGTTCCGAGAACGCGCGCGCGGCGGTCCGCGGCCCGATCGACGCCACGCTGATCAAGGCTTCGAAAAATGCGCGCTCGATCGCATTGGTGAACCCGTAATAGGTCGCGCGCGCGCTGTTCCCGTCGATGTTCAGCGCGGCGTGAATCTCGAGCGCAATGCTCTCGCCGAGCGCCGCCGTGACCTTCTCGGCGACACAGGGAGGCAGCACGATCTCGTAGCCGAGGCCGCCGGCTTCGATCACGACCTGGTCGGCGTTGCGCTCGATCAGCTTCCCGCTAATGCGCGAGAACATGTTCCGTCACGTTGAGATATGCTAGCGCGATCGCAAGCGCGTCGGAGACGTCGTTCGGTCGTGGAGCGACGCGCAGGTTGAGCAGCCGCGTGACCATGGCGTTGACCTGATCCTTGCTGGCGCTGCCCGATCCGACGAGCGCGCGTTTGACTCGCGTATGGCCGAGTGTGCGCACCGGAATTCCGGCCTGCGCGCTCGCCAGGCACATCACGCCGCGTGCATGTCCCATGAGAATGGCCGTGGTCGGATTCTTATAGGTCGTGTAGAGCTCTTCGATCACCACCACGTCGGGTGCGGTTTGCTCCAGCAGGGAGCGGATGCCGCTGTGCAGCTCCTGCAGACGTTGTTCGAGCGCCGCGTGCGGTGATGGGCTCACCACGCCCGCCTCGATCAACGCCAGGCCGCCGCCGCGCCGCTCGATCACGCCGTACCCGGTGACGCGCAACGCAGGATCGAGGCCGAGAATCCTCACTACGGGCCGGTTCCGTTGACGATGATCGTGACCGGTGACCCGGGGGTTACGTTCGACCCCGCCATCGGATCGGTGCGAACGACGTTCCCGTTGGCGCCTTCGGTCGTCGTATATTGAATCTTCCCCACTTGGTAGCCGTACGACGCGAGCGTATCCTGAGCTTGTTGCAACGTCTCTCCTTCGGTATCGGGCACTTCACCGTTCACCGAAAGCGTGAGCGTGACGCGTTTGCCGCCGGTGACTTGTGCGCCCGGCGGCGGGTCTTGACCGACGATCGTGCCGTTGCGGTCGGCTTGCGTCGAGAACGTGATCGCCGGTTGAAAACCGAGCGTCTGCAACTGCTGCACGGCGTCTTTGTACTTCATGCCGACGAGCGACGGTACCGCGACGGTCTGGCTGGTCGCGGGCGCACCCGTGCTCACCGTCGCGTGAATCGTCTGCCCACGCGTTATCGCGGTTCCGGGTAAGACGTCTTGCGCGTCGATAACGCCGTCCGGCACGTTTGGATCGGCGACTTGCTGCGACGTGTCGAGCACGACGCCCAGCTTCTGCGCCATGATCTGCGCATCACCGACGCCCATGTTCACGAAATTGGGCGCGGCAACCGACTCCGGCCCTTTGGAAACGACGAGCGCGATGACCGCTCCCTTACGGACCTGCGATCGAGCCTTCGGCGATTGATCGATCACGCTGTCTTTGGGTGCGTTGTCGTAGCGGTCGTTCAGCTTGACCTTGAAGCCGTCATCCTGGAGCGTGCGCTGCGCGTCGCTGACGTTGTAGCCGCGCACGTCGGGAAGGCCAACCATCGGCAGGCCGTTGCTGACGATCAGCTCGACGAGTGCATTACGGTCGACGCGCGTGCCGGGCGCGGGGTTCTGCCGAATCACGTGGTTGGCTGCGACGGTATCGCTTGGACTCTTGATGAAACGCGCCACCAGACCCGCGTTGACGACCGCCGCTTCCGCTTCGGTGTCGGTCATGTTGGTATAGTCGCTCACGGTGATCGACGATGCGGTGATGCTCGGCAACGTGAGCGGCCGCCCGAAGAGCACGTATCCGATACCCGTCGCGAGCAGCGCCAGCAGCACCAGCGCAACCACCCAGCCGAGGCCCGTCGATCGGCGCGGCTCTTCTTCTCCATTTGCGAGAGAGCGGTCGGGCATCGGTGAACGCCGCGGCGGTAAGACGCTGTACATCATCTGCGTCGGAGCGTCGTCGGCGATCTGATACGCCGCGACGCTCGGACGCTCGCGTGCCTCGCGTAGCGCGGTCGCGACTTCGCTCGCCGAGTGAAAGCGGTTCTCGGGCCGTTTCTGCAACAGCTTGTTCACGATCGCGGCCAAGGCAGGCGAGATGCTCGAGGTGTCGGCATCGATGACCGGAACGGGGTCGCCGATGTGCTTGAGAGCGACCGTTACCGGCGAGTCGCCGGTATACGGAAGCTTCCCGGTCAGCATCTGATAGAGCACGATGCCCACGCTGTAGAGATCCGAGCTCTCGTGCAACTCGTGTCCCTGTGCCTGCTCGGGCGAAATGTAGTACACGCTGCCCATGACCAGGCCCGGCTTGGTGAGCGCCATCGTCTGCTGCGAAACCGCGCGTGCGATGCCGAAATCCGAGAGCTTGACCACGTCGTCCTTGGTGACCAAGATATTCGCCGGCTTGATATCGCGGTGCAGCAGCCCGGAGCGATGCGCGTATGCCAGACCGTTGCAGATCTGTGCCGCGTAGTCGATCGCTACCGGTTCGGGCAACGGCCCGTCGTTCATGATCTCGGCCAGCGGTGCGCCGTCGACGAGCTCCATGACGATGTAATAGGTCTCTCCCTCGCGCCCGACGTCGTAGGTGTTGACGATGTTCGGATGTGAGAGACGCGCCGCGGATTCGGCCTCTTGGTAAAACCGGCGAACGAACTCCACGTCGGCCGCGTATTGCGGTCGTAGGACCTTGATCGCAACGCGGCGGCGCAGGACCGTATCGGTGCCGCCGTAGACCGTCGCCATCCCGCCTTCGCCGAGTTTGCGATCGAGGCGATACCGGTTGTTGAAGGTCTGCTGCTCGATCACGTTCGTCTATTCGTTACCCGCGGCGCAGGTGTTTCCTGCAGCGCAGCTTCGAGCACGTCGCGTGCAATCGGTGCAGCAACGTCGGCGCCGTAGCCCGCATTCTCGACGACGATGGCAACCACGAAACGCGGATGATCGGCCGGTGCGAACGCAACGAACCACGAGTGCGCGGCGCCGTGCGGGTTCGTCGCCGTTCCGGTCTTGCCCGCGACGGAAACGCCGTTGATCTGCGCCGTCGTACCGGTGCCGTATTTGACGACGGCCTCCATCATCTTCGTCTCGTCCTGCGCCGTCTGCGGCGAGATCGGGTTCGCGAGCGTGCCAAGCGGTGTGACGCTTGCTACCGATTTGCCCCGTACGACTTGGCGCACGATATACGGCCGCGGCATCACGCCGCCGTTTGCGACCGTCGCCGCGATGAGCGCCATCTGCAACGGCGTCATCAGTAACGCGCCTTGACCGAAGGCCATCTGCGCAAGTTCGCCCGGAACGATCGTCTCCTTCGGTGGAACGCGCCCTGCTTCGGCGGGGAGCTGAAAATCGAGCGGCGATCCGATCCCCCAGCGTGCAAGACCGTCGTAGAAGTCGTTCACCCCCATCTTCAGCGCGATCTGCGCGAAATCGACGTTGCTCGACAGCGCAAAGGCGCCGGTGAGGTCTTGATATCCGGTCGCCTCGCTCTCGTTGTCGTGTAACGTGAAGTTGCCGATGACGAGGTACCCCGGGTCGTAGAAGTGTGAGTCCATCGTAACGGCGCCGCTCTCGAGCGCGGCGCCGGCGGTAAAGATCTTGAAGGTCGAGCCGGGCGGGTAGAGTCCGCTCGTTGCCCGGTTGAGCAACGGGCTCTGCGAATCGGCGGCCAGCGCAGGGAACTCTTCATCGTAGTTCTGCGGATCGTAGCTGGGAACGCTCGCCATCGCGAGGACCGCACCCGTGGCCGGGTCGAGGACGACGCCGGCGGCGCGCGCGTGCTGCGAGAGCAGCGTCCATAGCGTGCGCTGAATCGCGGGAACGATCGTCGTGACCACGTTTGCACCGTGGGACCGCGCGCTCTTCCCCGTGAACGCGTCACGAATCTCGTCGAGTTGCGCGATCGGATCGCCGGTCGTGTCGGGCGGTGTGAGCGCACGATCGTACGCGTTTTCGATCCCGCTCGTGCCGTACCGCGCCGAGACGTACCCAACCGTCTGCGCGAGCGATGGACCCAGTGGGTAGACACGTTTGTTCCCCACCGTTTGCGCGAGAACGCTGCCGTCGGTCGCTAGAATGCTCCCGCGCCGTGCGTCGAGCAGCGCGTGGCGCGGATTGTACGGTCTTGCAGCGATGTCGGGGCCCGCGATCAGCATCACCCACGCCGTCCTCAGAACCAAGATCGCAAACAAGAGCGTGAACAGCGCCCAGAGCCGGCCGATTGCGCGATTGCTCACCGTTCGCGCAAGACGCTGAATCCGCCGCCGGAGCGAACCGCCATGTGCGCCCGGTCGGGATCGGCCGCGAGCAAGAGATTGATCATCTGCTCGGCGCTCCGGGGAGCGATCTCACCCGTCGCGAGGACGACGTCAACGGCCATCTCGCCTAAAATCGGAGCAGCGACGTACGCGCACGACGGCAGCGTTTCGAAGTGCCGCTCTTCGTACGGGCCGTGATGCCACGGGCCGCGTTTTCCGAAGACCTGCGCGTGGTAGTCCCACGCACAGAGCTGCTTCTCTTTCCATACGAACTCATCGCGTACGCAGAGCCGGCGGCAGGCGGCGCACTGCACGACGGCTGCGGGCGGCTGGGAAAGTCCATCGGCGATCTCCTCCGGAAGATCCTCGATGTTGAGCACCGCACGATCCGAGAGCACGTCGGGAAGATCCGCGTGCCATTGCACGCGCGCCAGGAGTTCGATGTCGCGCATGGGTGCGACGAACGCGCGCTCGTCTTCGGGAGGGAACGTGCGGTCGACCCAATCGAGGAGATTGACCAGCGCGATACCGACGTTCTGCCAGTTTTCGCCGACGACGACGCCGACCGGCGTCCATGCCAGCGACACCAGACGCGCGGTAATCGTACCGCCGTCAGGGCGAAAGCTATTGATGAAGCCCAGCGTGCTGCCGCTGCCCCCCAACACGAAGACGCGCGGCTCGTCACTTAGGTCGAGACTTCGCTCGTCAGCGCTTCGCTGCGATACTCTTGCAGACTCTTGGGCGGCCCCGCCGTGCTTTCGAGCGCCTCCGCGAGGGCCCGAGCCGTATCCAGACTGGTCAAACACGCAATACTCGCTTCTACCGCGGCGCGCCGAATCTTGTAGTTGTCGGAGAGTTCACGCGGCCCTTTCGCATCGTTGATCACCAGGTCGACGCTGCGCTGCCCGATGACGTCGAGCACGTGCGGCGACCCGTCCGAGATCTTGTTGATCGCTTCGCATGCGATGCCGGCGGCTTCCAGAACGCCCCGTGTTCCGGGCGTCGCTACCAGCGTGTGCCCAAGATCCGCGTAACGCCGCAGGACCGGGACCGCTTCGTCCTTCTCCTCGTCGGCAATCGAGACCAGGATGCGGCCGCCCGATCCGGGCAGGCGTACCCCGGCGCCGATGAACCCTTTGCGCAATGCGCCCGCAAACGTATCGTCGATCCCGAGCACCTCGCCGGTCGATTTCATCTCGGGCCCGAGAATCGTTTCGACGCCCCGCATCTTCGAAAACGAGAAGACCGGCACTTTCACGACGACGTAGGGAGTGCGGGGATGCAACCCGATGCCGTACTCCATGTTGCGCAAGCGCTCTCCGAGCGCGATCCGGGTTGCGGCAGCCACGATATTCACGCCGGTGGCTTTCTGAATGATCGGCACGGTGCGGCTCGCGCGCGGGTTGGCTTCGATGATGAAGAGCTCGCCTTCGTGCACCACGAACTGAATGTTGATCAAACCGCGAATCTTCAATTCACGGGCGATCGCCGTCGTGACGTCGACGATCCGCTGCTCCATTTCGGCGCCGATGGTTTGCGTGGGATAGACGCTGATCGAATCCCCCGAGTGAATGCCGGCGCGTTCGATGTGTTCGAAGATGCCGGGGATCAGGATGTCGTCACCGTCGAAAACGGCGTCGACTTCGACCTCGAGCCCACGTAGATATTTGTCGACGAGCAGCGGCGCGCCGGGAAGGATCGGCGGCGCCGACTCGGCGTACGATGCGAGCTGACCTTCGTTATAGATGATCTCCATCGCTCGTCCGCCGAGCACGAAGCTCGGCCGCACGAGCACGGGAAATCCCAATTCGCGCGCGAAGGCGCGAGCTTCACGAAAACTGGTTGCTGCCTTGCCCTGCGGCCGCGCCACGGCCAAGCGTGCCAGTGCCGCGTCGAACTGCGCGCGATCTTCGGCCATGTCGAGGCTCGCGCGATCGCTGCCGATGATGCGTACGCCGCGCGTCTCGAGCTGATTTGCCAGATTGATCGCGGTTTGGCCGCCGAACGCAAGCATGACGCCGTCGGCGTTCGTCGCGCGATAGGCAGCTTCGACCTCGCTCGCGCCCGGGGGCTCGAATACCAACGTGTCGGAGACGTCGAAGTCGGTCGACACCGTCTCGGGGTTATTGTTCACGATGACGGCGGACTTGCCGGCAGCACGCAGCGCCCACGCCGCGTGCACGCAGCTATAGTCGAACTCGATCCCTTGTCCGATCCGAATCGGGCCGCTCCCGACGACGACGACGGCGTCGCGCGGCGTAGGGCGCATCTCGTCGAGCTCGCCGCGCGAGAGGTAGTAGTACGGCGACTGCGCGGGAAACTCGGCCGCCGCCGTGTCGACCATCCGAAACGCTACGTCGTCTTCCCGAGGCGCGGCTCCAATCGGGTGACGCTCTTCGTCGACGATGTCGGCGATCTGGTGCAGCCAAAAGCGATCGATCGACGAGGTTGCGTGAATGCGCTCGACACAGGCATCGCGTCCCGCCGGTCCGGCGCGGCGCACGAGTTCGGCGACGGCAAAGAGCCGCTCGTCGGTGGGATGCGCGACGATCTCCTCGAGCTCGCCCTCGGTCCACTCCGCGTACTCGCCGCCGGTCAACCTTTCGCGCTTGAGGTCGAGCCCGCGCACCGCCTTCATCAGGGCGTCGCGGAACGTGCGGCCGATGCCCATCGCCTCGCCGGTCGACTTCATCTGTGTGCCGAGCAGCGTGTCGGCGAGCGGGAATTTGTCGAACGGCCAGCGCGGGATCTTCACCACGCAGTAATCGAGCGTCGGTTCGTACGCTGCCTTGGTCACGCCGGTGACCGGATTGGGAATCTGGTCGAGCGTTTGACCGAGCGCGATCCGGGTCGAGATCTTGGCGATCGGGTAGCCCGTTGCTTTGGACGCGAGTGCCGAGCTGCGCGACACGCGCGGATTGACTTCGATGATCGCGTATTCGCTGCTGGTGGGGTGCAGCGCGAACTGAATATTGCAGCCGCCCTGCACGCGCAGTGCCCGGATCACGTTGAGCGACGCGCTGCGCAACATCTGATAGTCGAGATCGGAGAGCGTCTGCGAAGGCGCGACGACGATCGAGTCACCGGTGTGGACGCCGACCGGATCGACGTTCTCCATGTTGCAGACGATGATGCAGTTGTCCGCGCCGTCGCGCAGGATCTCGTACTCGATCTCCTTCCAGCCCAGCAGCGACGTCTCGAGGAGCGCCTGGTGGATCAGGGAAGCGGTCAGTCCCGCGTCGAGCCGCTCGCGTAACTCGCTTTCATTGTAGACGACGCCACCGCCGGTGCCCCCGAGCGTGTACGCCGGCCGCACCACCAGCGGGTAGCCGGTGCGCGCCGCGAACTCGACGCCCTGCTCGATCTCGGTGACGATCACCGATTCGGGAACCGGTTCGCCGATCTCGATCATCTTGGCTTTGAAGCGTTCTCGATCTTCGGCGAGCTTGATCGTCTCGACGGGCGTTCCCAAGAGTTCGACACCGTACGTGCGTAAAATGCCGGCATCGTCGAGTTCGACCGCGAGATTGAGCCCGGTTTGACCGCCGAGCGTCGGTAAGATCGCATCCGGACGCTCGCGCGCGATAATCGCTTCGAGCGAGGGGACCGCGAGCGGCTCGAGATAGACCGCGTCCGCAACTTCGGGATCGGTCATGATCGTCGCGGGATTCGAGTTGACGAGGAGGACGCGATGGCCTTCCTCGCGCAGGGCTCGGCACGCTTGCACGCCGGCGTAATCGAATTCTGCGGCCTGGCCGATGACGATCGGCCCGGATCCGATCACGAGGACGTTGCGGCGAGGCATGCTGGGGTGGGTGGATTAGCGCTTTGAAAGGCTAATCCTCGGACGCGAAGCCGCAGGAACCGGCTAGGGCTGCAAACGTCGCAGCGTCCAACCGCCTGCGACGCGCACATAGGCGAGCCGGTCGTGCAGACGGTTTGCCTGACCTTGCCAAAACTCGACGTACTGCGGCGCGATCACGTAGCCGCCCCACGAGTGCGGCCGCGGCACGGCTTCCCCCGCGAACCGCTCGTCGAAGTGCGTCATTCGCTCGGCGAGAATCTCGCGCCGCTCCAGCACTTCGCTTTGCTCCGACGCCCATGCCGAGAGCTGATGCGCGCGTGGCCGCGAGGCGAAGTACGCGTCGGACTCGTCCTCCGACAACGTCGCGGCGAGACCCTCGACACGCACCTGACGATGGAGCGCCGGCCAGAAAAACGTCGCCGCAACGTGCGGATTCTCGTTCATCTGCACCGCCTTGCGGCTGAAGTACGAGGTATAGAAGTGTAAGCCTCGGTCATCCAGCCCGCGCAGCAAGACCACGCGCGCCGACGGCGCTCCGTCGCGGCCGGCGGTCGCAAGCGACATCGCGTTGGCTTCGCGCACGTCGGGATGAGCGAAGGCGTCCTCGAGCCAAACGCGCAGCTGCGCGATCGGTTCGGATGCAAGATCGCTCTTGCGCAGCGGAGGATTCGCGTAGGCGTCGCGACTGGTCTCAATACTCACGGAAATCTCCCGACGGCGAGTCCGGTCAAAAGCGTAACGACCAAGAGTCCGGCACCTGCAAGCACAAAGCCGAGTTCGGCGGCCACGGGCTTGCGCGCGATCGTCGTCTCGCGCCCGAGCCGTTCGAGCGCGTCGTGTAGTTGCGACGCCGTCTGCACGCGAGCGTAGGCACCGCCGCTGGCTTGCGCGTAGGCTTGCAGCGCGCCTTCGTCGATCGTCGACTCCTCACCGCCGATGACATCGCCGTTCGCCGTTCCAATGCCGATCGTGTAGACCGGAATGTGGTGGGCGCCCAAATAGTCCGCCATCTCCTGGGGATCGACGCCGGTATTGTTCACGCCGTCGGTGATGAGGATGACGACGCGATGGCCGGTGACCGGAAAGTTCGACGCTGCAAGCTCCAGGGCATCACCGATCGCCGTCGCGCCGTTGGGCGGGGGAATCTCGTCGACCGCTGCGCGGATCGTTTCCTTGTTCGCCGTGAGCGGTGCGACGAGTTCGGCGTTGCCCGAGAAGGTAATGAGTCCGATCCGCACGCCGCTCGGTGCCTCGTCGATGAACGCGCGCGCCGCATCTTGCGCGGCTGCAGCGCGCGTCGGCGTTACGTCGGTCGAGGCCATCGAGCCGGACGTATCGATGCAAATGAAGACGTCCCCATCGTTCACCGTCACCGGCAACGTCAGCTGCGGCCCACCCAGACCGACCGCGAGCGCGGCGAGCGCGACGATCCAGCCCCAGCGCAGCGCGCCCGCAATCCACGTACGCGGCCGCAACGCGCCGTGCAAGAAGCCGATATTCGAGTACGCGAACGCCTGGGCGTCGACGCGCCGTTCCGCTCGCCGGTAGATCCACGTCAGCGCTAGCGCACCGATCGTTCCGGCAAGCAACAGCCACGGCGTATCGAAGCTCATACCGGCACCCCGAATGCCGTCCGCAGCGACGACGCGCCATCCTCTTCGGTGAGGATGCCGCTGCGCCAGCCCGCGCGAGTGAATCGCGTCACGAGCGCCGCTTCACGTTCGCGCACGGCGCGCAGATAGGCGCGGCGCTCGCGTGCTCCCACGTAGGTACGCAACGTTCCGCCCTCGGCCCCCGCGAATCGCACCACACCGCCGACCGGCAGTCCGTCGTACCACGGGTCGCGCGCGATCAGTGCCGTGCAATCGCACCACACGCCGAGGCTTGCGAGCAAGTCGTCGTAACCGTCGTCGAGTTCGTACCAATCACCGAGCGCGAGCAGCGCGGTTCCGCGCCGCAGCGCCGCTCGGGCGGTCTCGAGTGCGTTGCGCAGCTCGAAGCGGGTCGTGACCTGCGCGTGCGCAGGGCCCACGTAGTCGCTCCCGACGCGCAGCAGGCGGTCGCCGCCGCGCGCCGTGCCGAACCACGCTTGTGCGGCCTCTTCGGCTGCCGCGTGCAGCGTCCGCGTACGCCCGATCCGCATCGACGCGGTGTCGTCGACGAGCACCGCGAGCGTCAGCGCGACGTCTTCGAGGACGACGCGCGTCTGCAACGCTCCGGCGCGCGCGGTTGCCGCCCAATCGATGCGCCGGACGTCGTCGCCGGGAATGTACGCGCGCAGCTCCACGAACTCGTACCCGTCGCCGCGATACATCGTCGGCGAGCCGGCGCCGAACCTGCGCGGCCGTCGCTTGCCGCGTAAGAGCGCGTCGCGCAGCGTGAGTCTCACGGCACCGGTACGCTCGCAATCAGTTCGTCGAGCACGCGCGCGGAGCCGCCGTCGGAGCCCACCCGGAAATTGAATCCGACGCGATGGCGCAAGGCGAGCGGCGCCACCGCGCGCACGTCGTCGGGAACGCTGTAATCGCGGCCTTCGAGCAGCGCCTTGGCGCGCGTCAGGTTGGCGATCGCAAGCGTTGCTCGCGGACTCGCGCCGTGATCGATCGCCGGATGTTGCGCCTCGCGTGTGACGACGACGAGTTCGACGATATACCGTTTGAGGGCATCGTCCACGTGGACGGCGTGCGCCTGCGAGCGCCAATCGCGCACCGCATCCAGGGTCGCGACCGGCGCAATCGTGGGAGCATCGCCGATCGCGAAGCGCTCGAGAATCGCGAGCTCGTCGCCGCGCGAGGGATAGCCGACGTCGATCTTGAGCAAGAAGCGATCCATCTGCGCGATCGGCAGCGCGTACGTTCCCTCGGAGTCGAGCGGGTTCATCGTCGCCATGACGATAAACGGGTCGGGCAGCGGGTGCGTTTGCGGTCCGATCGTCACTTGCCGCTCCTGCATTGCCTCGAGCAGCGCCGATTGAACCTTTGCCGGCGCGCGGTTGATCTCGTCGGCGAGAACCACGTTGGCGAAGACCGGGCCGCGCACGATCGTGAAGACGCTTTCGTGTTGATCGAAGATACGCGTTCCGACGATGTCGCTCGGCAAGAGGTCCGGCGTGAACTGAATGCGCTTGAACTCGCCGTGCAGCGCGTCGGCGAGGCTACGGCAGGCGAGCGTCTTCGCAAGGCCCGGAGGTCCCTCCAGAAGCACGTGGCCTCCGCAGAGCAGTCCCAGCAGCAACGCTTCGATCACGCCGCTCTGTCCGACGATCGTGCGCTCGAGCGCCCGGGTGATGATGGCCGGTCCGTCATTCATCGGGTCATGCGCTCCAATTGGGCGGTAGCAGCGGCGATCGCGACGCGAAGGTCGCCGTCGTGCGTAAAGCCTGCGCGCTCCAACGCTCGCAGAAGGTCGCGAAGGTCCGGATCGACGGCGAGCGGGCGGCGCAGTACGTCGGCGAGCGTTTCCGCCTCGGTCGCGCCGACCATGCGCCGGACGATGCTGCGCGCGCGCAGCGCGCCGGCTCTCGACGGGTTGCGCGCAAGCGCGTCGAGCGCCTCACGCAGCATCGCTTTGGAATCGCGCACGACCGGCGTGGGCGCAGCCAAGGTGACGACCGGTGCGGGCGGCGGGCGCCGGCGGACCAACGCCGCGACGACGAAGAGCGCCGCCGCAACACCGGCGAGAATCAGGATGAGCCGCAACAACCATCCGAAGAAGGCGCCGATCGCGCCCCACACGTCGACCGTCGCAGCCATCGGGGCAAGGCCCCGGACATGCAGCGTGAGCGAGTTCGAGAAGTAGCGCAACGCCTTGCCGCTGCGCGCGTCGACGGCATCGAGCGTAACCGGAGCGATCTTAATCGCACCGCTGTGATGCGCGACGACGGTAATCGTCTCGCGGTAGGTGGTCCCGCCGTTTCGCGGGATGAGGACATGTTCGTCGCCTTGGAGTTCGAGCTCGGCGAGAATCGGCAGATCCACGTTGTCGAGCTCGGCGATGTGTTCGCGGACGTGCGCTGTGACGATGAGATGGAACGGCGTCTCGATGTGCGGCGTCGTCGTATCCGCGGCGAGCGTCAGCTGCGTGACCGTCAGCCGTTGCAAGCTTTGTGCAGCAGCCGGCGCCGTCATGCGCGCGACGATCAGCGCAACGACGATGAAGCGACAGAGCCGAGCCATTGTGCGAAGAGCCCGCGCGCGTCGAACGGACCCGGTGAGGCTTCTGGATGAAATTGCACCGCCGCAATCGGCAGGCGCCGGTGCCGGAAGCCTTCGTTGGTACCATCGTTGAGATTCGTCATCGTCGGTTCCAGATCGCCGGGCATCGAGCGCGTGTCGACCGCGTAACCGTGATTGTGCGCGGTAATGAGCACGTCGCCGTGGATCGCGTCTTTGACCGGTTGATTGCCGCCCCGGTGGCCGTAGGGGAGTTTGTAGGTTTGCGCGCCGCAGGCGAGCGCGAGCAGCTGGTGTCCTAGGCAGACGCCGAAGAGCGGCTTGCGGCCGATCAGCCCGCGCAGCGTCTCGATCGTCTCCGCGAGATCGGTGGGATCGCCGGGTCCGGGTGAGATGAAGATCGCGTCGGGATCGCCGTCGAGCAACTCCGCTTCGCTTGCATCGTACGGCACGACGGTGACTTCGCAGCCGAGCGCCGTGAGCTCGCGCAGGATCGCACGCTTGACGCCGCAGTCGATCAGCGTGACGGCAAGCCCGCCGCGCGTGCCCTCCACGTGGCGTTCGCGCGTTGCGACGCTCGGAACGAGCTGCGCCGTAGTGGCATGGCGAACGAATTGCGCAAGCTCGTCCTCGGCGCGTGCGAGCGCGTCTGCGCCGACGGCGAGCGCGGCCCAAATCGTCCCGTGTTCGCGCAACGCAATGGTAATCGCGCGCGTGTCGGCACCGACCATCGTCGGCACCTTCTGCTGGTCGAGCCAGTCCGGTAGCGTTGCCTTACTGAGGTAGTGCGACGGATGCCGCGCGATCTCTTTGATGATCGTTGCGCTCACGCACGCGCGCGTGTACTGTGCCGCGCTCCCCGAGATGCCGTAATTCCCGATGAGCGGGTAGGTGAACGTCAGAATTTGCCCGGCGTACGACGGGTCGGTCAGCGCCTCTTCGTAGCCGGTCATCCCGGTGTAGAAAACGGCTTCACCCAGGGCCAGGCCGTCGTGTCCGAGGCCCGTGCCCTCGAAGCGCGAGCCGTCGGCGAGAAAGAGTACGGCGGGGGCAGTCATGCGAGGAAATCCGGTTAGGCGCAGGGCCCGTGCAAACCTGGAAATAACGCCGCTTTGAGAATGAACTGGCAGATGGATTGGCACTTCGGGGCGCAGGCATTTGCAACGGCCTTTACGATCATCGATCCGATCGGCATGATTCCGATTACGGCGGCAACGACCGCGCACTTCGATCGTGCGAAGCGCAGCCGAATCATCGACCTGGCCGTCATCGTCGCCGCGGCCGTCATGTTGATCATGGGCCTGGTCGGTCCGTACGTCCTCGGGTATCTCGGGATCACGTTGCCCGCGTTCGGCATCGCCGGCGGTATCCTGTTGTTACTCATTGCAATCGACATGCTCTTCGGTCGTCCCACGGGCGCTCGCGCCACCAGTGAAGAGGAACGCGCGGCGCGTGAAGGCGACAATCCCGCAGTTTTTCCACTGGCCATACCGATGCTCGCCGGTCCCGGTACGATCGCGACGGTGCTGCTGTTGGTGAGTGCCGCACACGGCAGCCCTGCCCGCTATCTCCTCGTCGCGTTGGCATATGCCGTAGCGCTTGGGATCGCATGGTTGTCGATGCGCGGCGCCGCGCGCTATTTTCACAAACTCGGTACGACGGGCGTTCTCGTGATCACGCGCCTGCTCGGCATCGTTCTCGCGGCCCTTGCAGTACAGTTCATCATCAACGGGCTCATGCAGACCCCGTTGTTTCATCCTTAGATAGGGGGCAACTATGGAAGATCCGTCACCGGCCGAAGAGATGATTCACGATCTCGATACCGACCCGGCGCTCGACGTCGACTCCGACCAGCGCGCCGAGCTCCTGCGCAAATGGCATCGGGAGGGCGATCGAAGCCGGTACGGCAGCGAGCCCGACGTGAAAGGCGACCTGGAAGACCTCGATCCGTAGCGAGGCTCCCTAGAGACGCCAGCGCAGCTCGCCGCCGACGATCGTCGCAACGACGCGCCGCGGCAGCGTGCGCCCCGCGAAGGGCGTGCTCTTTCCTTTTGATGCGAAGCGCGCGGGGTCGACGGTCCATGCCCGATCGGCAAAGATCGATACGTCACCCGGCATGCCGCGGCGCAGCGTGCCGCCGGGACTACCCAAGATCCGGGCCGGGTTCGTTGAGAGTAGCGCAACGAAGCGTCCGAGCGGCAGATCCGCGAGTGCCGCCGCGTACGCGCCGACGGCGACCTCGAGGCCGCTGAATCCCACCGCCGCGCTGCGGAGATCGCCCGACTTCTCCGCAGCGGTGTGCGGCGCGTGATCGCTTGCGAACACGTCGATCGTGCCGTCGCGCACCCCCTCGCGCAGCGCGCGGGCGTCGGCTTCCGAGCGCAGCGGCGGGTTCACCTTTGCTGCGGCGCCGCGTTCACGTACCGTCTCGTCGGTGAGCAAGAGATGATGCGGCGTCACTTCGCACGTTGCCGGCGCTCCTTGCGCGCGCGCCCAGCGAACGAGCTCGAGCGCTCGCGCGGTCGTGAGATGCGCGATGTGCCACCGCTTGCCCGTATCCATGCCGATCAGCAGATCGCGCGCGACGATGACGTCTTCGCTGACGCTGGGAGCACCGGGGACGCCCAGTGCCTGCGCAACCGCTCCGGCGTTCATCACGCCGTCGCCCTTGAGGTTCTCGTCCTCGGCGTGCGAGATGAAAATACCGGCTACGTCCAACGCCGCCTGCGCCGCGCTGCGTAGCACTCGTGCATCCATCACCGTGTCTCCGTCGTCGGAGAACGCCAACGCGCCGGCGCTTGCAAGCGCGGCGAAGTCGACCGGCTCGCGTCCCTCGCGTCCGCGCGTGATCGCACCGATCGGAAAGACACGGCAGCGAGCATCGCGCGCCACGATCGCCTTCAGCTCCGCCAGCATCGCCGGCGTGTCGAGCGCCGGCTGCGTGTTGGGCATGCACGCCACGGCGGTGAATCCGCCCTGCAGCGCGGCCTGCGTCCCCGTCGCTATCGTCTCCTTCTGCGCAAAGCCCGGTTCGCGCAGGTGCACGTGCATGTCGATGAAGCCGGGCGCCACCACCGCACCGGTGGCATCGAAGACGTCTTCGTCGCCCGCGGGGACGAGATGTTCTCCGATCTCGGCAACGACCCCGGCGCTGAGCCGCAGGTCGCGCAGCGCGTCGATCTGCTGGGACGGATCGATGACCCGCCCGCCCGCAATCAGCACGCGCCGTCCCCGCTAGCGCACGCGCTCGGGCGCGCCGTTCACCAGGAGATCGAGCACGGCCATGCGGATGTAGACGCCGTGATGCACCTGGCGCGCATACCGCCAGCCGGCAAAATCGAGCACCGTGTCGTCGAGCTCCATGCCGCGATTGTACGGTCCGGGATGCATGACGATCGCGTGCGTGCGCAGGCGCTTGAGGCGCCGGGCATCCAACTGGTAGCGCGCGACGTACTCGCGATCGTCGATCGGCATCTTCTCGAACCGCTCGCGTTGTATACGCAACAGGATGACGGCGTCGGCTTGCGCGAGCGCGGCGTCCAGGTCGCGTTCGATCCTCGCCCCGCCCACGGCGTCGCCGTCACCGAGAAACCCCGCGGGACCGACGAGCACCGCGTCCGCGCCCAATTCCGCCAGTCCTCGAATCGTCGAGTGCGCGACTCGCGAGTGCGCGATATCACCCACGATCACGACCGTACGCCCCTCCAACGATCCAAACTCGTCACGCAGCGTGAAGAGATCGAGCAGCGCCTGCGTAGGGTGCGCATGCGCTCCGTCGCCGGCGTTGATCACGTGACCGTCGAATGCGCTCGCGATCCGTCTCGGGAAGCCCGCCTCGGGATGACGGAC
>DATJRM010000032.1:0-85113 GCA_035504755.1 Candidatus Acidiferrales bacterium
CCGTCGTTTTTGGACCGCACGATCGCAAGCACGAGAACGATCCTCCTCGCCGGCGACCCCTCGCTCGTCGCACGCGCGAAGCCGTTACTCGCCGGCGACTACGACATCGTCGGGACGATCGCTTCGGGGGCGATCGACGACGCCGTGCTGGTGCGTCATCACGCCGGCGGTGCCGTCGCGCTGCGTGCCGATCGCGCCGGGCTACACGTCACGATCTACGCGCACGATCCGGGCAACATCGGGCGCGCCGACATTCGCAACGACCTTCTCCCCCTCCAACTCGAATTGACGACGGGCCGAAGCGCCGGCGCCGTGGCAAAGATCACCGCTATTCCCGTGTCGCTTCGAACCGTCGCGTCGAAGTTTTCTTCGGCCGGTCAGGCTTTGGCCGTACGCGGTGTCACCTACACCTTGCTGTTCTTCCTGTATCTCTTGACCGTCTTGAACAGCCAGTTGGTGATGAGCTCGGTCGCCGAAGAGAAGACGAGCCGGATCGCGGAGCTGCTGGTCGCCTCCGTCAACCCGAGCACGCTGCTCGCCGGCAAGGTTCTCGCATCGGCTACGCTGGGCTTCTTGCAGCTTGCCGTCTGGATCGGCGCGGCCGTCTACGTCGGCAGCAGCGCCCCGTCGCAGATTCATGGCGCAAGTGCGGAGCAAATGATGTCGCTCGGGAACGTGCTCGACGCCGTTACGCCGGGATTGATCGCCGCATTTTTCGTGTGGTTCATCATCGGATTCTTGCAGCTCTCGACGCTTTTTGCCGCCGCCGCATCGCTGATCAATCGCACCGAAGATATCGGCAGCATCGCATTTCCGCTGGTGATGCCGATTCTTGCCGCGTTTTTCATCGCGATCGCCGGCCTGGCGGCGCCGGACTCCTCATTAGTCGTCGTCTGCAGTTACGTTCCGCTGCTCGCGCCGTTCGTGATGTTCGTGCGCATCGCGGTCAGTAACGTGCCGGCGTGGCAGATCGCGCTCTCGCTCGCGATCAATCTTGCCGCGCTTTATCTGATTGCGGTGCTTGCCGGCAAGATCTATCGTGTCGGCATGTTGCTCTACGGTCGCTCGCCGAGTATCCGCCAGGTCTGGAGCGTGATTACCTCCTGAAGCTCCTCGAACCGAGGAGCTAATGGACGGTTCAACCGCGGGGAGGCGATCCCCAACCCGACTGCACGTAGGTCCCGTCGACGACGATTGCCGGCACCGTCGGATCGCCGTTGGTCAACGCGAGCATGGCGTCGCGCATGCGCCGGTCATTTTGCGCGTCGTGGGTAACGTACGCGATGCCGTTCGCGTCGTAATAGTCGCGAGCGGCGCGGCAGTAGGGACAGGTTGGGCTGATGTAGAGCTCGAGCCGCGCGCCGACCGGCGGATGCTCGACGTCGATAGCCATGGCGAGAGATCAGGTTCTCCGGCGGCGAAAGAGGCTCCCATGCCGCTCACCGTCGTCCCGACGCCGCTCGGAAATCTCGGCGACATCACGCATCGGGCGCTCGAGAGACTGCGCGACGCCGAGCTGATCGTCGCGGAAGACACGCGCGTCGCTCGAAAGCTGCTGAGCGCGCTTGCGATCGAGGGCAAAGAGCTCTGGAGCTATCGCGAACAGAACGCCGGCGCGGTCACCGCGGGAATCCTCGATCGCGCGCGCTCGCAGCGCGTGGTGCTGGTGACCGATGCCGGCATGCCCGGCGTCTCCGATCCCGGAAACGATCTGATCGCGGCTGCCCGCGACGCCGGCGTCGCGGTCGACGTGCTCCCCGGACCGAGCGCAGCCCTCGGTGTGGCCGTGCTCAGCGGCTTTCCGCTGCGCCGCTTCGCGTTCGAAGGATTTCCGCCGCGCGCATCTGCTGCACGGCGCACGCAGTTCACGCAGTCGCTGCTCGCGGGCGCGACGACGATCTGGTTCGAGTCGCCGCAGCGCATCCGCGCGACGCTCGACGACCTGGTGGCCGTCGCGCCCGATGCGCGCGTCTTTCTCGTGCGCGAATATACGAAGAAATTCGAGCAGCAGCTGCTCGGAACGCCCGCCCAGGTCGCCCACGCGCTCCCCGAACCGGTGCGCGGCGAGATTGCGTTCGCGATCGCGCCGTATCAGGCGAAGGCTTCGCATGCCCCGCTCGACCTCGACGTCGCGATCGACGAGTTGCTGGCGAGCGGCCACCGAGCCACCGAGATCGCGCGGCGCCTGGCTCGCGCGGGCGCCGGCGACAGGCGCGACCTCTACGCCCGAGTAAACAAGCGCAAGCAATGAGCCGCGCCTTCTACGTCACCACCCCGATCTATTACATCTCCGGGAATCCTCACATCGGCCACGCCTACACCACGGTTGTCGCCGACGTGCTGGCGCGCGCAGCTCGCACCGCGGGACCGGCGTTCTTTCTCACCGGGACCGACGAGCACGGTCAAAAGGTCGCAAATGCGGCTGCCGAGCACGGCAAGACGCCGCAGGCCTGGTGCGACGAGTTGATCCCCCGCTGGAAATCGCTCTTTGCGGCGTACCACGTCGAGTACGACGACTTCATCCGTACCACGCAAGCGCGGCACACGACCAAGGTACAGCGCGTCTTCGAACGCCTGCGCGAGACCGGCGACGTCTACTTGGGCAAATACGAGGGCTGGTATTGCGTCAACGACGAGACGTTCTGGCTCGAATCCAAGCTGGTGGCCGGGCGCTGCCCGACCTGCGGACGCGAAGTCATCTGGATCTCCGAAGATGATTGGTTCTTCCGCCTCTCGGCGTATCGCGACCGTTTGCTCGCGTACTTCAAGGCCAACTCGCAGTGGGTCCGTCCGCGCGGCGTCTACAACGAGATGATTTCGATTCTCGAAGAAGGACTCGACGATCTTTCGATCTCGCGCACGAACATCGACTGGGGCATCCCGATCCCAGGCGACGGTGGTGTGATCTACGTGTGGTTCGACGCTTTACTCAACTACATCACCGCCATCGGCTGGTCTGAAGACGAAGCGCGCTTTCGCTCGCTCTGGCCCGCGTCGGTGCAACTCATCGGGAAAGAGATCGCGCGCTTTCACACAATTATTTGGCCGGCGATTCTTTGGGCGCTGGGAGAGGACGCGCCGAAGCTCGTCTTCGCGCACGGCTGGATCACCGTCGACGGACAGAAGATGGGTAAGAGCCTCGGCAACGCCGTCGACCCGTTCGCGCTCGCCGAGCGGTTCGGCGCCGACGCGTTACGCTATTTCCTGTTGCGCGAAGCGCCGTTCGGGAGCGATTTCTCATATTCCGAAGAGAAGATCGCGCAGCGCCATAACAGCGACCTCGGCAACGATCTCGGAAACCTGCTCAATCGCTCGCTCTCGATGCTGCAAAAATATCGCAGCGGCATCGTTCCCGCGCGCGGCGACGACGAGCGGTTCGCGCTGCGCTTCGCCGACCTGCCGGCTCGCGTGCGCGCGCTGATCTTCGACCTCGACTTCCGAGGTGCGCTGGAGTCGATTTGGGAGTTGGTCACCGCGCTCAATCGCGAGATCGACGAACGCAAGCCGTGGGCGCTCGCCAAAGAGGGTCACGACGCCGAGCTGGATGCGCTGCTCTACGATCTCTGCGAGGGGTTGCGCTGGCTTGCGACGCTGCTCCATCCCTTCATGCCCGAACGGATGGAGCGTATGCATACGCAACTCGGCCTACGCGACGGCATCGGCAGCGACTGGATGACGTCGCTGCGCTGGGGCGGGATCGCGTCGGGCACGCAGACGGAGCCGGGTGAGGTGCTCTTCCCGCGCATCGAACTCGCGGAGAGTGCGTCATCGCGATGACCGAGCGCAACGCGCCGAGCCGCGCCATCACCATCGGCGCCGGTATCATGGCGATCGCCGGGCTTGCCGCCGCGCTCACGCTGTACGCGACGTCGTTCACCACGCTCGACTGGGCCGTCACCGCATGTGCTACCATCGCCATCGCGTTCGTCGCAAGCAATGCGCTGCCGGTGCGCGGGCTGCGCATGCGCCGTACCGGACTCTCGGCGGAAGCGATCTTCCTCGATCTTTCGATCGCGGCGCCGCTCTTCGCACTGGGTGGCACGGTGGGTCCGACGGCGTGCGCGCTCGCGTTTGCCGTCGGTTTCGGGATTGCGTCGCTGTTGCGCAACGCCGAGCGCGTTGCCGATCTGCCGCGGCACGGGATGCTGCGCGTGCTGGCGGTGCTGCTTTTCCTCCCGTTTGCGCAGGCATCGGCCGACGTCGCGGCCTTGCCGGATGTCGAGTCCGCGCCGGTCTTCATGGCGGCGGTGCTCGTTTGCGCGCTCGTCTTCATCTTTGCCGTTTCAGGGCCCGCTTCCGCGTACACGTTCCACCTGTCGATCCGCCGCTTGTGGGGACGCCTCGCGCGTGACCCGCGCACCTGGAACGTGACGATCAGCGGCGCGATCTGGGCAGCGGTCGTGCGCGGCGCGCTCGCCGGCGGTCACGATCTCGCGGCCGTCGCGATGTGGCTACCGGTCTGCGTTACGGCGTTTCTGTTGCGCACCATCGACAGGCAGCATGCCGAGCTCCTACGCTTGCGCCTCGTGCGCGATGCGGTGCAGGCGATGCTCGGCGATCGCAATCCGCTCCCGCAGATCAACGCGATCCTCGCGACGCTGCGCGTGCCGTCCTTCGACGAGACCGTCTCGGTGCTCGCGGCAACGAGCGCGCGAACCGACGCATGGAGAAGCGTGACGACGCTTGGCCCGACGCTCAGCTCGGCGGGCGACGAACTGGGCCGGCGCATCCTGGCGCGTCTGAAGTTCAGCGGATCGCCGTCGATCTCGCTCAAAGACGATTACTACACCGCCTACGCGTTTGCCGCGAAGCTCGGCGACGGCGAACTGCACGGCGCGCTCACGGTGCACCGGCGCAACGATCGCCCGCTCTCCCACGAACAGATCCAGCAATTCACCAACGCCGCGTTCGAGCTGGCCCCGCTGCTACGTGACATGCGTACCATCGCGGCGACGCAGAGCGCCGCTACGATCGACGCGCTCACCGGCCTTGCCAATCGCGCCACGGCGATGGAGCGCCTGCAAACGATGCTGCGGGAGATCTCGATCACGGAATTCGGCGCGGCGCTGCTCCTCGACATCGACCATTTCAAGACGATCAACGATCACCTCGGTCACGCGGCGGGGGACGAATGCCTGCGTAAGATCGGCGAGATCATTCGCACGACCGTACGTGGCGGCGACACCGCCGGGCGCATCGGCGGCGAGGAGTTCTTGGTCGTCATGCCGGGAGCGTCGCGCGAGGTCGCGCTCACGGTCGGCGAGCGGTTACGCTTGGCGGTTGCGCTCAGCGGCATGCGCTACGCTAACGGTGAGCCCGTGACCACCAGCATCGGTGCAGCCGCCGTGCGCGTGGGCGATACCGTCGAGACGCTGCTCGCTCGCGCCGACCGCGGCCTCTACGAAGCCAAGCGCCTCGGCCGCAACAGGTTGGTTGAGGATCTCGAGTCTGCATGAGGCGACGACGTCGACCCTCACCTAACGCCTCCTATGATTGATACGCATGCGCACGTTCATGACGCCAAGTTCGATCGGGATCGCGCGGCGGTCCTCGAGCGGGCGCGGATGGCGGAGATCACGACGATCGTCACCGTCGGTTGCGACGTCGGTGACTCGTTCCGAGCGCTCGAGACCGCGCGCGAGTACCGCATCTTTGCAACCGTCGGCATTCATCCACACGAAGCAAAAGATGCGCCGGCGGATATTGCGGCCGTCTTCGAGCCCTTCTTGCGCGATCCGCGCGTTGTCGCCATCGGCGAGGCAGGGCTCGACTACTACTACGACCATAGCCCGCGCGACGTGCAGCGTCGCGTGCTCGGGGATCAGCTCGATCTCGCGCGCGACACCGGGTTTCCCTTCGTCTTCCACCAGCGCGACGCATTCGACGACTTTCTCGCGATCTTGCGTGAAAAGTGGAGCGCGCCGATGCGCGGCGTCGTACACTGTTTCACCGGCGACGCGGAACAGGCGCGCACGCTGACGCAAGAGTTCGGGCTCTATCTCGGCATCGGCGGCGTAGTGACCTTCAAAACCGCGCAGCCGTTATGCGACGCGGTGCGCGGCGTCGGTCTCGCGCCGCTGGTCCTCGAGACCGACTGCCCGTATCTGTCGCCGGTTCCGCATCGCGGCGAGCGCAACGAACCGTCGTATCTGCCGTTCGCCGCCGCGAAGGTCGCCGAGCTGCTCGAGTGCGGTGTCGACGAGGTTGTTGCGACAACCGACGCGAACGCGCGCACGTTATTCGCACTACCGTAGAGGACTCTCGATGAAGCGTCTCCTTGTCCTGACCGGGGTTTCTCTTCTTGCGTCGACCATCTGTGCCGCTGCGCAAACCACGCTGCCGTTTACGGCTGCAACACCGTACGCCACGCAATCGTCGCCGTTGACGTTGTCGGTCGATGCGTCGCTTGCCGCACGCGGCGTCGCATTCGTGCACGAAGTCGTTCCCGCTAAACCCGGAATGTTGACGCTCGTCTATCCGAAGTGGATTCCAGGCGAGCACGGCCCCACCGGACCGCTCAGCAATCTGACGTCGATCGTCGTGAAGGCGGACGGCAAGACCCTGGAGTGGCGGCGCGACACCGTTCATCTCTATCAATTCCACGTCGACGTTCCAACCGGTGCCGACGCGCTCGACGTCGACTTCACCGTCCTCATGAATGGCCCGGGCGACCAAATGTCGACGCACAACGTCGCGGTCGTCAATTGGAACCGCTTCATCCTCTATCAGAACGGCGTGAATTCGCACGACTATTACGTCAAGCCCTCGATCGTGCTACCGCAGGGATGGGACTTCGGGACGGCGTTGCGCGATCCGCAGCGCTCGGGCAATACGGTAACATTCGCCCTAACGCCGCTCAATATGCTCGTCGACTCTCCGCTCGACATGGGTAGCGACGTCAAGAAGTGGACGCTCTGGCAGGGCGATGGCTCGTACGTCGAGCTCGACGCGTTCGCCGCGAAGCCGCAAGATCTCGACGTTCCCGCAAAGGTCGTCGCCGCGTACAAGCGCATGCCGGCCGAGGCCTTTGCGCTCTACGGATCGCGCCACTTCGCCGATTACCACGCGCTGCTTACGCTCGACGACGGCATCGGTTTCCAGGGCATCGAACACCATCAATCGAGCGACGATCGCGCACCGGACGATTTTTTGACGAATCCCGGATGGGCGCTCGTCGGAGGAGACCTCGTAACGCACGAGTTTTCGCACTCCTGGAACGGCAAGTACCGGCGCCCCGCCGACTTGACGACGCCGAACTTCCAAGTGCCGCAGCAAACGGATCTGCTCTGGGTCTACGAGGGCATGAACCAGTATCTCGGCGATCTGCTCTCCTTCCGCTGCGGCATCCGCGACCCGAAAGACTATCCGGAATATTTCGCGTCGATCTATGCGAATATGGATACCGAAACCGGACGCGACACGACGCCGATCATCGACCTCACTGCCGGCGCCCCATACTATTACGTGGCGCGCGGTGATTACCACGCGATCCGCCGTGGTTCCGGTGACTTCTACGAAGAGGGTGAGCTCATCTGGCTCGACGTCGACACCATCATTCGCGAACGTTCACACGGAGCGCGCTCGCTCGACACCTTCCTGCATCTCTACAGCGAGCCGGCGGTGACGGGCCCGATCACGAAAACCTACGATCGCGCGCAGATCGAAGCGCTGCTCGACCAGACCCAGCCCTACGATTGGCACGCGTTCTTCCAGAAGTACGTCTACTCGATCGCGCCGCATCCGCCGACGGACGAAATCGAGCGCTCGGGCTGGCGCCTGGTCTACAACGACAAACCGAACACATTCATCAGCGCCGGCGAGAGACTCCGGCACTCGATCAACGCCTGGTACTCGATCGGCGCGCAAATCGCATCAAAGGACGGCCGGGTCACGGACGTGCGCGAGAACTCGCCGGCCTGGCAAGCGGGTCTCGCCGTCGGCGAGACGATCGAAGCGGTCGACGGTCAAGCTTTCGATCCCGACTCGCTCGACTACGCCCTCAAGCACGCGGAGAACGGCGGTCCCGCGATCACGTTGCTCGTTTCGCAGACCGGCTGGTATTCAACGCTTACGGTGAATTATCACGACGGCCCGCGCTATCCGCACCTCGAGCGCATTCCAAACACGCCCGACATGCTCTACGAGATCATGAAACCGCACGCCGTGTAGTCGCTCGCCGTAGCCCATCGCTGCTCGAACGCTTGCCGCAGGTGATCGAGAATCGGGGGCGCATCGGTGCGCGCGCCCCAGTCGATTTGATCGGGGTGATCGAACGCAGCCGTTGCATTGCTACTGCCGAGCCATCCCCGCGTTCCCTCGACGACGGCAAACTTTTCGTCGTCGTCGCAGACGCGAACGGCGACGCCGTCGCGCGCCAGCTTCTCGAGCGCACCGCGCTCGTTGGCATTGCCCTGCAGGTCGCGCGCGCTCACCAGCAACCGAACGTGCGCGCCCGCGCGTCCGGCCGCGTCGAGCGCGGCGTAGACGCGATTGTCCGCGCCGAAACTTTCGCTCTCGAGGATGACGTCGTCGCCGCGATGTGCTTCGTGCAACAGTCGTGCCTCCGACGCCAGCGATTCGCGCTTGGCGACCGCAAAGAACGGCGTCGGCGCGTCTTCGCGACCGGCAACCGCATCGCGCACGATCTGCGCGTCGGATGCAAAGTCGTCGCGCACGATGGTATCGGCGCCGTCGTCGGGCCAGTTACGATCGTCCAGGAAGAGCGTGCCGTCGACCAGTGCGGCCTTGCAGTGCAGCATCGCATCACGAGCCTTTGCGTCGGGGTGCACGAGGCGGGCATCCGCGCCGGCTGCCCGCAGCGCCGCAATCGCGGCGGCATTCGCGCCGCTCACCGTCCCGTCGTCCTTATAGATGTAGCCTTCGAGCCGGACGCGCACGCGTGCGCCCGATTTTGCCGCGCTGACGAGGCCGTCGAGGACGCGGCCGGACGGTAACGTGTATGCGATCAGCGAGACGTCGCGCGCGCTTTGCAGCGCAGAGAGCAGTTCGCCGGTTGAACTCAACCCCATCATCACCGCTACCTTCACGACAAAGGGCGCGCGTAGCAAGAGGAGAAGCACTTCAATCTCCAATGATGACCCAGGTGCCTCGGCCGCCGAGCGGCGACAAGGGTGCGTTCGTCCGAGAGATGTTCGCGCGCATCGCCCCCCGTTACGATGCCGCAAACCGCGTGCTGACTGCCGGCATGGACGAAGGCTGGCGCCGGCGCGCGATCGCCGTGCTCGCGCCCGGTCAGGGCGGCAGCGTGCTCGATCTCTGCTGCGGCACCGGCGACCTCGTCTTTCATTTGCTGCGTAGCGATCCGTCGCTTCGCGTCACGGGCATCGACTTTTGCGCGCCGATGCTCGATGGAGCACGCGCGCGCAGCCGGCGTGAGGCGCGCGGTGACGCGACCTTTGTCGAAGGCGACGTCATGGCGCTCCCCTTCGCCGACAACACCTTCGACGGCGCAACCATGGGGTTCAGCATGCGCAACGTCGTCGACATCGATCTGGTGCTGCGCGAAGTCTTGCGCGTACTGCGTCCGGGCGCTCGCTTCGTGAATCTCGACGTCAGCAAGGCACCCAATCGGCTCTTCAAACGCGCCTTCGATCTCTATTTCTATCATGTCGTGCCGCTCGTGGGCGGCCTCGTCGGCGGCTCGCGCGCGGCTTACACCTATCTGCCGAACTCACTGACCCATCATCCCAATGCCGAGGATCTGCGCGACCGCTTCGAGCGCGCCGGGTTTGCCGGCGCCGGTTTCAAACGATTGATGGGCGGCTCGATTGCCATTCATTACGGAGCCAAGCCGTGACGAGCGCGCTACGCAAAGACGAGCCGGATCTCCAAGAGCTGGTCGAAAATTTCTTTCGCGCGACGTTCTCCACCGATAATGCGATCATCACCGAGGCCGTGCGGCGCATGCTCGCCGCGGGCGGCAAGCGGTTGCGTCCGCGCGTCACGTTGCTGGCCGCGGCGGCATGCGGGGACGATCCGCAGCGCCATCTGCATCTTGCCGCGTACATGGAGCTCATCCACGTCGCAACGCTCATTCACGACGACGTCGTGGACAACGCGCAAATGCGTCGCGGCGTGAACGCAACGGCGGTCGATTTCGGCAATCGTGTCTCGGTGCTCGCGGGCGACTACCTTTTTGCTTGGATCTTCAAGAACGTTACCGCCGACTATCCGCATCCGGTACCCAACATTCTTTCCGCCACACTTGCGGATATCTGCGACGGTGAGGTGCTCCAGCTCCAGGCGCTGGGCAATCTCGACCTTTCACTCGCCGGCTACGTAGAGATCGCGCGCAAGAAGACCGCCTCGCTGTTTGCCGCCTCGGCGGCGTGCGGAGCGATCATGGGCGGCGGCAACCCGTCCGAGATCGAGGCGTTGCGCGCGTTCGGCGATGCGTACGGGGTCGCATTTCAAATGCACGACGATCTGCTCGACCTAACCGCCGACGAACGCTCGCTTGGGAAGCCGGTCGGAAACGATCTGCGCGAACGCAAGGTAACCATTCCGTTAGTTTGTGCGCTGCGCGCCGGCAGCGGGGAATTCCGCAGCGAGGCGGCGCGTTTCTACGCGGGGGCCGAAAACGACGGCATTCCCGTGCTCGTGGCCGCCATCGCGCGAGAGGGCGGCCTCGACGGCACCCGGGCGGAGATCGCCCGTTACGTCGAGCGCGCCAAAGCTGCGCTGGAGCCTTTGTCACCAAATGCGGCGAAGGAGCACCTGAAGCGGCTGGCCGATGCGCTCGCCGCCCAATAGAAAGGACCACCCATGCTCCATCCCGTGCTCGCGATCATCGACGCCCCGATCATCATCGGTATCCTCGTCGTCGGCGCGATTCTCTTCGGCGCGGACAAACTGCCCAAGCTCGCCCGCAGCGCCGGGCAGGCAAAGAAAGAATTCATGATGGGCCAGATCGAGGCCGACGAGGCCGCGGCCAAAGCCCGCGAGGAATCGCGCGCGCGCCTCGATCCCCAAACGCCCGAAACCGCAGCGTCAACGTCCGATAAGAGCACGCCCCCGGCGTAATGCAGCTGGAAACGCGGGCCGAGCCGAGAGGCGAGGAGCCCGCTTGGGATCAGAAGGAGATGCCGTTCACGGAGCACCTGCGGGAGCTCCGTACGCGTCTATTGATATCGATCGCGAGCGTCGGCGGGATCGCCGTCGTCTTGTTCTGGCCGTCGCAGTTTGCCATCCGCTGGATGGTACGGACGTACTTCCACGGTATCGCACTGCACGCGTTCGGCCCCGCCGACGTCATCTTCACCGAGTTCAAATTTTCCCTGATCGGCGGCATCGTGCTCGGAATGCCGGTCCTCTTCTACCAAGCGTGGATGTTCGTCGTACCCGCAGTCCATCCGCGCACGCGCCGCATGGTCTACACCTTTATCGTCCCATCGCTGCTGCTTGCGGCGCTGGGTCTCGCATTCGCGCATTTCGTCGTCTTGCCGCGCGTCGTCTCGGCACTGCTCAACATCACCGACGCGGTCGCGACCCCCACGTTCGGCGTCGCCAGCACGATCAATTTCGTGCTCATTCTCCTCGCGCTTTTCGCCTTGATCTTTCAGCTGCCGATCGTGCTTATCGGTTTGGCGCGGCTTGGGATCGTCAACGCTGCGTTTCTGGGAAGGTATCGCCGTCACGCATTCTTCGCATTCGTGGTCGCCGGCGGCATCGCCGCGCCGGATGGAAATCCGCTCACGATGGCCCTGCTCGCCCTCCCCATGTATGTTTTGTATGAGGCCTCGATCTGGATCATCCGTATCTTCGAAGCATCGTGGTCGCGAAACTAGACACCTACTATTCGGATTTCGTTCGCACGTTCGGGAACGTGCTCTTCGCGGTCAGCCTCTTCGTCGTCTGGGGGCTGCTCACGTTGATCGGCGTCATCGTCGATCAAGGCAAGGATCCGAGCATCTACTTCGCGAGCTATCCGGCCCCGATTGCCCGCGCCATCCTGCGCCTTTCCTTCGACAATATCTATCACTCGCCGTGGTACGTCGGCATCATCGGCTTGATTTTGGTATCGCTGACGGTCTGCACGTTCAAACGCGTCATTCCCGCGCGCTTGCCGCCGCTGCGCCCGCTGAAGATCGACAAGATTCCCTTGCACGCATTCATCGAGGTCGGCGGCAGCGAGCGTAGCGTGCGCGAGCGCGTCGAGGCCTTCTTTCGCGCGCGCGGCTGGCAACTTCGCAACCGCGAGTTCGACGGAACCGAGTGGACGTTCGCCGACAAGCACAACTGGGCGCGCCGTGGCGTGCTGGTGGCGCACATAGGATTTGTGATCATCGCGGCCGGCACGACCGTCTACTGGGCTCGCGGCTTCTCCGGCGACACGGTCGTCGTAACGGGACAGTCGGTGCAGATCCCGCAGACGAAAGCGATCATTCATCTCGACGATTTCGCGTATACGATTACTCCGGTGCTCACCAAGGGCGGGATGGTCTATCAGCCGACCGACTACGTCTCCCACGTGACGGTCACCGGTGACGACGATATCCCCAAAGCCATGACCGTACGGGTCAATCACCCCATCGACGTCGACGGCACGCTGTACTATCAAGCAAGCTACGGCTTCGCGATGCGGTTCCGGGTTACGCACGACGGCAGGCCGGTGCCCTCGCTCTCCCAACGCGCGCTGCTCGAGGGAGAGAGCTTCGACGTCCCCGGCACGCGGCTCAACGTAAGCTACGACCGCTTCGTGCCGACCGTCGACCGGACCAGCGGGATGCCCTCGGCGGATCCGCGGGTCAACGACCCTGCCGTCATCATGACGCTCTCCGACGGCGGCGTGCAGAGCGGCAGCGCAATCGTGCCGCTCCACAGCTGGGTCGATCTCGGCAGCGGCTGGCGCGTCGAGCCCGCCACGTACCTGCTTTACAGCGGTCTTCAGTATCGCTACGATCCGGGAGTCCCGTTGGTAGGCATCGGTGCGCTCGTGCTCGTCTCCGGATTGTTGATCTCGTTCTACTTTTTGCCCGCGCGATTGTACGTACGCGTGGACGAGGCACCGAACGGCCGGCGCACGGTTGGGATGGCTGCGACGACCGTCAAAGGATACGACATGTTTGAATCGCAGTTTGCGGGGTTGGTTTCGGAATTTTCCGCGGAGGCGCCATGAACGGACATATGCAGGCCGACGAACTCTTGATGATCGTCGCGATCGCGTGCTACATCTTCGGCGCGCTCGCGCTCCTGGTCTATTTCTTCTCGCGCGATACGTGGCTGCGCAACCTCGGCGTGCCGCTCGCAATCGTCGGCTGCGTCGCACAGTTCGCACAGCTCGCCGTGCGCTGGGAGCTGACGGGCATCTGGCCGCTGCTCAATCTCTATGGATCCCTCTCGCTCTTCGCCGCGATGTCGGTTGCGATCTACCTGCTCATGGCATGGCGCTACAAGGCTTGGTACGCCGGCGGTTTCGTACTCGCAATCGCGGCCATCGCGCTAGCCTACGGCGTAACCTGGAACGAGGGCACGATGCCGGCCGTTCCGTCGCTCCAGTCGTACTGGGCAAAGATCCACGTTCCGATCGTCGTTTCGTCGTACGCGGCGTTTTTGGTTGCCTTCGTCTTCTCGGTGATTTATTTGATCAAATATTACGCGGAACAGCGATTCGAAGGCGAAGGCATCGTGTCGGAGATCGGCAGAGGCCTCACACGCATGACGCAAGCTTACGCCGCCGCATCGCTGGCGGTTGCCGACGCTGGCGTTTCGCAACCACCTGCGATCGTCGTTCGTCACGATACCCCGGCGATCGACGCGGCGGCGGCGGCGGGTAACGCAACGGCCCAATGGCTGAAATCACTGCCGTCGCTCGCGCAGCTCGACATCGTCGTGTATCGCGCCGTCGCGATCGGGCTGCCGTTGATCTCGATCGGCATCATCACCGGTGCGGCGTGGGCCAAGGAAGCGTGGGGCGCCTACTGGCAGTGGGATCCCAAAGAGACTGCCGCGCTCTCAACCTGGATCGTCTACCTCGCCTACATGCATCTGCACACGCGAAGCGCGTGGCGCGGGCTGCGAACCAATTGGGTCAGCGTGCTGGGCTTCGCCCTGGTGATCTTCACCTATCTCGGCGTGAACATCTGGATCAGCGGCCTGCACTCCTATAAGGTGTAGACGGCGAGGAAGGGAGCAGGCGCAACGCCCGGAACAAACCTCGCTCAACGTTGTTGGGCTGAGGCAATCCTGGGATGTTCACTGAGTCCCGCTTGCTGCGACTGGTCGCAGACGTCTACGAGGCGGCGGCCGATCCGGTCAGCCTCGTGCGCCTCGCGCAGACGCTGGCGCACGCGTTCGACGCCGGCAGCGCGCTCGTCGTATTGGACGAGATGCCGAACGGCCGAGCGCTCCCGCCCACGCTCGCGGTACCGTCAACCACGCAAAACTTCGACACGCGCGCGCAGCAGGCATACGCCGAATACTATCACGACATCAACATCTGGCTTCAGGAAGGGTTGAAGAACCCGCTTCCCGCCGTCGTGCTCTGCAACGAGATCGTTGATGAAGCCACGCTGCTGCGTCACGAGTGGTACGACTATTGCCGTGAGACCGGAATGTTCCATTGCCTGGGGACGGCATTCGCGATCGGCGACAACGTTATGGGAGAGATCGGCATTCACCGGCGGCGCAACGAAGCACCGCTCGTCGCGGACGACAAAAGCAAAATGGAGCAGCTCCTGCCGCACTTGCAGCGCGCGCTGCAGATCCATTACCGCTTGGGTATGCTCGAAGGCGGAAGGATGCTCGGTCTGAGCGTGCTCCAGAATCTCGCGATCGGCGTCATCGTCGTCGATGCAAAAGCGCGTGTGCTCTTCGCGAACGAGATCGCGGAACGGGCACTGGGCGCAAAAGCCGGCATTACCGTGGCGGGAGGTCTGCTCTCCACGACGGAGCCGCGCTGCCTAGGCGACCTCCGCCGGCTCATCTCGGACTCGGCGCGAACCAGCGCCGGCAGCGCAACCATCGCCGGTGGCGTCGTCGCGGCCGGACGCCAAAACGGCGCAGCGCTCCTGCTAACGGTCGCGCCGCTGCGCTCGCAAACACTCGGCTTCGGTCCTCCGCTGCCGGCCGCACTCATCACCTTCCGCGATCCGAACGACGACGTTGCGATCGACGATCGCGCGCTCGTACAAGCTTTCGGTTTAACGCTCGCGGAGGCGCGTATGGCCTCGGCGCTCGCCTCCGGCATGACGCTGCGTGAATACGCGGACCGCGAAGGCATCACCATCGCCACCGCGCGCACGCACCTCAAGCACGTGTTCGAGAAAACCGGCTGGCGGCGGCAAGCGCAACTCGCTCGCGCGCTCGCCGGCCCGTTATTGCGCGCTCAATAGCACGCGAACACGACGTAGTACGTATTGCCGGCGGTCAGCGTACCGCCGTTGCCCTCACCCGGAGCAAACGTCACGGTCAGACCGCTTAGGGATCCGCTGCCGTCCCATCCACTTTGCCACGACCCGTTCGCGGCAAACGCCGAATAGTATTCGGTGCTCGTGCAGGTGCCGGTGCTCGCAAGCGTCACCGTCTGTTCCGGCGATTGGCCGCTGCCGCTGCCGAGCGTAATGCTGCCCGACTGCACGGCGAGCGTCTCGAAGATAATCGTCTGTACCGATCCGGTCACTCCCGAGGGAGCCGTCGGAAGCGGTGACGGCGCTCCGGCCGGCGCGACCTGGCTCGTCGTCACGTTCACGCTCGTGCCTGCGGCGATCGTCGTGCCGGACTGGAACGTGATGGTCGCGTCGCACGACCCCAGCGGCGGGTACGTCGCCGGTGTTCCATCCGTCGCGTTCGACAGGGTGCCCGAACTCGACGCGGTGGCAGTATTGCACGGAAACGTCGCGGCCGCGCTCGAGCTCGGGGATGGATTCGTCGTGGGGCTCGAGCCGGGCGCCGTCGTGCTCGGCGTCGAACCCGGCGAGGAATTGCCGCCGCACGCCGCGATTGCAGCAGCGGCGAAGATGCCGAACACGAGCGCGGCAAGACGACGCGTTGAACGCAAGCTATCCATAACGCCTCGAGCCTACGAGAAGCGACCGGGCGTGCGCATCCTTCAAATAGGGTAGAGGTCACGTTTGCACCCCCGGTGTCGTCCAGGGGGTGGAGGTTCACGAAGATGCTTACCTGGTTTGCCAAACGCTGGCTCGACAAGTTCGGACGTGAGTGGGGCTACGACGTCGGCTACATGCACGAGGTGCTCGAGGCCGGCGGTATCGAGGCTCTCAAGCCGATCATGGCGTTGCAAAAAGTCAGCGCGTACAAGGGCGATTGCCCGCGCGACGCGCTCTTCGCCGCGTCGCTCGTCGCCGCGCGCGCCGGCGACTGCGGCCCGTGCCTGCAACTCTGCGTGAAGATGGCCGAACGCGCAGGCATGGCTCCGGCTCAGATCGCTGCCGTCCTCACGCAGGACCACGATGCCATGAGCGAAGACGTTGCGGTCGCCTACGATTTCGCACGCGCGGCGATCGCGCGCGACGGCTGGGACATCCCCGCCCGCGAGGCGGTGATCAAACGCTTCGGCAAACGCGCTATGATCGCCATGAGCTATGCGATCGCCGTCGCCGGCTTCTATCCGGCGTTCAAGTACGCGCTCGGTGCCGCTCATGCATGTCAGCGCATCAGAGTCGGCAACGCGGAGGTCGTCCCGGCAGCCGTATGACGCAGACCGAGGAGCTCTTCGAGCGCGACCGCGCGCCGCTGGTGCGGCATGCCTACCACATGCTCGGCTCCATGAGTGACGCGGAGGACGTCGTGCAGGATGCTTTCGTTCGCTGGTATCGCGAGCGTCGTGACGACGTGCGCGATCCGCACGCCTATCTACGCACGACGGTGACGCATCTCTCGCTCGACCGGTTGCGCGCGAACAAACGCTCGCGCGAAGAGTACATCGGCCCATGGTTGCCCGAGCCGATTCTCGTCGACGAAAGCGCGACACCCGAACACGTCGTGACGATTGCCGAAGATATCTCGTTCGCGTTTCTGCTCGCACTGGAACGGCTCTCCCCGCTCGAACGCGCCGCGTTTCTCCTGCACGACGCGCTCGATGTTCCGTTCGCCGAAATCGCGCGCACGCTGGAACGCAGTGAGGAGAGCGTGCGGCGCTTGGCGTCGCGAGCGCGGCGCGCGATTCACGAGGAGCGAGACCGGCGCATCCCGCCGGCGCTCGACGCCGATACGCTGCGCAAGCAATTCACGACTGCCGTCCTCTCGGGCGACGTCGCGCAGATCACTGCGCTGCTGACCGACGACGTCGTGCTCCTTACCGACGGCGGCGGGAAAAAAGCCGCAGCGATCAATCCCGTCGTGGGAGCCGATCGCGTCGGGCGCTTCCTCGAGGGCGTGGTCCGCAAGGGCCTCTCGCAGATTCCCGAGGTTCGACCGGCTACGATCAATGGGCTGCCGGGTTTTCTCGCCTTGGGTTTGGACGGGCTCGACGGCGCGTGGGCGCTGGAGCTCCAAGGCGAAAAGATCGCTGCAGTCTACGTTTGGCGCAACCCCGACAAGCTTGCCGCCATCGCGACGGCTACCGGTCTGCCGATCTGTCTGCCGCACGATGCGGCTGGAGGTTAGGAGCGCAGGATGTCAACGGTTCGGCGCTGCCCGCCGAACCGTTGACGTTTCGCGTAGCCCGTGGGCAGAGGGCGGCCGTACAATCGATGGGAATTGGGCTAGCGGGCTAGCCAATCACCTATTTCCGGAGAGTGTACGTTGTCTAAGCAAGCTACTGCGGGCTCCCCTGAAGGGGCCCCGCGTAAGATTTATAGCGCCTACGACGATCCCGGGACCGCCGAAGAGATTAGCCGGCGGGGTTTCATGGCCAACGCCACGCTCACCATCGGCGGCATCATCGGTCTGGGTTTGGTGATTCCGATCGTCGGCTCGCTGATTCCCGAAGCCGCCGCGAGCAAGGGGGCATGGTCACCGCTCACGGCCGACGAGGTTACCTCGCTGCAATCGGCAACCGACAAACCGGTCAAGCTCGAGTTCACGCTCAAATCGAAGGACTCGTATCTCCCCGAGCAATCGTCGGGTGAATACGTCTGGGGCATCAAGGTGCCGAGCGCGCAGAAATTCGAAGCGGCGCGAACCGATCTGCCGAAGGACGGCAAGCTTCCGTACGCCGATGGCACGTACGACGTCGTCAACATGAGCTTCGTGATCTTCAGCCCGATTTGCCCGCACCTCGGCTGCCGCTACGAATGGCACGGCGAGCTGTCGCCGCCGAAGTTCCAATGTCCGTGTCACGGTTCGCAGTTCAATCTCGACGGCGAACATCTCGCCGGTCCGGCGCCGCGCGGCCTCGATCCGTTGCCGTTCCAAGAACAGAACGGTACGGCCGAGTTGATGTGGATCCGCTATCAATCGTCGATCCCCAACCGCATCATCCTCTCGTATACCTCGTAAGGAAGGATTCGCATCGCGATGCTCAATTGGATCGAGTCGCGCACCGGCCTCGTGTCGTTGACCAAGGATTTTCTCACCGAAGATATTCCGGGCGGTGCGAGCTATTGGTACGTCTTCGGCAGCGCAACGCTCTTCGCGATGATCCTGCAGATCACGACCGGAATCTTCCTCACGTTCTTCTACGCGCCGTCGGCCGCGACCGCATGGGAATCCACGCGCGCCATCTACCTCAACCCGTACACGCACTTCCTGCTCTCGCTGCACTACTGGGGCGCGTCGGCAATGATCGCGCTCGTCTTTCTGCATCTCATGCAAGTCTTGATCTTCGGCGCGTACAAGTCGCCGCGCGAGCTGCAGTGGATCGTCGGCGTGTTGTTGCTCATCGTCACGCTCGTGCTCGGTCTCACCGGCTACCTGTTGCCGTGGGACATGGACGCGTACTTCGCCTCGCAAGTCTCGCTGAACATCACCGGCCTTGCGCCCGTCGCCGGCCCGCTGCTGCAAGCCATCGCGCAAGGCGGCACGGTGATGGGCACCAACACGATCAATCGTTTCTTCGGCTTGCACGTGTGGCTCATGCCCGCGATACTGGTGCTGCTCGTCGGCGCCCACCTGACGATCTTCCGTCACAACGGTCCGGCCGGCCCGGTTACCGACGATCCGCGCAAACTCAAATCCGGGCGCTTCTGGCCGGACCAGATGTTCATGGACGGCGTCGCCTCGTTCTTGGTCTTCCTGCTCATCGTCTTTCTCGCGTTCGTCTTCCCGCCGTTCCTCGACGCGAAAGCCGATCCGACCAACGCCGCCTTCACGCCGTATCCCGCGTGGTATTTCTTGGAGCTCTTCGGCCTGCTGAACCTCGTGCCGATCTTCCTCGGGAACGGGCCGCTCCCCGAGCTGCTCGCGGCGATCATCGTGCCGACGATCTTCATCATCATCGTTTTTCTGCTGCCGTGGCTCGATCGCAGCATCACGCGCTCGTTCGGTTCGCGCGGATGGATTCTCTGGCCGACGTTCATCGTCGTCGTCGCGGTCGTCGCGCTCTCGGTCTACGCGCAGCTGGGCATTCAAGCCAAAGAAGCCGCCGGACCGCCGTCGGAGAGCGAAGCACAGATTCTCGCGGCCCCCGCCGAGGCCGCAACGACAACGACACAGTCGCCGGCCGTCGCCGCCGGTGCAAGCGTCTTCTCGCAGAACTGCAGTAGTTGCCACGGCGCGAGCGGTCAAGGCTCGCCCGGCGTCGCTCCGCCGCTCGCGAACAATCCGTTCGTCACCGGCGATGCGAGCAAAGTGATCGGCGTCGTCGAGAACGGCCTGCACGGAGAAACGGTGATGGGTCAGAGCTACGGCGCGCAGATGCCTGCCTGGAAGGCGACGCTCTCCAAGTCCGACATCGCGTCGGTCATCAGCTACATCCGCGGCGGACTACCGGGAAACAACGCTTCACCCGTCACGGCATCGCAAATCAAGTAAGTACGACACCTTTTCGTCTTACCTATTCGGTGGGCCCGGGCTTCATTTTGAAAACCTTCGACGAGCCGCTGCTTCCGGAGCGGGGCCGGCTTCCCAAGCCAGTCTTTCCCAAGCTGCACGGCTTTTGGCTCGGTTCGGGCCTCATCGTGGCCGCGCTTGTTACCGGATATCTTCCGAAGTCAGATCTTGCGAGCCCGGTTCTTGCCGCTACAGACCGAGGGGTGATCGCGAGTAATTGGATACCGCGCGTCCTTCTCGAGACCGCGCGCGTCGTTCTTGCAATGGTCGTGCCGTATTTCGTCGCCATCGCGACGTTTTGGATCGCGTTTATCAGACCGAACGTGCGCGACCGATATTTGTCGGGCGCTGTGACAATTGTTTCATCAGGGCAGCTTGCAGCGATGCTCGATATGGCGTGGTTCGTACCATTGCACCGCTTCATCTCGCGTCGGGTCGAGGAATTCATCACGTTCCGACGCTCGTTGGCACGATCACGTATTGTGCGTTGTTTCTCGCGCTGCGGCACAGACACTCTCTGCGATTGCTGGCCGGGCTTTCCATCGCGGCTCTCGCGCCGCTCTACGCGATTCCGTGTGCTCTCGGATACATGTCGGGAGCCACCGCACTTTGCACCGTACTGTTGATACTGCCGGAATCTGGACGATCAGCGTTTCGATCGCCGGCCTTGTCGGCTTCGATGCATGCGCCGAGGACTTCCGATGCGTCGTACCGTGAATGCGCGCTGACGAAAACGTGCCCACGACACGGGTTGACAGATAGGATGCGCAGCGCGGTTTTACCCAATGCTGCCGCTAGCTCAGATTTGACAGTCCCTATTGCGTCCTAACCGGCAAAGCGTACACGGCGATCGACTCAGGGCAAGTCGACGATTGGCCGACGGTAACGCATTTCGGCATACCACCAATGTGCTCGTGCGAGTTGAGTCCGAGATTCCTGCATTCCACGAAAACGAAGGATCCACTCGATGCCTGAATAGCACAGGTCGGATCGACGGGAAACGCTCGGGGCATCGCGTTCGCCAAGAGAAGCGATGAGACACCGGTTGTGTAATTGAAGATTTGCAGCACAGCTCCGCGTTGATCCCTTAGTCCCCATCGCCCCGCTTCGGTCCAGATTACACGCGCGTTTGCGTAGGAATCGAGAAGCACGGTCTGCTGCGAGCCGTTCGGCCCGAGCTCCAGGAGCAGATAGCGATTATCGATTGCCACCGGCAAGGAGCCTGAGAGGTCTCCGTAGAGTACTCGCGGTCGCGCGTCGAGGTTTGTGAGGTTATAGACAAATAACGCCGAGTGCGTGCCGACGTAAAGATCGTTTCCGACCGCTAACACCATTCCGGGCCCGGGAAGGTCGCTGTCGGTCGGAATGGTGTACGGATATGGATGCAAGTTTACGGTGGAGATCGTCGTCCCGGATGCGAGCGAAACCCGCTGGATGACGCCGGGCCACGAGTCGCTTTTCGTTCCGCCACAACATGTGTCATCGACAAGCACGTCGCCGTCTCGCACACCGAGAATACGATGGTCGGGTTGGAAGACAACGACGCTCGAGAGCGTGTCACCCCTAACGATGGCACTCTGCTTGTACATGAACGCTCCACTGGCCATTCCACTGACCCAAAGTTTGCCATCTCCTAGCGGAACGATTTGGTCGTATTCGTCGAGCGTCATCGGCTTTGCCGAGGCCGCGAGACGACCATTGGAAATGCCCAGCGCTGCAAGTTGCCCGCCCGCGCAACCGACATACAGCCTTCCGCCGACGCTAGCGGCATAATCGGGATCGCCCGATCCGCCGCACACCGGTGTGGATCGCCAAATTGTACGTCCGGTTCGTTCGTCCACGCGCTCAACAGACGGACCGGCGGCAAGGAGCAGCGGTGCCCCTAGCAGCGGCGCCTCGCCCTTCCGCTCCCACAAGAGCTCTCCGGTGCTTACATCGAGCGCTGTAGTAGTTATCACGCCCTGTGCACCGAGATCGGCTGTACGCCCGAACACGACGGCGCGGCGACCAATGACGGCGCGATATATTCCTCCCACTACGGAGCGACTCCAAAGCGCTGATGATGGCGCTCCCCCTGCGGGCACAGCGGGAGCGCAAGCTCCCACAGCAAGCGCTAACGCCAGAGCACCAACGGCTCCCGTTCCTACGAAGACAGCTCTGCTTCGGCTCACTTCCTTCTCGCCCGGCTCGCCTTTAGAATTAGTTGAAACGATGAAGTTCCGCCAAGACTAAGTGTTAGCGAAATTGCAGAGCCTACTTGACGGGCCCCGCCCCGGATCAAGGGCGTGTTGGCGCCTCCTTCGGGCGCTCGCGCCTTAGGGAAGGTCTGAGTCATTGTAGACTGTCGCCGGATTCGCTGGAGACCAAAGGAGGCTGACCTCTTCCGCATGCCCGGCTCGCACCGTGTCGCAAGGGGGGCCGTCGACTAAATACAAGGCGCCGCTGCCGCTCGACATGATCTCCGTGCGCGTTCGTCCGTAGGTCGGATCGTACGCCGGCCGCTTGAGCGGTGCCACGAGCCAGATGCGTTCGTGCGTGCAGAGGACGCCGCGAGCGAAAACGCCTTCGGTAGTCTTGCGCGCTCCCGGCGGTGCGAGCACGTAGACGTGCGGTTCGGTATAGAACACGAGTGCGTTGGCACCGCGGAAGCTCTGAATCGCGACCACGTCGCCGGGTCTGCGCCGCGCTTCGACGACCTTGGCGAACTGCGGCACCGGCTTGAACTGTTCGGTGAGCGGCAACGCTTTGATCACCAAGATGTCGATCGCCACCAGCATCGATGCACCCAGCACGTACGGCGCCGCGGCCATCGTCGCGCGGCGCGCGAGTAGAACGGCCGTCACGATGGAGCCGATCGCGATCGACGCACCCATGTCGATCAGGTAGGGTGTCACCGCGAGCGCGGAGCTGCTCAATTTGTTATCGCGGACGAAAAGCGCGATTGCGATCGCGCACAGACCGACGAAGATCGGCACCGTCGCCGCCGAGATCACGATCGAGCGGCTCGTACCCCTGACGACCACCGCATCGACGTAGAGCGCGACCACGAGCGCGAGCGCCGGGAGTTCGAGCGCGATGTAGTTCGGCAGCTTCGTCCGCGCAAAGCTGAAAAAGACCAGCGGCACGACGATCCAGACGAAGGCCAGTCGCCATAGCCGCGCGACGTTCGCCGGCGTCGCGCTCCTGCGCAGCGCCGCCGTGCCGTAGGCGACGCCGACCGGCAAGAATGCGATCCACGGAAAGAACCCGAGGATCACGACCGGCAGGTAGTACCAAATCGGACCTGCTTGGTTTTCGATCACGCCGGTGTACCGGCCGATCGTGTAGTGCACGATCATCCGGTCGAAAGCGTGGGGACCCGCGCGGAGCGTGATCGCGATCAGCCACGGTGCGACGACAGCGAGAAATGCCAGGGCGCCACCGAGCCATCCACGCCACGATGGGAGGCGCTGATCTTCGTGGCGGCCGTTCCAGAACGCGTATGGCACGATCACCATCAGCGCGGCGACCGGTGCAACCAATCCCTTCGCCAGAAAACCGAAGCCGGCCGCGATCCATCCGTAGATGAAGTAGCGATCCCGCCCGGCTTCCAGCGCGCGAAACCAGAAAAAGATATTCAGTGCCACGGCCATGTCGAGCAGCGCGTCCATGATGGCGAGGCGCCCGATGATCGCCTGCATCAAGCAGCTCGACAGAATCGCGCTTGCATAGACGCCGATGCGTGTGCCGGCCTGACGCGCTACGGCGTATCCCGTCATTGCACCCATGAGGATGGTTGCGATCGCCGACGGAAGGCGAAGCGCAAAGGACGTCACGCCGAAGACACGCGCGAAGAGCGCACCGATCCAAAAATAGAGCGGCGGCTGTACGAACCACGGCTGGCCGTTGAGGTGCATCACGATCCAATCGTGGGTCAGCAAGATCTCGCGAGCGACCTCGCCGTAGGCCGTCTCGCTGTTGTCCCATAGCGTGCCGACCCCGAGGCCGGGCAGCGTGATCAGCGCCGCGATGAGTGCGCCGACAAAAGCGGCACGCGCCGGTCTCTCCATCGACGGACGGTGTTTGGCGCCCTGGTGCGGAATCCATCCGGTCATCCATGCTCCCGATTGCCCTGCGTGCCGACGGCCGTCGCGCTCTCATCGCCGGCGGCGGGAACGTCGCCCTCCGCAAAGCCGAAGCGTTACTCGACGCAGGCATCGCCGTGACCGTCGTTGCGCCGTCGATCGAACCACGGATTCGCGCGCTGCTGGAGCGCCCGGATGCAATCGTACGCGAGCGCGCCTACGAACGCGCGGACCTCGAGGGCGTCGATCTCGCCATTGCCGCGACGAACCGGCCCGACGTCAATGCTCGCGTCGTCGCCGACGCTCGCAGCGCGGGCATCCTGGTTTGCGATGCAAGCGATCCGAACGCCGGCGACTTCACGATGCAAGCGACGGTTCGCATCGGTGAGCTGACGTTCACCGTCGACTCGGGGCGCAGCTCGCCGGCCTTTGCGCGGCGCATCGCGCGCGACCTGCGTAAATACTTCGGCCCCGAATACGACGCGGCCGCCCGCGCGCTCGCGCGCATGCGCGATCATCTCCGCGACGTACTCGATCCCGCCGCGCGTTCGCAGGTCATGCGCGAGCTGGCCGATCGCCCGGTGCAGGAGCTTGCCGCGATGAATCCCGTTGCCGTCGTTACCTGCGCCTCGCGCGCAAGCGCACTTGCCATGACGCAGACGCGCTTCGTCGCAGCGGCGCTTGCGCAGCGCGGCATCGCGACGACGATTCTCGATCTCACCACGACCGGCGACCGCGAGACCGACCGCCCGGTCAGCGAACTGGGCAGCGTCAACGTCTGGGTCAAGGAGCTCGAACTCGCGCTGCTCGATGGTCGCGCCGATTACGCGGTGCACTCGTGCAAGGATCTGCCGGGGGTTCTGGAGCCGACGATGATGCTCGCCGCGATCTCTGCGCGCGAAGACCCTCGCGATGCATTTTGCAGCGAGCGCTACGCACGGTTCGAAGATCTTCCCGCCGCCGCCGTCGTGGGCACGTCGAGCGAACGCCGGCGAGCGCAACTGCGCGCGCTACGCCCGGACCTGCGCTACGAACATTTGCGCGGCAACGTCGACACGCGCCTGCGCAAGCTGCGCGAGGGAACGTACGATGCGATCGTGTTGGCGATGGCCGGATTGGAGCGTCTTGGCATACGAGCGACGCACACCGTACCCTTCGACGCGCAAACGATCGTACCGGCGGTCGGCCAGGGCGCGCTCGCGATCGAGACGCTGTGCTCGAATGCAGCGCTAGCCGCCGAGCTGGAAGCCGCCGTCAATAACGTGCCGTCGCAATGGTGCATCGAGGCCGAACGCGCGGCGCTGCGCGCGCTGCGCGCCGGCTGCAGCGCGCCGCTGGGTATACATGCAGTGTTGCACGACGGCACGATGACGATCGACGGCGCCTTCGCGACGGCCGGCGGCACGATGGTCCGCGAACACGTCCGCGGTTGTGTGGGCTCGCTCGCCGATGCGTCGGCACTCGGGGAGATGCTCGCGGCCCGGCTAGCCCCGGCGCTCGGCGCGACGCCCCGCGTCGTGCTGCCGCGCACGCAGGACCGCCCCAGCCGCATCGCCGCCGCGTTGCGCGGCCGCGGCGTCGAAGTGGTGGAACTGCGCGAGGGAGAATCCGGGACGGACCTGATGAACACGATGCCCGCGATGTTGCTTTTTCCGTCGAGCGGTTCCGTTGCTGCGGTGCGGCCGTTCCTCGACCGGCTGCGCGAGGCGGGCGTCCGTCCGCTGGTCGCGGCGATGGGAGCCCAGTCCGGCGCCGCCGCCAGCGCGGCCGGATTCGCACCCGACATCATCGCGCCGGAAGCCTCGGTCGACGCGTTCGTCGCCGCGGTAGCGCAGCGGCTGGAGGGGCGATGAACGTTCGTCCGCGCCGCCTGCGCCGAAGCGCCGTGGTTCGTTCGCTCGTGCGCGAGCATCACGTGCGCGTCGATGCGCTCGTGATGCCGCTCTTCGTCGTCGCGCGCAAGGCCGATGCAGGCCCGATCTCGTCGATGCCGGGCATCAGCCGTCTGACGCTGGACCAAGCCGTCGACGAATCGCGCGAACTCTACCGACTGGGCGTGCGCAGCATGCTGCTCTTCGGCGTTCCGGATCGCAAAGACGCCGTCGCATCGAGCAACTACGATCCGCAAGGGATCGTGCAGCGAGCGATCGCGGCGATCAAAAAGGCCGTACCCGAGATGTACGTGATCGCGGACTTGTGCAATTGTGAATACACGGATCACGGTCACTGCGGCATTCTCGACGAGCACGGCGACGTCGACAACGATGCGACCGTCGCGCTGCTGGTTCGCACGGCGCTGACCTACGCCCAAGCCGGCGTCGACGTGGTCGCGCCTTCGGACATGATGGACGGACGAGTCGACGCGCTGCGCAGCTCGCTCGACGCGCATGGGTATACCGGCGTTTCGATCATGGCCTATAGCGCGAAGTACGCCTCGGCGTTCTATGGACCGTTCCGCGAGGCGGCCGGCTCCGCGCCGCAGTTCGGTGACCGCCGAACCTACCAAATGGACCCTCCCAACGCGCGCGAAGCGATGCGCGAGATCGCGCTCGACATCGAGGAGGGTGCCGACGTCGTCATGGTCAAGCCTGCGCTTGCGTATCTCGACGTCGTGCGTATGGCGCGCGACGCTTTCGACGTTCCGCTCGCCGTTTATAATGTGAGCGGCGAGTACTCGATGTTGCAGGCGGCCTTCGAACGCGGCTGGCTCGAACGCGAACGCACCATCGACGAACTACTGGTCTCCTTCGTCCGCGCCGGAGCGGACGTCATCATCACCTACTTCGCAAAAGACTATGCAAAACGAAGATCGTCATCCTGAGCATCCGCGGCACGACCTCGCGATCGTGATCCTGGCGGGAGGGCGTGCGACGCGCTTCCCCGGAAAACTCGAAGCACGTTTCGCCGGCGAACCGCTCCTCGCGCACGTCTATCATCATCTGCGTGATTTCGCACCGGTCATGATCGCCGGCCGGGATACGTTCTCGCACGAGCTCGACACGCTGCTGGAGTGTCCGATCGTGGTCGATCGCTGGCCCGACCGCGGTCCGCTGGGCGGCCTGCTCTCGGCTGCGCACGAGACGAACGCGGGATATCTCTTCGCGGTCGCCGGCGACGCGCCGCTCGTGACACGCGACGTCCTCGAGACGCTGCTCGCAACGTGGGAACCCGGCGACGAAGCCGTCGTTCCCGAGCACGATCGCGGCATCGAACCGCTCGCCTCGCTCTACGATCGGGCGGCGCTCCTGCGCGAAGGTTGGGACGTGCTGCACGGCGACGACCGTTCGATGCACGCGCTCATCGGGCGCCTTCGCGCGCGCAGGATTGCCATCGGTGCGCGCTTCTTTGCCAACGTCAACACCGCCGACGACCTGCCGCTGCTGCAGGAGTCTCCGTGAACTTCGAACGTTCGATCTCGGCGTTCGCGCGCGCCAAAGGGGTCATTGCCGGCGGCGTGAACTCGTCGGTGCGAGCGTTCAAAGCGGTCGGCGGAACGCCGGTCTTCATGAAGAGCGGCTCGGGCGCGATGATCTGCGACATCGACGGCCACGAGTTCATCGACTACGTGCTCTCGTGGGGCCCGCTGATTGCGGGTCACGCGCATCCGGCCGTGGTCAAAGCAGTGCAAGCCGCGGCGGCGCGCGGCAGCTCGTTCGGCACGCCGACCGAAGCCGAAAGCGAGCTCGCGGAGCTGATTTGTGCGATGGTGCCGAGCATCGAACGCATCCGCTTTACCTCCAGCGGCACCGAAACGACGATGAGTGCGGTGCGCCTTGCGCGCGGCTACACGCGCCGCGAGCGGATCGTCAAGTTTGCCGGCTGTTATCATGGTGCGGCGGACGCGTTTTTGATCTCGGCAGGCTCGAGCGCGCTCACGCTCGGTGTGCCGAATTCACCCGGTGTACCCAAGGGTGTCGCCGCGGATACGATCGTGGTTCCCTACAACGACGCCGACGCGCTCGCGCGCGTCTTCGCCGAGTATGATGGGCAGATCGCGGGCGTCATCATCGAGCCGTATCCCGGCAACATGGGCCTCGTGATGCCGCTGCCGGGCTATTTGGAACGCGTGCGCGAGCTCTGCACGGAGCACAAAGCGGTGCTGATCTTCGATGAAGTGATGACGGGCTTTCGCGTGGCGCGAGGCGGCGTGCAAGAACGCAGCGGGGTCGTTCCCGATCTCACCACGCTCGGCAAAGTGATCGGCGGCGGGCTGCCCGTCGGCGCCTTCGGCGGCCGCAAGGAGATCATGGAGTATCTCACCCCCGACGGTCCCGTCTTTCACGCCGGGACGCTCTCGGGTAATCCGCTCGCGATGGCAGCCGGGATCGCGACGCTCAAACTGGTCCGCGACGACGCCACGCTCTTCGAGCGGCTCGAGGTCTTCACCAAACTTCTCACCGACGGTCTTCACGAGATCTTCGCGAAATACGACGTACCATACCAGGCGGCGTATGCCGGTTCGATGTTCGGCGTCTTCTTCTCGAGCGAGCCGGTGACGGATTTGGAGAGTGCGATGAAATCGGACGTGTCCTTCTACGCGAAATACTTCCACGCCATGCTCGATCGCGGCATCTACCTGGCCCCTTCGCAGTTCGAAGCCGGCTTCGTCTCGACCGCACATACCACGCGCGACATCGAACGGACGCTCGCAGCGGCCGATAGCGCGCTCGCCGAGGTTTGCGCTGCGGTCTCATGATCGATCCGGCGATCCCGCGGCTCTACGCCTATCACCGCGCCCTCCGCGAAGCGGCGGCCGCGGGCAAACAGAACGTCACCTCGCAGGAGCTCGCCGCCTTGGTCGGCCACACGATCTCCAGCACCCAGATCCGCAAGGATCTCTCGGCGCTCGGTCCGTTGGGACGACGCGGCCACGGCTATGCGATCGTTCCGCTATCGGAGCAACTGGCGTGGGTTCTAGGATTGGACCATGAGTGGCGGATCGCAATCGCCGGCTTCGGTTATCTCGGCCACGCGCTCGCAACCTTTATCGCCTCGCGCGAGTCTCGGTTTCGTATCGCTGTGATTTTCGACCGTTCGCCCAGCGTGATCGGTCAGCAATGGAACGGCCTCACCGTCGCCGACATCTCGAACATGGAACACGACGTGCAGCACGCCGACTGCAACATCGGCGTCATCGCGGTCCCAGCGCCGGCCGCACCGGCGATTGCGGATCGCATGGCATCGGCCGGCATTCGCGCGATCTTGAACTTCGCCCCGGCGGTCTTGCACTTGCGCGCACCGGTGCTGGTGCGCAACGTCGATCTCGCCGGTGAGCTATCGATGCTCACGCACTGGCTCACAGTCGCCGACGCTAGCGCCGGCGCGGAGGCACACGCCTAATGCCGCTCGTATGCTTGGGGCTCTCGCACCACACGGCGCCGGTCGAAGTGCGCGAACGTCATGCGTTTGCGGCCTCGCGCGTCGTCGAAGCGCTGGTCGCGCTGCGTGATTATCCTTCGATCAAAGAAGCGGTGATGCTGCAGACGTGCGGGCGACTCGAGATCTACGCCGAGCTCGAAGACTACGAGAGCGGCGTTGCGCAGTTGCGCTCCTTCCTTGGCAACTTCGGTCACGGTGCGGTGCGGGAGCGCTACGATCTCGACTCTTACCTTTATACGTTGCTCGGCCGGCAGGCGATCGAGCACCTTTTCCGCGTCTCGACGGGCTTGGACTCGATGCTGATCGGCGAAGCGGAGATCCTCGGTCAAGTCAAGGACGCCTACATTCAAGCGCAACACGCGAAGTCGCTCGGAAAGACGCTTCACCGGCTCTTCCGCGAAGCGCTCAACGCCGGCAAGCACGCGCGCTCGCAGACGCGCATCGGCGACGAGTCGGCTTCGATCGCAACCGCGGCGATCGATGTCGCGAAGGCCCGGCTGGGCGCGCTCGACGGCAAATCGGTCGTCGTGATCGGCGCCGGCAAGATGGGTCGTACGGCAGTGCGCCGCTTGCGCGACGAAGGCGCGGAGCGTTTGATCGTCACCAACCGCACGATTTCGCGGGCGCAAGAGCTTATCGCCGAAGTCGGGTTCGGCGAAGCAGTCGATATGCCGGGCTTGGTCGATGCGCTCGCCGCCGCCGATATCGTCGTGACGTCGACCGGCGCCTCGCATTTCGTCGTGAAGCACGATCACGTCACGCGCGCGATGGCACTGCGTCCGCAACGCCCGCTTTTCATCATCGATATCGCCGTGCCGCGCGACACCGACCCCACCGTGCGTGAGATCGACAACGTGACGCTAGTCGACATCGACGGTCTCAAGAGCGTTGTCGAAGAAAAACTCGACGTACGCCGCGAAGCGATTCCGCAGGTCGAGGAGATCATCGACGAGTTCATCGCGCGTTTCGGTTCATGGTATCAGTCTCGCGTTGCCGCACCGATCATCGCGTCGATCACCCAGAAAGCCGAAGCGATCCGTCTGGCCGAGCTCGCCCGCCTTTTCGGCCGTTGCCCGGAACTGAGCGAACGCGAGAAACTGCTGGTAACCGGCATGTCGATGACGATCGTCTCCAAGTTCTTGCACTCGGTCGTGGTCAAGATTCGCGAGAAAGCCACGAGCAATTACGCCGAGGCCATCACGCAGGCGCGCATGCTCGACGAGCTCTTCGAACTCAACCTGTCGGCCCGCATGGCCGAACTGCTGCCGCCCACGCTCCACTCCGACGCCGACGAGTGAGTACCGGCAGAGTCGTGCTGGTCGGTGCGGGACCGGGCGATCCCGGACTGCTCACCCTGCACGCCGCGGCGGCACTTGCCGCTGCCGACGTCTTGCTCTACGACGCCCTCGCAAGCGACGCGATCGTCGCGCTCGCGCCGCCCGGCTGCGAACGGATCTTCGTCGGCAAGCGCGCCGGCGACCACGCAATGCCGCAAGAAGAGATCGAAGCTCTGATGATCGCGCGCGCGCACGAGGGCAAGCGCGTGGTGCGCCTGAAGGGCGGCGATCCGTTCGTCTTCGGGCGCGGCGGCGAGGAGGCGATGGCGCTCCACGCGGCACGCGTTCCCTTCGAGATCGTGCCCGGCATCAGCTCGGCCCTCGCCGCGCCGGCGTACGCCGGCATTCCGGTGACGCATCGCGACTACAATCCGGTGCTCACCATCGTCACCGGCCACGAAGACCCGGCCAAAGACGAGAGCACGATCGATTGGGCGACACTGCCCGGCAAACACCGCACCCTCGTGCTGCTGATGGCGATGGGTAACCTCGCGGCGATCTGCACGCGGTTGACCGAGAGCGGTCTCGAGCCGCAGACACCCGTCGCCGTCATCGCGGACGGCACGCGGCCGACACAGCGAACCGTAACCGGCGCGCTCTCGACCATCGCCGAAGAGGCCGCGCGCGAGGGAGTGGGAGCGCCCGCCGTCGTCGTGATCGGAGAGGTCGTGCGCTTACGTCGCGATCTGCGCTGGTTCGATCGCAAGCCACTCTTCGGCCGGCGCGTGCTCGTGACGCGTCCCGCACGTCAAGCGCAAGAGTTTGCGCGCGCGCTCTACGCGCGCGGCGTCGAGCCGGTCATGGCGCCGACGATCGCCATTGCGCCGCCGGACGACCCCCAGCCCGCCCATCGCGCGATCGACGACCTCGCGATGTTTCGCTGGGTCGTCTTCACCTCGCGTAACGGCGTCGACGCCTTCTTCGAACGTCTATCCGGCCTCGACGCGGATGCGCGTTACCTCGGGCCGACCCGTGTCGCAGCGATCGGTAGCAAGACGGCACAACGGTTGCGCGAGTACGGCGTGCGCGCCGATCTCGTGCCCAATGCGTTCGTGGGCGAAGAGATCGCGCGCGCGCTCATCGAGGTCACGCACGAACGCGAGCGGATTCTCGTCTATCGCGCGCAAGAAGCGCGTGACGTGCTGCCGCAGATGCTCGAAGATGCCGGCCGCCGTCCGACGGTGGTTGCCGGCTACAAGACGATCTTCGAAATCGATCCGCAGTTTGGCGAAAAGGTCGCGGGCGCCGACGTCCTGACGTTCACGAGCGGCAGCACCGTGCGCGGCTTCGTGGAGTTGCTCGGGGGCAAAGACAACGCGATCGAAGCCGCGCGCAACAAGCTCGTGGCATGCATCGGGCCGATCACGGCTGAGACCGCCGAGGAGACCGGCCTTCACGTCGATCTCGTCGCCGACGTTTTCACCGCCGACGGACTGATCGACGCGCTCGAAGCGCACCTTTCGCTCTTCGCGTGATCGGACTCACGTCCGGCGGAGCGATTGCCGCGCTGGTCGTCGGCGTCCTGGTCGTCGTCTTCGGCGGCTGGCAGGGCGCGCTCGTGCTCTTTGCATTTTTCATTCCGTCGATCCTGATCTCGCGGGTCGGACGCGAACGCAAAGCGGCGCTCGTCGACATCGGCAAACATGGACCGCGCGATGCCCTGCAGGTGCTCGCCAACGGCGGCATTGCGACGCTCGCGGTCTGCTTCGCGCCGCGCTTCGGCGCGCCCGCGCTGGCCGCGTTCGCCGGCGCGTTCGCCGCAGCGTCGGCGGACACGTGGGCGACGGAGATCGGCACGCTCGTCGACGGCGCGCCGCGTTCGGTCCTGACCTTGCGGCCGCTCGCCCCCGGAATCTCCGGCGGCGTCACCTGGCAAGGTACGCTCGCGCAGGTCATCGGCGCCGCGATCGTCGCGCTCGCTGCGGCGCTGCTGCACGTCGCGCCGTTTTGGCCCGTCGCGATCGGCGGCGTCGCCGGGTCGATCACCGACTCGTTGCTCGGTGCGAGCTTGCAAACGCTTCGATTCTGTCCGTCGTGTGAACGCGACTGCGAAACGAACCCCCACGTGTGCGGCACGCCGACGGTTGCACGCCGCGGGGTTCGATGGTTTGACAACGACGTGGTGAACTTCGCCGCGACGCTTATCGGCGCGCTCGTTGCCGCGCTTCTTTTGTAGACAGGAGGCTAGTCCCTCGACCTCGCGCCGTACTTCTTTTCTATATAGGCGATGATCGCGTCGTCGTCGTCGGCAATCTTCACGTCGCCGTCGGTCATGGACGGTATGCCGGTGACGCCGAAGATCGCTTTGACGTCGGTGCGCTGCGCGTGATCTTGCGGCTCGTTGACGACCTTGTAGTCGAGCAACAGGTCGGTCATCCTCGCGCGTACGCGCGCGCAGTACGGGCACCATTCGGCTTGGTAGAGGACGATGCTTGTATCGATCATCCCGCTGGCTTGCGTCCCGACGCCGGCGCGCCCTCCCCGGTCACGCCCGGGTGGTACGAGCCGTTCAATTGACGAAGGTTCTCATCGAAGGTGAGCATGGGCCACGCCGTCGTTCGTAACCGCCTGCTCTACTGGGCGCTGCTGGCATCGCTCACGCTGCATCTGTTGCTCGTCACGCTGATCCCGCCGCTGGCGAACCTCGAGGGCGCGCAAAACATCGAACTGCTGTCGTTCGTTCGCATCCAGCCGGTCCACATCCAGACGCCGCGGCCCCATGTCGAGCACGCCGCTTCGGCACCGGTGCGGGCGCCAGCGGCTCACGTCGCGGTTGCACACGCGCAGGCGAGGGCATCGCGGCCGATTGCTCGCACCACCGCAAGCGCGCAACCCAGACCCGAGATGGCCGCGCCGGTCGTGGGTGCGGTCAAGTCCGGCGCCGCCGCGACCTCCGCGGGCGTCGTCGCCTCCAACGTCTCCACGGCGCCTTCGGCGACGCCGCTCCCGGTCCCGAGCGAGGGACCCAGCCGGCAGGTCGTCGGCGGCTTCATGCCGCTGGGAGCCGAGGAGCCGATCCCGGTGCTCGATCCCTCGGTGCAAAAAGCCCTGCTCGCGCTCGGCGTGCACGTAACGCTTACCATCACGGTCGATGCCGCCGGACACACGCGCAGCGTCGCATTCCAACCGCCGCTCGCCGACGATATCGAAAAGCAGATTCGTTCGCTCCTTGCCTCGGCGTCGTGGGATCCCGCCGTCTGCGGCGGCGGCATGACGTGCGAAGGTCAGGCGACGATCAAACTCTGACGATCGCCCCTCGAGCGGCGAAGGTTTAGAGAATCGATTTCCCCAGTGCCGAACAGATCAAGCCGACCGCAAGCGCAGCCGTCTGATTCCGCGTGTCCAGAATCGGATTGATCTCCACCATTTCGATCGAGCATAGCTGGCCCGATTCATAGAGCATCTCCATCGCCAAGTGCGCCTCGCGAAAGCTCAAACCGCCTTTGACCGGTGTACCGGTCCCCGGCGCTTCGCTCGGATCGATGGCGTCCATATCGAATGAAACGTGGATCGGCCGTCCACCGGCGCCGGCGATCTCGAGCGAGTGCTCCATCACGTTCGTCATGCCGTGCTTGTCGACGTCGGTCATGGAAAACGCGCGCACGCCCGATTCGCGCAGCAAGCGTTTCTCGATCTCGTCGACGTCGCGCAGTCCGATTTGGACCGTCGATTCCGCCTTTGCGTATCCGTTGCGCAACGCAAACCAGAGCGGCATACCGTGAACGTTGCCGCTCGGTGAACTCTGGGGAGTATTGATATCGGAATGCGCGTCGATCCACACCAGTCCCGCGGGCGCCGAACGCGCGCGCATCAGCCCGGCTAGCGTGCCCATCGCGATCGAATGGTCACCGCCGAGCACGATCGGGAATCCGCCCGCGCGCACGCTTTCCTCGACGATACGCCCAAGGTCCGCGCAGACGCGCTCGATGACGTCGAGGTACTTCGCCGATCCATCGGTCTCTTCGATCGCTTCGCGTATCGGTACCGCAAGATTCCCGTGATCGAGCACCTCCGCGATGCCGAGATCGCGCAAGCGATCGTGCAGCTTCGCATAACGGACCGCGGACGGTCCCATGTCGACGCCGCGGCGGCTCGCGCCCAAATCCATCGGCACGCCGATGATGTCGGCACGCGTTGCTCGCTTGATCGTGATACTCATCCGGCCTCCTGGTTCGAAAGGTGCATGAGAATCACCCGCAACACCCCGGCGACCGGAATCGCGACGACCATGCCGAAGATGCCTCCCAGTTCGGCGCCGATCAAGACCGCCAGTAATACGATGAGCGGACTCAGCTTCACCCGGCTGCTGACGATCATCGGCGCGATCACGTGGCCTTCGAGTTGGTAAATACCGACAAAAATCGCCGCTACGGCTGTCGCGTCGACCCATCCGTTGCTCAGCAGCGCGGTTCCCACGGCGGGAATGAACGTCAACACGGCGCCGACGTACGGAACGAGGTCGCCGGCGCCGGCAAGCGCGCCGAGCAGAAACGCGTACGGCACGTGCAAGATCAGCAGCCCGACCGTGAGCAGGATGCCGACCGTCGCAGCCACGATCAGCTGCCCGCGAATGAATCCGCCGATTACACCGTCTATCTCTTCGAGCACCGCCAAGGCCGTCTTCCAGCGATCGCGCGGCACGAGTTGCAGGAAGCTCGCTCGCAGACGATCCATGTCTGCGAGCAAATAGATCGAAAGCACCGGAATGATGACGAAAGTTGCGATAACCGTGAACGCTCCGAGCAGAATCGTGAGCGCGTGACTGGCTGCTTCGATGCCGTGTTCACGCAACCAGCCGACGATGACGACCGGCAAGTGGAGCAGTTCGATGCGCACGGTCGCCGGCAATCGTGAGATGACCGGGTCGCTCGGATCGTTGACGTACAACATGTAGGCGGCGACGAACTTCGGTATATTTTGCGCCGCGGCGCGGATGTCTTCGGTCACCCTCGGCACGATCAAATAGACGGCGACCGCAACGACGAGAACGAGGACCGCATAGACGATCGCCAGTGCGGCGCCGAGCGGCATTCGCGCGCGAAGCCGGCGCACCGCCGGATAAAGCAGATACGCGAGAAAGACCGCGCCGACGACGACGTAGAGCAGACCGCCGATCCGCTCGAGAAAACCGAGCACCACGCCGGTTAAATACAGCACGATGACGATGACGAGAAGCAGCTTGAGCGCGTACGTCAAGCGTTCTTCGGTAAGCCAGCTCCACGGATTCTTACCCGCCATACCGAAAACGCGCTTCGGTACGGAGGCTTCGGCCTCCCCGAGTCGTAGTGTTCGCGTCAATGAAGCAGAGAGCGCTTGCCGCACTTCTGGCATGTGTTGTCTCGATGTGCTCGCTCGCCGCTTGCACCACCCATCGTGGTCCCAAGCCGGGGCAATTGACGCTCGGGATGGTTACCGACGTGGGCGGACTCGGCGACCGTTCGTTCAACGATTCGGCCTACCGCGGACTATTGCACGCGAAATCAAACCTCGACGCCTACGTTCAAGTACTACAGTCACGCTCGGCTGCGGATTATCAGCCGAATTTGATCGCGCTGACGAACCTGCACTTCGACATGATCTACGCGATCGGGTTCTTGATGAGCCTCGACCTCGACCAGGTCGCCAAGCAGAATCCTACGCAGCGCTATGCGATCATCGACGCCGTCGTCGACGATCCGAACGTCGTTTCCATCACGTTCCGCGAACAGGACGGTTCGTTTCTCGCCGGGGCGCTCGCCGCGATGGTGAGCAAGGCTCATCATATCGCCTTTCTCGGCGGACAGGATATTCCGCTCATCCGCAAATTCGAGGCCGGCTATATCGCCGGTGCGCGCGAAGTCGATCCCTCGATCCGTGTCGACGTCAAGTACGTCGGCAACTTCGATGACGTCGCCGCCGGCGAAGAGCTCTCGGACGTACTTTTCAACGGCGGCGCCGACATCGTCTATGCGGCGGCGGGTAAATGCGGCCTGGGCACCGCCGACGCCGTAAAATCGCGAGCGGGCGATTACATGATCGGCGTCGACTCCGACCAGGATGCGCTGGTCCCCGGAAAAATCCTCACCTCGATGGTGAAAAAGGTCGATGTCGCGGTGTACGACGTCGCAGAGGCGCTCCGTGACGGCAAACCGATGCACGGACACGTCATCTTCGGGCTCAAAGACGGCGCCATCGGGCTAACCGATTTCCGCTACACTCGCAGCGCGATCGGTTCGGCCAATCTTCGGCGTTTGCACGCGATCGAAACCGCTATCGTCGACGGACGTATCACGCCCCCCGATACCCGCGAAGCGCTCGCCGCGTTCAAGCCGGTGCCGCTGTCGCCGTGAACGGGCGCGGCGAACCCGCGCTCTCGCTGCGCGGCATCCGCAAAGCGTTTCCCGGCGTCGTCGCGGTCGACGGCGTGGACCTCGATCTGTTTTCCGGCGAGATCCTTGCGCTGGTCGGCGAGAACGGCGCGGGCAAATCGACGCTCTCCGCGATCGCGTTCGGCGAACTCAAACCGGATGAAGGCACGGTGCACTCGCGAGGAACGGTCGGCCTCGTGCATCAGCACTTCGAGTTGATCGGACGACTGCGTGTGTGGGAGAACGTGCTTCTCGGGCGCGAACCGCGTCGCGGCTTTTCGGTCGACGAAAGGGCCGCGCGCGAGCGCGTGCTCGCCGTCGCGCAGGACAACGGTCTCGAGATCGATCCGAATGCCGTCGTCGAAACTCTGCCGATCGGCGTTCAGCAGCGCGTCGAACTTCTGCGTGAGCTCGATCGCGAGCCTTCCGTTTTACTCCTCGACGAGCCGACTGCCGCGCTCGCGCCGGCCGAGATCGAACGATTCTTCGCAACCGTCGTGCAACTCGCCGCGCGCGGCACGGCGATCATGATCGTCACGCACAAGCTCCAAGAAGTCATCGAGTACTCGCACCGTGTGACGGTGATGCGTCACGGTGAGATCGTCGCATCGGCGCCGACACACGAGATCACGATAGGCGAGATCGCGCGGGCCATGGTTGGCGGCGATCTCCCGGACCTTGCGACGCGTGCCGACACGACGAAGACGCCGTGCCTGCACGTCAAGGATCTCAATGCCGGCAGCGGCGCCACCCGCCTCAACGATTTCTTTCTCGACGTCCACGGCGGCGAGATCGTCGGCATTGCGGGCGTCGAGGGCAACGGACAGAATACGCTCGCCGATGCGCTGACCGGGATGATCGCGTACGCCGGCACGATCGAGCGCCGCGGTACGATCGGCGTGATTCCGCAAGATCGTCAACGCGAAGGCCTAGTCATGAACTGGTCGCTGGTCGAGAATGCGCTGCTCGGACGCCAGCATCGCGCGGCGGCGCGGCGTGGGCTCGAACTCGATCGCAGGCGCGCGCGTGCCGATGCTGCGGCGATCGCGCAGCGCTGCGACGTTCGCGCGGCCTCACTCGACGTCGCCGTAAAGACGCTCTCGGGCGGGAACCAGCAAAAGCTCGTCGTGGGGCGCGCGCTGATCGACGACCCTGATTTCGTCCTGGCCTACAATCCGACGCGCGGCATCGACGTCGGCGCGGCGGCGCTCGTGCAGTCGCGTCTGATCGAATCGCGCAATCGCGGTGCGGCCGTATTGCTCATCTCATTCGAACTCGACGAGATCCTGGCGCTTGCGGATCACGTGATCGTGATGTACCGCGGCGCCGTGCTCGGCGCATTCGACCGCGACCGGTTCGATCGCGCGGCAATCGGCCGGCTGATGGCGGGTTCCACGTGAGGCGGCAGCTCGGCGCGATCGCGTTGATCGTCGTGCTGATGGCGCTTGCGATGATCATCGCCGGCACGAGCCCGATCGACGGCTTCACCGCGCTCTTCGTCGGGGCGCTCGGCGGCCGCAACGAGATCGGCGAGACGCTGGTCGCCACCAGCGCCCTGCTCTTCCCGGCGCTCGGTATCGCGCTCGCGTTTCGCGCCGGGCTCTTCAATATCGGCGCGGAGGGTCAACTGGTCGTCGGCGGTCTGTGCGCGGGCGCCATCGGTGCGGCGCTCGGCATACCGGGGCCGCTCGGCATCGTCGTCCTGCTCATTGCCGGCGCAATCGGCGGCGGTGTGTGGGGCGCGATCGCCGGTTGGATGAAAGCCCGCTTCGGCGCGAACGAGATCATCGCAACGCTCATGCTGAATTTCGTTGCGGCCGATTTTGCACTCGAGCTCGTTAGCGGTCCGCTCAAAGGACCACTCGCTGCCGGCGCCGAGACCGCGTGGCTCGATCCGAAGTATTGGTTGCCGACGCTCTTGCCCGGTACGCGGCTCTCGATCGCGTTGCTGCTCGCGCTCGTTCTCGCGCTGGTGTTGCAGTGGGCGTTCACTCGCACCGTCTTCGGATACGACCTGCGCGCGAGCGGCGAGGCGCCGGAGGCAGCGCGCCGCAGCGGCATCAACATCGGACGTCTCACGTGGCTCGCGCTGACGCTCTCCGGCGCAATTGCGGGACTCGGCGGTGCAACGATCGTCACCGGCGAGCTGCACCGCTTCAACACGCAGCTCTCGCCGGGGTACGGCTTCACCGCGATCGCGGTCGCGCTGGTCGGCGACTTGCAGCCGCTGTGGATCTGTCTGGCGGCATTCGGATTCGGCATCCTCGAGTCGGGCGGACTCGCGATGCAGGCCAGCGCGCAGGTGCCCAAGGATGCGATCCACGTCATCGAGGGCTTGATCATCTTCGTCTTGGCGGCACGCCGCTACGTCGCAACGCGCATCGAGGGAGGAGCGCCATGATCGAATTGATCGCCACGCTCGCGGTGCTCACACTCATCAAGTCGACACCGATCATCTACGCGGCGCTCGGCGGCGTGATCTCCGAGCGTTCGGGCGTCATCAACATCGGGCTCGAGGGAATGATGGCGGCGGGCGCGTTCACCGCGGTGATCGTGTCGTTTGCGACGCAAACGCCGGTTCTGGGTTTGCTCGCGGGCGTTGCCGCCGGCGCGTGCTTTGGCTATCTGCTGGCCGTCGCGGCCACGCGTTTCAAAGTGGATCAGATCGTCGCGGGCACCGGCATCAATTTGATTTGCGCCGGCGGTGCGGCGTACGGGCTCGTCATACTCTTCAACCAACCTGGCGCAAGCCCGCAAGTACCAAGCCTCGGCGGCGCGTACTGGTCGCTGGTGATCGCTGCCTTCGTGCTGGCCGGCGCGTTGCAGTGGCTGCTCTTTCACACGCGCTGGGGACTGCGAACCCGCGCCACCGGCGAGAACCCGAGCGCGGTCGTTTCGGCGGGGCTCGATCCGCTGGTGCTGCGCACTTACGCCGTCGTCATCAGCGGCGCGCTCGCCGGGCTCGGCGGCGCGTTTCTCTCGATCGGCGAACTGAATCTGTACTCGGACGGCATGACCGCCGGGCGTGGGTTCATCGCGCTCGCAGCCGTGATCTTCGGCCGGTGGAATCCGATCGGCGCGACGGCGGCGTGCGTGGTCTTCGGCTTCTTCGAAGCGCTGCAGTTCGTCTTGCAAGGCCAGATCGCGTGGCTGCCCGCAAACGCGATGCAGGCGTTGCCGTATATCGCGGCGCTGATTGCGCTCGCCGGGGTGACGGGAAGAGTGCGCGCGCCGGCAGCCGACGGCGTCCCGTTCTAAATCAAAACCTACGCTTCTTGCGCGTCATGGTATACTGCGAACAACGTGGGCGATTCTCGGGCACGCCGTATCATTGCCGTTATCGCCGGGCTGTTGACGCTCTTTCTGGGAGTGTCATCACCGGTGCAAGCCGCCTTCATCCCTCCGCCGATGCAATCGTTGCGAGCCGATCTCCATCGCCTCGTCTTGAATTTCCCAGCTTCGAGCGCGGTCGAGGTGATGGACCTCTCAACCGGCTATCACATCGGATACAACGCCGCCGCGATCATGCCCGCCGCGTCGACCATCAAGGTCCCGGTCATGGTCGAGGTCTTTCGTCAGCTCGAAGAGGGCCGCTTCGATCTCGACCGGCGCGTAACGCTCCTCGAGAGCGATAAAGATTACGGCTCGGGCGTCCTCTGCGACGCGCCCGACGGCAGCACGTATACGGTCGACGATTTACTCGACAAGATGATCGACATCAGCGATAACACCGCAACCAACATGTTGATCCGTCTGGTCGGTCTCCGCAGCATCAATCGCGAGATGCATCTCCTCGGTCTTCGGCACACGCGGCTCGAAGGCTACGTTCGCACCGACACGTGGTCGGTACGTCAAGCGCTGGAGTCGTCACCGGCCGACATGGTGCGCTTACTCGCCATGATGGCCAAGCGCGAACTCGTCGACGACTGGTCGTCGAACGAGATGATCTCGATTCTCGAAGGTGACGAGATCAACACGCTGCTTCCCGAGCCGCTGCCGCAAGGCGTTGCGATCGCGCACAAGACCGGCAGTTTCTTCGACACGCTCAACGACGTCGGCATCGTCTACGGCGAAGCGCCGTACGTCATCGCGGTCATGACGACTCGTCTACCCTCGCTCGACATCGGCCGCACCTTCATTCGCACGCTCTCGCTGCTGACATACGAACAAGAAGAACGCATGGCCGTCTGGCGCTCGCTCGCGGGCTTGAGCGCCTTTACGGCGACCAACGGCATCACGCCGCCCGATTTACGCTACTGGCAGCACAGCGAAGCTTCGAGCAACATTCCAAATTAAACGCGTACGGTCATCCTAGCCCTTCGTCGCACCGACGTCGGTGGACGCGTACGTGGCGGTCAGCCAGCTACGCCAGCGCGCATCCTGGTTGTGTACCACGCGCTGATACGTTTCGGCGAGCATTCGCGTGGTGGGGCCGATTTTACCGTCGCCGACTGTCCGCCGATCGATCGACGCGATGTGCGCGATGCCGGCCGCGGTGCCGGTGAAGAAGACCTCTTCGGCGGCGTAAAGCTCGCCGCGATCGATCGACCGTTCGATCGTCTCGATGCCGAGCGCGGCGCCGATCTCGATGATCGCGCGACGCGTGCATCCTTCGAGGACGTTTTGCGAGGGATCGGGTGTGAGCAATTTGCCGTCGCGCACGAGAAAGACGTTTTCTGCCGATCCCTCCGCGACGTGACCGTCGTGTGAGAGGAGAATCGCTTCGTCGTAGCCGTTGGTGATCGCCTCGCTCTTGGCAAGCGCCGAGTTCACGTAGAGCCCAGTGATCTTTGCGCGCGGCGGCGCCATCGTATCGTCGGCTCGCCGCCATGAACTGACGCACACGTCGAGCCCCTTGTTCGTGTCGAGGTAACTCGTGAACGGAACCGGAATGATTGCGAACGCATCGGGGACGTTGTGCAAACGAACGCCGATGTCTTCGGCCGACTTGAAGATGCACGGCCGAATGTAAATATCGGTCTCGAAACGATTGCGCGCGCAGAGTTCGGTCGTAATTTCGATCAACTGCTCGATCGTGTGCGGAACGTTCATCATCAGAATCTTCGCCGACGTCTTGAGGCGCTCGTAATGTTCGCGCAGCAGCACGAGATACAGCTCGTGCTCTTGCGCGCTCCAGTAACCGCGAATACCTTCGAAACATCCCGTGCCGTATTGCAGGCCGTGCGTAAGCAAACCGACTTTGGCTTCATCGTAGCGGCAGAACGTGCCGCGAGCATAGACGGTGATCGAGGAGAGATCCACGGTCTTTATACTCCTTAATGGATCGAAGGTCGGCGCTTACGGGGCGGCGCACCACTACCGCGCATGCGCAAGGTCCTCGACGTCTTCCTGACCTTCCTTCGTCCGGGCCGTACGCCGCTCGGCGGCCCGGTCGCCTCCACACTCGGCGAGTGCATGGCGCTCACGCGGCTCTTGCCCGGCCCGAGTCCGCGAATGCCGGCGTCGCGGGCCTTTTGGCGGGCGGCATAGCCGTATTCGTGGCATTGGGAGCAATGCAGTATGCAGCACTCTTCGGCTACATCGTGGAACGATGATGAATCGACGTTGGACGCCGATACCGCTGGCCCTATTTGCGTGCTGCGCGCTCGGCGCGCTCGCCATGAGAACGATCCGGCTTCCCACGGACTGGTCGCTGACGCCGCCGAGCGGTGCGGTGAGTACGACCGGCACGTTTCCGCAAGGGCTCGCGCTCTCTCCCGACGACACCAAGATCGCGGTGGTCGAGTCGGGCTACAATCCGCCCGCGCTGCGCATCCTCGACACACGCGATCTACATACGATCGACGTGATCGCGCTCAAAGACGCGCTTGGCGCTCCGGTGTGGGAGGGCAACGAACGTCTCCTGGTTGCGGGGGGATCGACCGACGACATCGAGCTGGTGAATCTCACCGACGGCAAAGTCACCACACGGTACGCCGGACCCGCCGTCAGCGCGGTCGCGGCCGGCGGCGGCGACAGTGCCTTTGCCGTCTCGGATCTTCGTGGTTCGCTCGTCATGATCGCAAGCGCGAACTCGTCGTCGTTCCCCACGGGCGCGCACCCGGCGGCGATCGCCGTCGCCGGCAAAACGATCTACGTCGCCAATCGCGGTGAGGCAACGGTCACGCGCGTCGAGATCGATGGTTCCGAGAAGACGATCGCGGTCGATCTGCACCCCGCGGCGCTCGCGCTCTCGAACGACGGTATGAAACTCTACGTTGCCTGCAGCGACGCCGACACGATCGACGTTCTCGATACCCGGACCGACTCGATCGTCGCACGGATCGACGTCGGCGTGCCGGAGGGGCACGGCGCGTCGCCCAACGCACTTGCGCTTGCATCCGACGGCACGCTCTACGTCTCGCTCGGCGCCGAGAACGCCGTCGCGGAGATTCGCGGCGATCGGGTCGTCGCGCGCGCCCCGGCGGGCTGGTATCCGACCGGCGTGGCGGTCGACGACCACAACGTCTACGTCTCCAACGGACGTGGCGAAGGTTCGCGCGCGAACCCTTACTACGATCCCGAAGCCCGCCACGATCCGGAGTACGTAGCCGCGGCGATGACCGGATCGGTGCGCGCGATCGCGCGCGACGCCTTCGACGCCACGAGCACCGCGGAGGTTCTCGCCGACATGCCGGCACCCGTTGCGACGCCGGCGCAGACGGTGGTGCGTGCCGGCGGACCGATCGCGCACGTAATCTACGTCATCAGAGAGAACCGCACGTATGACGAGGTCCTCGGCGACCTGCCGATCGGCGACGGCGATCCGAAACTCGTTTGGTTCGGGGAGAAGGTGACGCCGAACTTGCATGCGATCGCGCTGCGATTCGGCGTCTTCGATCGCACGTTCACCGACGCGCAGGTGAGCGCAAGCGGCCACAATTGGTCGACTGCGGCCTTTGCCAACGATTACGTCGAGCGCATGTGGCCGCCGAACTACGGCGGACGGCGCGCGCTCTACGACTTTCAAGACGGCGACGGCGGAGCCGCGACCCCGTCGACCGGTTATCTCTGGGATGACGCCGACCGCCATCACGTCTCGTTGCGCGACTACGGCGAATTCGTCGATCCGCCGCTGCTGCCCGGGGGTCCATATTTTACACGCGCTCCCGGCTTGGAGGGGAAGGTCGATCCGCAGTACCCGACGTGGGACCTGCACATCAGCGACGAAGTTCGGGTCGATGCGTGGAAGCGCGAGTTCGACGGGTACGTGCGCGACGGGAACCTGCCGGCGCTCGAAATCATCTGGCTGCCGAACGATCATACCTACGGCACAAAACCGGGCGAGCTAACGCCGCAGGCGTACGTGGCGATCAACGATAACGCGTTCGGACGCATCGTCGATATCGTCTCGCACTCACGTTACTGGGGCAGCACCGCGATCTTCTCGATCGAAGACGACTCACAAAACGGACCCGATCACGTCGACGACCAACGCACGACCTTCTATCTCGCCTCGCCGTACGCAGCCCCGGGCGTGCATCACGCGCAGTACACGACCTCGAGCCTCATTCGCACGATCGAGCTGCTGCTCGGCTTGCCGCCGATGACGATCTACGACGGGCTCGCACCGCCGATGTACGACGCATTCGCGACGCAGCCCGACATGCGGCCCTTCGACGTCATCGCGCCGAAGATCGACGTGAGCGCCAGAAATACGAAGAAGGCTTACGGCGCCGCGGCGAGTGCACGGATGAACTTCAGCATACCCGACGCGGTGAACTCAACCGTGCTCAACGACATCCTCGCGCACGCGGCCGGAACGCAGCAGCAGCGGTGAATCCGCTGGCGCTCGCGGCGACGACGTTTGCGATCTCGGCGGTCGAGTTCGTCGAGGCGGCGACCATCGTGCTCGCCGTCGGCGTAACCGCGGGCTGGCGTGGCGCGCTCGGCGGAGCTGCCGCCGCGACGCTAGCGTTGATTGCGCTCGTCGCCGTCGGCTCGCCCCTGCTCGTCGACGCTGCGGGCTTGGCGCATATCGAGCTGATCGCCGGTCCCTTTGCGGTCCTCTTCGGCGCGTGGTGGCTGCGTAAACCCATCCTGCGCTACGCCGGTCGCGTACCGATGCGTGACGAACGTGCCGTCTACGCGCGCGAAGTCGCGCGTCTGCGCGGCGAGCAAGTGCAAGGTCTCGCCGTTTCGTTCCAGGGCGTTTTCACCGAAGGACTCGAGGTCGTCATCGTCGTGGTCACCGTTGCGGCCGCGAATCCGTCGATGATCGCATGGTCGATCGGCGGTGCGCTCCTCGCCTTTGCGGTCGTCACACTCGCGGCCGTCGCGCTGCGCGCGCCGTTCTCGCGCATTCCGGAGAACGCGCTAAAAAGTTTCGTCGGCGTCATGCTCCTATCGCTCGGCACGTTTTGGAGCGGCGAGGGAGCGGGCGTCGCGTGGTGGTGGGGCGACGCGACGCTGGCGGCGCTGATCGCCCTCTACGCGTTGCTGCTCGCCGCGTGCGTCACCGTACTCCGACTGCAATCCGCGCCACGCTAGTCCTTGGCTAGCCAAGCATTCAAGGTCTTACTCTTCGTAAGGAAAAGTACCCACCAGCACTTGTTGTACCGCGCATTGTCATTACGCTTATTTAAGGGGGAAACGCGCATGGCTTCCAACACCGCGTCCTCGGGCAATCGCTGGGGCGTTTTAGTTGCCGGCATCGGCGTCATGCTGTGCTTGGGCACCGTCTACTCGTGGAGCATTTTTACCCGGCCGTTGCTCGCCGCGTTCGGCTGGACGAATGAAGTCGTTACCTGGGCATTCGCCGTCGCAATCTTCTGCGTCGGGTTCGGCACGGTGATCGGCGGCCGCTGGCAAGATCGCGTCGGGCCGCGCACGGTCGCGCTGACGGGCGTCATCTTGTGGGGCATCGGCTGGTTACTTGCCGGCCTCGGCACCGCGAGCCTCGGCCAGTGGTGGCTCTATCTCACCTACGGCCTAATCGCCGGCTTCGGCGCCGGCATGGCGTACGTCACGCCGGTGGCCGTCGTGGCGAAATGGTTCCCCGACCGGCGCGGTTTGGGTACCGGTCTGGTCGTGATGGGTTACGGCCTCGGCGCCTTTTTCTACAACCAAATCGTACCGCGCATCGCCAGCTTCGCCGGCGCGGCACACGCAGCGGGCGCGTACGCAGCCGCTCGCGCGGACGCCATCAAAGCGGGTACGCAATTCAACGCCGCGCAGTACATGCTCACGCCGGACGAAGTCCACGCGGTGATGAACGTCTTCATCTGGTCGGGCGTGGTGTTCATCATCATCGGCGGCATCTGTGCTTGGCTGCTGAGCAATCCGCCCCAGGGCTATAGCGTACCGGGCGCGGTTGCCGCGGCTGCGGCGAGCGGGCCGAGCTTCAGCGCGTCGCAAGCGCTCGGCATGCCGCAGCTGTATTTGCTGTGGGTGCTGCTCTTCCTGAACGTGACCGCCGGGATCTTGATCATCTCGAATGCGGTACCGATCTATAGCGACCTGACCGGGCTAGGGGCCGCGATCGTCGGACCGCTTTACGGCTTGCTCGCGGTCTTCAACGGCCTCGGGCGGTTCTTCTGGGGATGGGTTTCCGATCGCATCGGCCGCCCGATGACCTACACGACCATGTACCTCATCCAGGTCGTGATCTTCTTCATCCTGGGGAGCCTCCACAACCCGGCACTCGTCGGCATCGGCTTCGCCATCGTGCTCGCGTGCTACGGCGGCGGCTTCGGCGTCATGCCGTCGTTCACGGCCGACTTCTTCGGCACGAAGTACTTGGGACAAGTCTACGGCATCATCCTCACCGCGTGGGCCTTCGCCGGCTTGGTCGGACCGCTCGTCGCGGCCTGGGTCAAAGACCACACCGGTTCGTTCACCGGCGCGATGCCGTGGGTCGCGGCGATGCTGATCATCGCAGCGATCATTCCGTTCTTCGTGAAGAAGCCGGGCGAGCAACCGAAGGCGGCAACGGCCTAGTTCTGGGTACCAACGCGGGGGAGGACGCTCGTGAAAACAACGGTTGATTTGACGAAACTCCTTCCCCGCGAGGGGACCGACTTCAGCGAGCGCATCGGGCCGTTGCCCAACGTCGCCTCGCAGCGCACCAAAGATCTGCGCGCTCGCATCGACGGTGCAAAACCGGTCGTGAGCCTCTGCGGCTATTGCGCGGTTGGGTGCAGCACGCTGGCCTACGTGAGCGATGACGGTAAGCTGCTCGACGTCGAGGGCAATCCCGAAAGCCCGATCAACGGCGGGCATCTGTGCCCAAAGGGCGCCGCGCTTTTTGGACTCACCGTCAACGAGGCGCGCTGGACCACCGTAAAGTATCGCGCGCCGTATTCAAATCGCTACGAGGAACGTCCGCTCGCGTGGGCACTCGAGCGAATCGCGCAACTGATCAAGAAGACGCGCGACGAGACGTTCGTCCGCGAACGCGACGGGAAACGCGTCAACCACACGCTCGGGATCGCGACGCTCGGCGGCGCCACGTTCGGCATCGAAGAAAACTACATGCTGGGCAAGCTGATGCATTCGCTCGGCGTGGTCTCGATCGAAAACCAGGCTCGAATATGACATTCCTCGACGGTGCCGGGTCTCGGCACCTCGTTCGGTCGCGGCGGCGCGACGGTTTGGCTCCCCGATCTCGTGAATGCGGATTGCATCCTGATCGAAGGTTCGAATTTCGCTGAGGCGCATCCGGTGGGCTTCCGCTTCGTCATGGAAGCGAAGGAACGTGGAGCGACGATCATTCACGTCGATCCGCGCTTTACCCGTACCTCGGCGGTAGCCGACATCTACGCGCCGATGCGCAGCGGCACCGACATCGTCTTCCTCGGTGCGATCATCAACTATCTACTGACCAACGACACGTACTTCAAAGAATACGTCGCCGCCTATACCAACGCGCCGTTCATCGTCAGCGCCGATTTCAAAGACACCGAAGACCTCGACGGGATCTTCTCGGGCTACGATCCCGATGCGCTCGTCTACGATTTCAGCACCTGGACGTGGGAGCGCGACGACAAAGGACATATCAAGACCGATCCGAGCATGCAGCACGAACGCTGCGTGCTCAATCTCCTGCGCAAGCACTACGCGCGCTACACCCCCGAGATGGTAGAGCGCGTCTGCGGAACCCCGCGCGAGAAGTTCGAACAGATCGCAGAGTTGCTGGCAAAAAACAGCGGACGCGAACGTACGACCGCTTTCGCGTACGCCGTGGGCTGGACGCAGCACACCAACGGCGTACAGTTTGTTCGTACGGCGGCGGTGCTTCAGTTGCTCCTCGGCAACATGGGCCGCCCGGGCGGCGGAATCATCGCCCTGCGCGGTCACGCCGATATTCAAGGCGCGACCGATATCGCGACGCTCTACGATCTGCTCCCGGGCTATCTGCCGATGCCGTCGGCAAATCGTGACGAGCAGACGCTTGCGAATTACCTCAAGTCGGCCACCAAGAAGACCGGCTGGTGGGCAAACACCCCGAAGTATGTGATCTCGTTGCTCAAGGCGTTCTACGGCGAGGCCGCCACCAAAGAGAACGACTACTGCTTCGAATACCTTCCGCAGCTCATCGGCGACCACTCGCAGCTGGTGACGACGATCGCGATGAAAGACGGCCTCGTCAAGGGCTATGTCTGCATCGGCCAAAATCCGGCCGCATCGGGCCAGAACGCCGAGATGACGAAAGCTGCACTCGAATCGCTGGACTGGTTCGTCAACATCGACAGCTACGACAACGAAACCGTGTCGTTCTGGCGGCGCGAAGGGGCCGATCCGTCGAAGATCGCAACGGAAGTATTTTTCCTACCCGCGGCGACCGTGCTCGAGAAAGACGGCACGATGACGCAGACGAGCCGGCTCCTGCAAGCGCACGACAAAGCCGTCGATCCGCCCGGCGAGGCGAAGAGCGACGCGTGGTACTTCAACTGGTTTGCGAAGCGACTCAAAGAGCTCTACGCCGGATCGATCGATCCCAAAGATCGGCCGATTCTCGACATGACGTGGAACTACGAGCACGACGATCGGCACGAACGCGAACGCGGCGAACCCTCCGTGCTCAAAGTGATGCAAGAGATCAACGGCTACTATACCCCGACCGGCGAGCAAGTCGCCACGTTCGCCGATCTCAAGGACGATGGGTCGACCGCGTGCGGCGGCTGGATCTACACCGGCGTCTGCCCCGACAAGCAGACGAATCGCGCGCGCAGCCGCGACGCCGGCGGACCGTACACCGCGCTGAACTGGGGCTGGGCGTGGCCGGCGAACCGTCGCACGCTCTACAACCGCGCGTCAGCCGATCCGGACGGCAATCCCTGGAGCGAGCGCAAGAAATACGTGTGGTGGGACGCTGCGGCAAAGAAGTGGAGCGGCATCGACGTGCCGGACTTCCCGCTGACCAAAGCCCCGGATACGCCGGCCAATCCCGACGGGACCGGCATGGACTTTCACTCCGGTGCGGATCCGTTCATCATGATGCTCGACGGGAAAGGACAGCTCTTCGTACCCAACGGCCAGCTCAAAGACGCCCCGTTACCGGCGCACTACGAGCCGCAACAGTCGGTCATAGAAAATCCGATGTACAAGCAACAAAGCAGCCCGGTCTTCGGGCGCTACGATCGCGACGACAATCCGTACAACAAGCCCGTCGACGAAAACTATCCCTACGTGATGACGACGTATCGCATCACCGAGATGTCGGGAATCATGACGCGCTATGTGCCGTGGCTCGCCGAACTCCAACCTGCCGCATTTTGTGAGATCGATCCTGAATTGGCCGTGGAGAAGGGCATCAAAAGCGGTGACTGGGTGACGCTCTCGACCGCCGTAGGGGAGATGGAAGCGCGCGCGCTGGTCAGCGGCCGCATGCGTCCGCTGCGGCTGGGCAAAGGCAAGCGCGTGCATCAGATCGGCGTGCCGTATAATTACGGCAGCATGGTCGCGCTCGCCCGCGGTGATTCGGTCGGCACGCTGATTCCGATCTCGCTCGACCCTAACGTCTCGATCCACGAATCGAAGACGTTGACCTGCAACATTCGGCCCGGGCGCCGTCCGCTCTATCGTGAAGGCGCGATCGACGCGCCCGTCCCCTCCACGGAGCGCTCGCAGTTCGGTCAACCGGAAGGTCGCTGGATGGCAGCAAAAGGCGACGGTCAACGCCGCAAAGGTGCAAAAGAATAATGGCTACGGGATTTTTCACCGACACCACGTTGTGCATCGGGTGCAAGGCGTGCGAAGTCGCCTGCAAGCAGTGGAACGAACTGCCCTCGGACGGCTTCGTATTCACCGGCGATTCGTACGACAACACCTCCGAACTCTCGGGCACGACCTGGCGCCACGTCGCGTTCGTCGAACAGATGTCGGTAGATGCGAGCGGCCTCCATGACCGCTGGCTGATGAGCAGCGACGTGTGCAAGCACTGCACAAACGCCGGATGCATGGAAGCCTGCCCCACCGGAGCGATCATACGCAACGAGTTCGACTCGGTCTTCATTCAACCCGATGTGTGCAACGGCTGCGGCTACTGCGTGGCCTCGTGCCCGTTCGGAGTGGTCGACGTGATCGAAAAGTTCGATCCCGACGGCACCCGCTACAACCTCGCTTCCCTCGTCGAGGGCCGGCGCGAAGAGAACAAAACCGCGCTGCAAGGTCATGGCGGCGTCGCCGGCAAGTGTACCTTGTGCTACGATCGCCAGAAGCTGGGCTTCGTGCCCGCATGCGCAAAGGCGTGTCCGACGGAGTCGATTCAATTCGGAGATGTCGACGAATTGCGCGAACGCGCGCGGAGGCGCGTCGAAATACTGGTCGAGCGCGGCGTGCAAGCGCAACTCTACGGCGCCGATGACGTCGGCGGCGGTGTCGGCCCTCTCAACGCATTCTTTCTGCTGACCGATCGCCCCGAAACGTACAACCTCCCTGCGCAGCCGGTCTTGCCCTCGACGCGCCAGCCCGCGGGGTACGGAGCGGCCGCGATCGCGGCACTCGGGCTCACCGTTGCCGGATGGATGATCTTCCGCAATGCATGAACTGACCGGGTCGCCTGCCGGCAGCGATACCACTCCGACGTATTACGAACGCCCGCTGCTCAAGATGCCGCACTGGGACGGGTGGAACGTGGTCACCTACCTGTTTCTCGGCGGCGTAACAGGCGGGCTCAGCGTGATCGGCGCGCTCGCGACGTCGCGTCGCGAGAGCGATCGCAAGCTCAAACGCACGCTTGCGGTAACGTCCTTCGTACTCTCCGCGGCCAACCCGGCGGTGTTGACGCCGCATCTCGGCCGACCCGAGCGTTTTTTCAACATGCTGCGTATCGTGAAGTTCAAGTCTCCGATGTCGCTGGGATCTTGGTGCCTCGTGTTCTACTCGAGTTGCGCCGGGATGAACGCGTTGCGGATCTTTCCGCAGTTCTTCGGATTTGCGCAATCGATCTTCGGCACGTTTCTGATGGGTTACACCGGCGTCTTGATCTCGGCGACGGCCAATCCGTTGTGGAGCTCCGGAAAGCGTCACATTCCCGCGGCGTTCGTGTGTTCGAGCATGAGCTCGGCCTGCGCGCTCTCGAGTCTGCTCAGCACGCTCGAAGGAAATCGTGAAGTCGTGCACCGGTTGGAACGGCTCGAGATGATCGCCGCGTTGGGCGAGCTCGCCGTGCTGACGCATTTCGAGCAGACGTCCGGAGACTACGGCAAACCCTTGTTCACCGGAACGCACGGCGAACAGTTGCGCAAATACACCGTCCGTGCCGGCATTCTCGCGCCGCTTGCGTTGAATCTCGTCGGTGCCGTGGTGCCGCTGCCCCAACCGGTGAATGCCGTCCGCACCGTCGTATCGTCGGTGCTCACGCTGCTCGGCGGTTATATTCTGCGCGATACCGTCGTCCGCGCGGGCAGAGCGTCGGTCAACAATCCCCGCGCGGCATTCGTGCAGCCCACGTGATCGACGAGACGATCGTGGACGGGGCGAGACCCGGACGAACGACGGAGACCGCCATCGTCCGCTACGACGGCACGCGAAAAGCGCGAACCTACGACGCGGTCGTCACGGAAGAACCACTCGAGATACGCCTGGTCGCGGGGAGCACGACGCGCACCGTCGCCATCACGATGCGCACGCCGGGCAATGATTTCGAACTGGCGGCCGGTTTCGTTTCGAGCGAACGCATCGTGCGATCGCGCGCCGGCATTGCGAACGTCAGCTATTGCATCGACCCGGCGGTCGATCTCGAGCAGCGATACAACATCGTCAATATCGCGCTCGAGGGGCCCACGATGCCGGACCTGCAGCAGTTCGAGCGGCACTTCACGATGAACAGTTCGTGCGGCGTCTGCGGCCGTGCGAATCTCGAAGCCCTTGCCGATCTCGGTGTCGAGCCCGTCGGCGACGACGTACGCGTGCCGATCTCGCTGATCTACGAGCTGCCGTCCCGGATGCGTGAGGCGCAGCGCATCTTTGCAACGACCGGCGGCCTGCACGCGGCCGCTCTCTTCCACGCCTCGGGTACGACGATCGCCGTGCGCGAGGACGTCGGCCGTCACAACGCCGTCGACAAACTCGTGGGATGGGCGCTGCTCGAGGGGCGCGCGCTTGCGGGCTCGATCCTCTTCGTGAGCGGCCGCGCCAGCTACGAGATCCTCCAGAAGGCCGCGGTTGCGCGGATACCCATCGTCTGTGCGGTTTCGGCTCCGAGCAGTCTAGCGGTCGATCTTGCGCGCGCCTTCGACATATCGCTGGTCGGATTCGTGCGCGACGATCACGCCAACGTCTATAGCGTGCCCGAGCGCATCACTTAGTTTCGTTGGGAGCGGCGTTCTTCGCCGAGCAGACGGTCGAGCGCAGCGACGACTTCGGCGATAACCGCGGGGCGCTGCAGCGCGACGGTCGCGCCCAACCGCGGCGGCACCGTCGCACCGATCGCCACGATCGGCACGGCGTGCTCGCGGCTGAACGCCCGAATCCCCACCGCGGCTTGATTCGAGAGGTTCTCAGGCGACACGAGCACCATCGCGTCGAAGGGTTGCGCATCCGCCGTCGCAAGCGCCTCGTCGACGGCAGAAGCGACAAGCACGCGATATCCCGCCTCTTGCAATCCGTAGGCCAAGAACGAACGATCGCGCTCCTCGTCGAGCAACATGATCGTACGCGGCGCGTACCGCCGGTCGGCCCGGCGCGGCAGCACGACGGTGAATGTACTGCCTCTCCCTTCTTGGCTCTCGACGGCAATCGTACCGCCGTGCAACTGCACGAGCTGCTTGGCGAGAAAGAGTCCGAAGCCCGTGCCCGAGATACGCAATCTCCGCGCATTGGAAGCGCGCGTGAACCGATCGAAGACGCGCGAGACTTCACCGGCCGGAATGCCGATGCCGTAGTCGCGAATGACGACCGTGACATTGTCTCGGCCGCCGAAGATGCGCACCTCCGGGTCCGAGCCGTTGGGCGTATATTTGATCGCGTTGTCGATCAAGTTCGTAAAGACTTGTCGCAGGCGATCTTCGTCGCCGGTGACGTGCGCGTCGCCTTCCACCACCAGCTCCACGTTGCGGCGGTCCTTTTGCTGCGCGGCGATCGAGCCGATCAAGTCCGCCAAATCGGATTCGGAAAGCGCGAGCGTAACCTCGTTGCGTTCGAGGCGTGAGAGCGTCAGCGTATCGGTCGCGAGCTCGGAAAGCTGTAACGCCGAACCCTTGATGGTTTCCAAAAAATCACGCTGCTCGGCATTCACGTCTCCGACTTCGCTCGTCAAATCCGCAAATCCGACAATCGACGTGAGCGGCCCGCGAAAATCGTGCGCCAGCATCGTAATCAAATCGCTCTTGGTTTGATTGAGCTCCAGCACGGCACTGCGCCGCTCTTCGACCTCGTGATAGAGCGCGACGTTCCGGACGGCGACGGCGAAGTACTCGGCGATCAAATCGAAGACGAAGAGATCGGTACTGCGCAGCGTGTGGCCGGCTCGAGAGCGAACTTCGAGCGCGTAGCTGGCGTCACCGTAGCGCCCGCTGTAGGCCACCGCTCGCGTATGGCTCTCGTCGGTGACCCGGACCCGCTGGCGAACGGCCTTCTCCAGCAGCGGATCGATCGCGGCTCTGGTCCAGTCGACCGCCCCCAATACCTCGACCGAGACGCACGCGCCTTCGGCACCGCACGCGAAGAGCCGCGCGTCGCCGTGCAGCAGCTGTTCGATCGCTTCGCGAACCGCAGTGACGACCGTCGAGGCGTCGAGCGTCGTAAAGATCTGCCGCGCTGTGCGCGTGAGCGACAGCAGGCGATCGTGTTCCTCCTCGAGCGCCGTCGTGCGCTCGACCTCGCCGGTGATATCGCGCTCGATCGAAATCCAGTGCGTGACGCGGCCATCGCCCCCGCGCACCGGGTGCAGCGAGACCTGATTCCAGTACATCGTGCCGTCTTTTCGATAGCTCGCAACTTCGCTTTTCGTCGGCGTTCCCGCTTCGATAGCAGCACGAATCGTTCGCATGCCCTCGTCGTCCGGCATGGACTTTCGAAGAAAATCGAGGTCGCGTCCGATCGCTTCGTCGAGGGCATAGCCGGTCTGGCGCGTGAAAGCGTCATTCGCATACGACAGCACGAGGTCGCCGCGATCGCTCACCTCGCACACCAAAATAACGTCGCCGGCCACGTTCACCGCGCCCAATAGCAGGGCGATCTCGCGCTCGTGTGCCTTGCTCTGCGTCACGTCGAACGCGACCGCCGCAATGCGCTCGCGCCCGTTTTCGTTGGCGATGTCGATCCGAAGCTCGACCGGATAGCGCGTTCCGTCTTTGCGAACCAGCTCGGCTTCGCGTACGATCTCCTCGCCTTTGCGCCCCCGCTTGAGCACGTCGCGCAACGCCGCCTTGGACAGCGCCGGGATGATCTCGAACACCGGCATGCCGACAAGCTCCTTTTCCGAATAGCCCAACCGTTCGCACGCGCCGCGGGAGACGAAGACGATCGTCTGCGCTGATGCATCGACGGTGAGCACGTCGGCGTTTGCCGTATCGAAGAGCCCGAGCAAGCGGCGCCGGCTCTCGAGCAATTGCATCAGCGCACCGGCAATCGAACCGAGTTCGTGCAGTTGCGCCGCAGTAATCGAACGCGGACGGTCGTCGAGCACGCACAACGCGCCGATCACGTAGCCCTCTATCGCCCGCAGCGGAACGCCGGCGAAGAAGCGCACCTTCGAAGGTCCGGTGACGAGCGGGTTGCGGCGAAAGCGTTTGTCCGCGGAGGCATCTTCGATCACGAGCGGTTTGCCGCTAGCGACGATCTGGCCGGCGAACGAAACGTCGCGCGTCGTCTCGACCGCGTCCAGACCTTGCGCAGACTTGAACCAAGCGTGATGCTCGTCGACCAGCGACATCATCGACATCTTCGTCTTTACGATCTCACGCGCGAGTGCCGTAAAGGCCTCGTACGCCGATGCGTCGCTCGTATCGAGAATCTGATACGAGTTGAGCACGCGGACGCGTTCGGCTTCTTTGGTCGCCGCCGAGCGCTCGATCATACGTGAACCCGCTTGCGTTCCACGAACGCGCGCACGTCTTGGACGCTTCGTGCGTTAAGCACGTCGCCTTTGGTGAGCCACGCCCGCCGCGCCTGCCCCACGCCGAGTTCGATCTCTTGCAAATCCTCGACTCCGTGCGCGTCGGAGTCGACCGTAAATGTCACGCCGAACTCCTTCGCGCGCCGCGCAAGCGGTGCTTGCAAGTCGAGCCGCAAGGACTGGCCGTCGATCTCGAGCGCCGTCCCGGTGCGTGCCGCCGCCGCGAAGACGACGTCGAAATCGAACTCGTACCCCGGGAAACCGCCCAGCATACGGCCCGTCGGATGCCCGATGATCGTGACGTAAGGATTCTCGCAAGCACGAACGAGTCGCGCCGTCATCGCGTCGCGTCCGATATCCAGGGCCGAATGGACGCTCGCGATTACGACGTCCAACTGCGCGAGCACGTCGTCGGGGTAGTCCAGCGTACCGTCGGGGAGAATATCGACCTCGCTCGCGCAGAAAGTATGAATCCCGACGCGAGCCGAGATTGCCTCCACGGCCGCGCGCTGCTCGCGAAGTCGTTGCGGGTCGAGGCCGTACCGCTTGCCGCGTCCCCACGAGTGATCGCTGACCGCGTGATAATCGTATCCGCGCGCCTTGGCCGCCGCGATCATCGCCTCCAGTGTGTTGCGCCCGTCGCTCCAATCGCAGTGCATGTGAAAGTCGCCACGCACGTCGCGCAGCTCGATCAGCTCGGGCAGGGTCCCTTCGATTGCGCGATCGATCTCGTCGAGCCCGCTGCGAAGTTCCGCAGGGATATATGACATACCCAGCGCCGCGTAGACGGATTCTTCGTCCGCACACGTGATCGCGTCACCGGTTGCGAGGTTCAGGATGCCGTTCTCGCTGACGCGCAGGCTCTTGCGCACCGCGTACTCGCGCAGTTTGATGTTGTGCTCCCGCGAACCGGTAAAGTGCTGCAACAGGTTGCCGTAGAGATGGTCGGGCAGCACGCGCAGATCGATCTGAAAGCCGTCGTCGAGCCAGATGCTGGTCTTGGTCGACCCTTCCGCGAGCACCGCTCGCGCTCGTTCCCACTTCGCAAAGTATGCCGTGATCGCGGCGGCGTCGCTCGCGGTGCAGACCAAGTCGATGTCGCCGACGGTCACTTCTTGGCGGCGCGCGCTCCCGGCATAGACGAGCCGGTCGTGCGGCGGGCCTTCCCGCAGGTACGCCATCGCTTCACGCGCGATCCCGAGCGCATGCGCGAGCGGCGCACGCCGCTGACGGCCCTTGTACGCCAGAATTCCGCGCTTCCAGTTGTCGATCGTCTTCGGCCCCATGCGCGGGACGCCCTCAAAGGCGTTGCGCGCAATCGCAAGCTCGAGGTCGGCCAGCGATCCGATTTGAAAATCGTTCCAGAGCGAAGCCGCCGTCTTCGCCCCGATGCCGCTCACGCCGAGCACCTCGACGATCGTCGGTGGAAAGATCGCGTACAGTTCTTCGAGCGCCTCCGCGCTGCCCCGTTCGAGCAATTGCGCAATCACCGTGGCGATCGACTTACCGATACCGGGAAGCTTCGTCAGCTCGCCCGCCGCGTGCACGTCGCGCAGCGGGGGCGCGTTCTCAACCGAGGCCGCCGCCTTCTCGTAGGCCGTGTATTTGTAAAAACTCTCTCCCGCCATCTCCATGAGCGTGCGGATTTCGAGGAGCTTTTGCGCGATTTCAGCGTTAGAAAGCATGGATGTCGACCTTGCGGATTCTTCGGTGCCGGTGCCGAAAATGCTCTCGATGCATATCCTGCGAATGCGCGATGCTGCGTACGCGCGGCGTGGCGAGACGATCGTAGCGCCGACGAGCCTCGACCTCGGTCCCGGCGATCGACTGACGCACGTCGCGGCGAACGCGCGCGAAGCCCGGGGACTGGCGATGCTGGCGGCCGGACTAGCTCGCGCAACCGCCGGCTCGGTGTCGATCGGCGAATACGATCCGCGCGTGCAGCCGGCCCACTGCAAGCGCATCGCCGCCTTCGTTGCGCACGATCCGCTGCCGCTCTCGCAGATCGATACGGCGCATTACATCGCGTATCGCGCCGCGCTTTGGGATATCGATCCCGACGACGCGCGCGTGCGGGCACAGGCCTTGCTCGAACGGCTAGCGCCCATGCACGAGGCGTTCGCCTTTCCGATCGCGGCCGCGCTCGTCCCCTCACCGCACCTTCTCGTGCTCGACCGGCCGCAGGCCGCGTTCGTGCCGCAAATTCTCGCGGCGGCGGCCGGCTGCGCGGTCCTCGTCGTGCGAGCCGAGGAGCGCGGGTGAGTCCGCGCGCCGCCGTCGCTATCGTGAGCGAGCGCTTGCGCGCGGAGCGACGCGCGGTCGCCTTTGCCTGTGCCGGTGCGGCGATCGCCGGCTACGTGCAGTCGCACGCGTTCACATTCGCGGCGCCGATGTTCTTCTGCTCGACGATCGGTATCGCGCTCGCGTTGCTTCAAGGTCCCGGGCGTCATCCGTATCTCGATACGAGCGAACGCAGCGCACCGCTCTTCGGCCGCGAGCTCGCCCGCGCCAAGGCGCTCGCGCCGGCGATGAGCGCGACGCTCGTTACCCTCGTCTATTGGGGCGCGCAATCGGCAAGCGGTTCGGCAATGCCGCCGCTACACTTCGTTCTCGCCCTCGCCTGCGTGCTTGCAAGCACGCTGGTCGCGCTCAACGCAACCATTCTGAGCGGCGCGGCGCGGGACGCGACGATCGTTCTCGCCGCGCTGACAATCGTCGTCGCGTTTGCGCTTGCAACCAGCGGCGAGCGCGCCGGCGCCGCCGCCGAGTTGATTTTTTGCGCGTCGAGCGGATTTTTCGCCCTTCGCCAATACGGCGAGTCGTTGGCTCGGTACGATCCGCTCTAGGGGCTGCGAGGGGAGCGCAGCTTGTCCTGAGCGAATCCCTAAGCCGAAAGCGCCGCTCCCGATGCAGCGATCTTCTCGAGCATCGTGCGATTGAATTGCGGCAGATCCTCGGCGCCGCGCGTGCTCACCCAGTTCGAGTCGCCGACCGTCGGCTGGTCGCGATAGAGCCCGCCGGCATTGCGAATGTCATCCGCGATCGAGTGCGCTCCCGTAATTTGACGGCCGCGCACGAGCTGCGCCGAAATCAACACCTGCGCGCCGTGCCCGATCGAAAAGATCGGTTTCTTTGCCGCGTCGAACTCGCGCACCAGCCGCTGGACTTCACCATCGGTGCGAATGCGATCCGGCGACACCCCTCCGGGAATCAAGAGTGCGTCGAAATCTTCCGAGGTGCAATCGGCGGCGAGCTCTTCGGCACGCACGCTCTGTCCGTCGTCAAGACCCCGCTTCCCGCGAATGCGAGTGCGCGCGCGCTCGTCGATACCGACGATCGTCACGACCGCTCCGGCATCCTCGAGCGCCTTGCGCGGCTCGAATACATCTGCTTCTTCAAATCCGTCGCCGATCAGCGCGGCGATTCGCTTACCATCAACACCTTGCATCGTGGGGCCGTCTTTTCGCCTCGTCCGCTAGAGTGTCCCACCCGTTTGTTGCGCGGCTGCCCGAAGCAGGTAGGCAAGCTCCACTTCCAGCTTCCCGAGCGCGTCGAGCACCTCGTCCTGCGCGATCGCGCTAAGCGCAGGATTCCTTTTCGTCATGTCGCCCTCGGGTACGCGATGGCGCGGATTGATCTCGCGCATGTAGATGCGCGCATCGTAGCGGATCGGACCCTCGGGCAAAAAGTAGAGCGGATCCAGGCCGAACGCGTAGACCTCGAGCGAGAGGATCCCGGTGCGCTGGAGGAACTCGATCGGGCGCACCCGGAGGCTCTGGGCCAATCGCGCGAGGGCGGAGATCCCAAGCCGCTCCGAACCGCGAAAGACTGCCGTCAGCCGCTCGAGCGGGAGACCAAGTGCCTCGGCGAGCTTGCCGGGCGCGACGTCGCGCTCGGCGGCCAGTGCCTCGAGGCCGCTGCCGAAGGCGTGGCCGCCGGCCGTCCCGAGCCGGCCGTCCCACGCCGGCACCTGCGGATCGCTCATCGCGGCACGGGCTCCAAGGAAACGTAGACGCCGTCCTGCTCGACACGCACCTCGAAGCGCGGAATCGTCGCAAAGTCGCCGATCGTCATACTGCCCGTGCGCACGTCAAAACACCACCCGTGCCAGGGACACGTGACGGTGAGTCCTTCGATCCAGCCATCGGCCAGTGGGCCGCCTTGGTGCGGGCATGCGTTCTCGAGCGCGTAGAGCGTACCGTCGATATTGAACAGCGCGACCTCGTATCGCCCAACCGTGAACGCGCGCGCTTTCCCCGGCGGCACCGCCTCGAGATCGGCGACGCGAACGAATTCCATGAACCCCGTCAATAGAGTGACTTGGTGAGACCGCCGTCGATGGCGATCGTTTGTCCGGTGACGTATCGCGCCGGTTCACCGCACAAGAACGCAACCATCGGTGCGAATTCAGCAGGCGTGGCGACGCGGCCGATCGGGACGTCGGCCTTGGCTGCGGCTTCCATCGTACCCGGCTGCGGATAGAGCTGGCGCAACCGATCCGTGTCGACGCGTCCCGTCGCAATGGAATTCACGGTGATGCCGTCTTTGGCCACTTCGAGCGAGAGCGTCTTCAGCGCTGCGACGAGCGCGGTGCGAAATGCGTTCGAGAGCGTCAGATTCGGAATCGGTTGTTTCACCGACGACGACGTGAGCGCCACGATGCGACCCCATTGCTTTGCCGTCATTGCGGGCAAGACGCCGTTGGTCAGTTCGAGCATGCTGCGCAACACGCTGCGATAGCCAGCGTCCCAATCGTCGAGCGCCATCTGCGTGTAGACGCCGGGCTTGGGACCCCCGCCGTTGAGAACCAAAATGTCGATGCCGCCGAACGCGTCGTTGACGCCGGCGATCAACTTCGCGATCGAATCGGGTTTGGTGAGATCGACTTCGAACGCGCGTGCATCGGCGGCGTCGAGTTCTTTCGCTCGCTTCGCAACCGACTCCAGTTTGTCTCGCCGCCGCGCCGCGACCGCAAGCGAAACGCCTTCCGCCGCAAGCGCAAGCGCGATCGCTTCACCGATGCCGGCGCTCGCACCGGTTACGAGCGCGACGCGCCCACGAATACCCAAGTCCATCACTCGCCCTCCTAGTACGGAACACCCTGCGCGCGCGCTGCCCCGAGTGCCTTCATATACCACACCAGCTCGTCGAAAAACGTTGCAGTGTAGCGATCCATCCCGGGATCTGCCGGCATGCCGTCTTCGTCGAACGTATCCTGCACGCGCGCGATTTGGATCATCGTCGGCAGCGTGATGATGCCCATCTCGGGAAGCATCGAGCGCAGGTTCATCGCCGCGCGCGTCCCGGCGTAGCGTCCGCCCGAATACGAGACGATGCCGCCCGGACGCCAGAAATACTCTTCCAAGAAATAGTCGAGAATGTTCGCAAGCGCCGGTGGAATCGTCTGGTTGTACTCGCCCGATACGACGACGAACGCGTCGGCCTTGCGATAGAGTCCCGCGAGTTCCTCGAGCACTGCCGGCGCCGTCCCCGCTTCGTACTCTTTGTACATCTTGTCGAGCAGCGGAAGCTGCTTCTCCATCGGATCGATGAGGACGGGATCCACGTCGTAGCTGCGCAGCCGCCGCACGATATAGCGCGCGGCGCGTATCCCCTTACGCTCGGTACGCACCGATCCGTAAATCACCGGAACCGTAAAGCGAGCCATGGGGCGGAGTTGCCCGCCGCGCCGATAAACTCTTGCGCGCTATGCAGGAGTTTGAATCGATCGTCGAGCGCCGCACCGAGCTCGTTTTTCCACAAGATGCAAACGTGCTGGGCTCGCTCTTCGGCGGCAAGGCCGTCGCCATGATGGACGAGGTGGGCGCGATCGCGGCGACGCGCGCGTGCCGAAAGGCCGTCGTTACCGCCTCGATCGACCGTCTCGACTTCAAGGAGCCGATCCGCATCGGCGACTTCGTCGAGGTCGTGGCCCGGATCGAGCGGGTCGGCCGGACCTCCCTGACCGTGCTCCTCGAGCTCTGGGCCGAGGTTCCCGCGACCGGCGAACGCCGGCTCTCGACCACCGGCTGTTTCACCTTCGTCGCCGTCGACCAGGAGGGAAAGCCCACACCCGTCCGCGGCTGAGAGTCCTGCTTGCAGCCCGCCGGGGTCTTTGCTATGCTACGCCGGTCGCCGGGACGGAGCCGGGCAGTAGGCACCGCCCACGCCCTGTACCCGAGCGAGACCATCCTGACAAGGAGCCATCGTTTCGTGCCGCTTACCAAAGAACAAAAAGCGGAGATCGCCGCCAAGTACGGCCGCGGGTCCAATGACACCGGCTCGGCCGAAGTGCAGATCGCGATCCTCACCGCCTCGATCAATCAGCTCACCGACCATCTGAAGCTCCACAAGAAGGATCATCACAGCCGCCGTGGGCTTTTGCTGCAGGTCGGCCAGCGCCGCCGTTTGCTGAGCTATCTGCAGAAGAAAGATCTCGAACGCTATCGCGCGCTCATCAACGAACTCGGCCTGCGCCGTTAAGGCGCGCCGCTAACGCAACAGCACGGCACGCGCGTGGCTCCCACGCGGGTGCCGTCTCGTTACGCTGAACTCGCGCGTGAGCTGCGAGACGATGAAGAGCCCGCGACCGGATTCGCTCATGACGTCGATCGGGAGCATCGGCGCGCGCTCGAAACCCGGCCCCTCGTCGATGACGTGCAGCACGATTTCACCGCCGGTATGATCGAGCACGAATTCGACTGCGCCCGTCGCGTGGCGCACGACGTTGCCGGCAAGTTCTCCCAGGACCAGTTCCGCGGTTTCCAAGCGCAGTTCCGACAGACCGAAGCCGACAAGGCGTGCGCGAAACTCGTGGCGCATTTGCGAAAGTCCCTCGGGATCCAAACTTGCGAAGATCCAGCGTTGCATGTTGCCCATACGCTGATCGCCGTGAATGCGCAAGGTCAGGATCGCCACGTCGTCGCGGGCTCCCTCCGCCAGCACGCGCTCTTGAATGAACGCTGCGGGATGCGCGACGCGATCGATCTGCGGATGCTCGAGCGTCGCGCGCAGCAAACGGATGCCCCCTTCGATGTCGTGTGACGACTCCACCAAGCCGTCGGTATAAAAGACCAAAAGATCGCCGTCGCCCACGTTGACGCTTCGCGCTTGGATCGACATCCGTTCGCGCAACCCGAGCGGCAGATCCACGAAAAGGAGTTCGTCGAGCCGTCCGTTCGCGCGGCGGATGAACGGTGGCAGATGCCCCGCGCTTGCGTACACCATCGTGCTTGCGATCGGGTCGATGACGCCGACGAACGCGGTAACGAAACGATCCGGGTCGTCCATGCGAAGCGCGCGGTCGGCGGAGTTGAGCATCAGCACCGGCTCCGCGTGGATCTGCGCGATGCCGCGAATGATCTGGCGCACGTTGCTCATCGTCACGGCAGCCTCGAGCCCGCTGCCGGCAACGTCGCCGATCGAGACGACGATACGGCCGTCAGCCAACGTGAATGCGTCGTACCAGTCGCCGCCGATTTGCGCCTCGCTCTTTCCCGGCACGTAGACGGCGTCCATGGCGATGCCGTCGATATGCGGCAGACGCCGCGGCAACGACGCGGCTTGAAGCGCCTCGGCGACACGGTGCTCACGCTGATAGAGCTGCGCGTTCTCGATGGCGTGCGTGCAGCGCCGCGCAACCTCCTCGAGAAACCTCACGTCGCCGTGCGCGTCCGAATGCTCCGGCCGCACGAACGAAATCGTGCCGATCGCCTTGCCTCGTACTTGCATCGGTATGACGATCGTCTCCGTTGCAACGCCGTCGTCGCGCTCGACGTAGCGTGCGGCCCGCGCGTTGCCATGCACGTGCGGGCGGATACGCGCGGCCGGTACCTCGGTCCGCGTGCCGTTATGCGCGAAAGCGCCCGTCCGTAATACGCCGTTGACCAGAAGGTCGACCTGGCACGACTCGGCTAGCAGCGGTACCGCCGAGTCGCAGATGTGCCGCAGCGTACGATCGAGTTCGAGCGAGCTGTTGACAATGCGGCCGAGCTCCGCGAGATAGGCTTGCTCCTGCGCCGCGCGCTTCTGGTCGTGGATATCGGTGCTGGTGCCGAACCAACGTACGATCTCCGCGCTGTCGTCGCGCATCGGCACGGCGCGCGTGAGGAACCAGCGGTAGCTTCCGTCGCCGCGCAGGAGGCGGTGCTGCATTTCGTAAGGTTCGCCCCACCGCAGTGATTGCTGCCACCCCTCGCGTGTCGCCGGCCAATCGTCGGGATGCACGAAACGCTCCCACACGTCGCCGGTGCACTCTTGCGCCGATAACCCCGTAAACGCCAGCATGGCGTGATTCGCGTAATCTTGTTCGCCCTGCGGTTTGGTCGACCAGACGAGCTCAGGAAGCGCCTCGGCAATAACGCGCAGCTGACGATCGCGAACTTCCTGCGCCACACGTTGGTCGTGAATGTCCATCGCCGTACCGATCCGGTGAAAAGGCAACGACGCCGAACCGAAGTGGACCCAGCGCAGCAGATGCCAGCGATACATTCCATCGGAGCGGCGGCGCAGACGGAATTCCACCTCTGCCTCTTCGGCGCGCAGCGCGCGCATGAGGACCGGCAGATCGAGAGGATGCACGAGCGCGTTACGCTGTGCGATCGTCGAACCGGCCGGCAAACCCGTGTACGCCAGCCATGCCCGATTGACGAACGTCAAACGATCGTCGGGGTCGGTCGTCCACACCAGTAGCGGGAGCGCGTCGGCGAGATGCCGGAAGCGGTCGGCCGCGCTGTGCTCGGCGTCACCGCGATCGCAAACAGCGAGCCATTCGCGTGATTCTCCGGAGCGCTCGCGAACGGGCACGAGCGTCGCCGCGAAGCGTTCGTAGTCGCCGTGCGCAGACCGCAGGCGAAACGTTAGCTCGTACGGCAGTTCACCGGCGCAGCGCGTCTCGAGCTGTTCGAGAACGCCCATCAGGTCGTGCGGGTGCAGCGCGAGCTGCCACCGCGTGCCGAGCGCGTGCTCGGCGTGGAGCCCGGTGTAGACGGTCCAGGACGGATTCACGTAGCTACACGAACCGTCGGGCAGCATCACGAGCGCGATGCGACTCAGACTCTGCGCGAACGAACGCAGCGCCGGGGCTTCGTACTTTCCCGCCGCCTCGAAGGCCATGTGATTTTCCTACCCAGGGGCAAGCAAGCGCCAAACCCCTCGGGTGTCTCTTTATCCTCGCTTGCGGGCGTAGGCGCGCCGCACGGCGTCTTTGATCGCGGGCGTGCCCATGCCGTAATACTCGATAAGCTCGCTGGGGTCGCCGGATTGGCCGAAGCGATCCTGGACGCCGACGAACTCGATCGGCACCGGAGCCTTCGCCGCGAGCGTCTCGGCGACCGCTGAACCCATCCCGCCGTGGACTTGGTGTTCTTCAACCGTCACGACGGCACCGCACGCGCGGGCCGCGTCGACGATCGCCGCTTCATCCATCGGTTTGACGGTATGATTGTTGATCACCGTTGCTTGTATGCCGTCTTCGTGAGCGAGTTCGTCGGCGGCGACCAGTGCATTGTAGACGAGAATACCGCAGGCGACGATCGCGACGTCGCTGCCTTCACGGAACGTCTGCGCTTTCCCGATTTCGAACGGCGTCGATTCCGTCGTAACGATGGGCGACTTTTCGCGCGCGAACCGCAAGTAGACCGGTCCGAAACGCTCGGAGAGCGCGATGGTCGCTTTCTTCGTCTGGATCGCGTCACATGGAACGACGACGGTCATGTGCGGGATCACGCGCATGATTGCGATGTCCTCGATTGCTTGATGGGTAGCGCCGTCGGGGCCGACCGAAACGCCGGCATGGGCGCCGGCGATTTTTACGTTGGTCTCGTTGAGCGCCATGATCGTGCGCACTTGCTCCCACGAGCGCCCAGGATTGAACATCGCATACGAGGCGATCCACGGAATCTTCCCGGTCGCTGCGAGGCCGCCGGCCAGCGCGACGAGCATCTGTTCCGCGACGCCGATCTCGAGATAACGATCGGGATGCGCCTTCTTGAAACCCTCCATGCGCGTCGATTCGGCAAGGTCGGCGCAGATTGCGAGGAGGTTGCGGTCGCGATTGCCCGCTTCGATCAAACCTTCGCCGAAGCCGTTGCGGGTCGGCACCGACTTGAGCGCGCCGTTGTTGCGATAATCCACGAGCGTGCTAGACATGGGCCAGCAGCCTCTCGTGCGCAGCCGCGAGTTCGGCGAGAGCTACGTCCGCCTGCTCTTTGTTCGGCGGCTTACCGTGCCAGGTATAATCGCCCTCCATGAAGCTCACGCCCTTTCCCGGTATGGTGTTGGCGATGATGACCTGTGGCTTTCCCTCGACCGCTTGCGCGCGCCGCACGGTCTCAATGAATTCGCCGATATCGTTGCCGTTGCAAGAAAAGACCTCCCAGTTGAACGCCCGGTACTTCTCGGCAAAGGGTTCCAGCGGCATGACTTCTTCGGTGCTTCCATCGATCTGGATGAAGTTCCGATCGACGATGACCATCAGGTTGTCGAGTTTGAACTTGGCGGCGGTCATCATCGCTTCCATGTGCAGACCGCATTGATGCTCGGCGTCGGAACACACGACGTAGACACGCCAATCCTTCCGGTCGAGTTTGGCGCTGAGCGCCATACCCGTCCCTTGTGCGAGTCCCTCACCGAGCGGGCCGGAGGTCGTCTCGACCGACGGCAGCTTCACGCGTTCGGGGTGTCCCTGCAGGCGCGTTCCGAACTTGCGCAGCGTCAGCAACTCGTCGAGCGGAAAGTAGCCGAAGTTCGCCATCGCCGAGTAGCGCACGGGCGCAATATGCCCGCACGAGAGGAGCAAGCGATCGCGATCCGGCCAATCCGGCCGTTGCGGATCGTGGCGCAAAATGAAGCCGTAGAGCGCGGTGAAGACGTCGGCCATGTCGAGCGACCCGGCGGAATGGCCGGATCCGGCGGCGAGCAGCGAGCGGATAATGCCCTGCCGCACGTCATTCGCCCGCAGTTCGAGCTCTCTGCGGCGCTGCGGAGTGAGGGTCTGCATAGGGCCGTTATACCAGGCGTTGCGCAGCGGTCCTCTCGCGATGACACTCCAAGCAAAGCGTCTCGAGGTTGTCGAGATGATGCAAGCAGCTCAAGACGCGATGCGCTCCGCCCGCGGCGACGATGTGATTGACCTCGAGCCGGTCCGTCGCGCGGCGCTTCCGATAGCGCGGATCGCTTCGCCCGAGCGGCTTGTGACCGCAGCGCGTGCACCGGTACTTGTCGCGTTTTTTCGCGACGCGCCGCGCGAGCGTCCACCAGTGATTGTTCCAGAACCCGTCGCTGCATCGCTCGCTGCACCAGGTTTTGCGCCGGGCGGGCAGTGCAGCGCCGCACCAGCGGCATTCGCCGGCCGCACCCGTTGCGAGCCGGCAGGCGGCGATCAACTGACCAGAGCGATACGCGGGCTCGTTTCGATCCATTGGTTGAAGTCGATTGCGGTCATCGGCTGCGCGACCGCGAAACCCTGCATGTATTTCACGCCTGCCGCGCGGCATGCCGCACGGTCGTCGCTGGTCGCGACGCGGGTTGCAACGACGTCCCAACCGTAGACGCTCCCGAGCGCGACGATCGCGTCGAGCGCCCGGCCGCGCGCGCCACCCGACGGCAAGAGCGCGCGCGACGGCTTCACGAAGCGCACCGCGAGCGATTCGAGTGTCGGCAGATCGAGCTGAGTCTCTCCGAAGCCGTCCAGCCCGACATAGATGCCGCAGCGTTCCGCCGATTCCGCAAATCCCTGGTGCGCCTGAAAATCCGCCATGAACCGCTTGTAGTCGAGCTCGAGCGCGAGAATCGACGTGTCGCAACCGCTTGCATCGACCGAGCGCAGCAGGCTCGCGAGCATATCGTCGTTGACTTGTCCGATGTTGACGTGAATGCGCTGCACGCCCTGCGCGCGCCATTCGTTCGCGAATGCCAGCGCGCGACGCGTTACCCACGCATCGAGATGCTCGATCGACCGGCGTGCGCGAGCCGCCTCCATCGTGATGAACGCCGATTGCACGCCGTCTTGCGGGTGGAGCGAACGCAGCAAGGCTTCGGCGGCAACGACCGTTCCCGACTCGGTTTCGAAGATCGGCTGAAAGCACAAGAGGTACTCGCGAGCGTACGCTTCTTCGACCTCGGTCGCCAGCGGCGTCCAGTCCTCGGGCGAATCGCCCGGATTGAAGACGCAGTGCGACTCGCGCTGACGTTTGGCCTGATACATCGCGAGATCGGCGTGATGCAGCCAATCCTCGACGTCGACGGCGTGTTCGGGGTAGAACGCCACGCCGACGCTGAGCGAGACCGTCCCCGTACCGTGCACGATCTCCAGATCGCGCACGCCGTCGGCGAGACGCTTGGCCGCCGAAGTCGCCTCCTCGGCGCTGCGAACGACAGGCAGGATCACCGCAAACTCGTCGCCGCCGATACGGCCGACAAACTCATTGGCGCGCAATGCGTCGCGCAGCGTCGACGCGATCGCCTTGAGGACCATATCGCCGTGGGCATGACCGAAAGAATCATTGACGCCTTTGAAGCCGTTGAGATCGATGAAGAGCAACGCCGCGTGCGTGCCGTTGCGTTTCGCGGCGGAGATCGTTTCGCTCAAACGGTTCATCGTCGCCCAGCGGTCGGGAAGTGCCGTGACGTGATCCACGAGCGATCGCGACTCCACACCGTGGGCGCGCTGTCGCAAGAGCTGCGTAAAGACGTCGAGCAGCGTCTCGACGTCGGCTTCGAAGATGTCGCGTTTTAGACGCGTTTGGCGCTCGCCGAGCAGCAGAACCCACTCCCGGTCGCCGGTATAGAGCATTGCGCAGAGCGCGTCCCGAACGCCGGCCGCGGCGCGTAACCGCGCGGTCCCGTGCTCGTGGACCTCATGCTCGTCGCCCAGCTCGACTCGCGCTTCCAGCAGCGAAGGATCGGTGGAGAAGGCGCAGACCAACGCCTCGGCCTGCACCTCGTAGATGGCTGCAACCTCGGCCGCGGTGATCCTGGCGGCCTCTTGGAGCGCTTCGACGATGACCTGCGGCAGCTCGGTATCTAGGCGCTTGAGGAACGAGCGCATGAGCGCGAGGCGCGCACTCGCCTTCGACGGTGCCGTTTCATCGCCGCCAACAAAAGATTGAACGAGTCCAAAGATATCGTCCAACACCGGACTATGCTCTTTCGGCCTTTTTTGCGATCTTCATGTAGGCGCTACGTCAGCCACATGCCCTCCCTGCCGTAAGTAGTCATAAAGTCCCAAGCCGTCACCGGGTGGCCGAAGTGGAAGCCCTGCAGCTCGTGGCAGCCGATCGTCCGAAGAAAATCCGCTTGCTGGTGGGTTTCCACACCCTCCCCGACCACGTGCAGATGCAGCGAATCGGCCAGTGCTGCCACAGACCTGCAAATAGCCCGGCTGTACTTGTCGTTTTCAGCATCCTTGACGAAACCGCGATCGATCTTGATGCAGCTGACCGGATACGACTTGAGATACGAAAGCGTGTTGTAGCCGGTCCCGAAGTCGTCGATCGCGATCGAGACCCCGCGGTCACGGAGCTGCTCGAGCGTCGCAACCGCGCTCGGGATGTCTTCGATGAGGAGCTGCTCGGTTACTTCGAGCTGCAGCGCCGCCGGGTCCCAGCCTGAGCCCTGTAGCGCGTTCGAGACGTTGCCGATCAGCCGCGAGGACTGCACGTGCCTCGGCGAGACGTTGACGTTCAGCCGCACGTCGCGGTCCAGAGAGTCTCGAATCAGCACCGCGTCGCGGCACGCGCGATCGATCGCCCAACGCTCGATCTCGACCACGGCGTCGCTCTCCTCGGCAATGGTGAGGAAGACGTCGGGCGTGAGCAAGCCGAGGTCCGGATGCTGCCAGCGCAAGAGTGCTTCGGTGGCCGTGACGTTGTGCGACGTTGCGCAGATCAACGGCTGGTAATACATCGCAAATTCACGCCGGTCGATCGCCGCCGGGAGGTCGCGCGCGAGACGGCTGCGCACGCTCATCTTGCGCTCGAGCGCCGGGCCGTAGCGCACGAAGCCGCCGCGGGCCGCCGACTTTGCCGCACCCAGCGCCATGCCGGCGTTGCGAAAGAGCGCCTCGCCGCTTCCGTCTCGCGGAAAAACGGCAATCCCCATGGTCGCGCGCAGCATGTACTCGGCGTGTCCCACTTCGAACGGGGCGTCGAGCGCGTCGCGCAATTGCCCCAGAGACCGTTCGATCGCTGCGTCGCCGTCGGGACCGAACAGCACGCATGCGAATTCATCCGAACCGACGCGAGCGACGACATGCCCGTTCTCGTCGAGGAAGGCCAACCGTTCGGCGACCGCGCGCAACAAATGATCGCCGGTGGTTTGCCCGGCGATCTCATTGATCTGCGCGAAGCGATCGATATCGAAGAGCACGAGCGTCCCGCTCGCGCCCTCTTCGCATGCGCAACTCTCGAGCAGTTGAAGCAGCTGGCGACGATTCAGCAGTCCGGTGTGCGGGTCGTGCGTCGAGTAGAAGAGTAGGACACCGCGCAACGCGCGCAGCAAAGCGCCACTGGGTGGCTGCGCCTCCAATTCTCGGGTGCTCCCTTCGCCACAAGCAAGCGGCAGGACCGCAGCCGCTCACCCGAGCGGCCGCATCCTCTGTCGCGGTGGTTCTTAGTACCCTACCGCTGCGCCTGCCGGGTGACGCCGGTCGGTCCCACCTTCCAGGTCCCCCGTTTTCGGATCGACGACGATCGCTTGCGCCGACCCCCAAAAAGGAATCTCTTGAAAACGATACCCGGCGGCGCGGAGCTGCGCCATCGCCTCGCCCGCGAAAGCATGCGGCTCGTACTGAACCTCGTCGGGGAGCCACTGCATATGGATCCGCGGCGCATCGACGGCGGCCTGGGCGTTCATGCCGAAATCGAAGACGTTCAAGATCGTCTCGAGCACGATCGTGATGATGCGCGATCCGCCCGGACTGCCGGTCACCATCGCGAGCTTGCCGTCGCGCGTCACGATCGTCGGCGCCATCGACGAGAGCGGCCGCTTTCCCGGTTGAATGTCGTTGTCTTCACCTTGAACCAGACCGTACATATTCGGGACGCCCGGCTTCGAGGTGAAATCATCCATCTCATCGTTGAGCATGAAGCCCGTGTCGCCGGCCATGACGCCTGCGCCGAACCAGTCGTTGAGCGTGTAGGTGACGGCAACGGCATTGCCTTGCGCGTCGACGATCGAGTAGTGGGTCGTCTCGCCGTTCTCGTGCACCACGACCTTCAAGCCGGGCTTGACGAGCGAGGAGGGCGTCGCGCGCGCCGGGTCGATCTGCGCGCGCAGCCGCGCCGCGTACGCCGGGTCGAGCAGTTGCGCGATCGGATCGTTCACGAACGCCGGATCGCCGAGATAGGCGTTACGATCGGCGTACGCGCGGCGCTCGGCCTCGACGACGTAATGCGCTTCGCGCGCGCTGTGCCAACCCCACTGCGCCAGTGGATAGGGCGAAAGAATATTGAGAATTTCACACAGCGTCACGCCGCCGGAGCTCGGCGGGGGCGATGAGATCACGGTCAGCCCATGATATGTGCACTGCACGGGCTGCGATTCCCCCACCGTGTAGTCGCGAAAATCGCGCATCGTCAACAAACCGCCACCGGCGTCGCTCGCGGCGACGACGGCTCGCGCGATCGGCCCGCGATAGAACGCGTCGCTGCCGTCCCTCGCAATGAGCGAGAGCGTGTTGGCGAGGTTCGTTTGCACGATGCGCTCGCCGGCACGCGGAAGCGCGCCGTCGGACATCCAGATAGCTCGAATATTCGGCTGATTCTTCAGCGTGTAGGCGCCGCTGTACCCTTCGCTCGCCGCCCCCTTGAACGGAAGCAAATCGCCTTCTTGCAAGACGAAGCCGTCACGCGCGAGCGCGATCGCCGGCGCCATCACTCGCGCGCGAGGAAGCGTGCCGTACTCGCGCAGCGCCCGATCGAGTCCCATCACCGTGCCCGGCACGCCGATCGCGAGCCAGCCCTTACGCGAGCGCTCCGGCACGACGTTCCCTTTGCCGTCGAGATACATGTCGCGCGTCGCGCGTTCCGGCGCCTTCTCGCGAAAATCGATGAAGCGCTCGCGCCCGTTGTGCATGCGAATCAACATAAAGCCGCCGCCGCCGATGTTGCCGCAGCACGGATCGACGACGGCAAGCGCATAGCCGACCGCCACGGCGGCGTCGACGGCGTTCCCGCCGGCTTTGAGAACGTCGAGCCCGGCTTGCGAAGCCAAATGCTGTTCGGTAACAACCATCGCGTGCGGCGCCGTAACCAGGCTCAAGAGCGCGGCGAAGATGTAAGCGTGCATCAGGCGCCCTTTCGCGATGTAGAGGTAAAGATTTCCTGTGCTGCCGGGCATCGGGGCCGGGGAGATGCTACGATGGCCCCGATGAGCACCTCGTACATCGGCTCGGACGCCCTTACCCAGGCGATCACGCCGCTCACCATCCCGGGCTTTGACGTGCTCAATCCCTACAGCTACGCAGCCTCGACGGCCAATACGGCCTCGAACACCGTCGCGTCCGGTTCGACCTCCGGCTCCTCGAGCAGCGCGTCCTCGAGCGCGACCGGCCAGAACCCCTACCAGCAGGCAGTATCGAGCCTCGAGCAGTGGCAGTATCAGACGCTGGCGCAGGCGTTGACCGGCGACACCTCGGACGCGAGCGCCGCGCTCTACTCCTCGGCCGGCCTCAACGTCGACGCGTTCGCCAACCTGGCGTATCAGCTCCAGGAGCTCGGGGCGAGCGAGTCCGGCTCGACCGTCGATACCACCGCATAGTAACCGAGCCCCGATTTGGTGCTAGAATCGTCGCATGAACGTCGCGGCGATTCATCACGTCCCAGCACAGACACACACGGAGACGGTCCAAACGCCACCCGGGCCGCAGGCGCAGGGCGTCCAGCTGACGACCGATCCCAAGCCCCCGCAGACCGGCGCCAACCCCCCGGCGCAGGCCAAGAACGTGGCCTTTGCCACGACCCACCAACGCACGGGAAGCCGCGTCGACCAGACGCGGTGAGCCGGGCACAGGTAGGCTTCCGGCGCTTCGCGAACCAAGCCCGGTTCATTTAAAAGAGCAAAAAGCAAGAAAACTAGGAGTTATTGTGCCCGAATCCGTGACCTTAGAGGTCGGCGGGCGCACGATGGTCATTGAGACCGGCGAACTCGCGAAGCAAGCCAACGGCTCCGCGCTGGTTCGTTACGGCGAACAAGATGTCGTGCTCTGCGCCGTCACCGCCTCCGAAAAACCGCGCGAAGGCATCGATTTTTTCCCACTCACCTGTGATTTCGAAGAGCGTATGTACGCAGCCGGAAAGATTCCCGGCGGCTACATCAAGCGCGAAGGACGTCCGCCCGAGCACGCGGTTTTGAGCTCGCGGCAGATCGATCGTCCGATCCGTCCCCTCTTTCCCGAAGGCTTCCAAAACGACGTGCAGATCGTCGCAACGGTGCTTTCGATCGATCCGGAACTCGACGCCGACGTGCTCGGCGTCTGCGCCGCCGGCGCAGCGCTTGCCGTTTCCGACATTCCGTTCGAGGAACCCGTCGCCGCCGTTCGCGTCGGTCGCGATGAAAACGGCAAATACATCTGCAATCCGACGCTTCCGCAATACGAAACCGGCGGGATGGACATCGTCATCGCCGGTACCGAAGACGCGATCATGATGGTCGAGGGCGGCGGGAACGAGATTTCGGAAGACGATTTTCTCGGCGCCGTCGAGTTTGCGCATGCGGAGATTCGCAAGATCGTCAAAGCGATCAACCAGCTCGCGAAGAAAGCCGGCAAACCGAAGCGTGAGTTTCCGCTCAAGAAGGTCAACGCCGGCCTCGACCGGTGGGTGCGCAAGACGTTCGCCAAGGACGTCGGGCGGGCGATGCGCATTATCGAAAAAGGCGAACGCGAGAAAGCGTTCGACCTGATCTCGGCGAGCGAAGCGCTCGAGCGCGTCGGCAAAAAAGACGACGAGATCAAAGCGTTGCTGGAAACTGCCGACGGTCAGAAGGACTTCGGCAAGATCGTCAAGGCGATGGAAGAGGACGAGTTGCGCACGATGGTCGTCGACGAAAAGATTCGTCCCGACGGTCGCAAGCCCGACGAGATCCGCCCGATCTGGACCAAAGTACATTACGTGCCCCGCGTGCACGGTTCGGGCGTCTTCACCCGCGGTCAAACGCAGGTCTTCACCGCCGCGACGCTCGGCTCAACCAGCGATGCGCAACGCCTCGACGGCATCGTCGCGCTCGAAGACAAGCGCTACATGCACTTCTATAACTTCCCGCCGTACTCGGTCGGTGAGACGCGTCCGATGCGCGGACCCGGCCGCCGCGAGATCGGCCACGGCCACTTGGCCGAGCGCGCGCTCGTGCCGGTACTGCCGAAGAAGGAAGACTTCCCGTACACGATGCGTCTGATGAGCGAGACCCTCGAATCGAACGGGTCCTCGTCGATGGCGTCCGTCTGTGCGTCGACGCTCGCGTTGATGGACGCCGGCGTGCCGATCAAAGAGCACGTTGCCGGCGTCGCGATGGGCCTGATTCTCAAAGGGAAGCAGTACGCCGTCCTCACCGACATTCAGGGTCTCGAAGATGCGCTCGGAGAGATGGACTTCAAGGTCGCGGGAACCAAGAAAGGCATCACCGCGATTCAGATGGACATCAAAGTCCAGGGCATCACCGTGCAGATCATGCGCGAGGCCATGGAGCAGGCACGCAAATCGCGCTTCTTCATCATCGACAAACTCGCGGAGACGATCGCCGAGCCGCGCGCGGAACTCTCGAAGTACGCACCGCGCATGATCGTGATCAAGATCAATCCCGACAAGATCAAGGACGTCATCGGCCCAGGCGGCAAGGTGATCAACAAGATCATCGCCGACACCGGCGTCGAGAAGATCGACATCGAGGACGACGGCACCGTGTTCATCACCTCGCTCGACGGCGAGAGCGGCGACAAAGCCAAAACCATCGTCGAGAACATCACCAAGGACGTCGTCGTCGGCCAGATCTACACCGGCACCGTCAAGCGCGTCATTCCGATCGGCGCATTTGTCGAGATTCTGCCGGGCAAAGAAGGTCTCGTGCACATCAGCCAACTCGCGCCCGAACGCGTTGCGAAAGTCGAAGACGTGCTCAACGTCGGCGACACCACCGAAGTCAAGGTGATCGAGATCGACGGCCAAGGCCGCGTCAATCTCTCGCGCAAAGCGGTGCTCGCACCGGGTTCGGAGACGAGCGGCAGCCGCGGCAACGGGGAGTTCCGTCCGAAGCGTCGCCATCACGACGACGACGAAGGCGGTGCACTTCCGGTCGGCGGACCGGGGGCGCCGCCGTCGCGCCGCCGGCGCAGACCTCAGGGACGTCGCGACGAGGACTAACGCAAGCGAAGCCGGCCAAAGGCACCCCTGGGGTGCTTTTGGCCGGCCTTCAGGGTAACAAAGCGCTGTCTGCGGAAGCGCAGCACGTGGCACGTCCCGACGGAGGTAGTCGCATGCGCATCAACGTGAACTGGTGGGCGATCCTCGTTTCCGATCTCGTTCTTTTTGGTTTTGGCTGGCTTTGGTACGACGCGCTTTTCGGCCGGATCTGGATGAAAGAGGTGAGCAGAGTCACTCCGCAAGTGACGGCCGGGTTCACGTGGTATCCGTTTGCCGTCTCGCTCGTGGGCGGGTTCTTCCTCGCCTACGGACTCGCGCTGATTTTGAAGTGGCGGGGCCCGGTCGGATGGCTCGAGGGGGCGTGGATCGGCTTCGCCTTCGGACTGCTGATCTTCGGAACGATGACCTGGATGGATTACGTCTACTCGGGATTCGGCGCGACGCTCGGCCACCTCAACATCGGGTTCGTTGCCGTCGGGATGGGGATCCAAGGCGCCATCCTCGCCGCCTGGAGGCCGCGAGCATCCTGACGGCGCCTCTCATTTGAACATTTCTCTTATTTGAGAGGTTCTCTCATTTCCTCGTCGAAACCCGCTCGCATGACACAGGTAGACGAGGGCGTGGGACTCGAGGAAGCCGTCCTGCGGGTGCTCTATGAAGGACCCGCCTCGGCCGGCGAGTGCGCGGCCGGGCTCTTGCATTTCGGATTTGCGACCGAGGCTGTAACGGAAGAGGTCGAGTCGCTGCTCGGTGACCTCGAGCGGCGCGCATGCGTTGCGCGCGATGCGCAGGCGGCGCTCCCGCGTTACGCGATCACCAGGATCGGCAGCGAGCGTCTCGCGGTGCTCGTGGAGTGACGCGCTCGCAGTTCCTCATCACCGTCACGGTGATGCTCGGTGTCTTCATGGCGATCATCGACATGACGATCGTCAACGTTGCGCTACCGACGATCGCCGGCAACCTCGGCTGCTCGATCGACGACGCGGCGTGGATCGCGACCGGCTACATTCTCGCGGCGGTCGTCGTCATGCCGCTCAACGGCTGGCTGACCGCGTATCTGGGACGTAAGACGTTTTATTGCAGCGCGATCGCGATCTTCACGATCGCGTCATTCTTGTGCGGGCTTTCGCACGACATCGTGACGCTGACGATCTGCCGTATGCTGCAAGGTCTCGGCGGCGGCGTGCTGCAACCGACCGCGCAAGCCATTCTGTTCGAAACCTTCGGTCCGCGGCGCTCGGGAGCGGCGATGGCGATCTTCGGATTGGGTATCATGGCGGCGCCGGCGCTCGGACCGGTGATGGGCGGATACATCGTCGACAACGCGTCCTGGCCGCTGATCTTTTTGATCAACGTGCCGATCGGCGCCATTACCTTTGCGATGGCGTACGCATTCATCCCCACGCCGCACTACATCGAACGCAAACGCGGCGCGATCGACTGGCCGGCGCTCGCGCTCCTGGCGATCGGTTTGATCTCTTTGCAATACGTGCTCGAACGCGGCCAGCACGAGGACTGGTGGAGCTCGAATACGATCGTCTCGCTCGCGATCGCCTCGGGGGTGGCGCTCGCAATCTTCGGCATCATGACGGCGCGCGACAAAACGCCGCTCGTGAACCTGCGCGTTTTTCGCATTCCGTCGTTTTCGCTCGGAAACGTGGTGCTGTTCATCGTCGGCTTCGGGCTGTTCGGCAGCGAACTGATCGTGCCGCTCTTTTTTCAGACCATTCTCGGGATGACGCCGCTCGACTCGGGGAAGGCGCTCATCCCGAATGCCTTCGCGACGGCAATAGCGATGATCGTGACGTCGCGACTCGTCAACCGGATCGATCCGCGCATTCTGCTCGTCCCAGGCGCCCTCTGCGCCGCCTGGGCAAACTGGCAGCTCGGCGGACTCACCCAACAGGCGGGGATGGATAACACGTTCTGGCCGCGCGCGCTCATCGGCTTCGGCATGGGACTGATGTTCGTCCCGCTCACGCAGTTGATGCTCTCGGCCGTTCCGCGCGAAGAACTGGCCGGTGCGACCGGCCTCTCGCAGCTAGTACGTCAGCTCGGCGGTAGTCTCGGCATCGCAATCATCACCACGCTGCTCACGCGCGAAACCGCGATCGCCTGGTCCGATCTCGCCGGCGGCATCACGAGCTCACACGGTGTCGCGGTCACGACGCTGATGAGCCTGCTCTCGCAAGCGGCGAGCGTCACGGCATACGACTACGTCTTCCGCCTGTGCGCGCTCTTGTTCATCGCCGCGATTCCGCTGATGCTCTTCGTGCAGCGCGCACCAGTGCCCGCAGCGGCCTCCTCGCCCGTTCCGCAACCGATGGCGGAGGCCGCGTAGTGGCCGGGCTGCGCGCGCGCAAGAAGGAGCACGTTCGCGCGACGATCCAAAAAGAAGCGCTGCGTCTCTTCACGGACCACGGGTACGAGCACACCACCGTCGAGCAGATTGCCGAGGCCGCCGGCGTCTCGCCGGCGACCGTCTACCGGTACTATAAATCCAAGGAAGATCTGGTCGTCACCGACGAGTACGACCCGGTCATCGTTCAATCGCTGCTCAATCGCCCGGCCGACGAGCCGCTCATCGAGTCGGTGCGTGCGGTGATGACCGGCGTGCTCGTCGAGTACTTCGACCGCGATCGCGAGCTGATCGCGGCGCGCCACGCGCTGCGCCTGGTAACGCCGTCGCTCCAAGTTGCCTTCTACGAAGAGCAGGAGCGTACGCTCGAACTCTTCTCCGCTTTGGTGGCGCGGCATCTGCGCCGCCCCGCGAACGACGTCGACGTGCGCATCGCGAGCGGCGCGGTCTCCGGGGCGATGCAGGCCGCCATGGGGCTGTGGTTCGAGCAGGGCGCCAAGGGTGGGCGCGAACGCATCCGCGAGCTGCTCAATCATGCGATTGACCGGATCGCCAGCGCCCTCACATTTTAAATATGACAGTGATTGTCATATAGACCGCGCTATGCTCGAGCGAGCTCAAACGACACAAAGGAGAGGCTCGTGAGCGTTCAATCCACCCCCGTCACCGGTTCAGCCGTCACCGGGACCGACCTCGTGGGCGTCACCGTTACCGATCTTCGGCGCGTACTGGCCTTCTATCGCGACCAGCTCGGGATGGTGCCGTCGCGCGAGAGCGAGAACGGCGCCGAGTTTCATCTGCCCGACGGCACGACGTTCGGCATTTGGCAGCCGCCGGAGAGCGAGGATCTCAAGCCGGGCTTCGGCGTGATGTTCACGGTCGGCGACGCCGCGGGCGCCGCGCAGCAGATTCGCGCGCGCGGCGGCGCGATCGGCGACGCGTTCGAGTCCCCGGTCTGCCATATGGCGATGGGCACCGACCCGGAGGGCAACAGCTTCATCACGCACCAGAAAAAGGCGCGCGATCCGCATCTTCCGCCCGATCAAGCGCGCACGCCGACGACGATCAACGGCATCGATCTGGCCGGCTACATGGTGGCCGAACCGCTAGCCGCGATTGCGTTCTACCGCGACGTCGTCGGCATGAAGCCGAGTTGGACCGACGAGCAAGGCCGCGGGGCCGAATTCGAGTTCGCCGATGGTTCGACGTTCGGCGTCTGGCATGAAGCCGGCGCGCCCACCGGCGGATTCGTGATGTTCGCGGTCGACGACGCGCGCGCCAAACTGGCCGAACTACGCGAGCGGGGCGTGAGAATCGGCGACGCCGACGAGTCGCCCAACTGTATCATGGCCATCAGCGCGGACCCCGAAGGCAACTGCGTCGTCATTCACCAACGAAAGGTGCATGCCTAACGACGCGGTTCTGGTAACGGGTGCATCGACCGGCATCGGCCATGCGGTGTCGATGCACCTGGCCCGCAGCGGCTACACGGTCTACGCCGGCGTGCGTAAGGAAGGCGACCGCGAGCGGCTGGAGGCCGAGCATCAGGGCATTCGCCCCATCATCCTCGACGTCACCGTTCCCGCCGACGTCACGCGTGCGGTGCAAACCGTCCGCGAGGCGGGTGATACGCTCGTCGGACTGGTCAACAATGCGGGCATCGCGGTTGCCGGACCGCTCGAGTTTCTTCCCCTCGACGCGCTGCGTCATCAGTTCGAGGTCAACACGTTCGCACCGATTGCGATGGTTCAAGCGGCGATGCCGATGTTGCGGCAATCGCGAGGGCGCATCGTCAACGTCGGTTCGATCGCGGGGCGTCTCTCGGCGCCGTTCGTCGGCCCGTACAGCGCGTCGAAGGCGGCGCTCGCGTCGCTGACCGACGCGCTGCGCCAAGAACTGGTACGCTTCGGCATTGCCGTTTCGCTGCTCGAGTTCGCGTCGGTGAAAACACCGATTTGGCAGAAAGGCCGTACCGGCCGCGACAGGCTGGTTGCCTCGATGCCGCCCGAGGCCATGACCTACTACGGCCCGATGGTCGACGCGATTGTCGCGCAGACGCAGCGTGAAGAGCGCGAGGGCATGGACCCGCAGATCATCGCCGGCACCGTGCTTGCCGCCCTTCGGGCGCCCAAGCCGCGCGAGCGCTACCTGATCGGCGGCAAAGCCCGCATTCAAGCGGTGGCAGCGGTCTTACCGCCCGGTACTCGCGACGCACTCGTCAAACGCGCGATGCAGCTCCCGTGATCGCACTCGTTCTCGTAGCCGCCCTCAACTGTGGCAACACGGCAACGCAGGTCGACTTGAATGCATGCGCCGCCGCGGCGCAGTCTCGTAATGACAAGCGCGAACTTGTGGCGTTCCAAGCCGCCGAGTGGCGATCGTACGACGATCCGCTCTTACGTCTCACCGAGCTGCGCTGGCGCCAAGCACGCGCGTCGGCATGTAACTTCGTCTACGCGATGTACGCCGACGGCACCATGGCCGGGATGCTGTTTTCACAGTGCAACGCCGATGCTGCGCTGGCGCGCGTTCGGGATGTCGGATTGTTCACCGGCCTTGCGAACCCGGCCGCTGCGATTCCCGATCCTCGGGTGCGTGCCGAACACCAGCGCGTCTACGGATTGCTCGAACTGCTCATCACGCCGCACGAACGAGACCTGCTCGCGAATTCCGAGCGCGCGTTCTTGCGCTATCGCGACGTCGCCTGCTCCCATGCAAAAAACGGCTGCGCCACCGCGCTTACGAAGACGCGCACCCAACAACTCGAGGACTCCTGGCTGGCCGAGCGATTCTGGTAGTTACGCGCAAGATCGCGACGGCTGGCAGCGGCGTGGGAGCAGCCGCAAACTCCCGAGAATGGGGGCAAAATGCCCTTCGATTCCCTCCGGACCTTTCTCGACGCGCTTCGGCGCGCCGATGAAGTGCACACCATCGTCGCACCAGTGGACCCGTACCTCGAGATCGCCGAGATCACCGACCGCGTCGTCAAGGCCGGCGGCCCCGCGCTACTCTTCGAAAACGTCAAGGGTTCGAAATTTCCGGTGCTCACCAATCAGTTCGGATCCGCCCGCCGGATGGCGATGGCCTTCGACGCGGCGTCACTCGATCAGGTGGGGGCGCGCCTGCGCGCGCTGCTCGATTTCTCGCCGCCCGGCGCTTCTTTAGGCGAAAAATTCGACGCCCTCAAACGCTTTGCGCCCCTCGCCAACGCGATTCCGAAGACGGTGCGCGACGCGAGTTGTCAAGAGGTCGTGCACCGCGATCCGGATTTACGCAAGCTTCCTATACTCACCACGTGGCCGCTCGACGCCGGTCCCTTCATCACGCTGCCGCTGGTGATCACCAACGATCCGCGCACCGGCCGTCCCAACGTCGGAATGTACCGCATGCAAATCTACAACGAACGCGAGACCGGCATGCACTGGCAACGGCACAAGCAAGGGCGCGCACATGCCGATGCGTGGGGTGCAAAGATTCCGGTTGCCGTCGCTATCGGCAGCGATCCGGTGCTGACCTACGCGGCAACCGCGCCGCTGCCGCCGATACTCGACGAGTTTGCGTTTGCCGGACTCCTGCGCGGCAAACCGGTCGAGCTCGTGAAGGCCAAGACGCTCGACGTCAAGGTTCCCGCCGGCGCCGACTTCATATTGGAAGGCTACGTCGACAACACCGATCTGCGCAAAGAAGGCCCGTTCGGCGACCACACCGGCGTCTACAGCCTCGCGGACACCTATCCGACGTTTCACGTCACCTGCATCACGCACCGGCGCGATGCCGTCTATGCCGCGACCGTCGTCGGCAAACCACCGATGGAAGACGCGTGGCTCGGCAAAGCCACGGAGCGCATCTTCCTGCCGCTGCTGCAGATGGTGCTGCCCGAGGTCGTCGACATGAATCTTCCGGTCGAAGGCGGCTTTCACAATCTCGCGATCGTCTCGATTCGCAAGCAGTATCCGGGCCATGCGAAAAAAGTCATGAACGCGCTGTGGGGGCTCGGTCACATGATGATGCTTACGCGCGTGCTGCTGGTGGTCGACGCGGACGTCGACGTGCAGGACGTGCGCAGCGTCGCCTGGTTCACGCTCAACAATCTCGCACCCGACCGCGACGTGGTGACGATGAGCGGACCCGTCGACGATCTCGACCACGGTTCGTACGCCGTGGCCTACGGGACGAAGATCGGCATCGACGCGACGCGCAAGAGCGCCGCCGAGGGCTATACGCGTGAATGGCCTCCCGACATCGTGATGGACAACGCAACGAAGGAACGCGTCACCAAACGCTGGCATGAGTACGAACTGGATACGATCGTGAAGTCGCTCGTTCCCGACGCATGGTCCGGCCAAGGACCGCAAGCGTATTTCCGCGCCCTTCGACAGGCTCAGGGTGACACGAAGTGAGGCCCAGGCGACGCGAAGTGAGGCCCAGGCGACACGCCGCGAACTCGGGCGACACGACGTGATCCGGCTCTTTCTTCGCGAGATTCGGATCGAGCACACGCTTTTCGCGCTGCCGTTTGCATACGTGGGCGCGGTGCTCGGTGCGCGCGGAATGCCGACCTGGTACGCGCTCCTGTGGATTACGCTCGCGGTGCTTGGCGCGCGTACGGCGGCAATGGCCGCCAACCGCTACTTCGATCGCGAGATCGACGCGCGCAATCCGCGCACCGCGCGGCGCGCGCTCGCGAGCGGCACCCTCTCGCCGTCGGTCATGATTTGGGCCATCGCGATCGGCCTGACGCTCCTGGTGCTCGCGGCGTGGATGCTCAATCCGCTGTGCGTAAAACTGCTGCCCATCGCCGCACTCGGAGTGCTGGGCTATCCGCTCTGTAAGCGCTTTACCTGGCTCGTGCACTTCGTGCTCGGTGCGGTTGACGGGCTCGCGCCGCTCGGCGCCTACATCGGTGTTACCGGGAGGGTGAGCGCAAGCGCCGTGTTGCTCTTTGCCGCCGTGACGGTTTGGGTCGCGGGTTTCGACATTGCTTACGCGCTGATGGATCTGCCCACCGACCGCGAGCAACGGATCAACTCGATGCCCGTTCGCTTCGGCGAGCAGACGGGGCGTTGGATGCCGATCGCCCTGCACGCGCTCATGGCGGCGCTGCTCGCGCTCGCCGGGATTCTGGGAAACGCGGGTTGGCTGTACTACACCGGCGTCGCCGCGGCGGTCGTGCTGGCGCTCTATGAAAATCGGCTTTATGGGGTCTGCGAGAACGTTTTCGTCCTCAACGAACGTATCTTCAACGGGAACATGGCGTTCTCGGTGGTTTTCTTGGCGTGCACGCTCGGGGGGTATCTCGTCCGTTGATCGATCGCGCGACATTCTTGCAAGGCTTGCTCGCCACGTCGACGGTGACGCCGGCGATTCCACAGACGCAGGTGCTGCAACAGCTCAATCTCGGCGTCAACATGCCGCTCTCGGGCGCCTACGGAAATTACGGGCGCGACGTGCTCAAGGGTGTGCAAGCGGCGATCGACGAGACCAACAAGCTGTTGCCGTCGTTGACCAAATCCTACGGCGTGCGGCCGTTTGACGATCAAAACTCCGGAGCGATCGCAACGTCCAACGTGCTCGTGGCCGCGGCCGACTCCACGATAATCGCGATGATCGGTGACCTGACGCTCGACGTTACCATGACGGCGTTGCCGCAATACGCGAATTCGGGATTTGCGCTCGTCGTACCGACGGTGACCGCCGATAAATTGACGCAGCAGGGGTACCACAACGTCTTCCGCCTGCCGGCTACCGATTCATCGGAGGGGCAGCTCTTCGCGAACGCCGTCTTACGCGGCAAGCCGAGGATGAACGTGGTCGGCGTGATCGTCGACGGCGACTACGGTCTGGAGGTCGGACGCGCGTTCGTCGCGCAGGCCAAGGGCAACAAGCAAAACGCCCAGCTTCTCACACTCGAGTCGAATGCCGATGTCGCCGACTCCACGGCGATCATCGCGCGTCAGTCGCCCGGCTACATTTTTCTCGCCGGCCTTCCGCAGAAGCTCGGCCCGATCGCGGTCGCGCTGCGCAACGGCGGCTATACGGGCGATTTCGGGATGAGCGACAGTTTTTACACCGCCGACGTCGCCAAGACGTTCGGCAAGGAACTCCAAGGATCGCTCGTCGCGTCGGTCATGCCGCCGCTCGACCGCGTCCCCTCGATCTCGGTGTATTTCCACGACTACCAAAACGAGGTCGGAGCGATTACGGCGTTCTCAGCCTACGGATACGCCGCGGCTCAGCTCTTGATTCAAGCTCAGCAACGCGGGAACGCGTCCAATCGCTTTCAATTGCTCACGCAGCTCCAAGAGGGGGGAAGCTATCCGCTGATCGTCGGGCAGTATTCGTTCAACTCGAACGGCGATCCGACGCTTCCCAACATCTATCTCTTCACGATGGGTCCTGACGGCTTCACGTTCGCCAAATCAGCGTTCGCCAACGGCTTTGTCGTATAAGGTGTCATCCCGGGCGTCGCCAACCGTGTCATCCTGAGGTGCGAGCGCGCAAGCCTGAGGTGCGAGCGCACAAGCGCGAGGCGTGTCACCCTGAGGTGCGAGCGCGCAAGCGCGAGCCTCGAAGGGGCGAGGGACACGCGATATGCGTGCGTCCTTCGAGGCATCGTCGCTTCGCGACGATGCACCTCAGGATGACAGTGGGGTTCGCGCATTGAGCCCTCTCATCCCCAGTCCCGCAGGATGCGGAGAGTGGGAACGCAGCGCAGGATGCGCGTTTAGCGTTCCCCGCGTAGCGAACCGTGTCATCCTGAGGTGCGAGCGCGCAAGCGCGAGCCTCGAAGGGCGAGGGACACGCGATATGCGTACCGTCATCCTGAGGTGCGAGCGCGCAAGCGCGAGCCTCGAAGGGCGAGGACACGTAGTATGCGTGCGTCCTTCGAGGCATCGTCGCTTCGCGACGATGCACCTCAGGATGACGGCTTCGAGGTTCGTCGCTTCGCGACGATGCACCTCAGGATGACGGCTTCGAGGCATCGTCGCTTCGCGACCATGCACCTCAGGATGACTGGTACTTCCTATGCTTCTCTGCGCGAGTATGTGTCCTCGGTGACGATGCGAACGTGATGCGGCGGAGACTCTTTGGCCTCCTGTGGTACGTCGACGTCCTCGACGGTGAAGCCGAAGCGCACGCGCCACGATCCCAACGTTATCGAGAAGTTCGAACCCATGATCTCCATGACCTTAGGCCTCCACCCGGCGCCACTGCAACACGGCGAGCGCACCGTAGACGAGCATGAGGAGCGAAAGAATTCCGACTCGAGACGGCAGATCGAGATCCCCGACGACACCATGTCGTACTTCGAACTCGTGCATGTACGTGATCGGTACGATGCGCGACACGCCCCAAAAAATCGTGTGAACGACTTGTCCAACCGGCGTTCCCTGGATCGGGATGCCGGCGAGCCCGATAATCACGAAGGCTGCCGGCCAGGCGAAGCCGACCACCGCGCCTGAACCCCGTTTGAGGGAGGTCGTCACGGCGTTGATGGCCGCGTACCACGCAAACGGCCCGATGACGACGAAGAGGAGCAGCCAGCCATCGGTCTGGCTGAAATCGAGGTGCGGAACCTCGAACATTGCCTGACAGACGATGGCCGCAACCATCGTCAGCACGCCCGAAATGGCGATACCGGCGGCGTCGACGCCGATTGTGCCGAGCGCGTAACGCGAACGTGTCACCGGCTTGAGCAACGCGATTTCGAGATGATCCTTGTTTTCGGCTGCAAACGGCGCGCCGAGGATCGTCGCCACGAGCAGCATTGCGACCATACCGATGACGAGGAAGATCGCGAAGTTCACCGGCTCGTCGGTCCGAGTCGTCACCGTCTGCATGCCGCCGCTGTGCGATTC
>DATJRM010000033.1:0-24790 GCA_035504755.1 Candidatus Acidiferrales bacterium
CTCGCCGCTCGTCGAGCCGTCGTTCGCCGTCCAGCCCGGCACGAGACTGCTGACGCCGCTCGCATTCGTCTCGAGCTCGTAGCCGTCGATCTGGTTCGGAAGACCGAAGAAAATCCACGTAACGCCCGATGACGACGTCCACACCGCCGGCGTCGCGTACAAACGGCTCGGGAGCGTGATCTCTTGCAACTCGTTGGCAACGCCCGGCAGCGGCTCGCGGTTGAGCAAGCGTAAGAACGAATCCTTGCCGCCTTGAACCAGCATGAGCGGCGTCGTGCTCGCGCTCTGGCGCGGCAAGAGCGTGGGCGAGGTCGATCCGAGATCGGTGTCGTCATCCTGTAACAGCGTGTAATTGCTCGGCGTATACGTGCTGATCAGCGACGAGAGATTCGACGTGAGCGAGAGCACGGAGTCGCCGAAGTTGCTGGAGCCGTCGTACAGGCCATTGCCGGTTGCGACGAACACCGCGCCGTTCATTGCCGGATCGGGGTCGACGACCGCGCCGCCGCGCGCCCAAATGCCCGAATCGCTGTTCGAACACGATGACGAGGTGATGAGCGTGTGGATGCTGCTGCAGAGCGAATTGAAGACCGTCTCCGCTCCGCTGCTCAAATTGACGGCGATCACGTGCCCGTCGTAGTACGGCGCATCGCCGTAATATCCCGACGTTGTCGCGTACAGATAGCCGTTGGCAAGGTTGAGCGACGATGCGTCCTTCTCGGTACCCGGAATCAGCGTGAGCGTCGCGGGAAATCCGCCTCCGGTAATCTCGGCGCCGGTTGCTGCGTTGAGCTTGTGAATTTTTCCGTCGATACCTGGAACGTAGATCGACGTACCCGACGGATCGGCGACCGGCGTCGACTGGGTAGGGCTCGTTCCGCTGGTCGGAAACGTCCACAGGATCTTGCCGCTGTTCGCTTGGATCGCGAACGTCTCGCCGTTCTTTGCGGTTTGATACAGCACTTGCGTCGCGACGCCGCCGATCGAGACGTTAGCCAATAAGATCGGCGTGGAGTCGGCGACTTGACCGTCGAGCGAGATCTGCCACTTCTCGACAAGCTTCGACACGTTGGTCGTCGTGAGCACCGTATCGCCGGTATCGACGCCGCTGCGCGCGGAGTCGTGCCCGAACATCGGCCAGTTGACGAGCGCCGTCGGGCTGGCCGCCGGTGTAGCCGTCCCGGTCGGCACGGGCGAGGCTTTCGTCGTCGGGGTCACCGCCGGTGACGCTGTCGTTGGGTTCTGGCCGGCGCCGCCCCCGGAGCACGCCGCTGCCGCGATCACGCCAAGTGATGCGAGAATAAGGGACCAACCGGTGACGCGCCGCAGCATGTTCCACACCCTCCAACCCGACAGCGCTTCCCCCGCACGAATGGTCGCTTCCTCTGCCGGACCTCGAGATTTCGTGCGCTACGGTTGCTAGCTTAGCTTCGCGTTGAGGTGGTCGATCTTCCGGCCGAGCGTTTCGATTGAAGCGTTGAGGCTCTCTCGAAGTGCAGCGCCGTTACGATAGCTTTGGAGGCCGTCGAGTGCGGAGGCCACGCCGTGCGCGAGTTGCGCGAGCGCGTCGATTTCATCTGGTGCGTAGGCTTCGCCACCGGCGCGCTCGCCGAGAATGAGGATCCCAAGAAGTTGCCCGCGCGCGAGCATCGGCAGGGCGAGTACGGCATGAAGCTGCGAGTCGTAGTGGTGCGGATCAAGCGGTTTGTGCCAGGTTTTTAGCGCCAGCACTACGCCGTCGTTTTCATCGAGGGAGGTCATGACGCCGTCGCCGCTAACCCGCGCCGGCGCATACCCGCTGCCGTCGAGCAAGAGAAAAGCAGAACGCCGCGCATCGGTATGCTCGCGGACGTTCCACATCGCCCGGTCGAGCAGCGCGTCGATATCCGTGACGAAAGCGGCCTCCTTCGAAAAGTCGCGTAGTGACCGTTCGTCTTCGTGGCGTTTGCGAAAGAACAGTATGTCGACCGCTCGATCGACGCGCTCGTGAATATAGCGCATTGACAACCCGAGACCGAGCGCGAGGGCTCCGCCCGCCACGATGCCGGTCGCGTGGCTTGCGCCTGCAAGCACATTTCCGAGTATCCATTCTAGGAGGATGAATGACGCGACGACGATGAGCGAGACGATCCCGACGACGAGCGTGCGACCGATCACGAATTCGAGATCGAGAACCCTTCGCTTGAGGATCGCGTACGTTACGACGAGGCCGCCCAGCAGCCAAAAGATATTCGAGGTCACGACGAGGACCGTGAAGATGACCCATGGCGACGTGAGGCCCTCGATGCTCATCACGAGCCCTTGAACGAAGAATGCGAAGGGAAGGGGCAGCAGCAGCCACGTGGTGCGCGAGCGCTCCGATCGAGGAGCCGCTCTGGTAGCGAGAATTGCCACCGTCGCGATCGCGAGCCACTGCAGCGCCGCGATGAGGTCCCAGGCCGTCGCGTATGCTCCTCGAGCCTGGACGTTCGGCGCGAGATACGGAATCGGATCGAACCACAGCGTCGTCAGCCCGAGAAATCCCAACGCGACTCGCAAGAACTCTGCCGAAATCAACATGTATCCGAGTGTCGACACTGCGCGCACGAGGGTAGAGGGCGCTGCATAGCGAGACGTAAGTCGAAGCAGCAATGCAGCGCTGATAGCCAGGCTGGCTGCCGATAACAGCCCAAGCGCGATCGCCCAGGGCGCAGAGGGTATCGCGAAGTTACCAGGCTTCAGTAAGAACCCTATTTGCAAGAGGAGAACGGTTGCGATGACGCGCGCGTCCGGCTTGTCGGCGCGTCGTAGCACGATCAGCAGCGCGCAACCAAAAAACCATATCGCGGCAGCGAGGGGCAACGCCTTCGACGAAATCTTGATCGCGCGATTCCCTTCCAGCGTGCTACTGCCCAACAGATGAAGGACGATGCGGCGGCCGTTGCGTCGTACGACCAGCTCCACGGGTCGGGTTGCGAAGGGTTGGTAGACGCGAGCAAAACGTCCATCCAGGCTCTGATCGCGAAGATCCACCAGATCGCCGGCGTGAATGCCGGCTTTGTCGGAGGCGCCGCTGCGCACAACACCGGTGGTGATCAGCGTGAACGGGGTCTCCGAGAAGGCTGTGGTGCTATCCCACCAGCCGTACCACGGTGGGCCGCCGGCGCCGAAAGCATCCGCCGCAAAAAAGAGAATAACTGCGGCCCCGATACCACAAAGCGAAAGAAGAAACGCCTTCACCTTCAACCTTTACGGTGCGAGGGGCCCCCGCGCCCTTCACCCAAGTATGGCCGGCGTGAAGCAGCGATGGCCGGCCGCCGCTAAGCACGCCTCGTTCGCGTGCATAGCGTTATTCTCGATAACGGCTGCAACGGTGCCGGCGGCCAGTGCGGAAAGCGCACCGAGCAGCTCTATCCGGCAAGCCGTCGACGCGGTGATTCCCGCCCTCATGGCCAAGGATCGTATTCCCGGCATGGCCGTCGCCGTGACGGCGCATGGCAAGATCTTCATCTTCAATTATGGCGTTGCTTCGGTGAAGCCGCGTATTCCGGTGACCGGTGATACGCTGTTCGAACTCGGATCGGTCAGCAAGACGTTCACCGCCACACTGGCTTCGTGGGCGCAAGTCCGGCGCCGCCTCTCACTCGCCGACGCCACGGCACGGTATCTGCCCGAATTGCGAGGCACACCCTTCGGGAACGTTACCCTGCTGAGCCTCGGCACGCATACACCCGGCGGACTGCCTCTGCAATTTCCCGACAGCGTCACGAACGACGCTGCGCTCATGAACTACGTCGAGCGCTGGCGCCCCGCGTACCCGATCGGCACGTATCGGACGTACTCAAACCAAGGCATCGGTATCCTCGGTCTCATCGCGGCGAAGAGCATGAAGGAAGATTTTCTTTCGCTCGTGCAGCGCCGGTTATTCCCCGCGCTCGGTCTCCGACATACGTTTATCGCGCTTCCTGCGCGCGAACGTGCACGGTACGCCTGGGGCTATACCGGCGAAAATAAGCCAGTCCGTATGACGCCCGGAATCCTTTGGGAAGAGACCTACGGCGTCAGGACGACTGCCGCCGACATGATTCGTTTCATTCGGGAAAACATCGACCCATCCGGTCTGCCTTGGGCGATTCGGGAAGCCATCACGCAGACCCACACGGGATATTTTCGCGCCGGCCCGATGACGCAAGACCTCATCTGGGAGCAATATCCGTATCCGGTTGCGCTGAGATCCCTGTTAGACGGCAACTCGTACCGGATGATTTTTCAAGCGACGCCCGTCGACGCCATCGTACCGCCCCAGGCGCCCACGCAGCGTGCATGGCTGAATAAGACCGGCTCCACAAACGGTTTCGGCGCGTACGTCGCATTCATTCCGTCGAAGCGTTTGGGCATCGTACTCCTGGCCAATAAGAATTATCCGATCCCGGACCGAGTCGTCGCGGCGTACAAAATTCTGAGCGACCTCACGCCGCCACACCTGCCTTGACAGGCTGTATCCACCCTTGGTATATCTAACATGGATATACTACGGTGCGCAGATCGACGCCACCGTGGAACACGGTATCACGGCGGCAGATCTCGCGGATCTCGCCGTTTCCGGTCTGCGGATGCGGTTCGACGATGTCGTACGCGACCTCGTGTATGCGCTGCGCCGGCTGCAACGCGCGCCGCTCTTCGTTTCCATCGTCGTCCTGACGTTTGCGCTCGGTATCGGGGCAAACGTCGCGGTCTTCAGCGTGCTCAACGCCGTCGTGCTCAAGCCGTTGCCGTTCGAGGACGCCGGGCGAATCGTCATGATCTCGGGAAGCGATAAGGGCACGGCGCCGGTGTGGCAAAATCTCTCGCTCGCCGACCCGCTCGACATGCGCGGGCTTTCCGCCTTTGAAGCGACGGCCGCGATCGGCGAAGACGGCGGAACGATGCTCGCGGGAAGCACCCCCTTCGCCGTCTCCGGCTTCGACGTCATGCCGGAGTACTTTCGCATCCTCGACGTCAGGGCCCAACTCGGCCGCGTGCTCGAGCGCAGCGATAGCAATCCCGGCGTGCACGACATCGTGATCTCCGACCGCGTTTGGCGTGCCGATTTTGCGGGCGATCCGAACGTCGTCGGGGAGACGGTGCGCTTGAACGGTGTGGCGCAACGAATCGTCGGCGTTTTGCGCCCGGACCAGCCCTCGCTGAGCGCGGCCGGTGGCCTCGTCTCCCAAGACTACTACGGCGCTCTGCCGGAGCACGCGGCGGTCGTCGACCGCGGCGAACGGTATTTCGACGGGATCGCTCTTCTGGCTCCGGGCGTCACCGTCGAACGCGCGAACGCGCAGCTCGCGTTGCTGTCGCAGCGTCTGCGCGGGGAGTATCCGCGCATCGACTTCGGATGGCTGCTCTCGGTTGCGTCTAGCCGTTCGGTCATCCTCGGCCAGGCGAGTTCCGTACTGTGGATCGTCTTCACGGCGGTGATCGGCATCTTGGTGATCGCGTGCGCGAATGTCGGTAACATGCTCGGCGCGCGCTGGTCGACGCGAGATCGCGAGCTTGCGGTGCGCCGCGCGCTTCGGCGATCGGCATCGACGAGTCGGGGTTGCTCTATACCGCCGCTACCGTAATCGCGGCGACGTTGCTGGCCGGCGTCATGCCGATGCTTTCGCTCGGCAATCCGGACCTGCAGACGGTGTTGAAGTCCGCCGGGCGCGGCGGAGATGCATCGTCGCGTCACCGCTTGCGCTCGGCGCTCGTCGTGCTCGAAATTGCGCTCGCGCTCGCATTGGTCGTCGTTGCGGGGCTGACGGTGCGAAGCTTCATCGACTTGATCGACACGCCGCTCGGCATTCGTACCGAGGGCGTCGTCGCAAGCGGTCCGACGACCCTACCGGAGCGCAACCTCGGCGCCCGAGTCCAGACGTTCGGGTGGAACGGCACGAAGACGCAATGGACGGCGATCGTCGGTGTCGTCCGCGACGCGCTGACGCGGCCGCCGTCTCCGCGGCTGTTTGTGCCGATGGCGCAAGCACCCGCCGCCTACACGTGCGCGCTGGTCTTTGCGCCCAACGTCGATCCGGTCGTCATCGGACGTGAGATAGAAGAAGCCTATCGAGCAACGCTGCCGATGGTTCAGCCGCCGCGAACCTACACCGTTGCGCAGCTCCTCGCCGAGCGCACGTGGCAAGCGCGCTTCGCGACCATTCTTCTTGGAACGCTCGCCTTTATCGCGCTCGCTCTCGCCCTCTCCGGCATCTTCGGCGTGGTGTCGTTCTCGGTGACGCAGCGTTCACGCGAATTCGGCGTGCGGATCGCGCTCGGAGCCAAGGCACCGCAGATTCTCGCCGACGTGTTCCGGCGCGCGCTCGTGACCACGGCGACCGGCGCCGCCATCGGCCTGGCGATCGCGGCGATTGCGGCCCGGGCGATCGTCTGGCAATTGGGCGCCGTCTCGCCCTTCGATCCCCTGACGTTTGCGTCGGTCGTCGCGCTCATCTTCGTGTCGGCCGCGCTGGCATCGCTGCACCCGGCACTGCGCGCCATGCGCGTCGAGCCGGTCGAGGCGCTGCGATACGAGTGAACGCGAAGGAGCCGGGACGGAACAAACACGACTTAACCAAGCTTTTGCCTGGAAAATCTTAAGGTCGCTCGCATGGAAGCCGACCGGGTTAAACAGCCGGAGGTCGCTATCCTATGGGACGCGCCGACAGACGCTTGCCCGGCCTGCTGCTGTACCGAATCTGCATTGCGGGTCTGTTTGCGTTTGCGCTCGTGGCCCAAGGAGCCAACGCGCAGTCGGGCCGCCTTGGCGTGAAAGAGCCGGCGCCCGTCGTACCCAGGGCCGTCCCGATCCGGACGCTCCCGCCGCTGCGGCCGCAAACCGGCACGGATTTTCGCGCGCTGGGACGTCATCCGCGGCTCTATCGATTACCGCGCCTACCGCTAAAGACCGCGGCAAATACCGTTGCGCGCAGCCAGGCTCGCGGACGCCTTCGGCCGATGGCCGCGAACGGCGACACGCTGACGATCACCACGGTGACCGGTTGCGGCAGTGACAGCGGACAAATCTACGCCGAAGGCTGCGAAATCGACTGGTCGTTCGCGCCCGGCGGCATTGCGCCCGCGGGCACCGACGAGCTCGAAGACTGCTACGCTTCGAACACGACACCGAACACGCTCGCTACCTGCGGCACCGCGTACACCGGCACCGATCCGGGTCAAGACACGACGCTCAACAGCAACGGGACGTGGGTATTCGGAACCCTCGACACGACCACGGGAACGTGGCTGAGCGTCGCATACCTGCCGGTCGGAACGGGCGTCTATCTCGACACGTTCTCCGACACCTATTACACGACGCAGAGTTCGCAGTTTTCCGCCGCGAGCGCAACGACCGTCTATATCGAGGCCACCGGTCTGACCGCCGGCGATCGCTACGAAGTCTACGTCGAATCCAACTCGGTCGATCCGACGTGCGTCTACACGGCGCCGGCCGAATCGCCGGCGGCCCCGTTGACCAACACGTTGTGCAACCCATCGAGCGACACCGGCGATCTCACGGCGCCGAGCGGAACGCTGCAAGTGCCATGGCCGCTCTCGTCGAGCTATTCACCGGGTCAGTACGCGATCGTCCTCTGGGACGTCAGCGCCGGGGAGCGCTTAGCGCAACGGCAAGTCTCACTCAACAGCGGCAGCGTCACCCTCACCGCGACCACCGCGGGCGGCAATCCGTCACCCGATCCGGCACCCGCCGGCACGCCGAGCTCCACGTTCGCGTTCGATTCCACTACGGAAGACGCGGATAAAGACATCGTATTCGACGCCAGCGGGTTGCCGACGAAGACCGACATGATCGGCACGGTCACCGATCCGACCGGCCAGGTCATCAAAACGTTTACCGCGAGTTCGGGTGCGGCCGGAACGTTCGACAAGACGTTTACCTTTACGAATTCGGAAGAACCGAGCAACTACCCGTTGGACACGTATACCTACACGATCTACGATGAGACGAGCGGCGCGGTCGTCGCGTCGGAAGGCTTCCGGATCGTCGGATATCAAATCACGACGCAGTTTACGAATCCGGTTGGCACCGGCCTGACGCTGAACAGCCCGCAGACGACGGGCCTCGAATTCATCAACACCGGCAACGCCAACTACGGCACGAGCAACGGCGATCCCATCGCCGGCATCTACTTCGACACCGGCGCCGAGGGCATCACCCTCTCGCTCTTGAGCGGCACGAGCTGCGGCACGAATTGCCAAACCGAAACGGTCGTCGATTCGGCCGGCGTGAGCTGGGCCGTGACCAGCAACTGCACGACCGGCACCACCGCCGAGTGCACGCTCTATGCCTATCCGGCGACGACGGGAGAGTCGCTAGCCCTCGGCGCGAATCTCACGATACCCAACGTGCAGTTCACCAGCAACTCCGGCACCAACTGTAAGGACGGCTGTATCGGGCAAACCGAGATGTTGCCCCTCGACGGGCTCACGTGGTCGACCGACACGCTCTACGTCGCAAACAACCCCGTCTATTTTACCGACGACTCGACCTACACGTACGGCGGCTCGGCGCACATCTATCTTTACGGTTATCGCGATAGCGGTGGCAACTTGCATCTCAATCAAGAAGCCCACGGCTATACGGTGCGAGCGGTCACCCCCGGTGATACGACCGTAAGCTACACGGCGACGTCGCCGAGCTCGACGGGAACGGCGCTTCTCGAATACGCGCTCACGGTGACGAACAACTCCACGACCGGGAGCGGCGACATCAAGAAGCTCGGCCTCTTGCTACCGCTCGCAATGTCGGGAAATACCGCAAGTTACAGCGTCGATACGACGCCCACCGGTGCGGCAAATTGGGCGGTGACGACGTGTCCGAACCCGCAGAAGAACAGCGTTTGCTTCATTCACAACGGCAGCAATGCCGGAATCCCGCCGGGATCGAGTCAAACGCTCTACATCGAAGCGCCCCCTCCCACGACGTCCTTCATCTACACCGACATCGGCATAGAGACGGCGGCGACGCCGTACTTCGGCATCTCGCCCGACGGCACGTGGGAAGTCTTTGCCGACACCAGCAATCCGACGATGGTCGACACCACGGCCCTCGTCGGCTATTCGCTCGATGACGCGCTCATGTCGGTGACGACGTCGCCGTCGTCGATCGGAACGGGGACGTCGCAAAGCGTGTCGTTTGACGTGACCAATACATCGACCGTCCAAGACGCAAACCCGGATTCCGTCGATGCCGTCGTCATCTCGGTGCCCTCGGCGAATACGCTCAGTAGTTTCTCGGTGTCGACACCGGGCTGGTCGGAGCTCGGAAGCATCGCCGCCGGCGCAAACACGGAGTACGTGTTCGGCTTATGCGCGTCGCAATTCAACGCGGCGTATCTGCCGCCGAACGACGGTATGCCGAGTTGCGGCACGGCGACCGAGCAAGCAGACGCGCTCGCGCCCGGTGCTTCGCTCACGTTCAGCGCGAAGATGGCCGCCGGCGGTTCGAGCGCCGTAGCGATGAACATGTACGCGCACGGCGCCAACGGCAACGGTTGGTCGGCGGCCAAGAGTTTCAGCGAAACGGTAACACCGATCAGCCTGAGCGCAGGTTTCAGCCAGGCCGGGACGATCGGAAGCCCGACGACGTTTTCGAATGGAACCGAACCGTCGGTCGGGGCCGATTCGAGCACGACCCTCGGCAACACGTTCGTGTACTCGCTCTCAAACACCAGCGGCAGCGGTACGTCGAACAACGTTACCTCGATCACGATCACCATCCCGGGTTCCGACGTGAGCGGCAACAACGGCACCGATTCGTCCGGCCAGAACTGGGAGATCACCTCGGCGCCGGCCCTTTCCGGAAGCGGTTTCTCGGGCTGCAGCGTCACCTCGTACAGCAGCCCTACGACGGGGGGCTCGAACGGACAGATCGTGATCGGCGGTTCGAGTTGCGCGTTGACTCCCGGCGGCACGATGAACGTGACCTTCGATGCAAAGGAACCCTATAAGGTCAACGACGTCTATCGGTTTAGTGCGACGGCAAATGCGGGAGCCGTGATCGCGTCGGAAACCTGGATGAACGATACCGAGATGGAGATCGTGCTTTCAGCAAACCTCAACGTGATCGTCGATCCGGCGCCCGACGAAAACGCCGGGACCGACCCATCGCCGAACTGCCCGGCATGCACCTTCGGTCCGAGCCTCATCGACTTCGGTTCGGTGACGGGATCGGTCGTGGGGACCGACGTGGCGGAGGTCGACGTGACAACCGACGCGGCGTCACCGGTCGGTTGGCAGCTGTATGTTTCCGCATCGGAAAATCCGGCGAATACGGGCGGGAGCTATTCAAACGTGCTTCTCGTCGACGTCGATAGCGCGCATTCGATCTCCGGGGCCGGCGTCAACTACGATCAGACGTCGCTCGGCGTGGTTCCGACGACCGGCGTCGGGCTCGAGTTGCTGGATACCGGCAGCGGAGCGAGCGTGCGCCGCAACCCCTATGGGTTCGTGATCACCCACGAGATCTACATCAACGGCTCGCCGGCGGGCGCCGTCACCTCGACGCTGACCTATACGTTCATCGCCAACTAGGGTTGCAAAACCGCGCGGATAGGCCTAGGGTGGGGTTCTACCCCCTTCCCCCGGCGTGAACGACGCTTACGAACTGCGATTGGAGAGATCGATGGACGAAGTTCAAGTCGAGCAGTCCACCTTTACGATGCCGCCGCGAGAGGGGTTTACCGTCGCGCACTTTCTCACCGTGGCCGACATCGAGCGCTCCGTTGAATATTATGCGAGGGTCTTCGGCGGCGAAATCGTCAGCCGCGGCGACGGCAATGCGCCACCGTACATCAAAATCGCAAACACCTGGCTCATTCTCAACGTCGGCGGCGGTCCGACGCCCGACAAGCCCACCGTGACGCTGCGCCCGCCTCCCGATCCCGATGTGATCAGCAGCTTCATGAACATCCGCGTTGCGGACATTCAGGCGTGCTACAAGCTCTGGCAAAGTCGCGGCGCGACGTTTCTCACCGAGCCGCTCGACAAGTACGGCGAGACGCGCTGCTACATCCGCGATCCCGACGGCTACATCATCGAAGTCGGAGAGAGCAAACCGGGCTTCAAGTACGGCTAAGAACCGGCGGCGCGATCACGAAGCGGGGCGTAGGCGTGTGCCGCGCCGGATTCCGAGATACGCGCCGTTCTCGACGGCGATCTCGCCGCGCTGCATCACCCAATGGATGCCCGTCGGGTAGCGAACCGGATCGTTGTAATCGAGGTCGTCGCAGATGCGGGCGGCGTCGAATGCGACGAGATCCGCGACGAATCCGGGAGCAATGCGTCCGCGATCCGGAATGCGAAAGATCTGCGCCGCGAGCGCGGTCATCTTGTGAATCGCTTCCTCGAGCGATAGGATGCCGCGTTCGCGAACGTAGCGCGCGATGACGCGCGGGAAGGTTCCGAAGGTGCGCGGGTGCGGTTTGCCGCCGAACCCGGGCGGAAGCCCGTCGGTGCCGATCGTCGTATGGGGATCTTTCAACACGCGCTCGATGTCGGCTTCGTCCATCATGAAGATCACCATCGCGGCGCGCAGCTTCTCGGTGCGCAAAATATGCGCCAACGCGTCGAATTCGGCCATACCGAGCTGCCGCGCTGCCTCGCGCAGCGTGAGGCCTTCGAAGTTGCCGCTTGCGGTTCCGGCGATCACGATGTTGTCGTATCCGGCCATGACGATGAAGTTTTCGAAATCGCCCTGATCGCCCTCGGCGATCGCTCGCAAGCGCGCGATCTCGGCGGGGTCCTCGAGACGCCGTAAGATCGCCTCGTCGCCGCCGTCGTGTGCCTGCGGCGGCAGCAGCGTTACCAGCATCGTGCTGCCCGCGGTGTACGGATAGACGTCGTGAAAGACTTCCTGTCCGTTCGCGCGCGCAGCCTCGATCGCGCGCAGCGAGGCGGCCGTCTTGCCCCAATTCCGCCGCCCGGCGGCTTTGTGATGGGAGATCTCCACGCGCACGCCCGCGCGCTTGCCGATCTCGAGCGCCTCGTGCACCGCCTCGAGCAGCGCATCGCCTTCGCTGCGCATGTGCGTGGTGTAGAGCGTGTTGGGATGCAGATGCTTGGCGAGGCTTACGAGTTCCTCGGTGTCGGCGAACGCGCCCGGCGCGTAGATGAGTCCCGAAGAGAGGCCGAACGCACCGGCGTCCAGCGATGACTCGAGCAGCGATTCCATCAGCGCGAGTTCGCTTACGGTCGGCGCGCGCTTCTCCGCGCCCATGGCGGCGATGCGCAGCGTGGTGTGACCGACGAGCGGCGCGTAGTTGGTCACGTAGCCGCGAGCGTCGGCGGCGGTCAAGAAATCCGCGAACGACGAACCCGGAAAGGACGAGTCGGGCATGAGGCGATCGAGCACACGTCGCAGCGCGTCGCTGCGTTCGGGTGTCACGGGCGCGGCCGAGATGCCGCAATTCCCGACGACTTCGGTCGTGATGCCTTGCAGAATCTTGCTGGTGTCGTGTTCTTCGAGGAACGGTACGACATCGGCATGCGAATGCACGTCGATAAACCCGGGTGCGATCGTCAGTCCGCTCGCATCGATCACCTGCCATCCCGGATGATGATCGGCGGCCGGTCGAACCTCGGTGATCGCGCCGTCCTGCACGAACACGTCGCAGCGTTGCGCGGCGCGCGCCGTTCCGTCGATGACCTCGCCGCCGGCAATGACACGTTTCATCGTAATCAGCGCTGACTTCTCAAGCGTTCTTTGATTGCCGCGGTTTCGCTGCTCAGCGCGGCGATCGCTTGCGCCATCGACGTGATCGCTTCTCGCAGCGCCGCCAAGCCATCGTCGCCGCGCACCGCCAGCGCATCGAGCGAAGAGCTCACCCCTTGCGCGAACTGCGACAGCGCCTCGATTTCATCCGGCGCATACGCCTCACCGGCAGTGCGTTCGCCGAGCACGATCGCTCCCAGCACGCGTCCTCGCGCGACCATCGGCAGTGCCAGCGCACCGCGCATCGCGGAGGCCCGGCGATGGGGATCCAGCGGACGGTGCCATGCCTTGAGCGCAAGGATTGCCGGATCGTTCTCGTCGACGTTCGGCGGTCGTGCTTCGCCGAAACAGCGCGCCGTCGCATAGGCACGATCGGATTCGAGAAGGATTGCCGCGTCGCGCGCGTCGGTATGCCGGCGCAGTTTCTCCAACGTTTGGTCGAGCAGAGCATCGGCGTCGGTGATATAGGCCGCTTCTTTAGAAAAATCCAATAACGCGTGCTCGTTCTCATAGCGCCGGCGAAAGAACACCACGTCGATGAGCGAGTCGGCGCGCTTTTGCAGCGGATTGAGCGATAATCCCAATACGAGGGCGAGGGCGGCGTTTGCGATCAGTCCGGTGGCATGGCTGATGCCGGCAAGCACCGTTCCAAGCAGCCATTCCAGCAACGCGAACGATCCAACGACGACGAGTGAGACCGTCGCGACGACTAAGGTCCGGCTCACGACGAACTCGACGTCGAGCACGCGGCGACGCAGAAGCGCGTACGTTACCGTAGCCGCGCCCGCCAGACCTACCGCGCCCGAGAGCACGTACAGCGTCATGTATCCGATCCACGTCGACGCCGACGTCGTGAGGTCGTATCCGAGGATGCTGAGCGTGAGCGCGAATGGGAGCGGAAGCAAGAGCCAGGCGGCGCGCGCTCGATTGGGGCGCGGCGTGCTGGCAGCGGCGATCGTGACCGTGGCTGCGGCGACGATATACATGAGCGGATCGACGATGCGCCAATTGCCGTAGACGAGCGGGAGCGGGTCGATCGACGCATTGAGAAGACCGATCGTCGCCAGAATATATCGCGCGAGCTCCACGGCAACGATCGCACAGAGCGCCGTCAGAAGGAACGTTCGCAGCAGCGAACGCGAGCCGAACGAACGAGCGAGCACGGCGGGGAGCAACGCGGCCGCGCAGCGCGCGCATCCCGAGAGCAGATAGGATAACGCCACCAGCGTACCGTTCGCGCTTGCCATCTGCGTCGGAGTGAGCCACATCGCTCCGGCAAAGGCCATGAGCGCGAGGCACAGATAGCGGGCCTCTCGCACCTGCCATCGGCGAAATGCCAGGAGCAGCGCGCATCCGAGGATCCACCACTCGGCGACGTCGTTGGTCGCGGCCACCACGAGCTTCAACGGCGCATCGCCGTCGTATGCGGTGTCTGCCGGCACGGTGACGGACAGCGTCGTCGCACCTCGGCGGACGAGAAGCTTCACCGGCTTCGAGACGACGGGTTGAAAGAGGAGCGCAACGCGATCGTAGGTACCGAGATCGCGAACGTCGATTCGATCGCCGTCGCGTATCCCGGCGCGATCGGCGGCGCCGCCGGCGGTCATATGCACGATCTGAGCGACGAACGGCTGGTTTGAGGGAACCGTAACCGCATCCCAATAGCCGTACTCGGGCCGAATCCCGATGCCGTACAGGCGAGCGTTGGTCCAGCCTACGCCGCTCATACTCAGCACGCACATGATCGGCAGAAGCCAGCGCAAGACGCGACTCGTTGACACGGGCTGAACGTCCTGCGTCATACGCTCGCCCTACGATACTTGCTCTAGCGTTCCTGTCGCCCTTGCTACCTCGAGCTCCGAAATCGCGGTACGCCTCATCGGCAGGAACTCGGCGCTTTGGCGATCACGTTTATCACGCAGCCGGCTTCTCGGCTACTTCTGAAAAGTGGTGCCTGTCACGATGATGCGTTCGATCGTTGTCCTCGCTGCGCTGCTCGCGCTCCATCTCTCTGCCGCCAATGCGGCAGCGCTTCCAACGGCGAACATGCAGTGGCGTTCGATGGGGCCGGCGGTGGCCGGCGGCCGTGTCACGAGTGTGGCGGGCTCGGCGCGCGATCCGAATCTCTATTACCTCGGCGCGGCGGGCGGCGGCGTGTGGAAGAGCACCGACGGCGGCGCCGCGTGGATGCCCGTCTTCGATCGTGAACCGGTCGGCGCGATCGGTGCGGTTGCGATCGATCCGAGCAACGACGACACCGTGTGGGTCGGTACCGGTGAATCGAATCCGCGCAATGACGTCAGTTACGGTGACGGCGTCTACAAGTCGACCGATGGCGGAAAGACCTGGGTCAACGTCGGGCTGCGCGGAACGAAATATATCTCGCGCATCCTCATCGACCCCTCGGATCCCCGGCATGTGATCGTCGGCGCGCTCGGCAACGTCTTCGCCGATTCGCCGGATCGCGGGGCGTACGTCACCTTCGACGGCGGCAAAACGTGGGCGAAAACGCTCGACGTGGGGCCGGAGAGCGGCGTCAGCGATCTCGCGATGAGTCCGAAAACGCCCGACGTCGTGTACGCCGGCGTTTGGGAGTTTCAGCGGCGGCCGTGGACGTTTCGCAGCGGCGGGGAGCAAGACGGCATCTATCGTTCGCGCGACGGCGGCCGCACCTGGACGCGTCTGAGCGGCGGGGGTCTCCCCGCGGGCATCACCGGACGCATCGGCCTCGCAGTCGCACCGAGCGATCCGAGCGTCGTCTACGCGCTCATCGAATCGAAGCACGGCATTCTGTGGCGTTCGGGCGACGGCGGTGAAAGCTGGCAGCTCGTCAGCTCCAATACACTCGTCGACGAACGGCCGTTCTATTTCACCCACGTCGAGGTCGATCCGAAAGATCCCGATCACGTCTTTACCGCATCCACGCAGCTGGCCGCGAGCACCGACGGCGGCAAAACGTTCAAAGCGATCGCCCTCAACGTGCACGGGGACTTCCACGCGATCTGGATCGCTTCCGACGATCCGCATCGCATGATCGTCGGTGAGGACGGCGGTTACGCGATCACCGTCGACGGCGCGAAGAGCTGGGCGTTTTGGGCCAACGTGCCGATCGGTCAGTTTTACCGTGTCGGGCTCGGGAACGACAATCCATATACCGTTTGCGGTGGTCTGCAAGATAACAATTCGTATTGCGGCCCCTCGAATTCACTCGATGCGGCCGGGAACGGCAATTGGGGCTGGATCGCCGTCGTTCAGGACGATGACGGTCAGTGGGCGATTCCCGATCCGGGCGATCCCAACGTGATCTTCTCCGACGGACAAGACGGCGCGCTCTTCATCTACCGGCGGCATTCGCGCGAGTGGACGTTTACGCAACCCTACTTCACGAGCGTACAGCAAGACTACGACGTCGCGACGAGCCCCTATCGGTTCAATTGGGAATCGCCGATCGGCTTCGCACCCTGGGATCCGCACGTCGTCTGGTTCGGCGGCAACGTCGTTTTCCAGAGTACCGACGACGGCTACCGTTGGCGTGCGATCAGCCCGGACCTCACGCGAAACGACAAGGCGCATCAGCAACCCGCCGGCGGTCCGATTACGCACGACGTGACCGGGGCGGAATACACCGACACGATTCTCGATATCGAAGGGTCGCCCGTCTCGCGCGGCGAGATTTGGGTCGGCACGGACGACGGCTACGTTCAGATGACCCGCGATGACGGCGCGCATTGGAAGAACGTCACGCCGCCCGGTGCCAACCCGAACGGCAGGTTCGAAACGGTCGCTCCGTCGCCGCTCGAGCGCGGAACGGCGTACGCAGTCGAGGACGCACATCTCATGGGTGACGGCGCCCCGCACGTTTGGGTGACGCACGATGACGGCGCGCACTGGCGTTCGATCGCCGGCGGACTTCCGGCGAATCTCTGGGTTCGCACGATCCGCCCTGACGTTCGCAACGCAAACCTCGTCTTTCTCGGAACCGAGGAGGGTGTCTGGGCGTCCTACGACGGCGGTGCGCACTGGCAGAGCCTGCGCAACAACATGCCCGCAGTCTCCGTGCGCGACATGCGCATTCAGCCGCAATTCGACGATCTCGTGCTGGCGACGCACGGGCGCTCGCTTTGGGTGATGGACGACATTCGGCCGCTGCAAGACCTCCCGCAAGCGACGCGCGCGGGCGCGATGCTCTTTGCGCCCCGCACGTCCTACGAATACAACCTCACGAACAATTTCGAGGGCCTCTACACGCGCTACGCCGCCGAAAATCCGCCCTACGGCGTGCCGATCACGTACTATCAAGCGACACCGCAGGCATCTGCGCCGGTGGTCACGATCGTAGACGCGCGCGGACGCACGGTGCGCTCGCTGAGCGGACCCAACAAAGCCGGCCTCAATCGGATCGTGTGGAACTTCACGACCTCACCGCCGGTCAAGTGGACCGGCGCTGCGAATAAATTTTTCGCCGGGCCCGACGACGGACCGATGGTCGTCCCGGGAAACTACGCGGCGCGGATGACGTTGAACGGCCGCACGTTCGTGCAGTCGTTTGCCGTGAAGGCCGATCCGGATTCGACGCAGACGCCGGCGCAGATGCAGCAGAGTTACGACGCATTTGCAAAACTCGACGACCTCTATTCCGGCGTGGACGTGATGCTCGACCATTTGGATGCGATCGGCAAGGCCATCGCGGCGGAGCACGTGCCGCCGGGAAGCGCGGCGGACGCGGCGCTCGCGCGCGCCGCACGCGGGCGCGCCGCCGTCATGGCGGCGCTCACCGCCGACTACACGAATGGCGAGGACTCGGTCTCGCGGCCCGGGTCGCTGCGCGAAAACCTCGACGGCGCGCTGACGTCGCTACAGTCGTTCCCGGTGCAGGGCATCATTACGCCCGCAGCCGCCGAGTTTTACGCGCGCATCGCCGCCGAGTATCAGCGCGCGCGCAACGCGTACAACGCGTACGTGCGCTCGCTCCCGCAGGACAACGCGGCGCTGCGCGCTGCGGGCGCGCAGCCGCTGCCGCTCATTCCGGAAGTTCCTTGAACGACTGCTTCACGCGATACTCGCTGGCCGGGTAACGCGAACGAAGATTCGCCCACTGGGCCAGCAGATCGTCGCCTTCGGGATCGTTGCGGTAGCGCGCGACGCCGAGGTAGTATTGCGCCTCGGGCGCCGCATAGGACGTCGAGAACGAGCGCAGTACGTCGACGTAAAGCCGCTGCGCGGCATCGAAACGTTTGCTGCGCAGGTTCGCCATCGCAAACGCGCAGATCATCCGCGGCGTGAACTCCGCCGGCGGCAAGAATCCGTCCCAGCGGTAGAGCTCGTCACCGTTATGGTTGAGCACGCGAATGTCCGGCGTCCAAATATGATGGAGCTTGTGAAGCATCTGGAAATTTTCTTTGACCGTGTTGTCGAACTGCAGCGGCACGGCGTTGGCCAGCAGCGTCTCGATCACCGACTCGTCAGGATACGTCACGGTATCCAGGGCTTGGCAGCCCCCTCAACCGGGGTTGAAGATGTCCAGGAGCACGAGCTTTTGCTCTGCTTCGGCGCGCTGCAGCGCCTTGGCGTAGTCGTGCTCCCACGGAATGGATGCGGCTTGCGGCATGCCGGGTGCTTCAATGATGGGGCGGCGCCGGCCTTTGCGGTTAGGGGACGCCGATCGACACGTGGGTCCCGTGGTAACACGCGACCGTATACGGAAAGTCGTACGTCGAAACGTAGTGATAGATATTCGTGAGCTTACCGTCCCACATCACCTCACTCGTCGTTCCGTGACATTCGTCGAGATCGGCGCTCGTGAGGATCTTGCCGTTGTACCAGGGTCCGTAGATACCGTAGCCGTCGAGCGCATAGCCGAGCAGATTCGAGTTCTGTGTCGACGACCCGCCGTCGGTAACGCAAGCCTGAAGCCAACCATGGTAGTGATAGACGTCCGAGCTGTCCGGGTGCCCGTGGCACGCATCCTGGATCTCGCGCGCCACGGCGTCGTTGCCGGCCGCGTCGAATGCGTTGTAGATCATCGCACCGTCCATCGCGATACCGACCGGACCGCCGGAGGTGCAACCGGGTGATGTCGCGGCGGTTGGATTCGCCGGTACTTCGATGCTATAGGAATGCGCGTCGATCGAATTGGGGTTGTGATCGTACTGATACGCGGCCGAATCGGCGGGCGTGATCGGAAACGTGCCCGCCGTTACCGGTGAGATCGGCTCCGCATCGCCGGAGATCGTACGCGTGGTGCCGTCGGAGCTTTCGTCGAACTGGCCGCTGAACGCGTTCGTTCCGGTGACCGCGACCTTGCTGGTCGAGTCCCACGTCTCGTTCGTCGTATCCAGCCACGGCGCCGACGTCACCACCGGCGTGCCGTTGAGCGCGTTGCACTCGTAGACGTAGCCCATCTCGGGCCCCGTGGTCAGGTACTTCTGATCGCCGAGCGGCAGGGCCGCGCAATTCAGCGTGCCGGAGCTCGTGGGCGCGCCGTTCGGGCACGTTTGCGCGGTGGCGTTACCGTATCCGCCGGAAGACGTCGCTTGCGACGTCGGGCTCGAGGCGGGCGACGTCGACGGCGAAGCGGCGGCGGAGCTTCCCGACGACGGGACGGCGCTGCCGCCGCCGCCGCAGGCAGCGAGAATCAGCGCAAACGCGAAGACCGCGGCGAGTGAAGATCGTGACGCGTGCATCGCTGGGGTGTACGCCGTCCCCACCGTCGTATCATCTGAGCCGGCGGTAGATCGGTTCCTCGGCCGAGACGTGTCGAAATGCCGCTTCGTGCGGGGTGTGCGCAAGCGTCTCGCCGTTCCCCAACGCGAGAAAGCCCAAGTGCAGGAGGCTGTCGAAGAACAGCGTGTGCAGCCGCAGCTGCGTAGCGGCGTTGAGCTGCGGCAGTAGTCCGCGACAAACGATCGCGTGGAATTCGTTGATCGACGCATCCGCGGCCGGGTTGTGGCGCGCGAACATCACGCCCTCGCGCAGTGATTCCTTCGGCGTCGCCATGTTCTCGTGGACGTCGAAGTAGCGCTCGAGCGGCGCTTCGAGTCCTGCGGAGCGCGCCTGATTTTCGAGCAGTTCGCGCCCGGTGTGCTTGTAAAGACCGGCCTTGGCGATGGTGACCGCGACGTCGTTGATCGACGTGGCGTAGATGATCGTGCGCGAGAGGATGCCGGCCTGGTCGAGAAGCGCGGCGAGCGAGTAGGCATCGCCGCCCGGTCCGGTCGTCGGTACCCAGATGCGCACGAACGAATAGGTTCGCAGCAGCGGAACGACGGCCGTTATGAACGCGCGGAAAAAAGACGGCTGCGCGAAGAGCTGCGAAGCGGAGCCGCGGATCGACGAAAGGAAGGCGACCAGCGCGCGCTCGTCGTGCAGTAAGCGGTCGAGCAGTGCGGAGATCGTCGGCAAGTTTTCCAAACGCATCGCATCGGCGACGCGGCGCCGTAGCACGGATTGATTGAGGCAACGCAGGTCGCACGCGCCGTACCGCAGCAACGCGTCGAGGAGCAGTTGCAGCTCGATGTCGGCGAGCTCGTCGCGCCGCAGGTTCAACGCGATGGCCGCCGTCTCGAGCTGATCTGCTACTTGCTCAACCATACTCGCAGCAACGCGGTCAGTTTCTCGATGTCGACGGGTTTGCTGACGTATTCGGAAGCACCGGCCGCGATGCAAGCTTCACGGTCGCCCTGCATCGCCTTGGCGGTTAGCGCGATGATCGGAATCTCGGCGATCCGGTCGTTCGTTCGGATGCGGCGGATCGTCTCGTAGCCGTCCATCTCCGGCATCATGATGTCCATCAAGACGATGTCGACATCGTCACGGTTGCAGAGGATGTCGATGCCGCTTCGGCCGCTCTCCGCGGTCACGACCTCCATCCCGTGTGCCCGTAACGCCGCTTCGAGTGCGAAGATGTTGCGGGCGTCGTCATCGACGATCAGCACACGCCGTCCGTGCAAGCCGTCTTCGAGACTCTCCGGAGCGCGTTTTGCGGGCCCGAGCTCGGTCTCCACGCGGTGCAAGAAGAAGTTGAGTTCATCGAGGAGCCGCTCGGGCGCGTAGGCGTCCTTCACGATGACGGTCGAGGAGAGGCGCCGCAGGCTCTCGTCTTGTTCGCGCGTGAGCTCGCGTCCGGTGTATACGATGACCGGAAGCGAGGTGGTGGACGGCATCGCGCGGACGCGCGCGATCAGCTCGTCACCGGACATATCCGGCAGACCGAGATCGACGATGATACAATCGAAAGGCTGGCGCTCGAGCGCGCGAAGCGCAGCGTCGGCCGTTGAGACCGCCGTAACCGCGATCTCGCCCGTGCTGATGAGATTGACCATGGCGTTGAGCTGCACCAGATCGTCCTCGACCACCAAGACGGCTTTGGATCGGTTCCCGTTGAAGCCCAACAACCGGTCGAACGCGTCTACCAGCTCTTGCTCCGAAATCGGCTTTTGGAGATGGGCTATGCCGCCGGCTTCCAGGGTCGGATCGGAGCGCTCGGCGCTCGAGATCACGTGGACCGGAATTCCCGCGGTCAGCGGCGATTTGTGCAGACCCTCGATGACGTCCCAGCCGTCCATGTCGGGCAGCGCAACGTCGAGCGCGATCGCGTCGGGCACGTAGCGTGCCGCGAGATCGAGCGCTTCCTCGCCGGATTGCGCGACGATCGCTTTGAATCCCCGCGATTGCACGAATCGCGCTACGACTTGCGCGAATCCGGGGTCTTTCTCCACGACCAGAATCGCGCGCCGCGCGGGCTCGAGATTCGCGACCGGTTCTTCGCTAAGTTCGGCGGCGGGCGATGAACGCGCGCGTTGCGCGGGATGGAAGAACGTGAACGTACTTCCAAAGCCGACCTTGCTCTCGACCGCGATCTCGCCGCCCAACAAGCCCGCGATCTCGCGACAGATCGCGAGGCCCAGTCCGGTGCCGCCGAATTTGCGCGACGTGCCCATGTCGGCTTGCTGGAACGCTTCGAAGATCACGTTGTACTTGTCTTGCGGGATGCCGATGCCGGTATCGGTCACGGAAAACGCCACGGCCGACCCGGGAACCGCGAGCAAACGCCTGGACTCCGGGCGGATGTGCAGCGTGACCGAACCTTCGGACGTGAATTTGAACGCATTGGAGAGAAGGTTCTTGAGGATCTGCTGCAGTCGCGTCGGATCGGTGGTGATCGAGCGCGGAGCGTCCGGATCGCGAACGATCCTGAACTCGAGCCGTTTGTCGGCGGCGATCTGATTGAACGTGCGCCGAACCTCCGCCTCGATGGAATCCATCGAGTAGTCTTGCAGATCGATCGCCGTCGTGCCGGACTCGATCTTCGAGAGGTCGAGAACGTCGTTTATCAAGGTCAGCAGATCGCGGCCGGCGCCGTTGATCGTCTGCGCGTACTCGACCTGCGTCGAGGTCATGTTCCCGTCGAGGTTCTCGGCAAGCTGCTTGGAGAGGATCAGGAGGCTGTTGAGCGGCGTGCGTAGCTCGTGCGACATGTTGGCTAGGAACTGCGATTTGTATTTCGAGGTGAGCGCGAGCTGTTCGGCCTTGCGCTCGAGCTCGCCGCGCGCCTCTTCGATCTCGCGCGTGCGGCGTTCGATCTCGGCGTTGCGCTCCTGAAGCTGACGCGCTTTTTCCTCGAGCTCGTCGTTGGTCTGCGTCAGCTCGAGCTGCTGGCTCTGTAATTCGGTGGTGAGCAATTGCGATTGTTTGAGCAACTCCTCGGTGCGCATCGACGCCGTGATCGTGTTGAGCATGACGCCGATCGACTGCGTCAGCTGATCGAGGAAGAGCAGCTGGATCTCGCTGAAACCGCGGATCGACGCCAGTTCGATGACGGCTTTGATCTCGCCCTCGAACGTGACGGGCAATACCAGCAATTGCAGCGCGTCGACCTCACCGGTTCCGGCCTCGATCTTCGCGTAGCCCTTCGGCACGTCGATGAGGTGAATGCGCTTCTTTTGCATCGCGCATTGCCCCACCAAGCCTTCGCCGAAGGCAAAGGTTCTGCCCGCGCGATCGCGCGGCAGCGCGTAGCCCGCGATAGTCCGCAAGAGTTGCGCGCCGTCGATGGTGTCGAGGATATAGAATGCGCCCATGCGCACGTGCAGCAGCGGCGCAAGCTCGGACATGATGAGTTGCGTCACGGCGTGGATGTCGCGTTGCCCCTGGAGCATCGCGGTGAACTCCGCCAGGTTCGTCTTGTACCAGTCCTGCTCCAGACCCTTACGCGTCGTGTCGCGCAGATTCTGGATCATCTCGTTAACGTTTCGGGTCAGTTCGCCGACTTCGCCGCGCGCTTCGATCTCGATCGTGCGCGAGAGGTCGCCCTTGGTCACGGTCGTAGCGACCTCGGAGATCGCTCGAATTTGGTTGGTGAGCTGCGCGGCGAGCTGATTGACGCTGTCGGTAAGGTCGCGCCAGAGTCCGGCCGCGCCGGGCACCTGCGCTTGTCCACCGAGGCGGCCTTCGAATCCGACCTCGAGTGCGACCGTCGTGACCTGATCGGCGAAGATCGCGAGGGTGTCGATCATGCCGTTGATCGTCTCGGCGAGTTGCGCGATCTCGCCGCGCGCCTGGAGCGTAAGCTTGCGTTTGAGATCGCCGTTCGCCACGCCGGTCACGACTTCGGCGATGCCGCGCACTTGACTCGTGAGGTTGGCCGCCATCGTGTTGACGTTATCGGTGAGATCTTTCCAGACGCCGCTGACGCCTTGCACCTGCGCCTGGCCGCCGAGCACGCCTTCGGAGCCGACCTCGCGCGCGACGCGCGTGACCTCGGACGCGAAGGCGTTGAGCTGGTCGACCATCGTGTTGATCGTGTCTTTGAGCTCGAGGATCTCGCCGCGCACGTCGACGGTGATCTTTTTCGAGAGATCGCCGTTGGCGACCGCGGTCGTGACCTTGGCGATGTTACGCACTTGCGAGGTGAGGTTCGAGGCCATGAAGTTGACGGAGTCGGTGAGGTCTTTCCACGTTCCCGAGACGCCCTGCACGCGCGCTTGGCCGCCCAGAATACCGTCGGAGCCGACTTCGCGAGCCACGCGCGTCACTTCGAAGGCAAAGGCGTTGAGCTGATCGACCATCGTGTTCACGGTGTTCTTCAGTTCGGCGATCTCGCCGCGCACGTCGACGGTGATCTTCCTCGAGAGGTCGCCGTTGGCCACCGCGGTCGTCACGTCGGCGATGTTGCGGACTTGCGAGGTGAGGTTCGACGCCATGACGTTGACCGAGTCGGTCAGGTCGCGCCAGGTGCCGGCGACGCCTTCGACGGCCGCTTGTCCGCCCAGGATGCCCTCGGAGCCGACTTCGCGCGCCACGCGCGTCACCTCGCCGGCGAAGGCGTTGAGCTGATCGACCATCGTATTGATCGTGTTCTTGAGCTCGAGAATCTCGCCGCGCACGTCGACGGTGATCTTCTTCGAAAGGTCGCCGTTGGCGACGGCGGTGGTGACGTCGGCGATGTTACGCACTTGCGACGTCAGGTTCGACGCCATGAAGTTGACCGAATCGGTGAGGTCTTTCCACGTGCCGCTGACGCCTTTGACCTCGGCCTGACCGCCGAGCTTGCCCTCGGAGCCGACTTCGCGTGCGACGCGCGTCACTTCCGAAGCGAAAGCGTTGAGCTGATCGACCATCGTGTTGATGGTGCCTTTGAGCTCGAGAATCTCGCCGCGTACTTGAACGGTGATCTTCTTCGAGAGATCGCCGTTGGCGACCGCGGTCGTCACGTCGGCGATGTTACGCACTTGCGAGGTGAGGTTCGAGGCCATGAAGTTCACCGAATCGGTGAGGTCTTTCCACGTACCCGACACCCCGGCGACCTGCGCCTGGCCGCCCAAGATACCCTCGGAACCGACTTCGCGCGCCACACGCGTCACTTCGGATGCGAAACCGTTGAGCTGATCGACCATGGTGTTGATCGTGTCTTTGAGCTCGAGGATCTCGCCGCGTACGTCGACGGTGATCTTCTTGGAGAGGTCGCCGTTGGCGACCGCGGTGGTGACGTTGGCGATGTTGCGAACTTGCGAGGTGAGGTTCGAGGCCATGACGTTGACCGAATCGGTCAAGTCT
>DATJRM010000034.1:0-7200 GCA_035504755.1 Candidatus Acidiferrales bacterium
GGCGGGCGCGCGCTACGCCGGCGTCGATCGCCTCGCCTACCTGCACCTCGGCATGAACCCCACCGGCTCGTTCAAGGATCTCGGCATGACGGTCGCGATCTCGGCCGCCAAAGCCGCAGGCGCGCGCGCCGTCGTCTGCGCAAGTACCGGCAACACCGCCTCGTCGATGGCCGCCTACGCCGCACGCGCCGGCCTCGATGCCTACGCGATCGTCCCGCGCGGCCGCGTCAGCGATGCGAAGCTCGCGCAGATGCGCGAGTATGGCGCGCAATTGATCGAAGTCGACGGCTCGTTCGACGACGCCTTCGCCTCGCTGCAAGACGTGCGCGACGCCGCAGTCGTGAACTCCGTGAACGCCTATCGCATCGAAGGCCAGAAGTGCGCGGCGTTTGCGATCCTCGAAGCGCGCGCGTGGAGCGTGCCCGACTGGGTCGCGCTGCCGGGCGGCAACCTCGGCAACATCTCCGCGATCAGCAAAGGTTTCCGCGAAGCGCTCGCGCTCGGTCTGATCGAAAAACTGCCGCGCATCGCGCTGGTCCGCGCCGCGCGCGGCGTCGACACCACCGCGAGTGCGATCGCCATCGGTAATCCCAAATCGCGCAATCGCGCCTCGCGCGCGCTCGAGCACTTCAACGGCATCGAACTTGAAGTCAGCGATGATGCGATCCTCGATGCGAAAGCGCAGATCGGCCGCGAAGGGATCGGCTGCGAGCCCGCGTCCGCGGCATCGCTCGCCGGCGTGCGTGCGTTGCGGCAATCCTTCGACAACCTCAGGATGACAGATGGTATTGCGCCCGATGCCGATGTCGTCGCGATTCTCACGGGGCATGTGCTCAAGGATGCACGCGGCCCTTCGAAGCTCGCTGCGCTCGCACCTCAGGGTGACAAGGGCTATGTTCGCAGTTAGCGTGCCGGCGTCGAGCGCGAATCTCGGGCCGGGTTTCGATGCGGTCGGCATCGCGCTCGATCTGCGCTGCCGCGCCTTCGTCGAACCGGCGCCGCGCTTCGCCCTGGGCTTCAGCGGCCCCGAGCAACCCACGCGCAACGGCTTCGAGCGGATGTTGATCGCCGCCATGTATTCGATCAACGGCGAACTCCCGCGCGTGCGCGTGCATATCCACAACGCGATTCCGCTCGGCAAAGGGCTCGGGTCGAGCGCGGCCGCTCGCGCGCTCGGCGTCGCCATCGCCGCGCGCGGGCACGGTATCCGCCTCGATCGCGACGCGATCGCGCAGCGCGTCTGCGAACTCGAAGGCCACCCCGACAACGCGCTGCCTGCCGTCTACGGCGGCATCGCGATCGCGGCCGACGCCGCCGCGAGCATCAAACTCGCCGCTCCGCGCGACCTGTGCGCGATCGCCGTCGTCCCGGAGTTCGATCTCGCGACCGATGTCGCGCGCGCCCTGCTTCCGCCCGACTACAGCAAAGCCGACGTCGTCTTCAACATCCAGCGCGCCGCGCTGCTCGGCGCCGCACTCGCGTCGGGCTCGTGGGACGCGCTGCGCGACGCGATGCGCGATCGCATCCATCATCCCTATCGCGAAGCGGTGGTACCGGGCCTCGCCGATGCGCTGCGCGTCGAGGATCCCGAACTCCTCGGCGTCGCGCTCTCCGGTGCCGGTCCAAGCCTGCTCGCACTCGTGCGCGGCCGCGCCGACTGGCGCCCGATCGCCGCGCGCATCGAGGCCTGCTTTGCCGCCGCCGGGATCGCGAGCCGCAGCTACCGCCTGGCTCTCGCGCCGCGCGGCCTCGTTCTGCGGCGCTACTTGACGGAGCGCAAAGCGGCATGATAGCCTGCAACAAATGTTCCAGACCTCCATGATGACCTGTTCGATGTGCATTATGCGGACGCATAAGGCGGGGACGGTCATTGGGAGTTACGTGTAGCTCGAAAAGCGAGAAACACCCAAGCGACGCCTCCGCCGATACGACGGGGGCGTCGTTCTTTTCTCGGAGGCTACAGGGAGATCATGGACTGTAAAATCGGAATCGGATTGCTCGGATGTGGAACGGTGGGCGCGTCGGTCGCGCAGCGCCTGCTTTCCGGGCGCGATGCGCTCGAGCGGCGCGCCGGCGTGCGCTACGAGCTGCAAGCGATCGCGATCCACAATCCTTCCAAGAAGCGCCCGGACGCGATCGATCCGCGCCTCTTCACCACCAACGCCCGCGCCGTCATCGACGATCCGCGCGTCGATCTGATCATCGAATGCATCGGCGGCACGCAGATCGCCTCCGAGCTGCTCGAATACGCGCTCGAACGCGGCCGCACCGTCGTCACCGCCAACAAAGATCTCATCGCCACGCAAGGCCCGCGCCTCTTCGCGCTCGCGCACTCGCGCGGCGCGCGCCTGCGCTACGAGGCCGCCGCCTGCGGCGCGATTCCGGTGATACGCGTGCTCGACGACGCGCTCGCCGGCGATCGCATCCAAGCCTTCGGCGGCGTCGTGAACGGCACGTGCACCTATATTCTCTCGCAGATGGAGTCCGGTGAAGAGTACGACGTCGCGCTCGCGCGCGCGCAAGAACTCGGCTTTGCCGAAGTCGATCCCTCGGCCGACGTCGAGGGCCTCGACGCCACGCACAAACTCGCGCTCCTCATGCAGCTCGCGTTTCAGATGGCGGTGATCTCGCCGCGGCTGCGCCGCAGCGGCATCACGAGCGTCACCAAACGCGACGTCGCGCGCGCGCAGATGCTCGGCTATCGCATCCGTCTCGTCGCGGCTGCCGTGCGCAACGGCCACGCCGCGAGCGGCGAGGTTGCGCCGGTGCTCGTGCCCGAATCGCATCCGTTCGCGCAAGCAAGCGGACCGCAAAACGTCGTGCGCGTCGTCTCGCGCGACGCCGGAGCGCTGCTCCTCGCCGGCACCGGTGCGGGTGGTTTTCCGACGGCGTCGGCGGTGCTCGGCGACGTCGTCACCGCCCTGCGCGACATCGCGAATCAGCGCGCGGTACACTATCCCGCGCTCGAGCCGGCGCTCGAGATCGATTCGCTCTTTGCGCATCTGCCGCGCCATCCAGAACTCCCACGCTATCCGCTGTGGGACGATCATCTCCTCGAAGCTCCCATCTCGCAGGTAGAAACTGCGCTGTCATGATGGGGAATAGGACTATGACTACTCGTGAGTACCACGCTCGATCGATCGACACCGTATTTCGACACGATTGCCATCCACGGCGGGCATAACGGCGATCCCGCCACCAAAGCGCGCGCCGTTCCGATCTATCAAACCACCTCGTATCTCTTCGACAACACCGAACACGCCGGCAAACTCTTCGCGCTCGAAGAGTTCGGCAACATCTACACGCGGATCATGAATCCGACGACCGACGTCTTCGAGCAGCGCGTCGCTGCGCTCGAAGGCGGCGCCGCGGCGCTCGCGGTCGCGAGCGGTCAAGCCGCGGTCGTCTACGCGATTCTCAACCTCGCGCGCAGCGGCGATCACGTCGTCAGCTCGGCCTCGCTCTACGGCGGCACCTACAACGCCTTCGCCCATACGCTCAAACGCTTCGGCATCGAGGTCTCGCTCGTCGACTTCAACGATCCGGCCGCGGTCGAAGCCGCGATCAAACCCAACACCAAAGCGATCTTCGCCGAGACGATCGGCAATCCGAAGATCGACGTGCTCGACGTCGAGGCCTACGCGAACCTCGCGCATCGCAACGGCCTGCCGCTCGTCGTCGACAACACGCTCGCCACACCGTACCTGCTGCGCCCGATCGACTTCGGCGCCGACGTCATCGTGCACTCGGCGACGAAGTTCATCGGCGGCCACGGCACGGCAATCGGCGGCGTGATCGTCGACGGCGGGAAGTTCGATTGGGGCAACAATCCGCGCTTCAAAGAGTTCGTCGATCCCGATCCGTCGTACCACGGCTTGCAGTACGCGCCGGTCTTCGGCAACATCGCCTATATATTGAAGGCGCGCGTGCAGCTCTTGCGCGACGTCGGCGCGGCGCTCTCGCCGTTCAATGCCTGGCTCTTGCTGCAAGGGCTCGAGACGCTCGGCCTTCGCATCGAGCGCCACACCGCCAACGCGCAGGCGGTGGTGGCCTTCCTCGAAAAGCATCCGCAGGTGGAGTCGGTGGCCTATCCGCGATCGGACAAATATCTGCCCTACGGCGGCGGTGCGATCCTCACGTTCCGCGTCAAGGGTGACGCCGCACGCGCGAAACAGGTCATCGATCGCCTGAAGCTCTTCTCGCTGCTCGCCAACGTCGGCGATGCGAAGTCGCTGGTGATTCACCCGGCCAGCACCACGCATCAGCAGCTCACGCCGGAAGAGCGCTTGCAGAGCGGCGTCGACGAATCGACGATTCGTTTGTCGGTCGGCATCGAAGACAAACGCGACATCATCGCCGACCTCGACCAAGCCCTCACCCTGTCATCCTGAGCTAGTCGCAGGGTGGATACTACCGTCTACGGGACACCCTCCGCGAGCGGCGACAACGTCGTGCTGGTGGCGCATGCGCTCACCGGCACGAGCGCCGTCGCGGAGTGGTGGCCGCAGATCGTCGGCCCGGGCGGCCTCTTCGACACGCGTACGTGGTGCGTCATCGGCTTAGCGATGGGCGACGAACGCACGCTGGCCGGCGTTGTGCGCGAGCAGCGCCGCCGGCTCGATGAGCTCGGCATCAAGCACGCGCGTCTCGTCATCGGCGGTTCGCTCGGCGGAATGCAAGCGCTGCAGTGGGCGCTCGATGCGCCCGAGCGCATCGATCAGGCAATCGTCATCGGCGCAAGCGATCACCATACCGCGATGGGTATCGCGCTCAATCACGTCCAGCGCGAAGCGATCGCACTCGATCCGGTCCACGGCCTCGCGCTCGCCCGCCAGATCGCGATGCTCACGTATAAAAGCGACGATCTGCTCGCCGAACGCCACGAGCGTGAGCCCGATCGCAACGGGCAGCGGCGCTTCGACGTCGAGGGCTATCTCGATCATCAGGGCCGCAAACTCGTCGCGCGGATGGATCCGCACACCTACGTCGCACGCACGCACCTGATGGACAGCTTCGACGTCCGCGATCGCGACGCACCGCCCGGCGTCGACATCACGTTTGTCGGCATCTCGTCGGATTGGCTCTTCCGCCCGCGAGAGATTCGCGCCGCCGCGAAACGTCTGCACGCGCGTTATCTGGAACTCGACAGCACCCACGGCCACGACGCCTTCCTCGCCGAGGGCGATAAGCTGCACGCATTGCTAGGCGCCGTTGTCACCCCGAGCGTTCTGTCACCGTGAGCCCACCTGTCACCCTGAGCTTGTCGAAGGGCTGAGCCCCACCTGTCACCCTGAGCCTGCCACCTGTCACCCTGAGCCTGTCGAAGGGGGAGCCCCACGTGTCACCCTGAGCTTGTCGAAGGGGGAAACGACGTGGCGACATCTTCGCGCGAATGGTGGCAAACCGACCTTCACGAAGGGACGTTAGGTGAGCGCCGTTACGAAACGCAGCCGCTATTCCTACGCGGAGACGCTGACAAAACTCCGCGACGCCATCACGGCCGCGGGGAACACGATCTTCACCACCATCGATCAAGCTGCGGCCGCCGCCGGCGCCGGTTTGACGTTACGGCCGACGGCGTTGATCGTCTTCGGCAACCCCGCCGGCGGCACGCACTTGATGGATGCGTTTCCGCTCGTCGCACTGGAACTGCCGTTAAAACTCTTGGTGTGGCAAGACGGCGACGCGGTCAACGTCGCCTACGTGCCGATGGCCGACATTGCCGCGCGTTACGGCCTTAGCGGCGTCGAGAGCCGCATCGCGGCGATGGATCAAGGACTCGACAAGCTCACCGACCTCGTGACCGTCTAGGAACGCTCCGTATCTTGTCACCCTGAGCTTGTCGAAGGGCCTCTGTCACCCTGAGCTCTCTGTCACCCCGAGCTTGTCGAAGGGCTGAGCTTTCTGTCATCCTGAGCGTAGGCGCGTAGCGCCGAAGTCGAAGGACCCATCCACGGTACGATGCGCCTCCTTCGACAAGCTCAGGATGACAACGCTCCCTCTTACCCTGAGCTCCCTGTCATCCTGAGCTCTCTGTCATCCTGAGCCTGTCGAAGGGCGAAGGACGGATTGCCCCAGATCGTGCCGTCGATGAAGTGTACGTACTCGACCTTGCACGCATTCTGCGTCGTCGAGTATGCGTAGAGTCCGCCCGCCAGGTATTTTTGCATGTGTACGGCGACCGACGCATCCGGCGGGAAGGTCTGCTTCACGTCGAAGTTCGCCACGCGCCGCCGCCCGTACGGGATCGCGACGTGAATGTCGTCGGCGGCAACGTTCGCGGTGTTGCGGAAGGTTGCGGTATACGATGCATGCTCCGTCAGTTCGATGCTTGTCACACCGCCGGTGCAGCTCGTCGCCACGACCGGTGGGCCCAGCGCCAGCAGCGCGGCTGCCAAAACGATCATTGCTGCATATGTTCCCGCCGTGCAACGAGCCAATCAGCGAGGATCCACGCGGACGCGACGGCGATGAATTCGTAGATGTTGCCGCCCCAGTTCACCTCCTCTCTCGGGAAGGCGATCAATCCCGGAATCAGCGTCACCACGCTGAAGACGAAGAACATCAGTGCAAGCAGGCGTGCGGCGAGCACGTCGGCGATCCTGATGAGGATTGCGATGCCGGCCAGAATGAACGCGGTCCCGGTCAAGCCCACCCAAAAGATCTGCCCGAACGGCATCCACGCCGGAACCATCTCGATATTGTTAGGTCCGTTGAGATTCGTCCAGTGCTGCAAGCCGAAGATGATCGTGCACAACCCGAAGATCCACCGTGTGGCAGTGGTCGCCGACCCGCTCACGATCATGGCCGCGCACACAACGATGATATTCGAACAGATGCCCGCCAAAACGCCGATGTAGACGCGTGGATACTGTCCGAGAAAGTGCGGCGCCGTATACAAGCGCGGCAACCAGAAGATTGCAAAGACGAGATAGATGACGGCGAGCACGCTCGCACCGAATCGCCGTGAGCGCTCGCTGAATACGGCAACGCCGCCGGCGACGAGCAGCACACCAACGATGTACGCAAAAAGATGACTGCCGGGAACGTGATCGCCCCAGGCCTGCAAGGGCTGATGATCGGTATCGAACGCGCCCCAGACGAGGTCGACGATCCCGGTCCCGATCGCAGCCAATCCGAAGAGATAGACGGCCGGACGCATGGGGCGCGCTTCGTCGCAGCCTCCGCTCTGTCATCCCG
>DATJRM010000035.1:0-5786 GCA_035504755.1 Candidatus Acidiferrales bacterium
GATCTGCGACACGGGCATTGGAATCGGCGAGGAACATCTGCCGTACATCTTCGAGCGCTTCTATCGCGTGGAGCGCAACCTCACCGCGGCGACCGGCGGAAGCGGCCTCGGCCTCACGATCGCGCGCGAAATCGTGCAGGCCCACGGCGGCACCGTGAGCGTCGAAAGCGTTCCACACGGCGGCAGCACGTTCACGATGTCCTTGCCGTCGCCGAGCGCGCGGAGCGGTTCATGAAAGACCTCGCGCAAGGCGCGGGGCACCGCGTGCTCGTGGTCGATGACGACCGTAACTTGCGTAAGATCATCTCAACCAATCTCGAGCTGGCGGGCTTCGCCGTGGAGACCGCGTCCGACGGAGCCGAGGCGCTCTCGACGATCGAGAACCTGCAGCCCGACATCGTTCTGCTCGATTTGATGATGCCGTACATGGACGGGTACGAGGTCGCAAAGCGGATTCGCAACCATCAGAATCCGTCGATAGCCAACGTCCCGATCATCATTCTCACCGCGAAGGGCGAGACCGAGGACAAGCTCCGCGGATTCGAAGCCGGTGCGGACGACTACATTACCAAGCCCTTCGGCCCGCAAGAGCTGCTCGCGCGCGTGCGCGCCAAGATTCGCCGGGTCGAGGTCGACTCGTCGCTCTCGCCGCTGACTCGTCTGCCCGGCAATTTGGCGATCGAAGCCGAACTGCGCCGGCGCATCGACGGCGGCGAATCGTTCGCGGTCATCTACCTCGATCTCGACAACTTCAAAGCCTTCAACGACGTCTACGGCTTTACGCACGGCGACGAGGCAATTCAGCTACTCGCGCGGGTGACGGTCGATGCCGTGCGCCGCCGGGGTACGGCGAATGACTTCGTCGGGCATATCGGCGGTGACGATTTCATCGTGGTCACGCAGAACGAACGCGCCGAGGAGATCGCAAAGGAAGTCATCGCCGAATTCGATCGCGACATCCGCAACCTCTACTCCGCCAAGGATTTGCGGGCCGGATATATCGAGACCCGCGATCGCCGCGGCGCGCTCAATCGCTTTCCGATCATTACGCTCTCGATGGCAATCGTGAGCAACGATCGCGGACAACTCAGCAACTACGCGCAGGTCGGTGAAGCCGCGGCCGAGCTCAAGCGCTACGCGAAATCCATCGCCGGCTCCGTCTACGTAAAGGACAAGCGACGCCAGTGAAGTTCCGATCGATACTTTGCGTGCTGTTGATCGGCGCCGTTCCGGTCGCTGCGGCCGCCAAAACCCCCACGCTGCAGCAGCGCATCGAAGCGCAGCGCCAGAAGGCCGCCGCGATTCAAGCTCGGCTGCACGCCAAGCGCGCGCAACTCAACGCCGCGACGGTGAAGGTGCAGGGCCTCCAGTCACAGCTCAACGAAACCAACACCGCGATCGGTCAGGTCAGCGCGCAGCTCGACCAACTCAACGCCGCGCAGCATTCGACGCAGCGCAAGGCCGACTGGAACGGCGTACAACTACGCGCAGCCGAGCAGTCGTTCAAACTTCACGATCAAGTCCTGCGTCAACGCCTGGTCGAGATCTATGAGAACGGCAACCTCAACTATCTCTCGGTCCTCCTTTCGGCGCGATCGTTCACGGAGTTCGTCGAACGTTGGGAAGATCTGCATCTGCTGATCAGCGCCAACGAGGACGCCGTGCGCGAGCGCCGCGCCGCGGCCGAGCACGTTGCGGCCATTCAGGAGGAGCTCCAGCGAACCCAGCTCGAGTTGAACGGCGAAGCACAGGATCAGCAGCGCGCGCGCAATCAGCTCGATGCTTTGGCCGACGAACGCCGTAATCTCGTCGCGGTCGCCGATAATCAGCGCCGGCACGTCGCAAGCGAAGTCGCCGAGATGGAAGATCTCTCGGCTGCCGAGGAGGCGCAGCTCGAGTCGCTCATTCAGGAGCGTGCGCGCGCACTCGCAGCGCAGCGCAAAGCCGAGGGCATCGTCGGAAACGAAGTGCAGACCAGCGCGCCGGGCGCGTTCGCGTGGCCGGTCTCCGGCACGATCACCTCGCCCTTCGGCTGGCGTTCCAATCCGTTCGGCGGCGCGCCGGAGTTTCACCAAGGGCTCGACATTGCGGCGCCGACGGGGACGACCATCACCGCATCGGCGGGCGGGACCGTCATCATGGCACAGTGGTACGGCGGCTACGGCAACTACATTTTAATCGATGACGGCGGCGGCTATTCCACCGGCTACGGGCACCTCTCGGCGTTCTACGTTTCGGCCGGGCAGCAAGTCAAGCAAGGGCAAGCGATCGGAGCGGTCGGTTGTACCGGGGAGTGTACCGGGCCGCACGTGCACTTCGAGATTCGCGTGAACGGCAAGCCGGTCGATCCCGCGCCGCGACTGCGCTCGCCGTAAAGAAACGGAATGTGCCTCGCCCGTCGTTAAGGTAGACGGGTATGATCGATCCCATGGCCGGTAAATTCAGGGCGCTGATGGCGGTGCTCGTGGTTCTCGTCGTCGCGCTCGTCGGCGCGCTTTCGCTTTGGCTGCGCGGCGTCGAAGCCTCGCAGCCCGCGCCGCTCACGGTAAGCGTCGGCGATGCGGGTACCTCGATGCAGGGCGGCGCGGCGAACATTCCGCCGGCCGAGCTTTTCGAAAAAGAGCTCACCGATCTACAAACCCAGTACTACAAACCGTTCGATCCGCAAACGCCGTTCCGCGGCGAATCGCAAGCGCTGACCAAGTATCTGCAGACTAACCATATCGCGCACCCGTCGCTGCCCGACGAGATCGCCAGCGGCGATCCCGACGAAGACGCGCAGCGCATGGCAACGGTCGTCGCGTATGCCGAACGCACGTACGGCAAGCGCCTGGGCTCAGACGCGACCACCGGCCTGACCGAAGCCGCGCTGAGCGGGGTCATGAACTCAGTCGACGATCCGTACACGGTCTACCTCACACCCAAAGAGATTCAAAGTCTGCAAGAGTCGCTCAACGGCGGCGATTTCGGCGGTATCGGCGTCTATATTTACCAGCTCAAAGACGGCGAAGTCGTGCTGCAGCCGATCGACGGCGCGCCGGCGGCCCTGGCCGGCATGAAGCCGGGCGAGGTCGTCGATACGGTCGACGGCCACAGCGTGCACGGCATCCCGATCGACGTGGTCGAGCGTTGGATTCGCGGCGAATCCGGCTCACACGTCGCGCTGACCACGCATCCGTACAAGAAGACCGGCGAACGGCACTGGAACATCACGCGCGCGATCATTCACGTCCCGAGCGTCTCCAAGCACATGGAGAAGGACGGCTACGAGTACATCCGGCTTACCGACTTCGGCGTGACCTCGGCCGACGAAGTGAAGAACGCGCTGCTCTACGGCAAGGCCCACAACGCAAAGGGCTACATTCTCGACCTGCGCTATAATGGCGGCGGCCTGGTCGAAGCCGCAATCAAGATCTCCAGCCTCTTCATTCCCCAGGGCACGATCGTCTCGACGATCGATCGCGAGGGCCATCGCCAGGTCGAAGAGGCCTTGGGCGACGCGATCGGCGGGCAACCGCTCGTCGTCCTGGTCAACCGCTACACGGCGAGCGCATCTGAGATTACGGCCGGTGCGTTACAGGATTACCACCTAGCAAAGATCGTAGGTACGAAAACCTTCGGGAAGGGTGTCATCCAAAGTATCTACGACATGCCCGACGGGGGGGCGTTGAAGATCACGACCCAGCGGTATCTCACGCCGCTTGGGCGGGAGATCCAACACAAAGGCATTACCCCCGACGTTATCGTCTCGCAAGGCGACGACGTGCCGCTCGACAGTCCCAGCGACAAGCAGCTCGCCGCTGCCGAAACTCAACTTACACAGCTCCTCAGATAGATCGGTCACCATGAAGCGCCTTCTCTCTCTTGTCCTCGCGGGCGGCATTGCCGCCGGTTTGGTCGTGCACGCGGTAGCGTTGGCTGCGACGCAGCCGACGATCACCGCCGCGCAAGCCAACGAAATCTCAACCAGCTATCACGACTTGACCAGCGAGTTCTACAAGAAGGTCGACCCGCAGCAAGTGCTCGACGGCGCGCACGCCGGGCTCGTCAATGCGCTGGGCAAGCAACACGTTACCGCGAAGATTCCGCCACTTCACGCCACCGGCGACGATGCCAACGTGCGCGCGATCGAGCTTGACGTGGAAGACGCGCAGCGCGCAGCCGGCAAGCGCATGTCGGCGACCGATCTGACCTACTCCGCTATTGCCGGCATGCTCAACTCGGTGCACGACCGCTACACCGTTTTCTTGGATCCGAAAGACTACGCGGAGCTCAACACCGGGCTTGACGGTTCGGATTTCGGCGGCACCGGGATCGTCATTCAAGAGGACGATGCGACCCACTATATCGCGGTCAGCGACGTCGTACCTGATGGGCCGGCCGATAAACTCGGCGTGCAGCAGGACGATCTGATCACCGCGATCGACGGACACTCGACCAAGGACTGGTCGATCGACCGCGCCAGCGCGCACCTGCGCGGCAAAGAGGGCACCAAGGTTTCGATCACGTTGCTGCGCAACGGCAAGACGCTGCCGCCGTTGACGATCACGCGGGCCAAGATTCACCAGCTCAGCGTGTTCGATAAGATGCTGCCGAATAACATCGGCTACATCGCGCTTACGGTTTTCGGCCGCGATACGACCACCGAACTGACGGCGGCGCTGGATCGCTTGCAGAAGAAAGGCGCGCGCGCGTACATTCTCGACCTGCGCAACAATGGCGGCGGTTATCTTAACGCAGCCGTCGGTGTCAGCTCGAAGTTCATCTCGGCGGGACCGATCGTCTCCGTCGAATCGCGCGGCTCGAACATCACGACGCTCGAGGCAAGCGACACGGCGATCTCGCCGCCGGTACCACTTGCGGTGCTCGTGAATCAATTCACCGCATCAGCGTCGGAAATTACGTCAGGAGCGATTCAAGACTCCGGCGTCGGCACGTTGATCGGCACGAAAACGTTCGGCAAAGGCGTCGTGCAAACGATCTATCCGCTGCCCGACGGTTCGGCGGTGAAAATCACGACCGCGCGCTACCTCACGCCGCACAATCGCGACATCAATCATCTGGGCATCGATCCCGATATCGTGATCGCAGAGCCGCGCACCGCGCGCTTCGGCGATCCGAAGACCGATCCGCAGCTGCGGCGCGCGATGCAGTACGTTGACGACCGCGTAGCCCACCTCAGCGCAATCAACGGAACGGCAAGCAACTAACCAGCCCTTGTCATCCCGAGCGTAGCGAAGCGTAGTCGAGGGACGACAAGTGCCTAGCTCGTCTTCTTCTTTCGGGTACTCGTAGACGTCGACGCCTTCTTGCGCGTCGACGTTTTCTTCACGCCGCTCGCGTTTTTCTTGGGCGCAGCGGCTTCACCGTCGGTGGTAACCGCGACCGCATCGGCGGCCTTCTTGCGCGTACGCTTGGGCTTCTCGTCGACCGGCGCCGGAAGTGCCTGCATCACCGTCGTTTCGAGCTCGGCCGGGACGGCGCTGGTGCGCGTGCGACGGCGACGCGTGGGCTTCGCGTGACTGAGCTCTTCGGCTGGTAGCGTGAGGTGCGGCGGCGGCGCGTCGACCGCCGGCGGCGTGGCTTTGCGCAGCGGTGCAATCGCACGTGACGGTTCACGGGGTGCGGTCATGCCGGTCGGCTGCGCCGAGCCGCGTCCGTCGACGCGAAACACGTGGCGGTCTGGAACCGTCGGACTCATCGGCAGCGAACCGGTCAAACCATCGTGCTGCGGGACGCCGCCCGGCGCTGCGCCACCGCCTCCGCGACGACGCCGGCGACGCCGG
>DATJRM010000036.1:0-65003 GCA_035504755.1 Candidatus Acidiferrales bacterium
AACTGCAGTTGGAAGCTCTGCGGATTCCAGCCCCAGCTCGGTCCGCTGCTGGGCGAGGCGCTCGGCGACGGACTCGGCGAGGGGCTCGACTGCGATCCCGTGACCGTTCCGGTGAAGCCGATCTCGTACGGCGTCGGCGACGCGGTAGGCGAGCTGCTTGCGGCCGGCGACGCACTCGGGCTCGTGCCCGGCGCGGGTGTCATCGTCGCGTAGATGTGCGGATCGATCGCGGAGTCGCCGATCGTCGCCACGATACCGTCGCCGCAGTCGATCGCGCTACCGCTATCAAAGATGCAGGTAAAGCCGTTTTGTGCGAACGGTGTTGCGCTCGGTGCGTCAGCAACGCTCCGTTCCATCGAAATTTGGGTGACCTGCCGTCCCGAGAAATCGAATGTGCCGTTGTCGGTCTTGTAGTCGACCACGTTGCCGCTCTGATCCCAGAGCTCCTCGGTTCCGGCGATCGTTCCGGTGCTCGAATTGAACGAAATGTTCAGCGTGATCAGTTTCCGCGGTTGCGTGCAGGCTGAATCATAGAAGAACTCGATCGTCTCCGTGTATTGTCCGCTCCCCGAGCTCGACTGTGAGAACTCGACGCCGTCTTGGCAGCTTCCCGGCGACGACTGCGCGGGGACGGGTCCGCTTCGCGAAGCGATCGCGCGCGCGATGGCCGAAATCGTCACGCTGCCGGATGCGCCGAATTGATCGACGTCGAGGCTACTGCCGCCGACGCTAAGCGCAGAGCCGGCGACGCTTTGCTCTTTGGCCGTCATCGATTGCGAGGATGTCCCGCCCGACGAGCCGCCCATTCCCGCGGAGGGAACCGTCGACCCGCCGCCGCCGCTGCATGCAGCGAAGACGGCGATGACGGTAATTACGAGAAATGGGCGGAGCGCACGCTTGCTTTCCATAATTCCCCCTACAAATGGCTAAACTCTACTTTCGGTATTCGGCGATGAACGCCGGTAAATCAACGGCGCTGATTCAAGTCGCGCATAACTACGAAGAACACGGCCGCTCGGTTGCGCTTTTTACTTCGGCTATCGACGATCGCTTCGGAGCCGGTGTCATTACATCTCGCATCGGTCCACGACGAGGTGCATTAACCTTCGATGAGACTCTCGATTTTCTTAGCGCGATCCGGCAGCTCTCCGGCGTTTCATGCGTGCTCGTCGATGAAGCGCAGTTCCTCACCGCCGAGCAAGTTCGGCAGCTTCACCGTGCCGCCCATCTGCTCGATGTACCCATTATTTGCTACGGTATCCGGAGCGATTTTCGAGGTGAACCCTTTCCGGGTTCCGCCTACTTGCTTACGCTCGCAGACAGCCTGGAGGAACTCAAGAATATCTGTTCGTGCGGCCGCAAAGCGACGATGAACCCGCGCTTCGTCGATGGCCGACGAATCTTTTCCGGCGATCAGATTGCCGTCGAGGGCCGGGTCGAATACTCGCCGATGTGCGCGCGCTGCTTCTACGGGGGACTGGAATGAGACTCTGGTGAGTTTGGGATGCCCATGTGTGCTGGACTCGTTAACGGGTATAGAAGGAACTCACAGGAGACAAACAATGGCACGCTTCATCAAACTCATCGCAACGGCGGCGATCGCCTGCTCGGTGATCTTCGGAACGGTTGCGGCGCCGGCCGGTGCGCAAGTCTCGCTCGGCATTTCGGTCGCGATCGGGCCGCCGGCGATTCCGTATTACGTCCAGCCGCCGCCCCCGGGAATAAACTGGATTTGGCAGCCCGGCTACTGGGCGTGGGATCCGGTCGACGGATGGTACTGGGTTCCGGGCACGTGGGTGCAGGGGCCTGCGGTCGGGCTGTACTGGACGCCGGGCTACTGGGCCTTTACTGCCGGAATGTACAACTGGGTTCCCGGCTACTGGGGACCGTCCGTTGGATTCTACGGTGGGATCAACTACGGTTACGGCTACTACGGCAACGGATACTACGGCGGCCGTTGGAACGGTTCGCGTTTCTACTATAATTCCGCGGTGACGAACGTGACGAACGTCACCGTCGTGAACCGCTACGTCTACCGTGATCCGGGACAGTACCATGCGTGGCGCGGAGGCGTCGTGGCTTACAACGGCGGACCGCACGGGGTGCAGGCTCGCGCGACGGCGGCTCAACAGCATGCCTACGCGCAGCGCCGCTTCGGGATGACCTCGGTTCAAACGCAGCACGCAAACTTGGCAAAGCAAGATCCCGTCTATCGCTATAACACCAACCACGGGCATATCGCATCCAACGTCGCAGCCGCTCGGCGACCGTTCACCTCGACGCGTTCACTGCCTGCGTATCATGCGTCAACCGTGACGCACGCGGCGCCGGCGCAACACGCCGCGCCGGTCCATCACGCGGCGCCGGCGCAACACGCCGCGCCGGTCCATCACGCGGCTCCGGCACAACACGCCGCGCCGGTCCATCACGCAGCGCCGGTGCAACATACCGCGCCGGTCCATCACGCGGCGCAGGTCCGTCACGCTGCACCGGTCCATCACGCCGCACCGGCATATCATCCGCAACCGCAGGTGCACGCCTACAACCGGCCCGCGCCCGTGCATGCTGCACACGCAGCGCCCGCACACGCAGCGCCTGCACACGCTGCGCCCGCACACGCAGCGCCGCATCCGCGTCCCTCGGAGCGTCCGAACTAGCCGCGAGCAAGCGCGGCATCGCGGTGGGCAAAGAGCCCTTCCGCCTCTGCAAGGATCGCCGCATCGTTGACGATGCGGCGATCGGCCTTTCCCAGCGATCGTTCGAACGTGCGCAGCGTAAGGAAGTTCATCACCGACAATCCCGACGAAAAACGGGCCGTACCGCTGGTCGGCAAGATGTGGTTCGGGCCGCTCCCGTAGTCTCCGAAGACTTCGGCCGCTTCGTTGCCGAGAAACAACGTGCCGTAGTTCGTGCAATCTTCCGCCAAGCGTTGCGCGCGGCGGCCTTGCAGCGAAAGATGTTCGGGGGCGAGGCGATTGCAGAACGCTGCCGCGTCCTCCAGCGCGAGTACGACGTAACCACCGCGACGTGAAAACGAACGCTCCACCGTGTCGCGGGTCGAAAGCGTCGTCAGGCGCTCCGCGATACGTATCTGCACCAGCTGCGCAAACGCCGGGTCGTCGGTAACGAGGAGCGCGCGCGCATCGTCGTCGTGCTCTGCTTGCGCGAGCAGGTCGGCTGCTACGAAATCGGCGTCGGCATCGTTCGAGGCGACGATCGCGATCTCGGAGGGACCGGCGAGCGCGTCGATGCCGCACGCACCGAACACCGCCCGCTTTGCCGCCGTCACGTACGCGTTTCCCGGCCCGACGATGAGATCGACGCGCGGGATCGTCTGCGTCCCGTACGCGAGGGCGGCAATGGCTTGTGCTCCACCCACCTCGAAGACGCGGTCGACACCGGCAACGAAGGCTGCTGCGAGCACCTGCCGTGCTGCACGCGGCGTACAGACGACCCGCTCGCGAACGCCGGCTACGCGCGCGGGAATCGCGCCCATGAGCAGCGATGACGGGAGCGGATGGCGGCCCGCGGGGACGTAGATGCCGACGCGTTCCAGCGGGACGATCGTGTGCCCGAGCTCGAGCGTGGCGTCACGGACGGTGACCTCGCTGATCGCACTGCGTTGCGTGCGAGCGAAGCGTTCGATGCGGTCTGCGGCGTTGACGAGCGCGTCGCGCAGGCGTTCGTCGGTGTCATGGTAGGCGGCTTCGATCTCCGAGCGTTCGACGCGACGGGGTGGCGGATCGCCGAAGCGGCGCGCGTACTCCGCGACGGCGCCGTCACCGCGCGCGCGCACCGCTTCAACGATCGGCCCAACGTCGACCTGGGCGCGGGCATCATGCTGCGCCAGCACCTCATTGACCGAGCGTTCGATCATACCGCGCGCGCCGCCAACTGCGCCATGATGTCGTCGATGCCGATGCCGGCCTGCTGCATCCGCACGGACATGAAATAGAGCAAGTCGGCACATTCCCACGCGACCTCGTCACGGCTCACCGCATCGGCGACCTCGTCCGCTTCCTCCAAAAGCTTTGCGCGCAGAAGTTCCCGATCCGCGAGCAAGCGGCGCGTATACGAGCGGGTGTCGCCGTTGTTCGCGCGGCTTTCGATGCGCGCGAGGAGCGTACTCCATGAGAAGGTGGCCGGCCCGAAGCAACGTTCCGCTCCCGTGTGACACGTTCCACCAGTTTGCTCGACGTAAAACGTCAGCGCATCGCGGTCGCAATCGACTTCCATGCGTACCAGCCGCTGCGTCGCGCCCGACGTCGCGCCCTTGCGCCAGAGCTCGTTGCGGCGCCGGCTCCAGTAAGCGCCGATACCTTCGCGCAACGCCGCGCGCAATGACTGCGGATTCGAATACGCCAGCATGCGCACGCTGCCATCGCCGGCATCGCAGACGATGGTCGGAACCAGTCCGCCGCCGCGCGCGAAGTCGATCGTTGCAATAACCGCTTCGACGGCGTCGAGGCGGCCCGTGTACAGCGCCATGCCGACCTGCGCGTCGATGCCCAGACGGTCTAGGGCCGCAATCTCATCGCAGGTCGTAACGCCGCCCGCGAGGGTGAGCGTCCCTTCGACCTGTTCGCGTAAGCGTTTGGCGGTTGCAAGATCGATGCCGCCCTGCATGCCTTCGCGCTCGATATCGGTGTAGAGAAATCCGGCGCAGTAGTGCTGCAGGCGTTGCGCGCGCTCGAACGGCGTTTCGCCGGTCGTACCGCGCCATCCACGCTCGGCGACGATGCCGGCGCGGGCGTCAAGCGCGACCAGCACCCGCTCGCGCGGCAGTTGCGCGAGAACCTCGGGGCTCGCAGCGGTCCCGATGATGACCGAGCTCGCGCCGCCGCGAAGATAGCGCTTCGCTCGTTCGGCATCGCGAATACCGCCCCCGACGCGACATCGGGCAAGGCGGCAGAGCTGCAGGATGAGCTCGGTATTTTCACCCTCGTCGAACGCTGCGTCGAGATCGATGACCGCGATCTCTCCGAGCCGGCCGAACTGCGTGGCAAGGGCAACGACGTCGTCGCGCTCGAGGACGGGATACCGGCCCTGGCGCAATTGCACGGCCTTGCCGCCGCGCAGGTCGATGCTGGCGACGATCACGGTCGTATCCTCACGCCGCGTTCGCGGCAGACCGCTTTGACGTCGCGCGCGCGCGCGTCGTTCTCGTGAAAGATCGAAGCGCCGAGCGCCGCGTCGGCGCCCGCGAGCAGCACGTCGGCAAAGCTCTGCGGCGTCGAAGCGCCGCCCGATGCGATGACCGGAACGCCGACCGCGTCGCTCACACGGCGTACGAGCTCGAGATCGAAGCCCTCGCGGCTACCGTCGCGGTCGATCGAGGTCAAGAGCACTTCGCCGGCACCCAAGCGCGCGGCATCTCGTGCCCACGTCACGGGATCGACGGCATGCGCGCGGCGCGCACTGCGCGTCGCGATCGCGTACCCGTCGCCGCTGCGGCGCGCATCGATCGAGATCACGACGCATTGAGAGCCGAATCGTGCCGCGGCCTCGCTCAGCAGGTGTGGCCGTTCGAGGGCCGCACTGTTGATCGCGACTTTATCGGCGCCGGCGTCGAGCAAACGCTCGACGTCGTCGATCTCGCGCACGCCGCCGCCGGCGCAGAGCGGAACGTCGAGAGATTCGGCGATGTTTTCGATCGTGCGCAGGTTCGCCAAGCGCGACTCGAGGGTCGCCGAAACATCCAGCACCACGATCTCGTCGATTCCGTCGTCACGATAGGCGAGTGCGCGTTGCACCGGGTCGCCTGCGTCGCGTAACTGCACGAAGCGGCGGCCCTTCACGATGCGTCCATCGCAAACGTCGAGGCAGGCGGTGATGCGCTTAGCGAGCATACGCCGCGATCGCGGAGTCGACGAACGATCGCAGCAGCCGCGCTCCGTAGTCGCCGCTACGTTCGGGATGAAACTGCACGCCGCTGACGTTGCCGCGGGCAGCGGCAACGGCAAAGCGATCGTCGCCGTCCTCCGTCGTCGCAATCGCATCCTCCGCGCCGGCGTCGGGTGCATACGCATTGGCGAAGTAGGCCCAGCCGGGCTCGATACCGCTCGCCGCCGGCTGGATCTCGTTCCACCCCATGTGCGGAACGCGCGGCGTGCGCAACCGGCGGACCCTCCCGCGCAACAAGCCGAGGCCGCGCGCTTGTGGCGCCTCCTCGCTCTCCTCGAACAGCAGCTGAAAGCCGACGCAAATGCCGAGCAGCGGCGTGCCCTTGCGCGCGGCATCGACCAGCGCGGGGCGCAGTGCGCTACGATCGAGTTCATCGGCGACGTAGCCGAAATTGGCGACCCCGGGCAACACCAGCGCATCGCACGCTGCGACGGAGCGCGGCTCGTCGACAAAGCGCGTTTGCGCGCCGGCGCGCAGTAACGCCGCGTCGATGCTGCGGCGGTTTGCCGCTCCGAGCGCAATGATGCCGACGATCGGCGTCATCCCAAGACGCCCTTGGTGGAGGCGACGCCGTCGAAACGCGGATCCGGCGCCCATGCCTGCGTGCAGGCACGTCCGAGCGCTTTGAACGCCGCTTCGGCGAGGTGGTGAGGATCGAGGCCGGAGAGTCGATCGACGTGAATCGTAGCGCGTGCGTTGGCGGCAAGCGTGCCGATAACGTGGGGGATCATGACGGCTTCGAGATCCTCGATCCGCTCGACGGCAAGGTCGAGTGCCGTGCGCGCAAAGACGCGGCCGCCGAAATCGAGGCAGACGCGAACCAGCGCATCGTCCATCGGCAACGTCACTTCGCCGTAGCGCGCGATCCGCGAACGGTCGCCGAGCGCAGCGTCGATTGCGCTGCCCAGCACGATCGCGACGTCTTCGATGAGGTGATGACGAATCGCGTCGAGCGAGCGCGCCTCGATCGCGAGCCCGGCGCGCGCGTGGAAGGCGAACTGCGCGAGCAGGTGATCGAGCATCGCGATCCCGGTCTCGATCCGCACCGTCGCCGGATCGTCGAGGTCGAGCGCAACGCGCACGCTGGTCTCGGTCGTTTGGCGCGATCGGGAGACGCTACGCATAGCTGACGGCCTCGCCTGCGATCGCGCGCAAGCTGCTGACGACGGCGTCCGTCGCGTCGTCGGTCGTCGCGCTGACGCGCAGCATGCCGGCAAGCATCGGATCGTCGAAGGCGCGCACGGCGATACCGCGCGCCGAGAGGGCGTCGCGCAGCGGTAACGCTCGCGGCCCGCAATCGATCAGGAGAAAATTCGCCCGGCCGCGATAGGTCTCGCGCGCGAACGGCGCGAACGCGCTTTCGAAGGCGTCGAGGCTGCGGACGACTTGTGCCTCGAGTTGTGTCTCGAAGGCGCGACTCCGCGCGGGCTCGCGCAGATACGCCTGCGCGGCTACGAGGCTGAGCGCGCCGACCGGATAGGGGCCGAGTGTCCGGCGCAGCGCCGCGGCAACCGCGGGCGCAGCGAGCGCATACCCCATGCGCGCACCGGCAAGGGAGGCGCACTTCGAGAACGATCCGGCGATTACCACGTTGTCGAAGGCGGCCGCTTCGCGTGCCAGCGAGCGATCGGAGAAGGCGAGGTAGACTTCGTCGACGAGGATCAAGGCGTTTGGAAGCGCGCGAGCGACGACGGCCAGGTCGCCCGCGCGCAACGGATCCGTCGTCGGATTGTTCGGATGACCGAGAAAGACGAGCTTCGTGCGCTCGCCGGCCGCTTCGAGCAGTGGGAGCGGTTCGAAGCGCCAGCGCGTCGCGTAGGGTACACGCCGCAGTTGCGCACCTGCCTGAGCAACGACGCGGGCGTACATGCCGAACGTCGGGGTCATGGAGAGTGCGATGTCGCCGGGGTCGAGCACGATCCGCGCACACGCGGCGAGAATCTCGTCGGCGCCGTTGCCGAGGACGACGCTCGTCTCGTCACGGGAGAAGCGCGTTGCCAAGAGCGCCGCGACGTCGCGTTGCAGCGCGGTCGGGTAGGTGCGCAACGTCTCGGGGTCGACGTTGCGGATCGCGTCGAGCACGTAGGCGGGAGGCGGCAACGCGGCCTCGTTGCGGTGCAAGCGGATCATGATGCCGTCGTCGGAGAGATCGCGTGGGTCGTAGCTCGCGAGGGCTTGGATCGCGGGCCGGAATCGCAGGCTCATCGGTTTGACTCCAGGAGCGCAAGGTCGCTCTTCATGATGACCTCGCGGACGTCGAGGCCCAGCGCGTCGATCGTATTTCCGGAGACGACGATGTCGATCATGAAGCCGGCGATGTCGTGGAGGATGGCGGCTTCGACGGTACCGGCGATGGCGACGACGTCGATGCGCAGCCGCGCGGATTCGAGGGAGCGAAGATAGCGCCGGGCGAGCTTCTCGTACTTTGCGCAGACCGCGACGCGCAGCTCACCGCGATCGGGAACCGGCGTTCCCCGCGGGCCGATGAGGCAGAGCGCGGGCTTGCCGTAACGGGCACGCGGGTCTTTCCACGGGATCGAGCGCCGCACGATGCGCGCATCGAGCGTGCGGCCGCCGGCGAGCCATTCTTCGAGCAGATCTTCGCCGGTGAACGCAAGGAGCGGCCGTCCGCTGCGCGCGACCTCGCTCGCCAGCAGCGGCACGTCTTCGCCACGAACGAAGGTCCGTTCGTAACCGCCGCGCGGCGCGCACGACCGCAGGGCATACTCCGTCATCGCGGCCAGGCCGCGATTCTTCGGTACCAAAACGACAACCGGTGGTGCATCAATCATAAAAAAATAAAGAGGCCGCGGGCGGACCGCGACCTCTTCCTGAAACGTTGGAAACTCAGGCTTACGTCAAACAGTCATCGCACGCAACTCGCGGGAGTTCGTGATGGTGATGGTGGGCGTGAGCCTGAGAAAGCTGCATGGTGTTGTTGCTTTATAACAGCGCCCGCCCGGCGGTGTCAAGGCTGCCGATCGAAGAAAGGACGATTTTCATGGAGCGCGAGGTGATCGAAGTCCCCGGCATCTCGGAGGTGAGCCGCTCGCGCGGCGTGCCGATCTCGGCCGCCGTGCGGGCCAACGGCTTCATCTTCGTCTCGGGGACGCCCCCGATCGACCCCGCAACCGGGCAGTTCGTGCGCGGGCCGATCCACGAGCAGGCCGAACGCGCCCTGCGCAACCTCGCGCACATCCTGGAAACGGCGGGATCGTCGCTGGAGAAGATCTGTATGGTCCATGTCTACGCCTCGGGCGACCACTATCGCGCGATCAACGAGGTCTACGCGCGCTTCTTTCCGAGCAACCCGCCGGCTCGAACGTTCGTTCCCGTCGGCGACTGGCCGCTGGATTTCGACCTCGAGATCGAATGCGTCGCGCTCGCGTGAGGTTCAGCGCGCCGCGCTGGTCGCCGCCTTCGTACCGGATACCGAACATGATGCAGGCTTGCGAACGTGCGCGCCTTGCCGGCGGTCGCATCGCCGTCGTCGACGCGTTCGTCGTTCTCGCCAGTGAGCAGGCTGACCAGAACGCAGCGCGCATAGGAGGGGAGGACGATGATGGTGTCCATGCCTCGACTCTACCTGCGGCATGGACTCGCCGCGTCCGCAGAACTACGTCACTGCGCCGTACCGATCGATCATGCGACGACGAATCCCGGGACGTCACCGATGTGAGTTCAGGCTGCCATCAGTCGCGTTGTCGAAGTCGCAAGCTCTTTTCATTTGTTCCCGAGGCCCAGCTCCCGAGAGACTTTCGCGATGGTCTTTCTTCGCTCGTTTGGATCGCGAGGAACGAGTACGGTGACGACATCATAACCCACGGCAGCGGCCATTTGCCGAACGCGTCCCAACTTGGCTGAACTCAGCCCGCCAGCCAAGTCTCGCGAAATGGCCGCTGGTTTGCTCTTGGTTCGGCGGGCAAGCTCTGCCCCCGTAATATTCTGTGCCTGCATGGCGTCGATGAACTGTTGTTCGAGGCGTAATTCTTCTACGTAAGTGTCGATGCGACGAGCCATGTCCCCGTCTTCGCGGAGACGCGTCGAAAGCGACTTCCGTTTTGCAGCCTGCCTCTGTTTGCGAGCTTCAGTGGCGTTCATAATAGTCTCCGGTGCTTACGCGTTCTTCGTATTCTTTTTTGTCTTCGATCGTTAGCTTGATTGCGGTCTTGCCGACCTTATCGAGTTTCTGCTTCCGCTTCTCGTAATAGCGGCACACTATCCAAGCATTGTCGCCCGCGTGGAACATGGCAAATCGATGTTTGCCCGCCTTTGCCGCTAGAATCTTTGGGTCTGGGTGTTCTTCGTTGACGCGCGTCTCCGATACGCGCTTCCCAAGTTCGAGGTCGCCCCAGTGCTCGAACGTTGCCATCATCGCAGCCTTGCCGTCGGCGCTGAGCGCTTCGAAGGCGTCTAGGCCTGGCATCTCATCGCTGGCGGCCCAAAACCATTCGAAGCTTCGGACCAAGCCCACGTAGATATCCAAGTCATCGCTCGTGCGTTTAACCCCCACGTCCCGTAATATTAACACCAGTGTTAATATGTGTCAAGGTAGCTGCGTGGCGCTGTTTTGGCGCGAACAGACGCCGCGCCCGGAGCGGGGACTCTGGTGCGCCGTTGGGCACAAGAACATGGGGAGCATGTATCAGAATCCGTTAGGTGGCGTGTCTTAGGCCCGAGGGCGTGTTGCGACGGAGGTGGCATTAGGGAAAAGTATGAGCAGCTTAGGTCGGACGCACGCATGTTCGCGCAGGCGTTGTTTAGCTAGCACGTAGGATTTCATGCCAGTATTGAAAGCCGGCATCCTTATTATTGGTTCGCTGCTGTGGGACGATGCCGGGCGCGAAGATTGGCGACGTCGGCGCCTATGTCTCGAGTCTCGGCAGCAGGTGCAAGTGCATACGCGCTATGGTCGCCTATCACAATCGCGCAATCACACGTACACGATGGTTTTCTCGAAAAGCGCGGCCCCGAGCACTGCAGTAGTCGCTCCATGCCGTAAGTCAATTCGCGCCGCTGAGGACTTGTTCGAAGAAGCAGGTCACCTCGCGATGGCAGAGGGCCTTGCCGACAAAGCGAAGTGGCTGAGTTTTGGTGCTGTGGGAATTCTGATCACTCGATCATCGCCGTCGGCAGCGGACCTATTGCCTTCTTGGTCAGAGTATTTTCGCGATCACCTGAACGGCAAATGCGAGGCCACGCGCAAAGGCGCGCCGGGTGAAAGCCCAAGTCTTGGCGAGGATGGCCTGCTCAATGTCGTTTGGCCGATCAACAAACGCCTGGGGGCCCCGAATGACTGTGATGTTTTGCTCGCAACAGCGAACGCGCCAGATCTAAACGCCGATCGTACTTATCCATCTCCAAGACAGATCGCGCAACGGTTCCTAGACAGTCAGTACATAACGTATTTCTCTCAAAACGTCCGGCACGGCATCTTCACCGCCGACGACTCAGCAATTTGGCAATACATTAAAGCAGCTCGGCCTTCGTGGATTGAACCTGCCGAAGCTGAAGAAATCGAGTCCGCGATACACCAATCCAGGGATGCAGCGTTCTAGTGAAAGAAACTCCGCATCGTTAAAAGCCGCGATCTCGGAGCGGTCGGAGAACCAATAAAAACAGGTCGGAAAATTTTGCAATTCTCCGACCTGCACAGGTTGCGGGGGCAAGATTTGAACTTGCGACCTTCGGGTTATGAGCCCGACGAGCTACCGGACTGCTCCACCCCGCGATGCGTCCTTCGACTTCGGCGCTGACGCGCCTACGCTCAGGATGACAAGCTTCGGCGCTGACGCGCCTACGCCTGTCCTGAGCGAGCGAAGTGAGTCGAAGGGCTCAGGATGACAGCGGAAAGTACGGCGGGGCGAACGCCTTTCCTTCCGAACTTCGCCTAGACATGGAAGCGCTCGATCCGGCCATCGCGAGTCTCCCGAAGATCCACCTCCACTGCCATCTCGAAGGCTGCCTGCGGCCGCAGACATTTGTCGAATTAACCACGCGCTACGGGCTCTCAACCCGCTACCGGCCAGGCGGCGACGACCTTTCCGGGCCCACCGATCCCGAGCAGGTCTACGCGTTCGCGGACTTTCGGGAGTTCTTGCTGATCTTCGCCGCGGTGAGCCGGGCGCTTGCCTCGCCCGACGACTACGCGCAGCTCGCGCGCGAATTCGTGGCCGATGCGCTGGCGCAAAACGTCGTCTACGGCGAGCTCTTCGTCTCGCCGTCGGTCTGGTCGTATTTCCATCGCGAGCTCGATCTGCGCGCAACCATGCGCGATATCATCGCCGAACTTCGCGCCGCCCGTACGGCGGGCGCGGCGTTCTCGCTCATCGTCGACGTTACGCGTAATTTCGGCGCGCAATCCGCGATGCGCACGACGCGACTTGCCGCATCGCTCGCCGGCGAAGGGGTTATCGGCATTGGTCTTGGCGGCGACGAAGCGCGTTTTCCCGCCGAACGTTTCGCCGATGTCTTTGCCTACGCGCGCTCCAACGGCTTGCACGCGGTTGCGCACGCCGGCGAAGCAGCCGGTGCGCAGAGCGTGAGAGCCGCAATCGACATCGGCGCCGAACGTATCGGGCACGGGGTGCGCGCGCTCGAGGATCCGGCCGTCGTTGCTTGCCTGCGCGAGCGTGAAATCGCGCTGGAAATCTGTCCGACGTCGAATGCGCGCACCGGCGCGGTGCCGCGCGATGTCGAGCATCCGCTCCACGAACTCGATGCGCGCGGGGTGCGCGTCACGATCGACGCCGACGATCCGGCGATCTTCGGGACGTCGATCTCGCAGGAGTATGCCCTCGTCGCGCAACGCGCGGGGCTCGACACGCTGCGCCGCTTCATCGCGCAGGCCGCCGATGCGTCGTTCCTGGAACCGGCAGCGAAGGCAGCGCTGCGCAGCGAAGTGCTCGAAAGCAATGTCCGGTCACAGCCATAGCCATTTCACCGAGTCGGTCGAGGAGTATCTCGAGGCGGTCTATCGTCTGGAGCACGAGGGCCCCGGGGTCACGACCTCGGGTCTTGCCTCCGCGCTCGGCGTCGCGCCGGCCTCGGTCTCGGGTATGCTCAAAAAGCTTGCCAAAGACGGGTACGTCCAGCAGATCTCGCGTGGCGAAGTGAAGTTGACGGAGAAAGGGCTTGCAGTCGGCGTGCGCGTGTTACGCCGACACCGTATCGCGGAACGTTTTCTCACCGACGTGCTCGGCATGCCGTGGGATCAAGTGCACGACGAAGCGTGCGTCCTGGAACATGCGATCTCCGCCAAAGTCGAAGAGCGCTTGTTACACCTGTTGAACGAACCCTCGACCTGCCCGCACGGCCAGCCGATTCCGCCCAGCGACTTGAGCGCTCCGGTTCGCGACGGCGAGCCGCTCGCGCAAGTTCCGGAGGGCACGCATGGCCGCGTCGAAAGCGTCACCGAAGAGTTCCCGGAGATCCTGCGCTACCTGGCCGAGATCGGGCTCCGACCCGGCATCGCAATCACGCTGGTCTCGAAAGCGCCGCTCGGCGGCCCGCTTACGATTGCCATCGACGGCAAGCAGCACGCGATCTCGCTCGAGCTCGCCGCTCTCGTGACGGTTCACACGAATTGATCACGCGCGCGCTCATCGGATTGAACGTCCTGGCGTTCGTTTGGGAAGTCTTTGCCAGCGGCGGCGGCATGCTGAGCTTCATGGGAAGCGACACGCAAGGCGTGCAATACGTGCTCGAGGTAGGCGCGTTGACCCCAAACAGCGTGCTGTTGCAGCACGAGTGGTATCGACTCGTCACCTCGGCGTTCTTGCACGGCGGCTTGCTGCACATCACCGTCAATATGATCTCGCTGTGGTATCTCGGACGTTTCATCGAGGCCATCGCCGGATCGGCGCGCATGACGGTGATCTACCTCGTCTCGATGATCGTTTCGGGACTGGGTGTCGTGTACTTGAGTTCGCCCGAGTATGCGAACGTGCCGACGCTGGGCGCGAGCGGCGCGATCTTCGGGCTCTTCGGCGCACTCTTCGCGATCGGGTTCAAACTGGGGCGGCCGGGCATGCAACTCGTGCGCGCCAATTTGGGCATCCTCATTCTCAACCTCGTGATCACGTTCGCTGTGCCGGGGATCTCCTGGCAAGCACACGTCAGCGGTCTCGCGCTAGGATTCTTGCTCACGCTCGCGATCTATTATCCGCCGCGTCGCGTCGCGCCGGTCGTGACCGATAGCCTGAGCGGCGATCAATACGAAACCGAGTATCAAGCCCCCGAACAACGGCCGTGACTCGCCTCGCCAAATGAACGCCCACACCACCGAGGAGCTCTTCGCACCGGACGGGCCGATCGCGCGCGCGCTACCCGGCTTCGAGTCGCGACCGGGTCAAGTGCAGATGGCGCAGTCGATCGAGCGCGGCATTCTCGAAGGCATGCACACGATCGTCGAAGCCGGTACCGGCGTCGGCAAATCGCTCGCCTACCTCATTCCCGCGGTCCGCAGCGGCAAGAAGATCGTCCTCTCCACCGGCACGATCGCGTTGCAAGAGCAACTCGTGCGCAAAGACATTCCCCTCGTCGAGCGCGCACTCGGCACGCCGCTGCGCGTCACGCTGCTCAAAGGGCGCGGCCATTACCTCTGCAAGCTGAAATACGAGCGTATGCGCGCGGAACGCCTGATTGCGTCGTCGCGCACGATGGAAGAGACGTGGGCGTGGGCGGCGCGCACGCAAACCGGCGATCGCGCCGAGCTGGCGTTCAACCCACCGGCGGAGGAATGGGAGCAGCTCGATGCCGACGCCGACGACTGCACGGGCGAGTTCTGCGAACACTTCCGCGACTGCTGGTTCTTCAAGAAGCGCGACGAGGCCAAGTACGCCGACCTCGTCGTCGTCAACCACGCGCTCTTCTTTCTCGATCTCGCCGTCGGCGGTGGCCTCTTGCCTCCCTACGACGTCGCGATTCTCGACGAAGCGCATCAGTGCGAACGCTGGGCGACCGACGCGCTCACCTCGACGATCTCGCGCGCAACACTCGCGCGCATGATGCGCAAGCTGCATCGCACCTACACGCTGCCGGTCAGCTTCGACGGCGAGTTCGACGAGGGGATGCGGGCGCTCGAATCGACGCTGGCGCGCGTGCAGGGCGATCGCTATCCGCTGTGCGCCAATGAAGACGCTTGGCCGGCGCTCGAGTCGGTCCGCGGCACGCTCTACAAGCTCGAGAACTGGCTCTACGCCAACTGGCACTCGCAGCTGAAGAAACGTCCTTCGGCGAGCTCTGGGCAGGCGATCGATGCCGAGGCCGAGCGCCGCCGCGATCTCGCGATGCGCTCGATTCTCGCGCATCAAGCCGCGATCGATCGCGCGCAGCTCCCGGCCGACGAGGCGATCGCGTGGGTGGAGCGCGGCGAACGCGACGGCCGCTACGAGGTCAACAGCGCGCCCTTCGACGTCGCCGAGTTCCTGCGGGCGGCGCTGTTTGCGCGCACCGCGAGCGTCGTGCTGACCAGTGCCACGCTCTCGACCGGGGAGAGCGGAGACTTCGAATTTCTCAAACGCTCGCTCGGCGTCGCCGACGCGCAAGAAATCGTGGCGCCCTCGCCCTTCGAATACGAGCGGCAGGCGCGATTGTACATCGCGCCACCCGAGGTCAATCCCAAAGCGACCGATTTTGCGCGCAAAGCAGCACCGATTGTCGAAGAATGTCTCGATCGTTGCCGTGGCCGCGCGTTTGTCCTCTTCACGTCGTACGCGCGCCTGCGCGAAGTCTACGCGCTCCTGCGCGAGCGGTTGCCCTTCCCCGTAAAGCTGCAGGGCGAATTGCCGCGCGCGCATCTCTTGCAGTGGTTCCGTACCACGCCGAGCGCGGTGCTCTTTGCGACGGGCACGTTCTGGGAAGGCATCGACGTCGTGGGCGACGCGTTGTCGTGCGTCATCATCGACCGCCTGCCGTTCCCCTCTCCGGCAGACCCGATGGTGGCGGCCAGGGTCCGGTCGCTCGAGGCGCGCGGTTTCGACGGCTTCGAACACTACATGATTCCGGCCGCGATCGTGCGACTGCGGCAGGGCTTCGGGCGTTTGATACGCAGTACCACCGATACAGGTGTCGTCGCGTTGCTCGACGGCCGCGCAGCATCGACTCAGTATGGTGAAACGATTCTGCGCGCGCTGCCGCCGGCACGGCGCATCACGCATCTCGACGAGCTGACGGAGTTTTTCAGTTGAAGCGATTCTTTCTCGTACTGGCGCTTGCTGCGCTCGTTCCGGCGAGCGCTTTTGCTTGGGGCGAGCGCGGCCACATGATGATCAGCCGCCTCGCCGTCGAAACCTTGCCGGATTCCGTCCCGGCATGGCTGCGCTCGCCGAGTGCGGCCGATGAAATTTCGTATCTCGGTCCGGAAGAAGACCGCTTGCGCGGTTCGGGCACGTCCTACGACGCTGATTGGGCCCCGGGGCATTTCCTGGACGTCGGCGACGACGGGACGGTTGCCGGCGTCGTGCATCTCGACGCGCTGCCCAAGAGCATGGGCGCTTACGCCGATGCGCTCGCTAAAGCCGGCACCACGCCGTACAGAGTCGGATTCATTCCCTACACGATTCTCGACGGCTTCGAGCGGGTGCGTATGGATCTTGCGTACTGGCGCGTTTACGACTACCTCGCGACGCACGCGCAGACGCCGGAGAAGCGCGCGCAATTCGCCTACGACCGCGATCTGCGTCAAACACTGACCGTGCGCGACATCGGCGATTGGAGCCACTTCGTCGGTGACGGCAGTCAGCCGCTGCACATCTCGATTCACTACAACGGCTGGGGCGACTACCCCAATCCGAACAACTACACGACCAAGCATATCCACTCGTACTTCGAGTCGCAGTTCGTCAACCAATACGCGAAGATCGACGACGTCCGCGCGCTCGTTTCGGCCGACACGATGGCGCCCCCGGATCATCTCCTCTCGCAGGAAGAACTGGCGGCGATCGTCGGCGAGTATCTCGCGGGAACGGCGAAGGCGGTGCCGGAGCTCTACCAGCTCTACGGCTCCGGCGACTTCGAGCGCGGGACGCCGAAAGCCGTCCGATTCACCGACGAGCAGCTCGCGCGCGGCGCGGTGATGCTGCGCGATCTCATCGTGCTGGCGTGGGAGAATAGCCTCGAGCAGAGCGTCGGCTATCCGGGCGTGCCGGTCAAAGACGTGCTCGCCGGTAAGGTCGTTCCCTCATCCGACTAGCGCCGGGCGGCGTACTAGGGGCATGTTGAGTTTCATTCTTGCCGCGAGCATGGTCGCGGCCTCACCCTCGGCGAGCCCGTCGGCCATGCACTCGATGCACTCGATGCACTCGATGAAGAGCTCGTCTTCGATGAAGAGCCATCACATGATGATGGGCTCACCCAAGCCCAACCCCAAGGCAATGCACTCGATGAGCGGCCATATGATGGGCTCGCCCAAACCTAAGGCGACGCCGTAAAAAATGAGGGACCGGTATGACGCCGGTCCCTTTTACGAGCGAGGCTAGTCTTCCCTGACTTCGGTCTTCGCGCGTTCTTGCAGTTCGTGCACGATGCCGGAGTCGGCAAGCGTCGTGGTATCGCCCAGGGTTCGACCTTCGGCGATATCGCGCAGCAGGCGGCGCATGATCTTGCCGCTGCGCGTCTTGGGCCGTTCCTGCGTGAACGTGATGTACTTCGGCCGCGTGAACTTTCCGAGCTTATTGGCAACGTGATCGCGCAGCTCGTCGGCAAATTCGCGCGTTCCGGTGTTACCCGGTTTCAGCGAAACGAACGCGTAGATCGCCTGTCCGGTCATCTCGTCCGCCTTGCCGCACACGGCGGATTCGGCTACCTTCGGATGATCGACGAGCGCGCTCTCGATCTCGGTCGTCGAGATGCGATGGCCGCTGACGTTCATCACGTCGTCGATGCGGCCCATGAACCAGAAGTTGCCGTCTTGATCGCGCTTGCAGCCGTCGCCGGCGAGGAATTTGCCGGGGAACTTCGACCAGTACGTCTGCTTGTAGCGTTCGTCGTCACCCCAGATACCGCGCAGCATGCCGGGCCACGGGCGCGTTATGACGGCATAACCGCCCCCGCCTAACGGCACCGAGTTGCCTTTGTCGTCGACGACGTCGGCAGCGACGCCGGGGAACGGCCGCGTAGCCGAACCGGGTAAGAGCGTCGTGACGCCCGGCAACGGCGTGATCATGATCCCGCCGGTTTCCGTCATCCACCAGGTGTCGCAGACCGGAACGCGGTTGCCGCCGATCCATTCGCGATACCAGATCCACGCTTCGGGATTGATCGGCTCGCCGACCGAGCCCAAGAGACGCAGCGACGAGAGATCGTGCTTGGCCGGATATTCGGTTCCCCATTTCATGAAGGTACGAATCGCGGTCGGCGCGGTGTAGAAGATCGTGACCTTGTAACGCTCGATGATCTCCCAGAGCCGATCCTTGTCGGGGAAGTCGGGGGTGCCTTCGTAGATCACGCTGGTGGCGCAATTCGCGAGCGGGCCGTACACGATGTAGGTGTGGCCGGTGACCCAGCCGATGTCGGCGCCGCACCAATAGACGTCAGAGTCTTCTTTCAGATCGAAGATCAGCTTGTGCGTCGCGGTCGCATGGGTGAGATATCCGGCCGTGGTGTGCTCGATGCCTTTGGGCTTGGCCGTCGTTCCGCTCGTGTAGAGCAGGTAGAGCAAGTCTTCGGCATTCATGCGCTCGGGCTCGCAGGTCGACGGCTGGTTGGCGACGACCTCGTTCCACCAGTGGTCGCGACCTTCGTGCATGAAGACTTCATCGCCGACGCGTTGCGCAACGATACAGTGCTTAATGGAGGGCGTCTTTTCCATCGCGATATCGCAGTTGCGTTTGAGCGGAACCTTGGTGCCGCGCCGCCAGCCGTAGTCGGCGGTGATGAGCGCGACGCACTCCGAGTCGTTGACGCGATCGATGATCGAGTCGGGCGAGAAACCGCCGAAGATGACCGAGTGCGCAGCGCCGATGCGCGCGCAAGCGAGCATCGCGACCGGCAATTCCGGAATCATCGGCATGTAGATGGCGACGCGGTCGCCCTTCTTGATGCCGAGCTGCCGCAGCCCGTTGGCAAACTTACAGACGTGCTCGAGCAGTTGTGCGTAGGTGACCGTCCAACGGTCGCCGGGTTCACCTTCGTAGTAGTAGGCGATTTTGTCGCCCTTGCCGGCGCGCACGTGACGGTCGAGGCAGTTCACCGAGACGTTGAGTTCGCCATCATAAAACCATTTGGCGAACGGCTCTTTCCACTCGAGAACTTGGGTGAACGGCTTCATCCATTCGAGCTTGCGGGCCCATCCCGCCCAGAACGCGAGGTAATCTTTCTCGGCTTCTTCGTAGATACCGGGTTGCGCGTTGGCTTGCGCCGTGAATTCCGGCGCCGGTGGGAAGCGGCGGCTCTCCTGAAAGAGAGCCTCGATTGCTTGCGTGCTCATGGCACCGAGTTCACCGGGGGTCATCAACAATGCCTGCCGAAAACGTCGCGCACATGCTAGCCGCGTTCGTGCTGGCCGCCGCAACGCCGTTTCTCGGTGTGTACGAGCACCAACCACCACCCGATTTTAGCTTCGCGACCGCTAAGGGGACGAAGCGCCTCTCGGATTTGCGCGGCAAGGTCGTCGTGCTGAACTTTTGGGCCACCTGGTGCAAGCCGTGCACCGACGAGTTGAAGTATTTCGTCCGCGCCGAGCTAGCCTATGGTTCGAAAATCGACGTGATGACGATTTCGAGCGAACCGCAAGACGTTGCCAAGAGCTACCTGCACCTGTGGGAGATCAAGCTGCCGGTGCTCGAGGATGTGGGCGGCCCGATATCGCACGAGTACGCGGCTCCGCCCATTCCGCTCACCGTCGTGGTCGATGCCGAGGGCATCGTCACCTATGTTTCGCGCGGCGAGCTCAGTTGGCCGGACCTCGAGACCGCGATCGACCGGGCGCTGGCGGTACCGGCAGTTGGCACTCCGGCCCCTGGAGTGCTAAGATAGCGGGCAATGAAGAACGCGAGCGTGGAGCGGTGAAGAGCGAGGGCGGGCTCGACAAGCGCAAGGCGTACATCCTGGCAACGGTCGTCTACGAATATATTGCGACCGCCGAGCCGGTCGGCTCGAACACGCTTACGCAGAAGTACAATCTCGGCGTGAGCTCCGCGACCGTTCGCAACGAGATGGCGGAACTCGAGGCCGGCGGCTACCTCGTGCAACCCCACACCTCGGCGGGCCGCGTGCCCTCGGATACCGGCTACCGCACCTACGTCGACGATCTTATGCAGCCCGAGACGCTCGCGCCGGAGGATCGTCGCCGCATCCGCGACGACCTGCGCGAAGCCAGCCGCGAGCTCGACGACTTGATCGATAGCGCCTCGCGGTTGTTAGGGCGCCTCTCGAACAACTTGGCGTTCGTTACCAAGCCGCAGCCCGAGACGCAGAGCTTCAAACACATTCAGCTCATCTGGCTCTCGCCGCACACCGGCGTCGCGATCGTCGTGACGTCGCTCGGCGTGGCCGCGCAGTCCGTCTTCGAGGTTTCGGCAGAGCTCGAAGCCGACGCGCTCACGCGGCTCTCGAACGCGCTCAACGCGCGCCTGGGCAACCGGTTGATGCGCGAGATCACCGATCGCGACGTTCAAGTCTGCGTCGACGAGCTCGGGCTCTCCGAGGATCTTCGCGGCGCCGTGCTCAACGCGATGCGCAGCGCGCGCAGCGCACAAGCGCCCTCGATCGCGGCGGCGGGCGCCCAGAACTTGCTCGATCAGCCCGAGTTTCAAGACTTGCGCAAGCTCCGCTCGATCCTGCGCATCGTCGAGGAGCAAAAGACCCTTTACGACATGGTCGCCGATGCGATCGGCAGCGAAGCGCCGAGCGTGAAGATCGGTAGCGAGCTCGGCCTCGATGAGCTAGCCGATCTCTCGGTCATCACGGTTCCGTACCGTTTTGGGAAAAATGCAATCGGAATGCTCTCGATCCTCGGACCTCGGCGTATGCCGTACGGACGCCTGGTCGCGCTGGCGTCGGGAACCGCCGATACCTTATCCGAGCGCCTCTCCGACGTTGAAATAAAGTAAGGAAACTCGCCCCGAACCGATGCCCACCAAGGACTACTACGAGCTACTCGGTGTTGCGCGCAATGCGTCGCCCGACGAGATCAAACGCGCGTACCGCACGCTGGCCCGCCGCCATCATCCCGACGTCGCAGAAGACAAGGCCGGCGCGGAGCATCGCTTCAAAGAGATCAACGAAGCCTACGAGGTGCTTTCGGATCCGCAGAAGCGCGCTCACTACGACCGTTTTGGAACGGCGAACGGTAACGGACCGAGCGGTGCGGATTTCGGCTTTTCGGGCTTCGGCCCCAACGGCTTCGGCGACATCTTCGACATGTTCTTCGGGGATGCGCGCGCGCAGGCGCAGCCACGCCGGAGCGGCCCGCAGCGCGGGTCGGATCTGCGCTACGATCTCGTGATCACGCTCGACGAAGCATTCAGCGGTACGACCAAAGAGATCCAGTTTTCGCACTTGGCGCAGTGCGAGACGTGCAAGGGCTCCGGCGCGCAGCCGGGATCGCTTGTCGCCGGATGCGAGCGTTGTCATGGAAGCGGCATCATGCGGACCGTGCGGCAGACGCCGCTCGGGCAGTTCGTTACGCAGACCACCTGTACGGCATGCGGAGGCGAAGGCCACGTGATCGTGCACCCGTGTGAGACCTGCGGTGGTCGCGGCCGCCACGAAGTCGAGCGCAAACTCACCGTGAAAGTGCCGGCCGGCGTCGACGACGGTTCGCGCATTCGCATCGCCGGCAAAGGCGAGGCCGGGATTCGCGGCGGGCCGGCCGGCGATCTCTACGTCTACCTCGGCGTCGCTCCGCATCCGATTTTCAAACGCGACGGCTTGGAGACATTGATCGACATACCGGTCAGCTTTCCACTCGCGGCACTTGGCGCGACGATCGACGTGCCCTCGCTCGAGGGCCAGCTCCAACTCACGATTCCGGCCGGAACCCAAAGCGGTACGACCCTGCGTTTGCGAGGGCACGGCATGCCCTCCGTGCGCGGGTCACAGCGCGGCGATCATCACGTCACGGTGCACGTCGTCGTGCCGACGAAAATGAGCAAACGCCAGCGCGAACTGCTCGAAGAATATGCCCGAGCCGGCGGCGACGTCATCGAAGAGAAGAGCTTCTTCGACCGCGTCAAAGACGCGTTCCGTCCCGAATAGGGAAGGCGCGATGCCCGCTCGCCGCTTCTTCGTGCTCGACGTGCATCACGCCGGCGAGGACGTAGCGATCGAAGGGAGCGACGCGCACAAGATCCGCAACGTGCTGCGCTTGCGTAGCGGCGACGCGATCGAGATCGTCGACTCGGCCGGAACGGTATTCGACGCCGTGCTCGACGTGCGCGACGGTTTGTACGCGCAGCTTCGCGAGCCACGTCAGGCGCCGGCTAGTTCGTACGCGATCGACGTTGCGCAGGGCATTCCCAAAGGGCAGAAGATGGACTTCGTGGTCGAGAAGCTGAGCGAACTGGGCGTGCGCCGGTTGATTCCGGTCGAGAGCGAACGCACGATCGTCCATCGCATCGCGCCCGCGAAGCTCGAACGCTGGCGCCGGCTGGCGCGCGGCGCGGCGCAGCAAAGCGGCCGTACCGGCGTGCTTGCGGTGCAGGAGCCGCTCTCGTTGACGGCGCTGCGGGATGTCTTCCCCGATTATGACGCGGTGCTCGTGCCCTGGGAGGTCGCGGCGCCGCGGCCGTTGCGGGACGCATTGCCGGCGATCGTCGCCGGGGCGTCGCGGATCCTCGTCGTCGTCGGACCCGAGGGCGGCTTCTCACACGGCGAGGCGGAGGCGGCGCACGCCGCGGGCGGACACCTGGTCTCCCTCGGCCCGCGGATCCTGCGCACCGAGACGGCCGCCCTCGCCTGCGTCGCGATCCTGAGCTATCTCCTAGAGAGATAGGGCTCGCTCCCTACGGGCGACTAATGTAGGTAGATGGTCGAGCGCCAAAGCGTCCGCCGGATGCGAAGCGCCGGCGCAATGGGCGCCACAGCAATCGTCGGCGTGCTTCTCGTACAGGTCGCCGCGATTGTCATGCTCTCTCTCGTGGTCGGGGACTCCTGGCGTCCGTTCATTCGCCTGTTGGCAATGAGCATCGGCCTGGTTGCGATTGCAATCGTGTTGTTCTTGTATCTGCGCGTCGCGCGGCCGGCGGAGAGGCGCTGGGGCGAGATGATTCTCCGGCTGGAAGAAAGCCGCGAGCGATTCAGCTCGATGTTCGACTTTCATCCCGATGCGGTTGCGGTCATCAGCGAGAGCGGACGGATCGTGCGAACCAACGGGATGTTGGAGCGCGTCTCACAGTATCGCGCCGAGGAGCTCGAAGGCGCGCGGCTCGAGATGCTGGCTTCGGCGCAGGACGCGATCGAGCACGTGGGCTTTGGGCAGCCGCTCTTCTCGGAAGTCTCGCTCACCTTTGACGCGGCCATGCGCACGAAGACGGGATCATCGGTCATGATGCACGTCGACACCGTGCCGATGCGGGTGCGCGGCCGGCTCGAGGGAGTGTACGTGATCGCGCGCGACGTCACGCACGAGCGCGAGCTCGAGTTTCGCGAGTCCGTGCAGCGCGAGCGGCTGCGTTCACTCGCTCGCATCGCGGCGCTGCACGCGGGTTCGGTGGACCGGCAGATCACCGAGACACTCGAATACGCGATGCGGACGCTCGAATTGCAGGGCGCGACGGTATCGCGCATTCAGGGCGATCAAGTTCGGATCACCCACTCCGTCGGCGACAGCATTCCGGTAGGGACGGCGTTCCCGTTTGGCGAGTCGTACACGCGTCACGTCTTCGGCACGAATAAGATCGTCGCGTTTTGGGATCACGATAATGAATTCAGGGGCGACGCTGCGCACGCGCGTTGGGGTTGGGGTTCATTGATCGCGGTCACGGCGTTCGCCGATGGCGTTGCCGTCGGTGGACTTGCACTGATGTCGCGGCGAACGCGCTCGCGAGCGTTCGAGGAAGCCGATCTGGACTTCGCGCGCATCGCTGCCACGATGATCGGCGCCTCGCTTGCCCGTGAGAACCGCGAAGACGAACTCGAGGAGATCGCATACGTCGATGCGGTGACGAGACTCCCCAACCGCCGGTACGCGATGGATCAGCTCCGCTTGGCGATCGCGCGCGCCGAGCGCAGCGGAGAACAAGTGGTCGTTTATTTCGTCGACCTCGACGGCTTCAAAGCGATCAACGACGAGTACGGTCACGCGGTCGGCGACGAGTTCTTGGCGATTACGGCAACGCGATTGCGCGCCGTGTTGCGCGAAGGCGACGTCGTGGCTCGTGTCGGCGGCGACGAGTTTCTCGTCATGCAAATTACGTCGCTTGACGACGCGAACGCGATGCGCTTGGGCGAGCGTCTGATCGAGGCGGCCTCCGAGCGCGTACCGCTCGACGACCGCCAATCGCTGAGGGTCGGTGCGAGCATCGGCATTGCCGCGTACCCGAAAGATGCCGATACCGCGGAAGATTTGCTCGACCGGGCCGATCAGGCAATGTATGCGTCAAAACGCGCCGGTAAGGGTGTCGCGACCCGCGTGACGTAAACGGAAACCCCGCTCGTCCCGTCGTATAGGCTCGGGCGAGTATGGCCAAACTTCCTTTCTCCCTCGTCATCCCGACATATAATGAGGCCGGCGGCATCGAGCGGTTGCTCCGTGCGATTGCAGGCGTATTCGAAAAAAGCAACCTCGACGGCGAAATCATCGTGGTCGACGATAATTCGCCCGACGGTACCGGTGCGATCGTCGACCGTCTCGCCGGCGAGTTGCCCGTTCGGTGCCTGCATCGGCCCGGGAAACTCGGCCTTTCGAGCGGCGTGATCGAGGGTTGGGCGTTCGCCCGGCCGCAGTCCGAGGCGCTTGGCGCGATGGACGCCGACTTCAGCCACGACATCAACATCTTGCCGTTGATGGTTGCGGCGCTGGAAACGGGTGAGTACGGCCTCGCTATCGGAAGCCGTTACGTGAAGGGCGGGGGCATCGCGAACTGGCCGAAGCGCCGTATCATCACCTCGCGTGTCGCGTGCGCGCTCGCTCGCCCGCTGACGAACGTCAAAGACCTCACGAGCGGCTATTTCCTGGTCAAGCGCGAAGCACTCCGGGGCGTACATCTCGATCCAATCGGATTCAAGATCGGTCTCGAGGTGATTGCGAAGGCGCATTACGGTCGTGCCATCGAGATTCCGTACGTCTTTACCGATCGAGTCGTGGGCGAGTCGAAGTTGAATCAACGCGAGATCTTCAATTACCTCAAGCAGCTGCGCAAGCTCTACGCGGCGCGGTTCTTCCCGGAGCGCACCTGAGTGGCGATTCCGGACTGGTTGCTGCGACGGCGCGGCAAAGATGCCGGTACGCGAGACGCGGCGCTGTGGACGAAGTGCCCCTCGTGCGGCGAGGTGCTCTATCGCCGCGACCTTGCGTCCAACTTCGACGTCTGCCCGAAGTGCGGCTATCACTTCCGCATGAACGCGTACGACCGCATCAACATGTTGATCGACGGCGACTTTACGGAGATCGGTAGCGACGTGCTCCCGGGCGATCCGCTCGGCTGGGTCGACAAAAAGACCTATCCGGTGAAGCTGGCGGGCGATCGCGAGAAGAGCGGCATCTCGGAGGGGGTCGTCTGCGGCATCGGTTCGATCGACGGCTTCGAGATCGCGCTCGGCGTCATGGACTTTCATTTTCGCGGCGGGACGATGGGCACGGTCGTCGGCGAACGCATCACACTGCTGCTGGAAGAAGCGCGCAAGCGGCGCTTACCCTGCATCGTCTTCACGGCTTCCGGCGGTGCACGCATGGAGGAGGGCATGTTTGCGCTGATGCAAATGGCCAAGACGACGGCGGCGGTGACGCGTCTCAAAGACGACGGCGAGTTTTTCGTGACCGTGCTCACCGACCCCACGACCGGCGGCGTGTCGGCGTCTTTCGCGTTCGAAGCCGACGTCATTCTCGCCGAACCGAAAGCGATGATCGGCTTTGCCGGCCGGCGCGTGATCGAGCAGACGATCCGTCAGAAGCTGCCGGACCAATTTCAGACGGCCGAATTTTTGCTCGAGAAGGGGCAGATCGACATGGTCGTCAGCCGCGCCGATCTCAAGTCGACCTTGGTGCGACTGCTGCAATACGTGTGCGGGCCTTCGGCGAACGCGGGACAGGCTCGAAGAGGATGAACGGCGGCAACGTCATCGTCGAGCGAGAGCGCGGCTTGCTCGAAGTCGAGCGTCGCATCGCCGATCTGCGCGACGCCAACGTCAACCGGCCGGTCGACTTCTCGCCTGAGATCGCTGCGCTCGAACAAAAATACGAGTCGCTGCAGCGCGAGCTCTTCGGATCGCTCACGCCATGGGAGAAGGTCAACATGGCGCGGCATCCCAGCCGCCCGACGTCGCTCGACTACCTCTCGCAATTCGATCGTTTCGACGAACTTCACGGCGATCGCGAGTTCCGCGACGATCCGGCCATCGTGGCCGGCTTTGCATTGCTGCGCGGCCGCCCCGTCATGGCCATCGGGCAGCAACGCGGTCGCGATACCAAGGAGAACCTGCGCCGGAACTTTGGGATGGTGACGCCGGAGGGATACCGGAAAGTCCAGCGCCTAGCACACACGGCCTCGCGTTTGGGTCTGCCGATCGTCACGTTCATCGATACGAAGGGTGCCGATCCCGGCATCTCGTCCGAAGAGCATGCACAGTCGGAAGCGATTGCGCGCTGCCTATACACCTTCACGGAGGCGCGCGTGCCCATCGTTGCATCGGTGATTGGCGAGGGCGGGTCGGGCGGCGCTCTGGCGCTCGGTATCGCCGATCACGTGATCATGCTCGAACATGCGGTCTACTCGGTCGCATCGCCCGAGGGCTGCGCCGCGATTCTCTGGGGCGATGCGAGCAAGGCGGAGGAGGCTGCATCGCGACTGCGGCTGACCTCGGCAGATTTGCTGCGGTTTGGTATTATCGATGAGATCGTGAACGAGCCGCTGGGCGGCGCGCATCGCGATCCCGCAAGCGTCATCGCGTCCGTGCTGGGCGCGGCGTCGACGGCGGTGGAACGGCTGGCGCGGCTGTCGCCGCAGGAACTGCAAGAGGCTCGCTATCGGAAGTATCGCCGGATAGGCGCATGGCAAACGGAGCGTCAAGGCGAGGTCGGGTTACCCGCCCGGTGAAGCGCATGCGCGCTTCGCTCGTTGCGCGCTTCCTCAGCCGCGTTGGCGGCGCGGCTCTTGCACTGTTGATCTTTACCCTGGCGGCGATCCAGTTCGCTCGCGTGGTCCACGAGAATCTCACGCTGGCACACGAGCTGGCGGTAACGCAGACCGACATCGTACAACTCCAAGCGCATCGCGAGTGGCAGCAGCGGCAGCTTCGGCGCTTGCAGGACCCGCAGGGTGCGATTCCCGAGATTCACGACCGGCTGCGGCTGGTCGCACCGCACGAAGAGATCGTCTTCGTGAGTCCGCTTCCGTCGCCGGTTCCCTCGTCGACTCCGTGAACGAACGCGTTTACGGCTTCGTGATCAACGTAAACGCCTTCGGCGCGACCGTGCGGCTGGAAAGCGGCGAGCTCGCGAGCGCCCCGGCCGGCGACGTCGAAGCGCATCGCGTCGACTACGACCGCGGCGCTTCATCGCGCAAGGCCATCGCCTTCGTGCGCCATCCCGGCACGCGGCGGCCGATGGTCACGATCGTCCCGCCAATCGACGAGCCCGAGCTCGACGCCAAGATCGCGCGCTATCTCGAGAGCACGCAGGATTGGGAAAACGACGCCGACGGCGTGCCGGCGCACGAGCGACACTTCTTACGTAAAAAGAAGCGCGCCGCTCGCTTTGAGTAGACGCTACGCCGTCATCTCGATCGGAACGAACTCGACGCGTGTCGTTTTGGCCGATATGGTGGCCGACACGCCGCAGGTCGATCTCGCGCGTTCGATCGGAACGCGCGTGGGCGAGGGGCTCAAAGAACGCGGTTCGCTCGGCGAAGAGCCGATGCAGCGCACGCTCGACGCGGTCGCTTCGCATCTGCGCGCCGTGCGCGGCCACTATCTGCGGCTCTTCGCGATCGCGACGAGCGCCGTGCGTCGTGCGGAGAACGGCGATCGCTTTACGGCGCGCGTTGAAGCGATGCTCGGCGTTCCGGTACAGATACTCAGCGGTGAAGAAGAGGCTGAGGCGTCGTATCGCGGCGCGATCACGGCCTTTGGTCCTTTGCACGACGAGAAACTCGGCGTCGTCGACGTCGGTGGCGGCAGCAGCGAATATGCCGTCGGGGACGGACCCGAACCGTCGCGTACGATCTCGCTCGAAATCGGCGCGGTGCGCCTGACCGAGACGCTCCCGCTGCTCGGGGGACGCGACGGCGTCGTCGACCTCGATACGATCGAAGCGGCGCGCACGATCGCGCGCGACGCGCTTGCGCCGCTCGGCGATTTTCCGAAGGTCGGACACCTCGCGCTGGTCGGCGGATCCGCAACGACGACCGCCTCGTTGATTCGCGGGAAGAAGAAGACGCAGTTCGAGAGCTACGAGCTTTCCCGCAGCGACTTGCAACGCGCGCTCGTGCGTTTGTGCGGATTGCCGCTCGACGAGCGTAAGAAACTCGACGGGATGAAGCCCCAGCGCGCCGACATCCTTCCCGCCGGCATCGTCATCCTCGAGACCGTCCTCGATCTCGTCGGCCATGACCGGGCTACCGCCACCACGGCCGATCTGCTGCTGGGGTATCTCCTCCAGCAGGTCGATCGGGCAGGACGAAGCCCGAGCGGCCCCGGATTGCCGGGGGGATGGATGACACGCAAATCCTCGGGCACATCGAGGACCTCGTAAACGAAGAGCATCGCCTGCTCGAGCGCGGCGACAGCGGAAAACTTACGCCGCAAGATCGCTTGCGGCTCGAAGACGTGCAAGTCCAACTCGATCGCTACTACGATCTCTTACGTCAGCGTCGCGCGCGCCGGGACGCCGGCCAAGATCCCGACGCCGTGCGCATGCGCTCGGCCGACACGGTCGAACGCTACCAGCAGTAGACGCCGCCCGGGATGGTGGTGGAACTGGCAGACACAGCAGACTTAAAATCTGCAGCCGAGAAATCGGCGTCCGGGTTCGACTCCCGGTCATCCCAAAAAGTAGTCGTCCTAATTTTACAAGGCTTTCCGCCGCTGGCGCTGTCGCTAAGCGCGATTTGTCACGCTGTCATCTTGAGCCACCGCGTCATCCTGAGCCACCCTGTCATCCTGAGCCTGTCGAAGGACGCTCCCCGCCGCGTCCTCGTGAGAGAAGCGTATCGAGCACGCTGGCGACGCAAGGCGGTAAGATCGGGATCGCTGTCAGGTTGCCGACGTGTCGTTTGATGCGCGACGCTGCCGCCGTTACATGGACTTCCGGCGCTTGAACGCAGCAACGTCCGCGGCGTTGAGTTTGAAGAACTCGGTTCCTGCCAGGCGCTTCTCGTCAAAGCGTCGGTGCCAATATGCTTCGATTCCGTTCGGGTCGTCCGTCGCAATCGAATGTACGAGCTTGGTAGCGTAGGGCACGTTGACGGCTACTTCGCGATGCCGACGTGTCGGCGAGTTCGTGCGGCCAATTTTGTACTGGTTGGGACCGGCCTTGATCATGTAGACGTAGCCCTGGGTCGCGACTATGATTTCCACCGCATCGCTGGTTGCGGGGTCGATGGCCAACGCGGTGTCGCAGACGGCTGCGACGTCATCGTATCCGTGTTCGCTCGCGTACTGGCGAGCGCGATTGATTAGACCCAACCGCCCGCCGAGGCGGGTGAAGATCGTGCTCCCACGTGGTAACGAGGGATCGGTGTCGCGCCTTATCCGTAGCTCGCGAATCGTTGGGATGCGCCCACTCTCGCGCACGATACCGACAACCGCCTCGAGCAAGTGCTCCTCGGAATAAGCGTCGCTGCGTTTGTTCGGCTCATATCCTGCTTCCGCTAGGGCGTCGCTCCACCTAGCCCAATAACGCTGCCGGTCGTACTCGCGTATGCCAGTGCTCTTTGCGAATGTTTGAATACCTGGCGGCTTCCCGCTGCCGGTTACGCGCCGTATCTCCGCAAGGATGAAGTCCCGTGTCATGTCGGAGCGTTCGGCGTCCGCTATCGGCCCGACTGCCTTAGTGGGAATATCACCCGGCGACCCTCTTCGAGTCACATTTTGTCACGGATGGGTCGGAATCGGTATCGGTATTATCGAGGTCGTCCTAATAAAACTGCAAGCGTAACAGGAATCGAGCGTCTCTCGTCCCTCGACTACGCCCTTCGACAGGCTCAGGGTGACAAAGTGACGCTCGGGATGACAAGGGGCTACCCGTCTTCCCGTGCGGCGACGGTCCTGCGCGCCGGAGCCTGTCCTGAGCGAGCGAAGCGAGTCGAAGGGCTCGGGATGACAAGGAGCTAGCCGTCTTCCCGCGTGGCGAGGTCGTTGCGCATGTATTGCGCGATCGCGTCGGCGTCGGCGTTGCCGAGTCTCTCGAGTCCCGCAATCACGCCGGCGACGTTCTCGGCCGGATGGTGGCGGTTGAGCTTGAACAAACCGGTCAGCGCGTCGACGCGCATCTGTACACCCACGATCGCTTTGAGCTGCGACTCCAGGTAATCTTCGGGCGCCATCTCGATCGTCCAACCTGCGTCGACCTTCGCCTCCTCCGCGAGCGTGAGACGCGCGACGAAGGCCCTTAGCCACTGCGTGTCATGAATGAACCCAACGTCGCCGCGCGCTTCGACCGCGATGTAATCGAAGGTCGGTACCACGCGGCCGTTGATGCGTTTGGTGGCATACCACGTCGGCGAAACATAGTGATCCGCGATCCGAAAGAGCGCCGCCGCGCGGCCGTCGCCTCCCCGCCACTGGTTGTTGGCTCGCGCGACGTGACCCTCGAGCATCACCACGCCGCCCTCTTCGCGCGCCAGCATCGGCAGGTAGGTCACGACCGGTTCGCCGTCGGCGACCGTGATGAACGTCGCAAGCGGATGCGCGGCGATCAGCGCCAGGAGCGGCGCGCGCTCGTCGGCGCGGACATGCGGGGGGCGATAGGTCATCTGGGCGCAACCTCGATGAGAGCGGACGTGTACCTTGGTTTCGTGAGCAAGCTTTTCACTCCCATCGCACTGCGCGGACTGACCCTCGAGAACCGGATCGTGGTTTCGCCGATGTGCCAGTACTCCTCGACCGACGGCAACGCCAACGATTGGCACGTCGTCAACCTTGGGCACTTCGCGCTCAGTGGACCGGGTCTGGTCTTCTTCGAAGCGACACACGTGAGCCCGGAGGGGCGGATCACCGATCGGGACCTCGGCCTGTACTCCGGCGACAACGAAGCAGCGATGGCGCGCGTGGTCGCATTCGTTCGCACCTGGACGCGCAGCAAGATCGGTGTGCAGCTTGCGCACGCGGGCCGCAAAGGTTCGACGCTCCCGCCGTGGGAGGGCGGTGGCCCCGCCGCCGGCGAGCACGCGTATCAAACCGTTGCGCCGTCGGCGCTGGCATTCGGCAATTATCGCACCCCCGAAGCGCTCGACGAGAACGGGTTGCAGAAGATACGCGACGATTTCGTCGCTGCGGCGACGCGCGCGCAGCGCCTCGGCGTGGACGTCATCGAGCTCCACTTTGCGCACGGCTACCTCGTGCACCAGTTTCTCTCGCCGCTTTCGAACGTCCGCACCGACGCCTACGGCGGCTCGCTCGAGAATCGCATGCGCTTTCCACTCGAACTCTTCGAGGCGGTGCGCGCTGTCTGGCCGCAAGAGAAACCGCTGGGCGTGCGCATCTCCGCCAGCGATTGGGTCGCAGGCGGATGGGATCTCGAACACTCGATCGCTTTCGTACGCGAGCTGCGAGAACGAGGCTGCGACTTCGTCGACTGTTCCAGCGGCGGTCTCTCTCCCGATCAAAAGATCGCCATCGGCCCCGGCTATCAGGTGCCGTTCTCGGAAGCGATTCGCAAGGCAACCGGTATCGCGACCTTCGCGGTGGGTATGATAACGGAGCCGGTGCAAGCCGAGGAGATCATCGCGAATGGCCAAGCCGATTGCGTCGTGCTCGCGCGCGCCTTCATCCGCAATCCCAACTGGGTGTGGGATGCCGCCGACGACCTCGGCGGTGAGTCGTTCGTCCCACCGGAGTACCAGCGCGGACGCAACCTCCGAGCGTAGTGTCTTATTATCCGGTAACGTTTCCGTAACGGAACGGCGTGGCGGCCTCCGCCGGCCGATACCTCGAGTAAAGGAGGTACGTGCCGTGAAAAAGATGTTGGCATTTATCTTTCGCACCGCGCCGGCCGTCCACGACGACACGCTGCGCGCCGGGCAATTTGAACCTGCGGTCCGTTACAGCCCCTACATCGCCATGCTGCCCTACCACTGAAGGCGAGGGCGTTCGAAGATCGACTCATCGCGGGAAACCGCGATGAGTTTTTGTTTGGCCTCCCGCGCCTTTAAAATGAGCTTAAACCGAAAGGCTCCGGTCGATTTGGAGGCAACGTAGACGATGCGGATGCGGAAAGTCTCGTATCTTCTTACGGTGGCGATTGCGTTTGCGGTGCCCGCGACCGGGCTCGCACAAACGGCCTCACCCACGCCCTCGCCGTCTCCGGCGCCGGGCTTTTCGCTGCACGCCCAAGGCGCGAATCTCTTCGTCTCGCAAGGCGAAAGCGGCCCCGGCCTCTCGCCACCCGAGGCGCCCGCGTTCAAAGCCGGACTTCCGCTCTCGCCAATGTCGCCGTATGACTGGTTCACCAGCGCCGCGCAAACGCCGGGAAATGCCGGCGAGCTGCAATACGTCCTCGATCTCAACGACCGCATGCGCGCCGTAACGTTCGACGCACAGGTGCTCGTGGGCGCCTACGGCGGCGATCTGAACAATCTGATGTATACCGCCGAGCCCTGGGCCGGTCCGCTCGATCCGCACGAAGGACATTCGCCGATCGATTACGCGATCGATTTCCCGACCAGCGGCGGTCAAGGGATCGAGGGCGGCGACGCACAAGCCGTGTTGCCGTACAACGCGTCGGTCTCGACCAACGACGGCGCGTGGAAGCTGCGTGGCGGCTACGTCAACGTCGCGCAGACCGACCTCTTCGTTTTCGATCCGCCCGCGGTAACCAACGATGATCCGTCGGTCGGCGTGCAGACGGCCGAGACGTTGGGCCCGGGCATGCCGAACGTCGATGCGTGGACCCCGTCGCCCGCGACGCTGCCGCTGCTCGGCGCCGATCTCGTGAAAACGCAGGGAGCGTCGACCGTCGAACTCACCGATGCATTGCTTCCGGTGCTGCAAGGAACGCAGGCGCGTCTCGCGATGGGCTCCTACGTGCTCGATCGCGGTGACGGCGGGCGGTTTTCGGCGCAGGTCGCGAATATCGCGACCTCGGGCGAACCGATTTTCACCACCACGTACTTCGGCGCTGACCAAACGCTCTATCCCGGCTCGCAAGGGCGTTTGTTTTCGAGCCTCCTCGCCGATCAGGTGCAGACGATGGCGGGCATTCGCGGCTTCATGCACCCGTGGCACGGCGACGACGTGCTGGTGGAGCTCGGTGAAGGCTGGTACCACGACGGGCTTGCGGCGCTTCCCGGAACGCAATCGCCCGGCACGTACGAGCACTACGCCTTCACGCGTCACTTCAACGCGATCGCCGATTTCGGCGTCGAGTACTATCGATTCGATCCACGGTACGCCGACGTGATCTTGCCGTACGGGGTGCCGGAGAATATCTGGGCCGTCGCGTGGTCGTGGCCCGGGCAGTGGTTGAAGTCTACATACCAGGCGGTCAACAACGAACAGATCGGCATCAACCGCGAAGGCTATCGCGCGCACGCGGACTACGTTCGCGGACGGTTCGAAGCGCATGCCGACACCTACGTCTGGCGTCAAGTCGAGCCCGCGACGATCTCGAACACGTCGATCGAGGGATGGATCGACGGCTACTTCTTGCCGGAATACGATGCCGACGCGACGCGCGGCTTCCAACGGCAAGCGGCGCTCTACGCGGCCTGGCACTGGACGAACGACGACATTGCAATCGACGGCGTGTGGGATCGCTCGTATCGCCCCGCGATCGATCCGTTCGATCTGGTGAGCATGAACTATCCGCAGATCATCGGCAGTTTGCAGCACCACTGGAAGAAAAAGATGGTTGCGGCGATCGGCTACGGCCGGTACAGCGCGAACGGCATGTGGTCGCAGACGCCGGTGCAGGGCATCTACGGCGTCGCCTTTGCCGGCGGCGAGTGGGACTTTACCAACGGCCGGCAACTTCTGGTGCAGGTGCGCCGCTACGGCTTGACCGGACTGCCCTCCGAGACGAACGGTCCGCCGCCGACGGTCCGGGGCACGGTTCTCGTGGTCGATCAAAGGATTCAGTTGTAGGGACCCCAAATGGCGCCGGGTTCTCCCCCGCGTTTGAGGAGGTCAAGTTCTCCACGTGAAGATCGTGGTTACGGTCAAGCTCGTGCCGGATCCCAATGCCGAGAAGCGGATCGACGACGGCACGAAGCGTCTGGTTCGTACCGGCGTCGAAACGGTGCTCAACCCGTACGACGAGTATGCGCTCGAGGCAGCCCTACAATTAAAGGAACGAATTGGCGGCGACACCACCGTCACGGTCTTTACCATGGCTGCCGACGGGCTCAAGGAGACGCTTCGCAAGGCGCTCGCGATGGGCGCCGACGATGCCGTGCTCCTGAGCGATGTGGCCCTCGAAGGCAGCGACGTGTGGGCAAGTGCGTACGCGATCGCGCATGCATTGAAGAAGATCGGATTCGACCTCTTGATCGTGGGCGGGCTCTCCGACGACGGTTCGACGGGCGCCGCGCCGGGTGCGCTCGCGGAGTATTTGCAAATGCCGCTCGTGACCAACGCGCGCAAGGCCGACGTCGCCGGAAGCACGCTCAACATAGAGCGCGAGACCGATACCGGGTATCAGGAGGTGACCGCACCGCTGCCGTGCGTGATGACCACCGCGCTGACCTTCGGCGAGCCGCGCTATGCATCGCTCAAAGGCATCATGGGCGCGAAGAAAAAGACGATCGCCGCGATGAGCGTCGCCGATCTCGGGCTCGCGCAGCCGGTCGGCCAGGGCGGTTCGAAGACGCGGCTGCTCGCGTTCGCGCCGCCGCCGCCGCGGGGCAAAGGTCAGGTTATCGAGGCCGCGGACGGTCCGAGCGGCGCCAAAGCCATCTTCGACTACCTGCGTGAACGGAAACTCGTGTGATGAAGAACGTTCTCGTTTACGTTGCGCACAAGAACGGCGTCACGCCGAAGGTCACCTTCGAGATGGCGACGCAAGCGCGCAAACTCGCCGATCAGCTCGGCGGCAAAGCGCACGCACTCGTGGTCGGCGCGGGCTCGTCCGCCCTCGCGCAGACGCTGCGTAGCTATCCGCTCGACACCGTGCACGTCAACGATGACACCGACGTCGATGCATATTTGCTCGATCCGGTAATCGACTATCTCGAGGCAGCGGCGAAGGCGATCGGACCCGCGCTCGTGCTCGTGGCGAACACGTTGACCGGAAAAGACGTGGCCGGCCGTCTGGTCGCCCGTCTGAATGCCGGCATCTGTGCCGACGCGACCGACTTCACGTTCGACGGCGGCGCCGTCGTTGCGGTGATGCCGAAGATGGGCGGCGCGTTGATTACCAGCTGCGAGCTTCTCCCACGCGATTACGGCATCGTCACCATACGCCCGAACGCGTTTGCGGCGCAGCCGGGCGGATCCGGCGCAGCGGTGCAAGCAATCGACAAACCGGCCGGCAAGAGCTATAGCGTCGTCATCGCGAAAGACGTCGAAGAAGGCAGCGGTGAACTCGCATTGGAAGAGGCGCCGGTCGTCGTCGCCGGCGGCAGAGGTCTCGGCGGCCCGGAGCCGTTCGAGACGTTGCTCAAGCCGCTTGCAAGCGCGCTCGGCGGCGCCGTCGGTGCGTCGCGCGCCGCGGCCGATGCCGGCTGGGTGCCGTATAATCTCCAGATCGGACAGACCGGCAAAACGGTCAGCCCCAACCTCTATATCGCGGTTGGAATCTCAGGCGCGATACAACACAAGGTCGGCATGCGTTCTTCTGGTACGATCGTGGCAATCAACAAGGACGCGCAGTCGCCGATCGCCGAGTTCTCAGACTTGCTCGTCGCCGGCGATGCCTTCGCTATCGTTCCCGAACTTACCAAACTCGTTGTTGCGGCCAAATCATAAGTTAGGATCTCGATCATCTTGAAACGTTTCACACTTCTGCTCACGATGCTGGTCGCGCTCGGCGTGGCGCTCGTTGTCGCGCAACCGGCGCAAGCCGGACTCTTCGGAGGGAACAAGCGCGCAGCAACGCCGTCGCCCTCGCCCTCACCCTCGGCACTCCCGACCGCCTCCCCTGAACCGCCGGCCGTCGTGATTCCAAAGCTCATCGCCGAGCTACGAACGAATCCCAACGACGAGGACTCGATGACGAAGCTTGCCGGTGAGTGGCTGACCGTTGGGCGGCCCGACTATGCCGCGCAGCTCACCCAGCACCTGCTGCAAATGGGCGACAAGACCGCGCAGGTCTTCTATCTGGATGGGTATGCGATGGATTCGCTCGGCCAAACCGCTCAGGCCATCGCCGACCTCGAGCAAGCCGAGGATCTGGATCCGAGCAACGTCGGGGTGATGGAGCAGCTCACACAGCTCTATCTCAAGGCCAACCGCTTTACCGACGCGGAGCACATCGCGAATCGAAGCATCGTGCTCAACAAGGGCGACGCGGAGTCGTACGAGATGCTGGGAAGCGTCTATGCCGCCGAGCAGAAGTACGACGACGCGCGAGCGCAGTTTGCGATTGCGGAGGCCAAGGATCCCAAGGACTCGGGGCCGGTCCTCGCAATCGCGCAGACCTACGCTGCGCAGAACAATTATCCGGTTGCCCTTCAAGAGGTCGCGCGCGCGCTAGCGCTCGATCCGAAGAACGTGCAGATCCTGATCTTCAAGGGCGACCTCTACGCACGCCAGCACATGGACGACCAAGCGTCCGAAGCGTACGACGACGCGATCGTCGCGGCGCCGGATGACCTGCAAAAGGCGCAGATCGTCATCCACAAAGCCTCGTACTTCGTGACCGAAAAGAAGTACCCGCAGGCCGAGACGATCTATTTGCAAGGCATCGCGCAGTACCCGAAGATGCCGCCGATCTACGTCGCGTACGGCGACTATCTTGCCAGTCAAAAAGAGCTCGACAAGGCGAAGACCGAGTGGCAGGCGGCGCTGGCAATCGACAACGACGACGCCGACGCTCTCACGCGCCTCGGGCAACTGGCCATGCAGCAGTCGCGGTTCTACGACGCGATCGGGTTTTTCAAGCACTTGACGCAAGTGCAGCCCGACCCGATTGCGTTCGAGGCGCTCGGCCAGGCATATTACGACGTCCACGACTACGCGAGTTCGAAGGACGCCTGCGAGCAAAGCTTCAAGCTGGACCGGACGCCGGAGATGCTGGGCTGCATCGCCGGCTCGGACTTCGCGTTGAAAAACTACAAGGAAGCCTCCCAGATCTTCGATATCCTCGACGCCAACGCGAAGGGTTTCCTCGATCAGAACCCGTCGCTGCTCTTCGTCGCCGCAAAATCGTACGAGCAGACGAATCAGCGAGGCAAGGCTGTCGGCGCCTACAAGCGTTTGCTGCCGAGAGTTCAAAAGGACACAAAACAATACAAACAAATCGAAGGCTGGATCGCCGACGACAGTAAACCTGCGCCGAAACCGACGAAAAAGCCCACGACGAAAAAGCCCAAATGAAGCGTGAAGATCGTCTTTGATCCCATCTACGGCGACCATCTCCGCGATCTCGGGCATCCCGAATCACCCGACCGCGTGGAGGTGGTCGCTGCGCGTTTAGCACAGCGTGGCCTTGCCGGCGAGCAGCTTCGCGCTCGAGATGCCGGTGACGAGGAGATCGAGCTTGTGCACGCGCACCGGTACGTCGAACTCGTCAAACGCGAGATCGGTGACCTCTGCGAACCGCGCTATCTGTCGACCGGTGACGTCGTCGTCGACAAGCGAACCCTCGACGTCGCGCGTCGTGCGGCGGGGGGCGCCGTTACGGCGATGGACGCGGCGGTGCGCGGTAACGAAGCGATCTTTGCGCTCGTTCGCCCGCCCGGGCATCACGCGGAGTCGGCCCGCGGTATGGGTTTCTGCGTCTTCAACAACGCCGCGATCGCGGCGCGCGCGTATCAAGCGCAAGCGGGCGGTCGTGTTTTGCTCGTCGACTTCGATTACCATCACGGCAACGGTTCGGAGGACGCCGTCGGTGAGGGCTTGAGCTACGTCTCGACACATGCGTCACCGGCGTATCCCGGTACCGGTTACGAGATCGCCGCGCTCGACGGCGACGCGCTCGTCAACGTGCCGTTACCCGCCTCGGGCATCGCGACGGAAGCCTTCGTCGCGGTCTGGGAGCACCTGCTGGACGCCGTCGCACGATACGTGCGGCCCGACCTCATCGTTGCAAGCGCCGGTTTCGACTACGTCGCCGGCGACCCGGTCGGCGATCTGGGGGTCGATGTGGGTGCCGCTTCCGCACTTGCGCGCTCGATCAACGCGACAGCCGCGCAATACTGCGACGGACGCGTCGCCTACGTTCTCGAGGGCGGCTATGACATCGATGCGCTGACGGAGTCGATCGCCCAAGTCGTCACCGTGACCGATCGCGGCGAAACCCAGCGAAGCGGCGCATCGGCGGAGTCGATCCCGCGCGCGCAACGCGAGTTGCTCAGAGCAGTCGACGAGCGCTTTGCGCGCTGAGCTCTTCTAGCACGCGCAGCGCCTCTTCGCCGCGTTCGAGCGGGACGAAGATGTGATCGTGGTAGAAGCCGCTCACGACATTGGTCGCAATCGTATGTTTGCTGAGCGCCGCGGTCACGGTCGCGGTGAATCCGACGGATTCGAGGTCCGACTCGGCGCGCAGTGTGATACGGGACGACGGAAAAGCGTAGTCGAGGTTGTATTCCTCGGCGACCAGACGCTCCACGACGATCGTGATGCCTTCCGTTTCGCGAAACGTCAGCAGCGGCCTGACTTCAGCGATCGGAAACGAGCGGTCCACACAGCAAAAGACCCACTCGCGTGGGTCGAGAGCAGGTTTCATGGTAATGAGGAGCGTTTGTAAATCGCGTTCCGGCACCCGCTTAGGGTAGCACACTCGCTCCTATCTTTTCTAGCTCCGCAAGGCTGAGTTCGCCGACTAATGCGAAATGCCGATTGCCGTCGGACCATGCGAGGAGCGTCGTCGAACCGTCTTCAACGTAATTTGCCGGGTGGTTTGCGACGGTTGTCGGTGTTGCCTTGTAGTGCGAGAGATCGACTGCCGCGTCTCTTTCGTTTTGAAAAAGCGAGACCGTGCGGATGCCGTCGGAATAAATGAGGTGCAGCGTCGGCACGTTCTTGATCGAGACGACGTCCCCGGCAATAGGGCTGAACCCCTCGGGAAGATATTTGGGAACCAGTGCCGGAAATCCGGCCGACGCGATCACCTGCGCGACGTCGGTCGATTCGTGCCCGCGTCGCATGCCGTTCACTCGGCGCAAACCCGCGGGAATGTCGAAGATCGCCTTCGGGATCGCCTTGGTGAAGCGGATCTGTTCGAACCGCGTTTCCCCGACCAGCGAGCCGTTACCGGCAAACTGGCGGCGGTCGAGCACGAGACGGGTTGCCGCATCGACGTCCAGACGCATGATCGTCTGTCCGGTGTATTTGTTGTTGAGCAGCACGACGAGCGACCGGCGTCCGTCAATGACGTCGCTCGGCGCATACACCACGTTGTAATTCGCAAGCAGGACACCGAAATTGCCGCGGGCGGCAACTTGCTGGTCGGCATCCTCGTCCGGCGAGACGACGACGCGTTCGCGTTTGACGTCGATCGAGTAATCCGTCGATCCGCGCGTGACGATCGCGTCGCCGTAGAGATCTTGCGGCGCGATGTACCACCGCCGGGTCAAATCAGGAGCAAGGTGCTCGATGCGATAGACGGATGCATCGGATCGCTGCGACCCGAAGCGCAGAACCTGCACCTCGCCGACGTACGACAGCCTCGCCGGCGCCGACATCGCATCGCGCAGAAGGGCTACCGGGGAGGGGGTGGGCGGAGGCGTCGAGCCGAGGAGCAGCGCCGCAAAAAGGAGGGCGCTATTGCGCGCCATCCGCGTTCTCGGTCCGGAAGAGCGCGGCGGGTACGGTATTCCCCTCATTGAACGGGACGTCGCTAGCGACGGCAGCATGATCGTCGAGATAGTACGCGGCGTCGATCGTCACGGCGCTGTGCAGGCTCACGTCGTAACCGACGATGCCGGCGACCAGCAGGGCGGCTGCCGCGGGAAGCGCCCACCATCCAAAGCGGCGACGCGGCCTCGGTTGGATCGCGTCGAGGACGTACGCCCGAATCCCGGCGGGAAATTCGCGCTCGGTTTCCCGAGCAAAGTCGCGCAGCGATTCCGAGAGCGCGACCTCGTCCTGATACCCCTCGCGGCATTGGGCGCAGCCGTCGAGGTGCAGCAAGACCTCGGCGTCGGTGCCTGGCGCGAGTTCACCGTGGAGGTAGTCGATCAGCTCTTCTTGGCTCGGATGCGATTTCATGATGGCTTCGGTAGCGATTCAATGTGACGGCGTAGCTGGTGTCGTGCACGGTGGAGCCGTGAACGCACCGTTCCGATCGAGCAGCCGACGATTTCGGCGATCTCTTGGTAGCTGTACTCCTCGATATCCGCGAGGACCAACACTTGCCGTTGCTCGACCGACAAGGCGGCGAGCGCTTTCGACGTGCGCTCGCTAAGCTGCCGTTCGACCAGTTCCTCGATCGGCTCGGTTGCCAGCGCTCGCGAGGTCTGCGACCGTTGCGGGGCGCCCTCCTCGGGGATCTCCTCCTGATAACGTCCTTTCCGGCGCCGAAGTTCATCCCGGTGGAGATTCGTGACGATGCGGTAGATCCACGAAAGGAAGGACGTCCCGGGCTGGAAGCTGCGCCAAGCACGGTAGACCCGGATGAAGGCCTCCTGGGTCAGGTCGCGGGCGTCGGCCTCGTTGCGGGTAAGGCGCAAGGCGTAGTTGTAGGTCGCCTTCCCGTACTCCGCAAAGGCGCGTTCGAGGAAGGCCGTCTGTTCCGGACTCGGCGGGTCGAACGGCTTGCGCGGTGCGGCCATGCTTGCGCCATTATGCAGCTTTCGACCACAACACCCTTCCGACGATGATGAGGCTGATGGTCACGGCAATCACGATCACGAAGAAAAGCGCGATCTCGAGGAAGACGATGCCGGCGTACTGACTGCCGCCGCACATCGCAACGACGCTTGCGATCAACGAGAGCTTGAGGCGCTCGAACGGGTTACTCGCCATCCCGTCGACAGCCCGCGCCTCCGCGACCACGCCGCGCGGATCCCAGCCCGCGGTGTCGATGACGTAGGCGACGCGGCCTCGCGGCGTCACGATGAAGAGCTTGTCGGAGTGGATGTAGTCGTCGTCGTCGGTTTGAATCGATGAGATCCCAAATTCGTTGAGCACGCGCTCGATCGTGGAGCCAGTGCCGGTCAGGAGTGTCCAGACCGCCGGATTTTGATCGAACTGCTTTCCGTATGCCCGCAGTACGGCCGGCGAGTCGTACAGCGGATCGAGGCTGATCTCGACGAGCGCGAAGTGCGCGGGATCGAGTTCGTGTTGCAGTTGCGCGTACTTCGTGCTGATCGCGATGCAAACGTCGGTGTCCGGGCATCGGGTAAAGATGAAGGAGAGCAACATGGTCTTGCCCGCGAAGGCATCGTGAATTTGCACCAGCCGCTCGTCTTGATCGACGAGGAGTGCCCGGGGCAGAGGCTTACCCACGTCGACCGGAACGACGCGCCCCGCGTTGGGAAGACCGGCGACGAACGCGGCGGCCGCAACCGGATTGCGAAGCGTCCATGGGTGCGTCGAGCGATCGAGGAAGGCGTCGACGCCGGTTTGCGGCGCGAGTGCGGCTTTCGGTGCAAGGCGGTAGCGCCGCGTTTGCACGGTTAGCGTCTTGGTAATGACCGCGTTGCGCACCAGGACATCGCCGCCGGGCAGCGGTGCCACGACGACGCCGTGAAAAGGAAGCAAGCCGGCAAGCAGCAGTGCGAACATCATTGCAAGAGAGCGCGAAAATCCGCGACGTAGTCGCGCAGCGCATCGGTGTCGTTGTGGATCACGCGCCAATCGCCCTGCTTATCGACCAAAAAGGTGAAGGCGCTGTGCTCTTCGTCGTAGTCTGTGCCGCCTTTGGGATTCGGAACGGCCTTCGACCACACGTGATACAAGCTCTCGACGCGCGCAATCTGCGCGGCCGTACCGGTGAGACCGACGATCTTCGCGCCGGCGAAGCGGCGATCGTAGACGTGCATCACGTGCGGCGTGTCGCGGTGAGGGTCGATCGTGACGAAGGCGATCTCGGCGTCGGCCGGCGTTCCGCCTGCACGCCGAATCGCGAAGGCGAGCTTGGCGAGCGTATCCGGGCAGGTGTCGGTGCAATGCGTGAATCCGAAAAAGACCGCGACGACCTTGCCGTGCTGCTGCGAGAGCGTCCAGGGAGAACCGGTGTCGCTGGTGAGGGTGAAGTCCGGCGCTGCCGCCGGCGGGAGCGCGGTGCCGGTAAAATGCATGACGGCCGCGCGCGCGCAGCCGGCCAGCAGCGCGCCCGCGAGTGCGAGCGCGAGACGCGGGCGCACGTCAGCTGCCGGGGTGCAGCATCGTTTGAATCGTCATCCAGGCACCTAGCACGATGATGACCGCCGAGAGCGAGAAGGTGATTGCGTTGCCGAGCAAGGTGTTTGCGCGGTCGCCGATGACGCGCTTGTCGTTCACCAGGACGAGTAAGAATCCGAGAACGATCGGCAGGACGAATCCGTTGAAAGCCTCGACGTCGAGCGTGATCTGGATCAGCGGGAGATTCGGGATCAGGACGATCGCGGCGGCCGCCACGACGCAGGCGACGTAGAGCGCGGTGAAGCGGCGAGCCCGCAAGCCGTCGTTGAGCGAGCAGCGCCAGCCGAAAGCCTCACCGAAGGCCCACGCGGTTGCGAGCGAGACCACGAAGGCGCCGAGCATCGACGCGCCGATCAGGCCGACGCCGAACGTCACGCCGGCGAAGCGCCCGACGAGCGGTTGAAACGAGAGCGCCGCGTGCGCCGCATCGCTGACCTGAACGTGATGGACGAAGAGCGTCGCTGCGGTCGTGATGATGATCGCGCACATGATGCCCTGCGTCAGCACGGCGCCGAGCGCCGTATCGAAGCGCGCGAGATTCATGTCCTTGACGCCGAGCCCCTTATCGACGACCGCGCTCTGCTGATAGAAGATCATCCACGGCATGATGACGGCGCCGATATTCGACGCGATGAGCATCAGATAGGCGTAGTCGTGCAGCGGTTGGCTGCCGAAGATGCCCTGCATCACGATTGCGTGAACCGGCGGATGCGCGGCGATCGCGGCCGGTATGAAGAGCAGCTCGACCGAACAGAGCGCAAACGCGAACATCTCGGCGCGTTTGTACGACGCGGTAAAGATCACGAGGCACAGGAGCAGAGCGGCAACGATAACCAGCGGCGCGGCAGGCAAACCGAAGATCAAGGCGGCGCCGGCTATACCGGCAAACTCGGTCACGAGCGCGGCGACGTTGGTAACCAGCATGGTGCCCAGCGACACCCACGCCCAGCCCAGACCGTAGTGCTCGCGGATCAGGCGCGCATGACCTTTACCGGTGACCGTGCCCAGCCGTACCGTCATCTCTTGCACGACGAAGAGCGGCACGATCAGCAGCAACTGGAGCAGGATCAGCTTGTAGCCGAACTGGGCGCCCGAGGCGGCGGCCGTCGTGACGCTGCCGGCCTCGGTATCGGCGAAAGCCACGATGAGCCCCGGGCCGGTAACGGCCAGAAAGCGAAGAATCACCGACCAGAGCGAACGGCGGGTCGCGGTGGTCGCGACGTGAGACTCGAGCGTGGCCATTCGTTATTAGGTTAGCCTAAATCCATACCGGCCCTCTGCGCGAAAGGTAGAACATGGCGGTAACGATTGCCCGCTTGCTGCTGGGCGGGTTGCTGATTGTCACCGGATCCCTCAAGCTCCCGCACCCCGACGCCCTGGCCGCGGCGATCGCGGGCTTCCGGCTGCTGCCTCCAAGCATCGTGGCGCCGCTGGCGGTCGTGCTCCCGGCGTTCGAGGTGCTGCTTGGCCTGTACGTGTTGCTCGGCCTTTTCACACGAATCGCCGCGCTCGTGGCAGCGGCGCAGTTCGCGATCTACGCCGCCGCGATAGCCTCGGCAGTAGTGCGTCATATTCCCGCGAACTGCGGTTGCTTCGGCCCCGGTGATACCGCGACCGCAGACTGGCCGCACGTCGGATTCGATCTCGCCCTAGCAGCCGTCGCACTCTTTATCGCCGTGGGTGCCCCCGGCGCCCTCGCCCTCGATCGGAGACTACGCGCTCGATGAATCAACGAACCCTCGCCATCCTCTCCGCCGCCGTACTCGTCGTCCTCGTCGCCGGCGCGCTCGTCTACGTGAAGTTTCATCCGCTGTCGAATGCCTCGACCGCGCCCGTGAATGCGCAGGCCGAGATCGGACAAAAAGCGCCCGCGTTTTCGATCGCGAGCACCGCCGGACCGTTCGACCTGGCAACCGTCGACCGCCCGGTCTTGCTCGAAATCTTCGCGACCTGGTGTCCGCATTGTCAGCGCGAGACGAAAGTCATGAACCAGCTCTACGCGGCCTACGGCAAACGCGTCGCCTTCATCGCTATTCCCGGCAGCACGACCGGAATGGACGGCACCTCGCCGGAGTCGCAAGACGACGTCCTCAACTTCGCCATCAGATTCAACGTGAAATATCCGATCGGCATTTACGATCCAAACCTCGCCGTCGCCCGGCTCTACCTCAAAGGCGGTTACCCGACGATCGCGATCATCGGTCGCGACAAAGTCATCAGCTACATCAACAGCGGCGAAGTCCCCTATTCGGACCTCGCCGCCGTGCTCAATCAAGCGCTGAAGAGTTAGTCGCCCGGAGGGAAGATATACTGCGGAGGCGGGACGGCCGGTGTGCCGATCTCGAGCACGACCTGCTGATGCGAGCGCAGCGGGATCATACGGAGATCGCCGTCGTAAAGCACGCCGTTCACGTAGGCAATGACCGGCCCTTTGAGTCCGGCGACGTTATCGCGCGTTAGCGGCTGACCCCAGACGTCGAAGAACATTCCGAGATCGAACCCGGCGCTGCCCGGCGGTGCCAGCACCGGCGATTCGACGTGAATGATCCCATCCATCGAGTGCGTGTGCGTCCAGTAAAGACAGCCCTGCGGTGGAATGGCGACGCCGCCGACCAGCTTCGGTACCGCAATCTGCCTTCCGTGATAGAAGATCGCCAAATGCGTGTGCGTGTGCAGCGTTTGGTATTCCATTCCACCGCAGGTCATACCGTCGACGGGTTGACCGCGGCCCCCGATGGGCGTATCCGGCAATCCGTTGTAGAGTTTGAACGTGGGTTTGCCGATCGTCTCGCCGTCCGTAAGCTGAATCGGTTGCCCGGCAAACGCCGTCTTCGGCGCCGGCGTCGGCGTGGCGTACGCTTGCACTACCTCGTGATGCTGCACTTGCCCGTAGATCAGGAACGCGGCGATGATGATGACGACCACGGCGCCCGCGATGAGGTACACGATGCTCATCGGGTCGCGCTTTGGTGGAGGCGTTGCGCCGCCCCGTGCTTTACGGCGGCGCTCGGAACGAGAGTTTGACATCGATCCTCGTTATCGGACGAGAGAGAGCTCTTGTTGTGCCGGATCGAGAACGCGCGAGGGGACGAGATAGTTCGTGACGTAATCGCGAACGGCGTCGGCAAGCGGCGTGATCGGCGCGGCGTAGCCGCTTGCACGCAAGCGATCGATCCGCGCTCGCGTCGAGTATTGATATTTAGGTCGCAGCGACTCGGGCATCTCGATGAACTCGATACGCTCGGGGAGGTTGAGCGCAGGGAAGATCGGACGGACGAGATCGAGCCACGTTTGCGCGAGACCCGAGCCGATATTGACCAGAGCCGTCGTATCGCTTTGCGCCACCGCGATCGTCATCGCGACCGCATCTTTTACGTATACGAAGTCGCGCCGCTGTTCGCCGTCGCGAAACTCCGGACGGTAGCTCTTGAAAAGTTTGACGCTTCCGCTGGCCCGTATCTGTTCGTAGGCCTTGCAGACGACGCTGCGCATATCGCCTTTGTGATCTTCGTTGGGTCCGAAAACGTTGAAGTATTTCAGACCTACGATCCGCTCGCTCAAGCGCGTGCGCGCGGCATAGAGGTCGAAGAGCTGTTTCGAATACGCGTACATGTTGAGCGGTCGTAGGGCGTGTAGATCGCTCTCGTCCGAGAGCTGATCTTCCAGCGCGCCGTAGGTGGCTGCGGACGAGGCATAGACGAAGCGCGCCTCGGTGCCGACGGCCCAGTGCGCGAGCATTTTGGTGTATTCGTAGTTATTGCGGATGAGGTAGGCTGCGTCGCGCTCGGTCGTCGAAGAGCACGCGCCGAGGTGAAAGACCGTGCCGACGTTGCCGAAGAACGCGCGATTCTCGTCGGCCTGCAGCGCGAAGCGGTCGGCCTCGATGTAGTCGGTAAAGCGCAGCGGCACGAGGTGCCGCCACTTCTCCGACTCGTCCATGCGGTCGACGGCGAGGATATCGACGAGGCCATGCCGGTTGAGCGCCCAAATCAGGGCGCTGCCGATCAGGCCGGCGGCGCCGGTCACGACGATCTGGCCCCTGGATAAATCGTGCATGCTGGCGAAGCCGCCTATTCTGTGGCGGAAATCCCAGCCTCCTCCTGACGCGCGCTAACGCACGCAGGCCTCACATAGGCCGAAGATCGTCACCGCGTGCGTGCGGACGCGAAATCTCGGCGGCACGAGCTTGCGCAGATTGTCGATGCAGCCCGAGATATCGAAGACGCGCTCGCACTTCTCGCACTGAAAATGATGATGGTGGCCCTTATCGGAGCGTTCGTAGCGCACGGGCTCGCCCGGGATCTCGACCGCAACGATCCACCCCTCTTCCAAGAGCGCGCCGACGGCGCGATAGACGGTGGCGACGCCTAGGCCCTCGATCTGCTCGGCAGCCTCCTCGAAGAGCTCGGCAATGCTCAACGGGCGCTCCGAACGGCCGAGCACACCTTTGAGCGCATCCCGTTGCCGCGTTTTGCGATTGTTCTTGACCATTGCTCTTAATGATAACTTGTTATCAAAGTTGCCGCAAGCGCCCGGTCACGGGGTATGCCGAGAACCGTTGGAAGGGAAGGCGGTCCTCGGGCACATCGTCTCCGAATCGATAGCGAGCGGGCACCCGCTGCTTTCTGTTGCTCGCGAGCCCTCGCATCTCGTCTTTCTCGTCCTCGCGCTTGCGGCGATGCCGCTCTGGTTCCGGGCGGCGCATTCGCGGCTTCTGGGCCACGCGATCTTTGCGGCGATCGCGCTCTCCCTGCTGCTCGAAGGCAACGGCCTCGGCGCGGCAGCGATGCTTGTCGCGCTCGCAATCTCGGCGGTCATCAGCGCACTCAGCGGCATCGCGATCGATGTTGCGCTCACGTCGCTCGATGCCGAGACCACGATCGCGGCCCCGCGCGCGCGCGTTGCCGGCGGCGTGCGCGAGCCCGAACGCTGCGGCCCCTACTACGCCTTCGTGTCGTCCCGCGGCAATCGTCCGCCGCCGCTGCTCCTCGCGTAAAGCCGCCTTTCACTCCGCGCCGCTGGTCGCGGCGCTCGTTTCGGTTGCCCGCGGGCTTGACCGTACTGATAATGATAGGCTATTATCACTTGAATCAAACGCTACTTGGCTTGCCCATAGGAATGAGGTTATTCGATGAGCCGCTCGCTGCGGTGCTGCATTGGAGCGGCATTGCTCGCTTTTGCCCTTACGCTTTCGTGGACCGCGCCGGCGTCGGCGGGCAACCCAAGTGCCTTCGTCAGCGGAACGGTGACGCAGGGCGGTCGGCCGGTTGCCGGCGCCGAGGTCACGGCTTCAGGCAACAACCTCACCGCCCGGACGAAGACCGATGCGCACGGTCATTTCCGCTTTCCGCCCCTCACGCTCGGGACGTATCTGCTCTCCGCCTCGTACGCAAAGGCGGTGGGAGAGGCACACGTCGATTTGACGATCGGCGGGGCTGCGATAACGATTCCGCTAGGAAACCTCAAGGAAATTGCGGAGGTCGCGGTACGTTCCGCGAGCACCCTTCGCGGTAGCGGCGGCGACGTCGTGCTCGATCACACCGCGCTCACCGAGATGCCCTACAACAACAGCTTCTCGGAAATGATGATCCAAATGCCGGGCGCGGCGCGCGGTGCGAACGGTGTCGTGCACATGAACGGCGATCACGGCGTCATCGACTACCAGCTCGACGGCGTCATGCTGCCACAAGAACTCAATCGCGATATCGGCGGCGAGATCAACCTGAACGACGTCTCGTACGTCGATTTGCTCGAAGGCGCGTATCCCGCCCAGTACGGGCTGAAATTCGGTTCGGTCTTCAACATATCGACGCGCGCCGGGACGGGACCGGCCGGCCTCGACGGCAATGCTTCGTACGGCTCGTACGGAACCGTGAATTCGACGATCGGCTATCATTCGCCGCTCGCCGGCGGCGGCGGCTACGACATCGCGTTCAGCGGCATGCAAACGGATCGCGGTCTGGACCCGCCCGATTTCGACTCGCCGCACAACGAAGCGAGTTCCGCAAACCAGTTCGCGCGCTTCACACTGCCCAGCGGCGGAAACGACTACACGAACGTAACGTTCATTCACAGCACGGCAACGTTCCAGATACCGAACGACGTGCAGTTCGGCGAGCCGGCCGACACCGACGATAACGAGAATCAAGAAGACGTGCTCCTCTCGGTGCAGTATCATCACGCCATCGGCGACGTAGGCGCTTGGAACTTCGGTCCTGCGTTCAAGTCGTCGAACATCGAGGACTTCGGCGATGCGCCGGGCGACTGGGCCTACGGCGAAGCGCTCAATCTCACGCCGCCGCCCTACGGCAACGGCGGCACCCCGGCGGACTGCGCCATGAATCCAAATCCGAATTACCTGCCCACGACGTGTGCCGTGTCGCTGAACGACAATCGCACCGCATTCGACTACATCATGCAGAGCGACTTTACGCGCAGCTACGGGAACCACACGTTCCAAGCCGGCGCGACCTACGACGGTACGCTGGTCGATAAATATTACGCGGTCACGCTGCAGCCCGATAATTTCCTTGCGCCGCTCCTCACGCCGGCCACACCCGACGCGCCGACCACGGTCGTCGACGACACGCCGAATATCGGCAACACCTATTCGACGTATGCGCAGGATAGCTGGCGCATCTCGCCGCTGTGGGAAGCGGATTATGGGATGCGCTACGATTTCTTCACCATCAAATCGACGACGTTCTTCGAGGGCTTTGGTTCAACCAGCCCTCGGCTGAAGCTCACGCGCTTTTTTGGAACACGCGCGAACGTTTACGCGTACATCGGCCGGTTCTTCGAACCACCCTCGTTCGAGAACGTCGGCCCTCAGGCGGCGTATCTGCTCAACATCCCGTTGCAGTGTCACCTGCCTGCAGGTGCTCCTCTCTCTGACTGTCTCACGCAGACGCCGGCGCAGTTCGATCTCAAACCCGAGCGCGACACGGATCTCGAGCTCGGTGGTCACATCCCGCTCGGCAGCGGCGACCTGGGCTTGCGCGTGTGGCAGAAGAACGCCAACGATCTCATCGACGACACGCAGGTCGGGGTGACGGCGCTGCACCAAGACATCAACTACGTGCTCGGGCGCATATCGCAAGAGGCGCTCAACTACACGCAGCCGCTTCCGCGCGGCGGGCGCGCGTACGTGGCGTTCGCGCACCTGCTGTCGCTGAACAGCGGATGCGAAACGCAGCTGCTCGCGCCCTGCTACGGTCAGCCGACCGGTTTTACGCCGGCCGACCACGAGCAGATATGGACCATCAACAGCGGCATACTGCTACGCGATCTGCACGGCGGATGGTACTCGATGGACGAGGAGTACGGCAGCGGATTGTCGTCGGCCGTGTGCCCGACGCAGATCCTGTTCTGCTCGGAGACGCCGCACATCACGTTCGACGCGGAGAAGGGCATCGCAATCGGTCCGAAGACGGCGTTGACCCTCGACGTCCAGAATCTTCTGAACGACCGCTACTACGTGACGCTGCTCAACGCGCAAGGAAATCACTATGCTGCGCCGCGCACGTTCAGCATGGGCGTAAGATTCTCGCCCTGAACCTTGTGATCCGAGGGTAAGGAAAAGGCCTCGCGCAGCGCGTGAGGCCTTTTCAGTGGTCGAGGGACCGGCGCGCAAGTTACATCTTCATCGAGCCGGACATCGACGAGCTTCCTGCGGTGACGGTAAACGGGGTCACGTTGCCGTTTACCGTAACGGTGACGTGATAGGTTCCCTCTGGTAGGTAGAGGTTGTTGCCGTAGTGCGTTGACTGCGGACCTTTGCCGATCGCTTGCATCTCGACGATCGGAAGCGAGCGCTCTCCGCCGCTTTTGGTCGCGTAACTGATCGAGACGTCCGCGTTGGTGAGCGCTTTGCCGCTTGCCTTATCGAAGACGTGCACGATCAAGTGGTGGTTGGGGTGCGAAGGGTCGTCGAGACGTACCGGCGCCGCGCCGCTGACGACGAGCATTCCGCTCGCGGGGTGCTCCTTGGCATACTGCGCCTGCGTATAGAACGGCTCGGCCGGCAGTAATTGGAGCTGGATGCGATACGGGCCCGAGATTTTGGTTATCGTGACGCCTTTCCCCATGTTCATGGCCGCCGCGGGCAGTGCAACTGCCGCGACGACGGCCAGAGTGAGTAAGATACTTTTCATCATCATTACCTCAGAACGGCGCGGTGACCCGCACCAAGAACGTGCGTCCATTTGCGTATTGGGTCGTGTTGAATCCGTTGGCCACCTTGATAACGTATTGGTGATTGAGCAGGTTCAGGACGTCGAGCGTAATGCCGAGGCCTTGCGACTGTGGGCCCTTGCCTGCCAGCACGATGCGCCCCGCGCTCAGGTCGAGCGTCGTATGCGCCGGCAGCGTCCCCGAAAGGCTCGCGCCGTTGACGTTTTGGAACTGTACCGGGAAACCGCTGCCGTAATCGGCCTGCAGCGTTGCGAACCACGTGCGGTCGGCGCCGAAGTGCTCCGTGTAGCCGGCGGTCGAATCGACCGTCTGCGAGTGATCTTCGATGCCGAGCCCGGCGGGAGACGCGATCGGCAATCCCGCGTTCACGTCGACCGGGAAGAGGAACGTGGAGCCCGAGATACCGCCGGCGTACGAGCCGGAGATCGTGGAGGTGAGGAACCAGTCGTTCCCGTAGCGGTCGCGGTCTTGCAGCCGGAGCTCAAAACCGTGATTGATGCCGATGGCGTTGTTGTAGACGGCGAAGAGCGGCGTGTTCAACAGTTCGGTGGTGTCGAGCACGTTGACGACGTTCTTCTGGAAGATATTCACCCAGCCGGTGAGGTTGTTGTCGAACGTGTGCTGCACGCCCATCTCGACGTAGGCGTCGTTTTCAGGCTTGAGATCGTAGGCCGGCGTGCTGGTCGCACAGCCCGAGGCGGTTTGGTTGGTGAAGATCGTGCACGCACCGCGGACGTCCTCGAGCAGGGGCGCTGCGTAGAAGCGACCGTAGAACGCGTGGAAGATATTCTTGCCGCCGTCGGAGATGTTGATACCGATGCGCGGCTCGATCATGTCGCCGCCTACGTAGCCGGTCGAGTGATCGTAGCGAACGCCGTAGTCGAGATCGACGAGTTGCGAGAGCGACCACGTGTCTTGCGCGTAGAGGCCGAGCTGCGATCCGGGATGCGATGAGCCGATCGAATAGGCGTAGTACGTGCCGGCGGGCGGCGCGGCCGGTGCTACCACGCCGGTCGGTATAGCGCAGCCCGCGTAGGCGCACGCGAAGGTCTCGGAACCGGTCGCGTTTTCACGATTGGCGTCGATGCCGATCTTCCACGTGTGCCGCTGGCTCGAATGCAGCTCGGAGACGCGCAGTCCGACGTAGTTTGCATCCGTCGTCTGAGCGAGGCCGACGCTGTTGAGGTAGTTCGGGGTGACACCGTCCGAAAAACAGTCCGGGTAGTTGTCCGGGTCGCCGGACGGAACGCAGCTGAAGTTCGGCGTGTAGCCCTGCACGTCGGCGGCGAGATCACCGTCGTAATCGACGCGCGTCGAGCGATACCAGGGGATCAGTTGAAAGACGCTGTTCCCGTCCTTCGAGGTCAGGGTGTAGTTGAGGTTGGCAAAGCGATCGTACTCGAGCTGGGTGTCGGCGGTTCCCGGGGTGTCGAAGATCGGGTCCGCGGAGTTGAGGGTGGAGCAGGCGATAACGCCGCCCTGTGTCGCGGGATTGCACGGGTTGATCGGGATCTGATATTGCGAGAACTGATTTCCGAAATCGACCGCAATCGTCGACTGATCGTTGAGTTTGGTTACCCAGCGTCCGAACTCGTCGTTTGCCGAACTCGCATCGTGGACGGCGGTCAGCGTCGGCGCGTCGATGCCGCGCGCAGTGCTCGAGTTGTTGAAGCTCAGGAAAAGCTCGTTATTGCCGAAGCGCGAGACGGTGTCGAACTGTCCGTCCGATTGCGACTCGTTGCCGGCTCCGCCGGTGATCGTGCCGTACGTGCCTTCGGGGATGTCTTCGAAGCGGTCGGTGATGATATTCACGACGCCGCCGATGCGGTCGCCGCCGTACTCGGCCGGAATGGCGCCGGTCAGCACTTCGATCGAGTTGATCGATCGAGGATCGACGATCTCCGCGAAGTTCGACGTCGTCGCGAGCGGCAGCGGTGCACCGTCGATCTGATACGTGACGCCGTGGAAGCCGTTGATGACCGGTTCGTTGTACGAAAATTGCACGACGCCGGGCACGGTTTCGATCAGCCGGTTGAGACTGTCACGCACGGGTGAGGTTTCTATTTGACTGTTGTCGATGGTCGTGCTCGCAACCGGCGTTCCGCCGATGCCCGCGGTCGCGGTGACGGAAGTGACCGCGATGGTCTTGAGCAGATCGATGTTGACGACGGCGACCGCATCGGAGTGGACGTCGACGTCGGCCGTACGATTCGCCGCGCCACTGGTATGAGCGGTCAATACATAGTGTCCGAAGGGTACCGTGGGAAAAGCGTAGGTGCCGTCGTTGAGGGTGGTCGTGCTGAAACGCTCGCCCTCGCCTGCGAGGGTGACGGTAACGCCGGCTTGTGGCTTGCCCGCTTGGGTGATCGTGCCGCGCACGATGCCGGTCGCTGCGGCGAACGCGGGCGCTACGGAAAGAAGCATGCACGCGGCGACGATTGCCGCGATCCATCGAGACATGAAAACTCCTCTGAAGAAAAAGTGAGGCTAAACGGGGATCAGCGTCAGCCGGGGCGGTGCACGCCCGAATCGCCGGTAGACAATTGAAATCCGGCGCGCAGAGGAGCGATGTGCGAAGCGCCGCCGATAGGTAACCGGCCGGCGATCGAAAGGAGTAGGCGCGATTGCAAAGACGATCGCGGCCACGGCTTGGAGGAACCATTGCGTGAGCGCGACGATTAGCAGGCTCGCCGCGGCAAGGCAGATCGCAACGAGCACGAGCGCTGCGTGGAAGTGATGCTCGGGCTCGACACTCTCGATTGCGATGAACCAGGACGTCGCGCTTGCCATCAGCGGAAGAAACGTCGGGGCGAGCGGGCGCATGGCAGCGGCGAGCACCGAGCCGTCGACGTGACGGCGGGCACCGAGAGAAGCAATCGCCACGACGGCGAGGGCAAAGCCGCCCGCGCCGCCGATGCCCAGGAGCTCGAAGAGCCGATGATAGGCGCCGCCTGCCACGTGATCGTCGCCGTAGCTTCCGGCATGTGCCAGAAGCGCGGCAAGCAACCCAAGCAAGGCGACTGCCGGCAACTGCCGGAGTCTCACGATTGTTACCATTCTACGCGGGTCGCAGGGGGCGCCTGGAGGCCGCGTCGTATGAGGTGGGCCCGATCATGAATAACCGTCTTCCCTTGGAAAACGCTGACACCGTCAGCCTGGTGTGTGCGTTGCTGGTGCGCTTCCCCGAACTGGCATCGATTCGTTCGATGCCGGCCGAGGGCAGCGTCCGGCTGACGTTTGCGCTGCATACCCGGCTCGATCGCCGCGCGCAGGCGGTGCTGGCGGAAGCGGTCGAGGATCATATCAACGGCTATCTCATGCTAGCCAAAGACGAACCGCATGCCGTCCGCGTCGAGTACGACGGCGACCGTTCGACGACGTTCGTCCACGTGACGCGCGACAGCGACAGCTTCTCTAAGGAAGAGCTCGAACTGCTGGTGGGGTTCTTCAACGAACGCTACGGCGACGCGTTGGTGCGCAACCCGCCCCCCGACGATCACCTTGATGCCGATCCCGTCGCGCAAGACGAGGCTGCGCTCTACGCGGTCGAGGCGCTGCGCGATCCGGCGCAATCCAAGAGTCTGGTGGGCTTTCGCGAAGAGGCACGCGTGCTCGTCTACTTCTTGAAATCGCAACGGAAAGCGAAGGCGTCGTCGCGCCGCTGAACTCACTCAACCTCCTATTGATCGGCGACGTCGTCGGCTCGCCCGGTCGCGATACGCTCAAGCGGTGCCTCGCCCTGGTTCGCGAGCAGCACGAGATTCACGCGTGTCTGATCAACGGTGAGAACGTCGCCGGCGGCTTCGGCTTGACCGCGCAGACGGCCGAGGAGCTCTTCGAAACCGGAGTGGACTTCATTACCAGCGGGAATCACATCTTTGATAAGCGCGACTTCAAATCGTACTTGGACTCGAGCGATCGCGTGTTGCGCCCGGCCAACTATCCGCCCGGACTCCCCGGGCGTGGCCACGGAAGCTTCGTTGCCGACGGCATCACCGTCGGCGTGCTGAATTTGATGGGCCGGACCTTCATGCCGACCGTCGACGATCCGTTTCGCTGCGCCGACTCGCTGATCGAAGAGCTTCGCGCGCAAACACCCGTCGTCGTGGTCGACGTCCACGCCGAGGCGACGTCGGAGAAGATCGCGCTGGCGCGATTTCTCGACGGACGCGCGTCGGCGATCTATGGCACGCACACGCACGTTCAGACGGCCGACGAACAGATTCTCTCCGGCGGTACCGCCTACATCACCGATGTCGGCATGACGGGGCCGAGTGACGGCGTGATCGGGATGGAACAGGACGCCGTTCTCGAGCGCTTTCTCTACGGCATCTCCGACCGCTTCAGCGTGGAAAAGGACGGAAGCAAGCAATTTTGTGCCGCCGCCGTACGGATCGACCGCGCCAGCGGCCGCGCGCTCGAGATCAAGCGCATCTTCCTTCGGGGGATCGCATGAGTGACGCAGCGCGGCACCGCGCGTGATCGTCGACTTTCACAGCCACACCTGCGAGAGTGATGGGACGCTCACGCCGCAGCAGCTCGCCGATTTCATGGGCGAACGCGGCGTCGAAATCTTCTCGATAAGCGACCACGACACGCTGAGCGCCTACGGCACGTTCGCGCCCCCGGCCGGATCGCGCGTCGTGACCGGTGTCGAGATCAACACCACCTATCGCGGCAACGAAGTGCACGTCCTGGGCTACGGCATGCCCGCCGACACCCCGTCGTTCGACGCGATGCTGGAGCGCAACCGCGACGCTCGGCGGCTGCGCGCGCAACGCATGGTGGACCAACTGCAGCGCGCCGGCTACGGCATCACGTACGATGACGTGCTGCGGCAAGCGCCCCATGCGCAAGCGCTCGGGCGGCCGCACGTAGCGAAGGCGCTGATCGCCAAGGGGATGGCGCCGGAGATCGACTGGGCGTTTCGCAACTTGCTGCGCTCCGGAATGCCCGGATACGTGCCGTCGCTGCACGTCACGCCGCAAGAGGCGATCGAGCGCATCAACGCGGCCGGCGGTGTACCGGTCTTGGCACACCCCGGGCGTCTGAAAGATCGCGGGCTGATCGACGAGCTGGCACCCGCCGGGCTCAAGGGTCTCGAGGTGTTCTATCCGCTGCACGATGCCGATGATGTGCGGATCTTTCGCGAGGTCGCAAAGCGCTACGGCTTGGCGATGACGGCCGGCGCCGATTTTCATGACATACGTTACCATTCGCGCGGCGTCGGCATGGAGGTGGATCGCGAGGATATCGCGGCGTTCTTGACAATGCTCTCCCGATGAGATCGAAGAGCTTTGCCGTGCTCGCAACGCTTGCGATCATGGCGTTGCCGGCCGCGGCACAATCGCCGGTACCATCGGTACAAACCGTCCTGGGCGCCTTGCACTGGCGCAACGTCGGCCCGGGTATCGGCGGACGTTCCGTTGCGGTTGACGCGGTTCCGGGGAACCCGTTCACGTTTTACTTCGGCGGTGTCGACGGCGGCGTGTGGCGCTCGACCGACTACGGCATCACCTGGACGAACATCACCGACGGCAAATTCCGGATGTCGCCCAGCATTGGCGCGATCGCCGTGGCGCCATCGGATCCGAAGGTCATCTACGTCGGCACCGGCGAGAGCGATATTCGCAACACGTTCGTCACCGGCGACGGCGTCTACAAGACGACCGACGCGGGCAAAACCTGGCGCTACGTCGGCTTGAAAGATACGCACACGATCGGCAAAATCGTCGTCGATCCGCGCAATGCCGATGTCGTCTACGCCGTATCGATGGGGCACGTTTTCGCGAGTAACCCCGAACGCGGCGTCTTCAAGTCGACCGACGGCGGTGCGCATTGGAGCAAGGTTCTCTACGTCGACGAGAAGACCGGGGCAATCGATCTCGTCATGGATCCCAGACATCCCGGTACGCTCTACGCCGCGATGTGGCAGGCGCAACGCAACCCCGGCATGTTGATAAGCGGGGGCCCCGGCAGCGGTCTCTATAAGACAACCGACGGCGGCGCGCACTGGACGAATCTTTCGAAGAACCCGGGCTTCCCGAGCGGATTGCTCGGTCGCATGGGCGTCAGCATCGCGGACAGCGATCCGAAAATCGTGTACGCCATCGTGCAGGCCAAGCATGGCGGCATCTTCCGTTCTGACGACGGCGGCGCGAGCTGGAAGCTGGTGAACGACAGCATGGAGATGCGCCAGCGCGCGTTTTACTACATGGCGATCTACGCGGATCCGACCGATCCCGACACGATCTACGTGCCCAACGCGCGGTTCTTCGTCTCACACGACGGCGGCAAACATTTTGGCTTGCTTCGTCCTCCGCACGGCGACAACCACATCGTCTGGATCGATCCGCACAACCCGAAGATCATTTTGGAGGGCAACGACGGCGGCGGCACCGTTTCGACCGACGGCGGCGAGACCTGGAGCAGCGAGCACAATCAGCTCACCGCGCAGTTCTATCACGTCGCAATCGACGACGCGTTCCCGTTCGACATCTACGGGGCGCAGCAGGACGAAGGTTCGTTCGAAGGACCGAGCGCGTCGTCGAGCGGCATGATTCTCACCAGCGACTGGAAGCGTACCGCGCTCGGCGAGAGCACGTTCATCGCGCCGCAACCCGGCAACCTGAACGTGGATTACGGCAGCGGCTACTTTTCGATCTTCATGAAGCACGACGCCACGACCGACGAGTATAGCAGCGTGAGCCCCTATCCGCTCTACCGCGAGGGAGCGAGCTCGGGCGAACAAGAGTACCGTCTGGCATGGACGCATCCGATTTTCTTCTCGCCGGCCAATCCGAAGGAGCTACTCGTCGGGGCGCAGTTCGTGCTGAGCAGCACCGATTACGGTCAGACCTGGAAGAAGCTGAGCCCCGATCTTACGCGCAACATCAAGAAGACCGAAGCACCGAGCGGCGGCCCGATCGATATCGATCAGTCGAGCGCCGAGGTCTTTCCGTACATCTCGGCGCTGGCGGTCTCGCCGCTCGACGGCGACGAGATCTGGGCAGGCTCGGCCGACGGCCTCGTGCACGTGACGATGGACCACGGCGCAACATGGAGCGCGATCACGCCGTCCGGTCTCCCGTACTGGACGGAGATCACCTCGATCGAACCGTCGCACACCGACAAAGGCACGGCGTATCTCACCGCATCGAGCTACCAGTGGGACGATTTTCATCCGTATGTTTACAAGACGACGGACTTCGGCAAGACGTGGACCAAGATCGTCGACGGACTCCCGAGCGACGAGTATGTCTATACCGTTCGTCAGGACCCGAGCGCGCCGCGTCTGTTCTTCTTGACGACGAAGAGCACCGTCTACGTGAGCCTCGACGGGACGGCGCACTGGCTGCCGCTGACGCTGAATCTGCCGCCGGTGCAAGTGCGCGACGTCGCTATCGACGCGCGCGAAGGCAAAGTCGTCATCGCAACGCACGGCCGTTCGATGTGGATCCTCGACAACCTCACGCTGCTCGAGCAACTCACCAAGGCCGCGCCGGCGAGCGCGAACGGTGCGGTGCTCTATGCGCCGCAGCGCGCCTGGCTCACGCACGCCTACGGGGCATCGTTCTACGGCGGCGATCCGAATGCGTCGGGTAACGGCGAAAACCCGCCCTTCGGCGCAACCGTCATCTTCTACGTGCCGCGATCGTATAATGGCGGTACACCCGTCTCGCTCACGTTCAAGGATAGTGCGGGCAACGTGGTGCGTTCGTTCGCGCTGCATCTCAAGCATGGCGGAAAGCCCGCGCCGCCGAGCGAGCACTGGCATCCCACCGAAGATATGGCGCGCGCGTACGAGCGTCTCACCGGAATCAGTCCGGGCATGAACGTTTTCCAATGGGATCTTCGCTATCCGAGTGCGCCCGAGATCACGGGCTTCGAGCCCTCGGGCTCAGGTGGCGGTCTGGAGGATTCGCTGCTCGGTCCGCAGATCGTACCGGGCGACTACACGGTCACCCTCGATTACGGCGGAGCGCAAACGTCGCAGCCGCTCGTGCTCACGCTGGATCCGCGCAGCACGGCAACGCAGGACGATCTCGTCGCGCGGCGCGATCTCGGCTTGAAGATCCACGCGCTGCAAGAGGAGCTCGACCGCACGACCAACGAGGCGATCGCGGCACGCGCCAAGGTTGCGCGCGGAACGCCGGCCGCGGCTGCGCTCGATGCGGCGATTGCCGGCGTCGTCGACGTGGTGAACCCGCAGGCCGACGAAGGCGCATTGCTCTACGAGTCGCGACTGCGCAACTTCATCGCGTACCTCAATGCCGAGGTCGATACGGGCTACGTCCATCCGACGGCTGCCGAGTATATGATCTTCGATAAACTCAGCACCGACGCAACAAACGCCGAAGCGAAGCTCAAGAAGGCGATGAGCGCGGCGCGCTAAGGCGAGGGAAGGGGATGGGTTCGGCGGGTCGCTGCTCGCCGCGCGCATCCCCGATGTCGCGGCCGAACCACGCTACGTCGTACCAGCGGTCGAACTTCCAGCCGACGCGGCGGTAGACGCCGATGGGTTCGAAGCCGAGCGCGCGATGCACCGCGATGCTTGCGTCATTCGGAAGCGCGATGCCGGCATAGGCGCGCCGAAATTGCTGCCGTTCGAGGATCGCAAAGAGCCGTTCGTAGAGCGTGCGGCCGATGCCGCGTCCACGCGCGCCTCGATCGAGATAGACCGAGACGTCGACGGCCCAGCGATAGCCCGGGCGTTCGCGATGCCGTGTTGCGTACGCATAGCCGATGACCTTGCCGTCTTCGACGGCGGCGAGCCAAGGCGTGCGTTCGAGCGTCTTGGTGATGCGCGCGCGCATTTCATCGACCGTTGGTGCAACTTCCTCAAAGGAGACATGCGTCGCGGTCACGATCGGCGCGTAGATCGCCGCGAACGCGGCCGCGTCGTCCGGCGAGGCAACGCGGATGTCGATCACGTCTTCGGAGCGAGCGCGCCGGCAACGGCGCGTCTGATCGCAACGAGATGCGCTTGCGCTTCGCGCTCGTAACGTTCGAGGGCGTGGCGCTGCGCTTCGACCGCGGCGGTGTCGCGCATGAACTTGTGATTGATGCGCACGTTGTACGCGCACGCGGCCAGCGCCGCGTGGGCGAACTCGGCGGCGCAACCGATGTCGCTGACGAGGTTGGTGTTACCGAGGTCGAGCGCGTTCTGCGCGAGGCGCAGTACTTCGAGGGCGTTCTGCGCAACGGCCAGGGGCTCGGCTGCGGCATGCGCGAGCGCCAGTTCGAGCGCGGCGCGCCGCGCGTGCTTCTCGGAGTCGGTGGCCTTGGGCATCGCCGTTGCCGCCACCACCCGGTCGAACGCCGCCTCATCGCGCTCGCGAGCGCGGAGAAACTCTTCCCGCAGCGCGTCGGCCTGGGCGACGAGTTCGATGGCGAGATCGTGGTGCGCCGTGTACTTGGGGTTGGCCGAGCAGATCCGCGCCACCATCGCCAGCAGCGAGGCGCCGGCGGCTGCGACCATCGTCGCAGCGCTCCCCCCGCCCGGGGTTGGCCACTCGCTGGCGAGTTGTGATAAATACTCGGAGAGCGTTTCCACGCCGGGGGCTTTCCGCGCCGGGCTCGAAAAGCTCTTGCGATTTCCCCTCCATGCTCTCACCGCATCGAATAGGAGTCTCATCGTGCCCGTCACGGAAAAGCTTGCTGGTGATGTCAAAGACCGCAGCTTGGCAGAGGCCGGCCGGTCGCGCATCGCGTGGGCCGGCGCCTACATGCCCGTACTCGCCCAGATTCGCGACCGCTTCGAGATCGAGCGTCCGCTGCAGGGCGTGCGCATCGGCGCATGCCTGCACGTCACGACCGAAACCGCGAACCTCATGCGCGCGCTGCAAGCCGGCGGCGCCGAGATCGCGCTCTGCGCGAGCAATCCGCTTTCAACCCAAGACGACGTTGCCGCCGCGCTCTGCGAGTACGGCATTCCAACGTACGCGATCAAAGGCGAAGACAACGCGACCTACTACTCGCATATCGAATCGGTCATTGCAACCAAGCCGCAGATGTCGATGGACGACGGCTGCGACCTCGTGACGACGATCTTCATCAAGCACAAGCATCTGCTCAAGGAGATGATCGGCGGCTGCGAAGAGACGACGACCGGCGTCATTCGCCTCAAGGCGATGGAGAAGGATGGCGTACTGCCCTATCCCGTCATCGCGGTCAACAATGCCCTTACCAAGCATATGTTCGACAACCGCTACGGCACGGGTCAGTCGACGCTCGACGGTATCATTCGCGCGACGAACGTCTTGCTTGCCGGACGTACGGTCGTCGTGGTGGGCTACGGCTGGTGCGGCCGCGGCATCGCGCAACGCGCGGCCGGCATGGGCGCGCACGTCGTCGTGACCGAAGTCGATCCGCGCAAAGCGATCGAAGCCGTCATGGACGGTTATCGCGTGATGCCGATGAACGACGCCGCGAAGACCGGCGACGTGTTCGTCACCGTAACCGGCAACTATCACGTGATCCGCGAAGAGCACTTCCACTTGATGAAGGACGGCGCGATCGTCTGTAACTCGGGCCACTTCAACGACGAGCTGGACCTCGAGGGCATCAAGCGGCTCTCGAAGGGCATGGCGACGCCGCGCGCGTTCGTCGAGCAGTATGAATTTCACGACGGGCGCAAGGTGTGCATCCTCGCCGACGGGCGTCTGGTGAATCTTGCCGCGGGCGAAGGGCACCCGGCCGCGGTGATGGACATGTCGTTTGCCAATCAAGCAATGGCCGCCGCCTATTTGGCGCGCAATCACGACAAACTGCAAAAACACGTGTATGACGTGCCGAACGAGATCGACGAGGAAGTTGCCAAGCTCAAGCTGTCGTCGATGAACATCGAGATCGACACGCTGACACCCGAGCAGGTGAAGTACATGGCGTCGTGGTCGGAGGGAACGTAGAGATGAGCGACTACCGCAGGCTTTTTACGTCGGAATCGGTGACCGAGGGGCATCCCGACAAGGTCGCCGACCAGATCTCCGATGCCGTGCTCGACGCACTCTACAAGGATGACCCGTACTCCCGCGTGGCCGTCGAGACGTTTGCGATCACCGGACAGATTCATATCGCGGGCGAGGTAACGACCAAAACGTACATCGACATCCCTCGCATCGTTCGCGAGACGATCGCCGAGATCGGCTATACGAAATCGGCGGTTGGGTTCGACGCCGAGACGTGCGGTGTGAGCGTTTCGATCGACGAGCAGTCGCCCGACATCGCGATGGGCGTCGATCGATCGCTCGAGGCCAAAGGGGGCCGGGACGACGAGTTCGGGCAGACCGGCGCCGGCGATCAAGGCATGATGGTCGGGTATGCGTGCCGCGAAACGCAAGAGTTGATGCCGCTGCCGATCGTGCTCGCGCACAATCTCACGCGTCATCTCGCCGCGATGCGCAAGAACGGGGATATCCCCTACTTACGGCCGGACGGAAAATCGCAAGTGACGGTGGAGTACGACGGCGATCGCCCGGTACGCGTGGACGCCGTGGTGGTCTCGACGCAGCACGAGCCCGACATCGCGCTGGAAGTCATACGGCAAGAAGTCACCGATAAAGTGATCCGTCACGTCATTCCGGGCGCGATGTTCGACGCGAACACCCGCGTGTTCGTCAATCCGACGGGACGTTTCGTCATCGGCGGACCCAAAGGCGACGCCGGCTTGACCGGACGGAAGATCATCGCCGATACCTATGGCGGCATGGCGCGTCACGGTGGGGGCGCGTTCTCCGGTAAGGATCCGACGAAGGTGGATCGATCGGGCGCCTATGCCGCGCGTTGGGTCGCAAAGAACATCGTTGCGGCGGGTCTTGCCGACCGCTGCGAGTTGCAGGTCGCGTACGCGATCGGCGTGGCAGAACCGGTGAGCGTGCTCGTCGAGACGTTTGGCACCGCGAAGATTCCCGAAGAGCAGATCGCCAAAGCGGTGGGGCAGGTCTTCGATCTGCGTCCGGCGGCGATCATTCACTATCTCGATTTGCGGCGGCCGATCTACAAGCAGACCGCGTCGTACGGACATTTCGGCCGGCCGGATCTCGATCTCCCGTGGGAACGCGCGGACAAGGTGGACGCATTGCGGGCGGCGACCGGTTTCACCGGTGAGGCGCTGCGCGTCCCGAACTTCGCGCAATGAGCTGGTTCGAGGTGATTGCGGCGGCCCTCGTCGCGATCACCACGATCTCGCATCCCACGGTCATCAAAGCGAAGACGCGTATTCCATGTGTGCTCGAAACGCCGATCGATTCGCGAACTGCGCGCGCCGGCGACGACTTTGCCTTACACGTCGAAGATCCGGCATATCCCCAGCTGTCGGGGGCGGTGATTCACGGCCATCTCACCAAGGTCTCCGGTCCGCACGGATTGATTCCGGCCGAGATCGATTTTCTCTTCGACTCGATCACGTTCTCCGGCGGACGAAAAGAGTTGATCCGGGCCTACGTGATCTCGGCGAACGTGACGAGTAAGACCGCGTCGACGCCTGGGCCGGTAGCGGTTCCGCCGATACCCGGGCCGGCGGCATCGACGATCGTGTGGCAGACTCAGCTCGGTCCCAAGCAAGCGCAGACCGCGCAAACGGGTGGTGCCGGCTACGCGTCGCGAACCGGCGTGCCGATCGACGTGAAGGCGGGGATGCCCGTGACGATCCAGCTGGCGAGCGACTTACAAACTCCTTAGAAAAAGAACCGTTCGAACGAACCCGCGGGGGTCTTACGTTTGCCTGTCTAAGGAGGCATTCCATGAAGTTAGGGAAGTGTTTGCCGGCGGTCGCACTGCTGGTTGCGTTCGCCGGAACGACCTTGGGCGCGTCCGCGCAAGAACAGTTGACCCTCTACCAGGGAGCGCAGGTCAACGCGCGCATGCGCACGACGATCGACACGGGCAAAGCGCACGTCGGCGATCGCTTCGTGATGGACGTCGTGCCGCCGTATCCGAGCGGCAATCCCGCCTTTCAGGGCGCGATCATCGCGGGCGAGATCACGAGCGTGACGCCTGCGGGTCAGGGCCGTAAACCGGCGCTCGGGTTTCAGTTTGATTACCTGCGACTCGCCGACGGCAGCACGGTTGACATCTCGGCCACGATGACGCAAGCCGCGCGCCAAGAAGAGCATAAGAGCGGGCTGAAGGTTGCGCTCTCGACGCTGGGCGGCATGCTGCTCGGTAACGTGATCGGCAAGACGCTCTTTCACGTGAGCGGCGGCGGCCTCGTAGGCGCAGCGGGCGGCTTTCTCTATGGGGTGAACGCGAAGGCGAACTTCCAAGTGCCCGCGGGCTCGGACGTGCAGATCACCCTCAACCAGACCGTTACGATTCGCCGTCAGGCCCCGGGCCAGCCGAACAACCCGTAGATGATCCTGCGCGACGTGGTGCTGGCGTGGTTCCACTTCGTCTGCATCTTCACGCTGGTCGGGACGTTGGTTTGCGAGGTCGTGCTGTACCGGCAAGAGATGGACGCGTCGCGCCTTGCACTGCTGCGCCGCGTCGACATCGGTTTCGGCATCTCCGCGGGGCTGGTGATCGTCAGCGGCGTGCTGCGCGTGATCTTCGGGTTGAAAGGCGCGGCGTTCTACCTGGACAACCCGATCTTCTGGACCAAGATGGGTCTCTTTTTGGCGATCGGATTGCTCTCGATCCCGCCAACGGTGCACTACCTTCGCATCGGCGGCACGGGCGGCACGGTGGTGATCCCCGACCAGGCGTACCGGCGGACCTGGACGTTGCTGCTGGTGGAGGTGGGCCTGCTTGCTTGCATCCCATTCTTCGCCACCTTGCTCGCGCACGGGTACAACCGGCTCTAATTAATTCTTTAGTTGACAGCCGGCCACCGCCGGAGTAGCCTTAGGGTATCAACTAAAAAATTAGGAGATACCGAAATGGCCGCTCGCTTCCTCGTCAGCATCGTCACCGCCGCCCTCCTCGTCTTCGCCGGCGCGCAAGCGCTCGCGACCGCCGTCGCTCCGCCGCCGCTCAAGATCATCGCCACCGTCGTCGCGCATCCGCACCCGTACTCGGCCTTCGTTGCGCGCGAGTCGCTCCGCTAAGAAACGAGCAGTCCGCTTGCACCGCGGGGGTGAATCCAGTATCATCCCGCAGTACCCCCGCGTTCCGGATTAGCTCAGTTGGTAGAGCAGCTGACTGTT
>DATJRM010000037.1:0-53826 GCA_035504755.1 Candidatus Acidiferrales bacterium
TTGGCGCCCGACTGGAAGTTGAACGCCGGAGCGGTCGCGTAGTTCGATCCAGCGACGTACTGCGAGATCTTCACGTACGCCGTCTCACCGATATCGCCGAGCGTCGGCGTGCTGAAGTACAGCGTTACGCCGCTGTCCGCACCGGATCCGGTTTCGATACCGCCACCGGTGGCCTTGCCGAACCCAATCGAGCCAAGCGTGAACTTGCTCGACTGACCGAGCGAAATCGTGGTCGAATTAACGGCTGCCGACGAGCTGTTGAAGATGGTGATCTCGAGCCGCGGCGTCGCCGTGGTCGGGTTGAACGAGTTGGCGACGACCTGAATCTCGACCGTTTCGTCGGCGGTGTTCGACGACGTGTAGAACGCCGCGTTCGCGATGCCGACGCTCGAGATCAGGAAGCCGGTCGATTTACCGACCTTGGCGCCGCCTGCACCGTACTGCGTACCGCTGGCCAGAAGCGCAGCGTTCGCGGTAATGGTGTAGTAGGCTTCCGTGCCGCCCTGGTCGCCTTGGTGGCTTCCGTTGAGCAGCGCTTGGCCGTTGAAGTTCGTGTCCTGCGCGATGCGGTTGACTTCGAGCAGCAGCTGCGAAACTTCAGCTTGCAGATTGATGCGGTCGCTCGTGCTGTTGACGTCCGACGCCGCTTCGACCGCGAGAACGCGGATACGCTGCAGAATGTCGGTTTGCTGGGTCAACGCGCCGAGCGCGACCTGTGCAGCGTTATTAGCGTTCTGCACGTTTTGCGACGCTTGATTGAACGCTTCGTACTGCGAGGTGAGGTTGGTTGCGATCGCGTTACCCGAGGGGTCGTCTGCGGCGGTGTTGATCCGCAAGCCGGACGAGAGTTGGGTAACGACGTTTTGAAGTTGCGACTGATTGTTGTCGAGGTTCAGTTGAACGGCATTCGACAACAAGTTAGTGGCAATGCTCAGGCCTGTAGGCATTTTTCCTCCATGATTTTGTGGTGCTCGGAAGCACCGATAGCTAGCCTATAGGGAAGAGTGTCCTTTCTCCCCTACGTCATTATATCGGCCCCAATCAAGGCGATTTTAGGCCTGGTCTTAAGATTTCCGGGGCCGCAGGGTCGCTTTTTCGGGCTTCCCCGCCGCCGCGGGAGCGGCCGCCCCCATGGCCTCCTGATTGGCCCGGCGGATCTCCTCGTAGACCTCGGACCGGTGGACGGGGACGGCACGAGGCGCCTCGATCCCCAGTTTGACCTGATCCCGGTCGACGGCGACGATCACAATGCGAACATCGTCACCAATCATAATCGATTGATTGATCTTACGGCTCAGGACTAGCATCCGCGAAGGCCCTCCTTGGCAAGAGAGGCGGTCATCTACCCCGGGCTCGTCGTCAGTCCTCGATCCGGGCTAGGTGACCGCCTCTGTGCGATTTCTGCGGGTTTAGGCTGTCTTACTGCTCGCCGGCATCTTGCGCGGCATCGGCTCGCGCGCCGAGTAGTTGGAGGCGTCCAGGACGATTTGGCGCCCCTTCTTGGTGCGCAGGTTGATGATCACCGGCGCCATGAGGTTGATCGTCATCTCGGCCGCGTTCGCGGTGACCACGACGACGCAGAGCGTCGTAAAATCCCCGGCCTCGCGGATCTCGAGCGAGGTGAACGCATAAGCCGGCAGCTTGGGGTCGTAATTCTCGAAGACCATCCAGGGATCGATCGAGGGGACCGCAACGGCGAGATCGTCGAGGCTCTGGAGCCAGACGAAGCTGGGATGGCTGTCGAGGTTGAGCGGAAGCCAGTTCCGGAGCGTGGGAAAGCCCGGGAGGCCCCAGGGGAACTCGATGACGTCGCCCGGCGCGTAGGAGCACGGACCGAATCGCGGGAGTTCGACGGTGATCTGCTGTTGTTCCATTGTAGCTCCGCTCGTTTTCATGGTTTATCCGCTCTGAAGATAGCTGAAGAGGTCTTCTTGTTCGAGGCGCGTGGTCGTTTCGTAGGCGGCCTCGAGGGCCGTCTGGCTGAGGGTGAATTGGCTGGTTACCTTAGCAATATCGGTATCTTCCAGGTTCGATTGCACCTGGGTATCCGAGGTTTCGCGTGAAGATTCTATCTCGCTCAGCGAGGTCACCGTCTGCACGGTGGCCCCGATCTCACCGGCCGCGTTGAGCGCGACGGAGAGGGCGTTGTCGATGTCACCCAGCTGGGTCGAGAGGTTGTCGACGACGTCACCCGTCGAGCCCAACAGGAAGGCGCTCGAGAAGTTTCCGGTCGCGAGCCCGGCCGCCGCCGGTGAATCGGTGATGTAGAACGACTGGTTCGCGAGGTCGTCGAGGGAGAGGCGCTGCGTTTGGTAGTTAAAGGAAGCCGTGACGCCCGTGACGTCCGTGGCCGCGTTGATCTCGGCGATCACGTTCTGCATCTTTTGCCCAACGGTAAAGATGAACGTCTGCCCGGTCGGCGTCAGCGAAGAATAGAGCGTGAACGCCACGTTGCCGTTGCCGATCGAGGCTAGCGGCGTCGAAAGAATTTGCGGTGAGCTCGACTCGAGCGACGCGATGGTCGTCGTCGGGAGGATGGACTGATCGGCGATGTTGATCTGCGAACTGCTCTCGTCGGTCGTCTCCCCGTCTTCGAGCGTATCACGCAACCGGATCAACATGTCGAAGATGCTCGGCGAGCCGTTCGAGGCATCGAGGTTGAAGGCTTGCTGCAGCGTGACGTTGGTCGGCACCAGTTGCCCATTGGGCAGCTCTTCGCTCTGCTGCACGATGTTGTTTGCTACCTGAACCGACGTGGGCGGGTTCCCAACGGCGGTAACGAGGCTCGTTCCCGCCGGCGCTTTCGTTCCCGAAAAGATGAACTTTCCGTCGTACTGCGTGTTGGCAAGACCGATCGCTTCTTCGAGAAGCTGATTCACCTGGTCGCCGATCTCACTGCGCTGCGCCGGTGTTATCGCGTCGCTCGCGCCCTCGATCGCGAGGTTACGCGCGCTCTGAAGAATGCTGGTGAGACTCGAGAGCGTGCTATCGGTGGTCGACAGCAGATTGTTGAGCCCGGTGAGATTTTGCCCGACTTGCGTCGTCACGGCGGAGTCGTTGCGCACCGAGAGATCTTGCGCGATGATCGTGGGGTCGTCCGACGGCTCGTTGAGCGAGATCCCGGTCGAGAGCTCTTGGCCCTCGAGTTGATACTGCGATTCGAGATTGTCGATCGAAAGCGTCTGATCGGAGAAGATCGTCGAGGTTGCGATGCGCATCATGATAGGTTACCCTGCCTCTCCTTAGGCTCCGACGCCCAGCCCGTTGACGATGGTGTCCAGGAGCTGGCTAAGCGTCGAGATCGTCTTCGCAGCGGCCTGGTAGGCCGTTTGGTACTTGATGAGATCCTGTGTCTGTTCGTCGATGTTGATGCCGGCGATACTTTGGCGTTCCTGATCGATGGTCGAGGCGAGGTTGGTCTGCGTGGTATTCCCCGTCGTCGCGGTCTGCGTGTCGAGACCGACCTGCGTCGAAAGCTGACCGTATTGCTGCTGCAAGGTCTGCGCTTGCGCCGTCGTGATCGTATAGTTTGCGGCATGGTTGTACTGCGGCGTGAACGTCACCGATTCGATGCCCGTGGTCGGGTCGTAGCTCACCGCGCTGATGGTGACGTTTTCCTGTGGTTGACCGCCGCCCAGCTGCGCATCGATCGTGAGCTGCTGCCCCACCTGAAGGTCGTCGACACCTTGCGGTAATGCGACCGTGGTCGAGACGCCGGCCGTGGCGGTCACCCCGGCGCCGCTGGTCATTTCCAGCGCCGGAAAACCGACATTGCTCGAAAAGAGCGACGTCAGCGCGTTGGCGACGCCGTTATCGTCGGCGCCGTACGCGTTGGTGGCGTTCTGCTGCACGCCGCTGATCGCGCCTGCGCCGAGCACACCGAGCAGCGACGTGTTCGGGGTCGCGGCGTTGTAGAGACTATCGGTAATCGTGAAATCCGGCGTCTCGGCAGCGGCTTGCTGCGCGCCGCGTAGTGAGAGGCTTTCGTTCGTGGGATCGCGCGCGAAGACGATCTCCTGCGACGAGGGATCGTAGGACGCGGTGACGCCCGACTCCAGGGCATTGAAACTCGAGACGAAGTCCTCGACGTTGTCGGCATAGACCACGCCCGGCACTGCCCCGGTCGCGGGCGGCGCAGCCGAGGTGTAGTCGAACGTCTGCGCGATGCCGTCGACGCTGATCGTCAGCGTTGCGCCGGCGGCAAAGGCTGCGGTCGGGGCGTTCGCGAGCGCGCCGTTGCCGATCAGCGCCTGCGACGTGTCGACCGTGTTGTTGGCCGAGTTCATGGGCACGACGCCGTTGCCGGCGGTATTGGCTTCCGTATTGGCAAGCACGACCGGCAACTGCGCTTCATCGGTGATCCCGCATTTGATGTTCCCGGCCGAGATCGGGAGCTGCGCGTCGATCGGCTGAAAGAGCGCGGTGCCGGCTTGACCGTTCGAATCGTAACCGGCCTCGGTGATGCGGTTGACTTCGTTGGCGAGCGTCGAGGCGAACTGATTGAGCTGGTCGGCGTAATCGCTCAGCTTGTTATTGTAGAGGTCTTGAAGGGCGGCGAGCTGCCCACTGCCGAGCGGAATCGTCGGTGAGGACGTCGACTGCGGCGGGTTCGTCGCGAAGTAGACGTTGAAGCTCTGCGATCCGTTGGACGAGGTACCGACGACCGGAGCGGCGAGGTTGTAGGCGACCGTATCGTTGACCAGCGCTTGCCCGTTGACCATCACCAGCACCGACCCGTCGGCCTGCACCGACGTCTGCGTGGAGATGTACTGCGAGAGCTGATCGATGTCGTAGTCGCGCTGGTCTTCGTACTGGTTGGGATCGTCGCCGATTGCCGTCGAAGAGCGAATCTCTCCATTGAGTGATGCGATCTGGTCGAGCAGGCCGTTGACCGTCTGAACGATCGTCGCGCCCTGCGAAAGCGTTTGATCCTCGGCGTTGGTTATCGCAGCCGAGGAATCGCCCAAAGCCTGCGCGAGCGACTGCGCCGACGTCAGCACCCCCGACGCGGCCGATTGCGTGCTTCCCGTCGCCGATGCGTTGACGAGTTGGGTCACCGCCGTTTGGAAGTTGGTAAATGCCGTGCTCACGCCGGCGTCGGGATCACCGAGTTGCGATTGGACGCTGTCGAGAATCTGCTGTTCGGTGTTGTAGTAGTTTTGCGACGAACTCGCGCCGCGGAAGAGCTCGTCGTAGGACTGCACGTTGGCCTGCGTGACGGCGGCAACGATCACGCCGTCGCCGGCCGTTCCCGGCACGTGGGTCGCATAGTTCGGCGACCCGACGATCGGCGGCGCCTCGGTCAAGTCCGCGGTCTGCGTCTCGGCTCCGGGCGTGTTGACGTTGGAGATGTTGTCCGCCGTGATATTCTCTGCGACCGAGAACGACTGCAGCGACGTCGACGTCAGTTCGAGCCCGAAAAACGTGCCTTGGGGGAACCAGCTGCTCATGCCTTGCTACTCACCAAAACGCTGTTGGTCGGCGGCGGCACGAAGCCGCGCCGCTTGTACGTCCCCGGCGTATCGTTTGCGGCCTTCTGCAACGCGGTCGTGATCTTCACCAGGCGCTGCATGCCGGCTTGAATCAGCGCTTTGTTGTTGGCATTGGTGATCCGCAGGCCGATCGACGTGGTCGTGAGCTCGACCAGGCGCTGGTTGAGCGTCGGCCAGAGCTGACGCGGTGCGTAGACGCAGACTTGACGCAGGGTGAGCGAACCGAACCCGCGGATCTGCATGCCGCGCCGCTTCCCCGAAGCGGCGTGGTAGTCGCGGCGTGCCGAGTCGAGCGCGCGTTCGCATTCGAGGATTCCGTTGGGATCGCTCTTGACCAAAGCCTTTGTCAACGCCAGGGCAGCATCATGCGTGCGCCGGAGTAACTTCGACTCCTCGTGGAGTGCGCTCGTAAAGGCTTCCCACGAATCACTCACGGATCGATCCTCTTGTCGACGTCGACGTCCGCTTCCTGACCTGCGTCGCTGAGCACCTTATTGCGCAGCTGATTCTCGAGCTGCTGCGCAAGGCCGAGGCCGCCGTTTTTGGCGATCGCTTGCGAGCGCTCGTCGTTGAGCATGCTCTGCCATGTCTGCTCCGCCGATGACTCTTGGCCGAAGATGGTGTTCTGCGGCACCGTATCTTGCATCGCGTTCATCAGCATCTCGAGAAAGACGCCTTCGAATTGCGTTGCCACGTCGTGCAGCTTCGCAAGCGCCTCTTTTTGCACCACGGTGAGCGGCTGCGACGACTGCGCCTGGGGATTGCCGCCGGCCGGATCGATGCTCACTAAATGATCTCCAAGTCTGCCTGCAGCGAGCCGGCCGTGCGCAGCGCCTGCACGATCGCGATCAGGTCGCGCGGCGAGACCCCGAGCGCGTTGAGGGCGCGTACGACGCTCTGTAGCGTGGCGGCACCCGCGATGAAGGTGAGTTGTTTGCCTTTTTCGGATGCGTTGATCTGCGCGTTCTGCTGCAGCGCGGTGCGTCCGTTCGAGAAGGCATTGGGCTGAACGATCTGGTTCTGGGTCGTGATCGTGATCGTCAGATCGCCCGACGCGATCGCGCAGGGTGCAAGCCGGATATCGCCGCCGAACACGATCGTCCCGGTGCGTTCGTTCATCACGACCTTGGCGAGCTCGTCTTGGCGGAACTGCAGATCCGACGCGTCGGCGAGAAACTGCACCGGATTATTTGCGTACTGCGGCGGCAGGTTCACGTGCACCGTCTCGGCATCGAGCGCATCCGCCGTGTGCGCACCGAAACGTCCGTTGAGCACGGCCGCGAGGTTGGCGGCGGTCCGAAAGTCCGGCGTCGTGAGCACGTAGTTGAATCCGTTGGGCGAATTCTCGATCGGCGTCACCATGTCGCGCGCGATCACGGCGCCGTTTGGAATCCGTCCGGCGCCGGTGAAGTTTTTGTTGACCGTCGACCCGGCGAAGCCGGCAACGAAGCCGCCCACCGAGATCGGCCCTTGCGCGGTCGCGTAGACGAGATTGTTCGCAGCTCGAAGCTCGGTGAGCACGAGCGTACCGCCTTGCAGACTCGTCGAGTCGCCCATCGCGGAGACGTCGACGTCGACGTTGTCGCCCGAATGCGCGAAGGGCGGAAGGGTCGCGGTGACGATCACCGCCGCAACGTCGCGCGTGCGTACCGCCGTTTGTGCGACCGTGAGACCGAACGACTGCAAGATATTTTGGATCGTTTGGCTGGTGAAGATGACCGACGTCGAATCTCCGGTGCCGTTCAAGCCCACCACCACGCCGTATCCGACGAGCTGGTTTCCGGTCACGCCTTGGACGTGCGCGATGTCTTTGACGAGCACGGGTTTGCCGGTGAGGACCTGCGCCCATGCGCACGAACTCGCGCAAGCGAAGGCGAGAATCAGCGCGGTTAGAGAACGAGTTAGAATAGCCAACTCATGATCCTCGCTAGCAGACCCTTGTTCTTTTGATCGTTGCCCTTGAAGGCGGCCTGCACGTTCGCCACGTGCGACGCGAGCACGGTATCGGTGTTGTCGATATCCTCCGGACGAATCGTTCCGGTGATATGCAGCGTTTGCGCTTGGCCGTTGACGGTCATCGACTGGTCACCCGCGATCTGCAGCGCGCCGCTCGGAAGCACGCCGGTCACGGTCGCCATCATGAAGGCGACGAAAGAGTTCGAGCCCGTCGCCGTTTGTGCCGTGCTGGTCGTCGATTGCCCGGAGACGTTGTTGTTCAACCGCACGAGGGGCAGATTGAAGACGCCCGTACCGCTCCCACCGGTCATCGCGACCTGTTTGTTGCTCGAGTAGTTGTTGACTTCCGAGTTGGTGTTGGCGATGTCGAACTGCACGTAGACCAAATCGCCGACCTGTGCGGCGCGATGGTCGTTCATGAGCGAGAGCGGATGGCCCGGTGCGGCCGGCGGTGGCGCCGCTTGATACAGCGTGTCCGCAGCGGCGAACGCCGGAGCGAGCGCGAGCAGCACGGCTACCACGAGAACGTTGTGCCTCATTGCATCTCTCCCGACAAGTTCAGTTCGACGCGATCCGGTCCGACGACGGTTCCGGTAAGCGTCCTGTTGGTCTGCGGGTTGTACACGCTCACCTCATCGCCGAGTCCGCCGCTGGTGCGCGCGACCACGTCGGCCACCACGCTCACGCCGTCGTCGTCGACGATAAGGGTAACGGTGTTGCCCGCCATGACGATCTGGTCGACGCTCGTGCATTCGATCGTCACCGGAGCGCCGGCCCGGACGGCGGCGATCACGCGCCGCCCCACCAGCACGGCCGTCCCGTTCGTGCGCTGGCCCATGTAGAGGACGCGGGCCATCGCGAGGTCGGATGGTGCAAGCACGGCGCCGGGAACCAAGTCGTGCGTCGCAACCGCCGTTTGCACGTAGCGCTGCACGCGATAACCCACGAAGATCTGACGCAGAAACCGCCCGTCGAGATCGATCTGGACCGGCACGTTCACGTAGGTCGGCGTGACGATCGCGCTGAGGACGGCGAGGCTCACCTTCCCGGCCGGAACGATTTGATCGGGCAACGGAAACGCTTGCACGAGCACCGCGTCGCCGGTCAGGTGCACGCTCTTGCTCACCGGCGCGGCGAGCGCCTCGAGACGCGCGCCCCTGATGACTTGCGTCGGTGCGAGCGCAAGCGTGAGGAGCAGGACGGCGGCGGCGGCGAGCATGCGCATCATCGATCAGCGGCCTATTGGAACGGCGACATCCCGATCGCGGTTTGCAGCATCTCGTCGGCGGCCCCGATGGCTTTGGAGTTCGCTTCGTAGGCACGCTGCGAGACGATCATGTTGACCATCTCGTTCACGACCGAGACGTTCGAATTCTCGAGGTAGCCGTCTTGAAGCGTTCCGGCGCCGTTGAGACCGGGCGTCGTCACGATCGGCGGACCGCTCGCCGCGGTCTCCACGTAGTAGTTGTCGCCGGAGGGCGAGAGACCGGCGTTGTTGACGAAGCGCGCCAGCGAGATCTGACCTAACGTCTGCGGCTGCGCGCTCCCGGGAACCTGTGCCGTCACGGTGCCGTCCGAGCCGATCGAGACCGAGATCGCGTTTTGCGGAATCGTGATCTGCGGCTGCAAGAAGTAACCCTCGGCGGTCACGATCGAACCGTTCGCATCCTCCTTGAACGAACCGTCGCGCGTATAACCCGTCGTGCCGTCCGGCAGCGTGATCTGGAAGAATCCGTCGCCTTCGATTGCGGCGTCGAGATTGTTGCCGGTGCTGACGAGCGATCCTTGGGTGAAGACTTTCTCCGAATCGGAGACTTGCACGCCCAAGCCGACCTGCTGTCCGACGGGAACGATCGACGAACCGATCGGCGCGCCGGGCGCTTGTATTTGCTGGTAGACCAGATCCTGGAAGCGCGCTTGATTGCTCTTGAACCCCTGCGTATCGACGTTCGCGAGGTTGTTGGAAATCGTATCCATGTTGTACTGCTGGGCGACCATTCCGGTTGCGGCAGTGTAGAGTGATCTCATCATGGCGGTGTGCTAGTGCTCCTCGCTTTTACGTCTTGCCGACCATCGAGATGGCCGCGTTCGTAGCGTTGTCTTGCGTCATTACGGATTTCTCGTTGGCATCGAACCAGCGCTCGGCCGTGATCAAATCGACCATCGATTTCACCACGTTGGCGTTGCTCGTTTCCAGCGCGCCCTGCTGAATCGTCGCCGTGCCGGTGGCGGCGCTCGGCCCCGCGTTGCCGGTGATGGCGTAGTTGTTGACGCCTTCCGGGCGCAGGTTCAGCAAGCTGTTGAACTGCGTCAGTCCGAGCTGCGCGACGGTGGCACCGTTCACCACGATCGTGCCGTCACTCTCGATCGTCGGCGTCGGTTGCGAGCCGGCGGCCACCGCTTGCAGGGGGAGTTGGATCTGCTGACCGTTGGTGTCGAGCACGGCGTTTCCGTCGCGCGTGCGCAAAACGCCCTGCGAATCGACCGAAAACTCGCCGTCGCGCGTGTAGCGCACGCCGTTGGGCGTTGCAATCGTGAAGAACGCATTGCTCGTGCCGGTGATCGCCACGTCGAACGGATTGCCGGTGACCTGCACCGAGCCCTGATCGAAGCTCGTCGGCGTATCGTAGATCAGCGCGCCGGTTCCGAGCGGACCAACCGGCTGCGCGACGGGAACGCCCGGGAGCGGATTCCCGGCCGCGTGACCCGGATCGGTTTGGAACCGATAGAGGTCCATCGACGGTGCCGACTGGATCTGGAGCAGCGTCTGCTTGAAGCCGGTCGTATTGACGTTGGCGAGATTATTCGCCACGTTGTCGGCCATGCTCTCAGCCACGAGCGCTCCGCTCGCAGACGTGTAGAGGCCACGTACCAAAAGTAAAAACCTCCGCACGAACGGGTTTGTTGTCGCGGGACCCTCAATCGGTCAGGTCTCGCGCGGCCCCCGCCTTTCGTGCAAAGGTCGTCCAGGCCGCGAGCACCGGCAATCCACTGGTACTCAATCTCAGTTTCGGCGTGGGTTGAGGGAAATTTTAGGGCCCTCCCATTTGAAACGAGAAAGGGCCGCGAGCGCGGCCCCGTCTTGCCTACGCCGGCGAGATCTCGATCAAAACTGCATCTGAGAGATTTCGGTGTACGCCTGGAGGATTTTGTTGCGAACCGACATCGTCATCTGGAGGGCGAGTCCGGCCTCTTCGGTCGCTTTGACGGTCCCCTCGAGATCGTTGCTCTTACCCAGCGCGTAGTCCGCTGATTTCACCTGGGCATCGAGCATCTGCTCGTTGGTATGCTCGAGCATCCCCGCCAGCGTGTCCTTGAACGACACGCCGCTTGCGCCCGCGGTGCCGCTTTGGTCGGGCAACGGCTCGGATTGCGGTGCCTGGGGAGCGATATCCGGAACGAAGGTGCCCGGCACGATTTTGCTCACTGCGTCGCCGTAGTTGTTGATGTCCATCTATCTCTTCCGTCAGCTCTTGAGAATCGAGAGGTCGGAGGCGCTCATGTTCTGCGAGGCCGTGATGGCGGCGACGTTGGCTTGATAGGCGCGCGACGCGGCCATCAGGTCGACCATCTCCTTGACGATCTCGACGTTGGGATAGTGCACGTACCCGCGGGCGTCAGCCTCGGGGTTGCTGGGGTCGAAGACGAGGCGATCGGGGCTCTGATCGTCGGTGATGCCGAGGACCTGCACGCCCTCGACGTTTGCCGGCGTCGATTGACCGGGATCGAACGGGTCCGGCGGTGCAAAGGGGTCGTCGTCTTGCGAGGCGCCGATCTGATCGGAGCCGCTCGGCGCGGCGGCTTTCTGCGCGAAGATCACGAGCTGGCGCTTGAAGGCGCCGCCCTGCGGCGTACGCGTGGTATTGGCGTTGGCAATGTTGTTGGCGATCACGTCCATGGCCAGACGCTCGGCCGAGAGCCCTGACGCGCTGACCTCTACCGAATCGTAATATCCCATCTATGACGCCGACTCCGTCGCGGCTTCGCGAATGAATTTGTATTGCTCTTGCAGCAGCTGCGAGACCGTCTCTTGGTAGCCCGTGTTCTCCGAAAGCTCCGCCATCTGCTGATCGATATCGACGTTGGACTGATCGACGCGCATCTGCGTCGTCGTATCGACCACCGGCTGCGGATCGTAGGGCACCGGCGGCGACCCGTCGCCGATCGCGAACTGGCGATCGCTGTCGGTGGCCATCGCGAGTTCGTCGGGATCGGGCGGCACGCCCAAGCTCTCTTGCAGCGCGGCCTTGAAATCCACCGACGAGGTGCGGAAGCCGGGCGTGTTGACGTTGGCGATGTTGTTCGCGATCTGGAGGTGCTCCATGCGCGCGCCTTTGGCGGCCTCGCCGAGCAACGTGGTCGCTTCCCCAAGCGGAAGTATGCTGAAATCGTCAGCCATCTCTCACTCTATCGGCGTTTTAAGCGGAAAATTGCGCGGCGTGCAGGCGAGCGTAGGCGCCGTTTCGGGCGAGCAGCGCGTCGTGGGTGCCGGTCTCCACCACCCGACCTCCTTCGATATAGAGGATGGTCGTCGCCCGCCGGATCGTGGAGAGCCGGTGCGCGATGATCAGCGTCGTTCTTCCCGGCAAGAGCCGGTCGAGGGCGGACTCGATGAGCGCTTCGGAGTGCCGGTCGAGCGCGCTCGTGGCCTCGTCGAGGATCAAGATGCGCGGGTCGCGGACGATCGCACGGGCGATGGCGATGCGCTGGCGCTCACCGCCTGAGAGACGCACGCCGCGTTCGCCCACTTCGGTCTGGTACCCGAGCGGGAGCAGCCGGATGAACTCGTCTGCGTTGGCCTCGATCGCGGCAGCGCGCACCTCGGCGTCGCTTGCGTCCAAACGGCCGTACCGGATGTTCTCGGCGATCGAAGCCCGGAAGAGTTGCGGGTCTTGCGGGACGATCGCAATCTGCGAGCGCAAGTCGGCCAATCGGACCTGCGCGATATCGGTGCCGTCGATCAGCACCCGTCCGGCCTGCGGCAGATAGAAGCGCGGGATCATGTTCACGAGCGTCGTCTTTCCCGCACCCGAGGGACCGACGAGCGCCACGATCGCACCCGCGTCGATCGACGCGGTGACGTCGTCGAGCGCCGGCACCTCTTGCTCGCCGTAGGCGAAGCGCACGCGATCGAAATCGATCCGCCCCGTGATACGCGGCATCGGCCCCGGTGCGGCGACGGTTTCTTCTTCCATCGACAAGTCGAGCAGTTCGTAGGCACGCCCCGTCGCGACGAGCGCTTTGCTCAAGTCGCCGACGAACGCCGCCATCCGGTTCATCGGATTGACGAGGTTGACCACCAGCATCCAGTAGCTGAAAAGCAGGCCGCTATTCAGCCGGCCGACCAGCACCTCGCGAACGGAGAGCCAAATGATCGTGATCACACCCAGCGACAAGATCGAGGAGATGACGACCGGCTGCATGTAGATGAATTGATTCACCTTCATGAAAGCGCCGAAGTAGTCTTCATTGCGATGCCGGAAGCGACCCGACTCGAAATCCTCGCGGCCGAATGTCTTGACGATGCGTTGCGCCTGGAGTATCTCGGTCAGCGTCGCCGAAAGGTTGGCGATCCGCGACTGCGAGCGTGACATGCTCGTGGAGATCAACTTCTGAAAGCGCGAGACGGCAAACGACATGAGCGGCGCAATGACGACCAGCACGAGCGTCAGCAGCCAATCGATCCATACCATGGCGCCGAACGAGCCCACGAAGGTCAGCGTCGCATTGATCAGCTGCGGCAGCGAGACGCTCACCGCGTCGCTCATAACCTGGAGATCGCTGTTGAAACGGGCGATCAGCTCGCCCGGACGCCAACGATCGAAACTCTCGAGCGGCAGACGCAGCAACCGCTCGAAAAGCTCCTGGCGCAACTTGGCGAGGAAGCGCTGACCCGACCAGGTGGTGATGTAATTCGTCCCGTAGGTCGCGAAATTCGAGAGCACGAGCGCAACGTAGGTCGCGCCGAGCGCGATATAGAGTGCCGCAAGATCGGGCTGCCGGTGGTGCGACGCGGGGTCGATGACGCGGTTGATGATGATCCCGAGCGCCGCCGGGCCGACGAGCAGCAAGAGACTGTTGGCCCCGCCCAAGGCGATCGCCAGGAGTAAACGGGGATAGTAGGGACGCCCTTCGCGCGCCAGCCGCGTCAGCGTTGTCTGCGTCATCTCGGGACTAGCCCTTGACGGCGGTCACGCATGAAACCTGCCCCGGTGCGCAGCAGTAGACCAGGGTGTAGGATGGGAGCAAGACGCAACGACCATGGACTGTTATTTTCACTCAAACGTTCCTTCGATAGCACCGTGCGCGCACTGCGCAAAGCCGATCTGCGCGACGTGCCGCGACGAGCAAGGCGGATGCCCGAGCTGCCGCCTCGCGCAAAAAATCGAGGCGACGGTCGGCGAGCGCAAACAGCTATGGGGCCAGGTGCCCCCGCACGCGAGCAGCGCGCCGGCCGCGGCGCCCAGGGCGAGTGTGACCACCCTCTCCAACGACCCGGTCGAATCGCGCGCGCTCGCGGCGCTCGGCTATCCCCTGTGGCCGCTCGCGCTCCTCGCGCTGCTCGATTCGAAGAAATCGAACTACATCAAACGTCAAGCACTTCAGGCGCTCGGTTTCAACGTCGGCTTCGCGGCATTTTGGGGGTTGCTCCAGCTTACGAGCAACATCCCGGTGCTCGGCTGGTCTTCCAGCTTCGTGCTCCTGCTGATGCTGCCGTTGTTCTTGGTCTCCAGCGTCTTCTTCGGCATCAAAGCGTGGCACGGCGATCCGGTTCGCATTCCGATCATCAGCGATTGGCTCGACGAGAAACTGCCCGCCTGAGGCGCTGACTTCGCCGCTTGTGCGCTCCTGCGCCGGACGGCGTCATCTCCTCACGTAGAAACCCTTGACGTGTAGTCTTTGTATTTTTCGAGGAATCTGCGCGCCTCGAGTTCGTGATTGACGACCGGCCGCGGATAGACGTCGGACGCGAAAAGCGCCAGCGTCAGTTGCGCTTCGTCGCGCCCGCGCGTCTCCCACGCGCTCATCGGCAACTGCGCAAGCTCGGAAACCCACCGCCGTACGTAGGCGCCGCCGGGATCGTAGCGCCGCCGCTGCTTCTCGGGATTGTAGATCCGCGGATACTGCGCCATGTCCGCCCCGACGCCGGCGATCCACTGCCAGTTGCCGCTGGCCAGCACCGGATCGTCCTCGACCAGCCAGCGCTCCCATTCATCACGTCCGATACGCCAGTCGACGCCGAGGTCGAAGCACAAGAACGACGCAACCACGGCGCGCACGTGCGGATGCATCCATCCGGTCTCATGGAGTTGACGAATGCCGGCGTCGACGAGCGGGAACCCGGTTTTGCCACCGCGCCACTTGTCGAGTGCCGGGTGCGATCGCGCGAACGGAAAACCGCGCATCTTGGGCTGCAACGCTTCGTCGTCGATCGGTCCGTAAAAATGTCCGAGCTGAAGGAAGAAGTCACGCATGGCGATCGATCGCAGGAAGAGCCGCAGCGAGAGCCGCTCTTCGCTGAGCAAGAACGGATCCTCGAGCCGCGCGAGCGTCGCACGCACGACCGTGCGCGCAGCGATGGCGCCGAACGAGAGGTGTGCCGCAAGGTGCGATGTGCAATCGTCGCTTGGAACGTTCATCGCCAGGGCGTATTGCACCCCGGCGCCGCCCAGAAAGCGCTTGAGCGCGGCAACGGCCGCCTGCGGACCCGCCTCGATCGCGCGCTCGCCGGCGCCGAACTCATGCGGAACGGGAAGCGCCTCGCTTTGCAGCTCGCTCGCCGCAAAACGGATAAGCAGCGGCGCGTCGTGCGACGCCGGCCGCAGGGAACGCCACACGTCGTAGTACGGCGCGAACGCGCGATAGCCGTCGCCGCCGCTGGGTCGCGCTGCCGCCGTTTCGTCGGGCGGAATCGCCGGCGCATCGTGCACGAGCAACGCGCGCAGTCCCGTTTCTTCGAGCTCGGATTGCAAGCGCGCATCGCCGGCGGCGCCCGTACCGTCGTAGCTCACGCTCCACGCGACGCCGTGCGCGGCGCACGCTCGCGCGATGTTCTTCAGCGTCGCTCCCGGCGCGCCACGGCGCACGATCAGACGTGCGCCGCGCTCGCGCAAGGCCTTATCGAGCGCACCGACCGCCGCGCAAAAGTACGCCGCCCGGCGTGGTGAACGCGCGAGGCGCGACTCGATCGCTCGATCGATGACGAGTACCGGCAGTACCTCGCCCTGCGAGGCAGCTTCCGCCAACCCTGCATGGTCGTCAACGCGCAGATCGTGCATGAAACGATAGATGAAGCTGGCGGCCATCTCCTACTCAGCCTAAAGGGTCTTCACGTAGGCGGCAATGTCGAGAACGTCTTTTTCGGACAGCGTGCCCGGATAGAGCTTGGGCATCGGCGGGTCGGGCGCTTCAATTGCCAGCGTGATCTGCGCAAGCGTTCGCTTGCGGCCTTCGCCGGTGAGCGCGGGACCGATACGCATCGCATCAGGCGTCGCGCTGTGACACACCTGGCAGTTTTTTGCAAAAAGTTCGGCTCCGCGCGCACGATCCGAGCTCTCCGCCTCGACACGCTGATGCGAACAGCCCGCGTTCAAAAGTCCCGTAAGAATCAGGGCGGCAATAGCGAATACCGGTCGGCGGTGGGTGTGCATTGCTGGGCGGGCGTTTCGTCTAAGGGGGCCCGTTCTCCCCATCCGGGGAATCGAAAGGCAGCGTGGCCCGAAAGATCTTCCTCCGCTTCGCGCAAGCGAACGACGTCGAACGCCTTACAAAAGACGGCGTGCTCACCGGTGCTCCCTCGCCGCGCGAAAGCTGGACGAACCGCATGACCATGTGCCTCGGAGAGCAAAAATCCGGCCGGCGCGTGATTTTGGTCGCCGAGGACCAGAGCGGCCTCCTCGGGATGGTACAGCTGGTCTTCAAATTACCGCCGGGCTACGACGATCCGGAGGCGGCCAACGGCATGGACGTTGCGATGATGGAGAGCTTGCGCGTCAAAACGAACGCGCCGCCTGAAGTCGGCAACGAACTCGTCGCGGAGGTTCAGCGCCTAGCGATAAAGCGTAAGGTGAAGACGCTCACGTTTTTGATCTCGATGCACAATTCGCGCGCGATCAATCAGGCGAAGAGCTGGGGCTTCGAAGAGTTCCGCATCATGCCCGAAGCCGACAAGATGCTCGCCTTCTTCCGCAAATCCGTCGACTAGCGACCGTCAGAACTGACTGTCGTCGTCGTTCGTCGCCCTAAACGTGAAGGCGTCACGATACACGCCGGGCGTGGCCTTACCGTTCACGAGACGCGGCGAGTAGCGCGCGGCCATCGCCGCCTTGCACACCGCGACGTCGAGCACGCGGTAGCCCGATGACTTCGTGATCGTGCACTTGGTGGGAATGCCGCGTTCATCGACCTCAACTTCGAATGCCGTCGTTCCTTCGGCGTCCTCCGCGTAAGCGATCGGCGCGGGGCGCGGATTGATCGCCGCGTCACCGCCAAGCGGCATCACGTTTCGAACGGTCGTCACCGGTGTGACGTCCATCGACTCCGCGCGACCGGCAAAGACCGGTGCGGACGTCGCCGCCGGCGGTTGCGTCGTAAGCGGCGGCATCGCTTCGTCTCGACGCCAAATCGGGACGTTCGAAGCCGGCACGGTAACGACGGGCGCCGGCTGGGCCTGCGCGACTTCGGTCGTTGACGTCGTGGTCTGCGTGACGACGTTTCCGTGATGCGTGATCACGTTGTGAATGACGACGATGCTGCGCCGCCTCGGCGACGCTGCCTTCGCAACCTTGCGCGGAGGAGCGGGAACGCTCACCGCGACGCGCTTGCGCGGCCCGGCGTGCAGGGGCGCGACGTGCGCGAGGGCCACGGTTTTCGGCGCGATCGACGGCGCATGGACGAGTGCCGGGAGCAGCGCATGCACGCTGAACGAAACTGCGACGGCGGCCGCCAGCGCCGCGGCGGCGGCTTGCCAAATGCGCGTACGCGATCGCTCGCCCAGCCGGCGTTGCGCCGGTTCCCACGTCTCGGCGTCACGCGCTTGCGCGACGACGGCCATGACACGTTCGATCTCGCGCTCGCCGCCAAGCGATTCCAGACACGAGCCGCAGTGTGCGACGTGTTTGCGGTACTCCTCGCGCTGCGCTTCGTCTGCCTCGCCGAGCGCGATCGCTCCGGCAAGGACCTCGGCACGCCCACATTGGTTGTTCACGATTGCTCCGTCATTACCGACCGCAAGATCTTCATCGCCCGGCAGACGCGTTGACGCACGGCGTCGGGCGAGGTTCCGAGGATCGTTGCAGCCTCGTTGGACGAGTAGCCCGCATAGCTCGTCAGCAAAACCGCCGCTGCCTGCTCGGGCGGCAACTTCGAGATGGCCGCCTGCAGGTCGACCGACGCCGCGCTACGCTCGTCGATCCGCCACGACCGGTCGTCGCTGTCCCGGTCGAGCGGCAGCATGCGGATGATTTTGCGGCGCCGTAGATGCGAGATCGCCCCGTTGGTGGCGGTCTTGTAGAGCCATCCCGCCGTCAGCGGACGTTCCGGATCCCGCTGCAGCGTGCGATATGCCGCCAAGAAGACGTCCTGGGTAAGGTCGAGCGCGAGTTCGCTGTCACCGACCATGCGCCGCAAATAGCGCGCCAGCTTCGTTTGATACTCGCGCACGAGCGCTTCGATGCGCTGTTGCACGCCGGCCGCCGATTGCGTGGTGAGGCAGACCTCCTCCATGCGTTCCCCCTTAGCCATCCAACGCCAGCATACCAGGGATCGTGACGCGGTCTCGCCCGCCTGAGGCCGGGCGGCGGGTCAGCCCCCTATCTCTGAGAACGCCCGCATGCGGGAGCTTGCTTCGCCCAAGCGCAGGTGGTGACGCTCGGGCTTGATCGTCATACTCGCTCGCAAGAGGTCCGCGACCCCCTCGGTTCCGGCCCCCTGCCGCAGCGGAGTGCGCAGATCGATGTGCTGGTCACCGAAGAGGCAGAGCCGAAGCCGCCCGTCGGCGCTCAGGCGCACCCGATTGCAGCGCTCGCAGTATTCGTGGGAGAGCGGACTGATGACCCCGACGGCTCCCGGCGCACCGGGATAGGCGAAGTACCGCGCCGGGCCGTTCCCCGGCGGTCCGGGCACCGGCTCGATCCGTTCCACCGCGGCGACTCGTTCGAGAATCTCGTCCGACGACATGTAGCTCTCGCGTTGCAGCTCCAGATTCTCGTGCACCGGCATCACTTCGATGAAGCGCACAAAGACGGCTTGCTCGCGGGTGAGCTGCGCGAAATCGGCAATCTCGTCGTCGTTCTGACCGCGCATCACGACACAATTGATCTTTACCGGCGCCAGCCCACCGGCAATTGCCGCCTCGATGCCGCGCAGGACAGCCTCGAGTCCGGGACGGCGCGCGATGCGTTCGAAGCGATCGCGACGGAGCGTATCGAGCGAGACGTTGACGCGCCGCAACCCCGCCGCCAGCAACGCCTCAAGCTGCTCTTCGAGCAACACGGCGTTGGTCGAGAGCGCGATGTCGTCGATGCCTTCGATCGCGTTGATGCCGCCGACCAGGCGGTGGAGGTCGCGCCGCACGAGCGGCTCGCCGCCGGTGAGCCGGATGGTCCGCACGCCGACCGATGCGGCGGCGCGCACGATTTCGACGATCTCTTCGTAGCTCAACAACTCGTCGCGGCGAAGCCACGGCAGGCCCGACTCCGGCATGCAGTAGACGCAGCGCAGGTTGCACTTATCGGTCACCGAGACGCGCAAATAGGTGATTGGCCGGTTGAAGGCATCGGCCAGGAGCTCGCGCGTCAGATCGACCGTTGTACTCATCTCATTGTGAAAACAGAGCGTCGGGGAGGTCCGGATTCACCCGGTAGTCGGAAAGGGTCGCGGTGATGTCGCCCTTGTAGTTCGGCTCGTCGACACGACCCGTCTGCGACGTTACGAGCGTATTCCCTTGCACGACGCTGTAATGATCCTCCAGCTGGGCCGTCCCGCCGTTTTCATATTCCCAGCGCATCGAGCGTATCGTCGCCGTCGCATCGTTCACCGTGACGTCGATTTGCCGGACGTTCCCGGGGGTGCGCGGGGTCAGCGTCAGGGCCGTCGTCGAGCCGTCGTCGGCCGTTTGGTCGATCGTATAGAGCGAGGCCCAGCGCGAGGGCGGCTCGATGTGCGGATAGATCACGGAAAAGCCCTGCGCGACCAAGGGCAGGCCGCTTTGGATCCGGAGCTTGTCGAGATCGGGATCCTTGTGATAGTACGTCGCTACGATCTCGGTCGAGAGAAACGGAAACGTCGTGAGCACGACGTGCGCATGCATCGTCGCGGTGTAGCTGTGTAAAGCCGGGTTGAGTGCCGCCATCCGTGCAAGCAGCGTTGTCGCCAAAGCAATGGTCTTCATGAAAATGCAAGTGCCGCAGCAATCTCCTCGTGTACGTGTGGATCTGTTTCGAGCGTCCGGCGTGCACGCAGCGCGTCCAGCGCCCGCGGCGAACCGATCCGTCCGAGCGCCCAGGCTGCCGCACCGCGCACCATCGGATGCGGATCGTTTGCCGTTGCGGCTTCGAGCGCCGGGACGGTCGAGCGATCGAGGGCATTGCCGAGTGCGATTGCGGCATTGCGCCGCAGCACCGCGGCGCCGCGCCACCCCATCGCGGTTCGGGCATAACGCCGTTTGAATTCTCCGCTGCGAAGCTGGAGAAGCTCTGTGAGCAGCGGTGCAGCCGTTGCCGCGTCATACGGTGCGAAGACGTCGCTTGCACGCTCGCCGGCGTTCCGCGTCGGCGGACAAACGATCTGGCAGATGTCGCATCCCCAGACCCAGTCGCCCAACAGCGCGCGCAGCTCTCGCGGAATCTGGTCCGTCCGTTGCGTGAGGTCGGCGATGCAGCGCGTCGCGTCGATCGTATAATCCCCGCGCAACGCTCGAGTAGGACACGCATCGACGCAGCGAGCGCACGTTCCGCAGCTCTTGCGCAGCGGGGCGTCGGGCTCGAGCGCGAGCGTCGTGACGATTTCACCGAGAAAAACGAACGACCCGAACGCCGGTGCGATGAGATTCGTGTGTTTGCCGATCCAACCCAACCCGGCGCGCGCGGCAAAAGCGCGCTCGGCGAGCGGCTTCGTGTCGCAGGCGATTGCCGTCACCGCTGCACCCGCCGCCTCGTCGATGGTTTCCGCGACCGCACGCAGCAGCGAGCGCATTTGCGCGTGGTAATCGGCCGACCATGCGTAGTTCGAGACTCGTCCGCGCAAGGGCCGCCGGCGCGGGGCCGGCGTCGCGTACGGGACGGCGATGCAGATCACGCTGCGCGCGCCCGCAAGCACGGCGCTCGGATCGGCGGCCGTGCACGCGTACTCGTCGCCGTACGCCCAGGTCGCGAAATCGCCGCGAGCGAACGCGGCGCGCATGCGCTCGCGCGATTGCGGATCCGTTTGTGCCGCGACGACGCGCACGTCCGCCGCGCCCAACTCGCGGGCGCGTTGTACGATCAGCTCCTTCACAGGGTCGCCAGCGGCCCCTGCCGGCCCAACGGAAAGGCAGCGTCGATTGCCGCGACGTCGTCACGATCCAAAACGATATCGCCGGCGGCCGCGTTCTCCTCGACGTGCGCTACGCTTGCCGCCTTTGGAATCGTGAAGACGTTCGGCTCACGCGTTAAGAACGCGAGGATGATCTGGCGTTCCGTCACGCCGTGCTTTTCGGCCACGCGCGCGAGCGTTGCACCGCTCTCGCTCGTCGCGCGCGGGAATGCTCCGCGTCCGAAGGGCGTGTAGGCGACGACCGCGATCTCGGCCGCTTTCGCCGCCGGGATGAGCCGGTGCTCGATGCCGCGTTCGCGCAGATGATAGAGCACCTGATTGCAAACGAGCGGGACCGTGCCCAGCAACGCCTTGGCTTCGAGCATCTCGTCGACGTCGAAGTTGCTGACGCCGACGAAGCGCGTCTTTCCGCCGCGCACGAGCTCGGCGAGCGCACGCATCGTTTCTCGCAACGGGACGCTGCTCGGCCAGTGCAACAGATAAAGATCGAGATAGTGCAGGCCGAGGTTTTGCAGACTACGCTCGCACGCCTCGAGCGTTCCCTTATAGCTCGCATGGCTCGGCAGCACTTTGCTCGCAACGAAGAGGGCGTCGCGCGGCACCCCCGCGATGGCCTCACCCAGCAGGCGCTCGACCGCGCCCGCGCCGTACATCTCCGCCGTATCGAGATGCGTCATCCCAAGCTCGATACCGCGCCGGATCGCGCGAATCGCCTCGGCTCTGCGCGGACCGCTCTCGGGCATATCCCACGTGCCCTGTCCGATCGCCGGTAATCTCACGCCGCTGGGGCCGAAGAGTTTGTGCCGCATCCGACTGCGGTTCGGCGCGCTCGCTCAGAAGAACTCGAAGGAGTCGTTCATCGCCGCATACGCGAGCAAGCCGCCGTGCAGATGCCGCACGCGCGTGAAGCCCGCATCGCGCAGGCGGCGAACCGCCCACAGCGATTTGGCTCCCACCCGGCACGCCACCACGTAGCGACGGGCGCTGTCGAGTTCGTGAAGCCGGCCCTCGAGCTCCGACGCGGGAATGTGCAGGGCGCCTTGGATGAGACCGAGCACGGCTTCATGAGGCTCGCGCACGTCGAGCAGCGTGGCCTGCGCAAGCGCGTCGTCGAGTTCGGCCGGCTCGAGATCGGCTTCGTCGCGCTCCTCGTCGGCCGCAAAGGGAGCGACCTGGGCGATCGAGGGACGCTCGCCGCAGACCGCGCAGTGCGAATCGCGTTCGAATCGAATCTCGCGCGTTCGAGCGCTCAGACTTTCGATCAGGAGCAGCCGGCCCGCGAGGACGTCGCCGATGCGCAACGCGACCTTGAGGGCCTCGTTCGCCTGCCACGCGCCGACGATGCCGGCGAGGACGCCGAGCACGCCGCCTTCCGCGCACGTCGGAACGCTTCCCGGCGGCGGTGCGTCGGGATAAAGACAACGGTAGCACGGCCCGCCGTCGTAGCCGAAGACGCTGACTTGGCCGTCGAACCGAAAGATCGACGCGTACACGTCGGGCTTACCGCCGAGCACGCACGCATCGTTGATGAGGTAGCGCGTCGAGAAGCGATCGGTACAGTCGACGACGACGTCGTAGGGCGCGATCAGCTCGCGCGCGTTGCCGGCGTCGAAGCGCAGCGGAAACGCGTCGATCGCGATCAGCGGGTTGAGCGCGCGCAGGTGCTCGGCCGCGACTTCCGCTTTGCGCTTGCCGATATCGCGCGTCGCAAAGATCGTCTGACGCTGCAGGTTCGTTTCGTCGACCACGTCGTCGTCGACGATGCCGATGCGTCCCACTCCGGCGGCCGCGAGGTACTGCAGCACCGGCGAGCCCAGACCGCCCGCGCCGACCACGAGCACGCGTGCCGCTCGCAGCCGTTCCTGACCCGCGAGCCCCACCTCGGGAATCAGCAGGTGACGGCTATAGCGGCGTAACGCGGGGCGCCCGGCGAGGCTCAACCTCGCGGATGCAACTCGCTCAGCCATGCCAATACTTCACCGCGAGCATGTTCGCCCGCATAGGTGTGATCGCTTTCGATCGTGACGAACTTCTTGGGCTCGGGCGCTCGGTCGAAGAGCGCGCGCATGCTCTTGGGCGAGACCATCGCGTCGCGCGAAGCGGCGATGTAGAGTACCGGCCGGCCTTGCAGTTGCGGTAACACACGCTCGAATCGCGCGTCGGCGTCTTCGAACAGCGTCGGGAGGTCGACTCCGACGACGTAGTCGGAACGAAAATCCACCGCACCCGCGGCTTGCAAGCTCGCAAGCGAGCTCGGACGCCCGTACCCGGTCGCGATCGCGACCGCGCCGGCGATCGTCGAATCCGCCGACGCGACGAAGAGCGCGGTTACGGCACCCATGCTGTGCCCGAGCGTATAGAGCGGCTCCGGATGCTGCGCGCGCGCGTACGAAACGACGGCGGCCATCGCGTCGGTGCAATCATCGAAGCTGCGCAGCTCACCGCCGCTAGCCCCGAGCTTGTGCCCCGGGAAATCGAAATTGTACACGCGGAAGCCGTTGCTGCGCAAAAATGCGCAGAGGAAGTCGAGGTTGTGCTTGCTCGACGAGTAGCCGTGACCGGCTACGATCGAGACGTTGCGCGGGCGGCGCGGTTCGTAGACCAGCACCGCGACCTCGTTGCGTTGCGCCTGAACGCGAACCAGCTCTAGCACTCGTTGGCGATCCACTCACCGTCGCCGCCGGCGTAATGCTCTTTCTTCCAAATCGGCGCGCGCGCTTTGAGCTGATCGATCGCGTAGCGGCACGCATCGAAGGCTTGCGCACGATGCGCGGATGCGGCACACACTGCAACGGCGACGTCGCCCACGCGCAACTCGCCCACGCGGTGAACGATGCCGATGCGCGCCCCCGGGAAGCGCGTGTCGACCTCTTGCGCGATCGCCGCGAACTCGGCCAGCGTCATCGCTTCATGGGCTTCATAGGACAGCCCCGTTACCGCGCGCCCGTCGTGGGCGACATCGCGCACGACACCCAAGAATATCGCGACGCCGCCGCAGCTCTGCGTCCAGACCGCGGCCTCGAGCGCGCGGGGGTCGATGGCGTCATGCACGATCGCGAAGAGGGGCATCTGTTTATCCGCCGCCCACCGGCGGCAGCAGCGCGATCTCGTCACCGTCGGTGACGCGCTCGTGCAGGAGCGCGACGACGCGGCCGTTGCGCGCGATTCGCGTCACGGACGCGAGCGCATCGATGCGAGGGTTGCGCGCCCGCACCGCTTCCCAGCAGTCGGCCAGCGTCGCGCCTTGCGGAAGCTGCATCTCGAATTCATGTTCGCCGAGCAGCTCGCGCAGTCGCGCGAACGCGCGCACGCGCACGTTCACGTTCGGCACTAGAACCCGCCGATATCGGTGGTGTAACCGTGCTCGTCCAGCCACGTTCGCGCTTGCGGATGATCGGCGAGCATGTCGATGCGATTGCAGATCAATTTGTAGAGCATCACTTCCCAGAAATGCCGATCCTTGGCGTAGATCTCGTCGGGAACCTGATTTTCGCTGCGCGCGAATTCACGCAAACCCTCCCAGTCGCGCTCGCTCAAGATACGCCGCAGGTTGTCTTCGTACTCCGGCGACGGCGCGGAGGGGATCACGCCGTGCGCTTTTTCCGCTGGTGCGGATCGAGCACAAAGCGCTCGATGGCTCGTGCCACGCCGTCATCGTCATTCCCCGCAGTAACGTAGGGTGCGGCCTCGATGACCTCGGGGAGCGCGTTGCCCATCGCGACACCAACGCCGGCCCAGCGCAGCATCGGGACGTCGTTGCGCGAATCGCCGATGGCGAGCACCGCCCGAGCCGGAACATCGAGGTCTTTCGAGACTGCGGCGAGCGCGCGTTCCTTGGTAGCATCCAAGCTCGTGACGGCCAGTTCCTCGAAGTTGCCCCAGGTTTCGAACTTGAAATGCACCGGCAGACCCGCGAACCGTTCGGTGATCGCGTCGACGGCTTCGCGCCCGAAGAAGCGAATGAAGGTCGAGTCGCGCTCGGCAAGCGGGATCAAATCGGGCACCTCGACCCAGGTGGGTCCGCGCATGTCGTCCATGTAGCGCGGTGCTCCTGCGAGCCGGTGAAATCGTTCACCGGCGTAGATGGCGGCGTCCAAGCCGCGCTCTTGCGCGAACTCTATCAGCGGCGTGGCAACCTCGCGTGGAATGGCGACGTGGCGACGCTCCTTACCGCTCGGACAATCTTTCGTCAGCGCGCCGTGCGCGCAGATGACCGGGTCGGTCAATCCCAGCGCGCGCCCGAATTCGAGCGGCGCGTCGCTCCCCCGCCCGGTGACGATCACCACGTGCAGACCTGCGCCGCGCGCGAACGCGATCGCGGCGCGATTAGCCGGCGAGATTTTTTCGGAAGAGTCGAGAAGCGTGCCGTCGAGGTCGAGGGCGATGAGTCGGATGGTGGGCACCACACCAAGCATACCGTGGGCCGTCAATAGGAGGACCCTCCTTCAGGTGGACGGAACGCCGCAACCGCACGGCCAAAGCAAGCGTTTGTGGGGAAGATGCGACGCAGATACATAGCTTTCAATAATTCCAAGATCCCCGGCGGGGCTCGATGCCGGGGGCACATGTAAGTATGCCCTGTACGGCCCAAGTACCGAACCTCACGGCTCGCGACCAAGCGCAGTTCATCCACGATGCGATCCCGCCCGGCCTCTTCCGGACCGACGACGACAGCGAGCGCATCCCGTGGCGCGTAAGTCCCGAGCCGTTCGCATTGTCCCACAAGACCGTCGAACGCATCGAGCAGATCGGTCGCGACCTCCTCGCTTTCTATCGCGCGTTCAATAATCTGTATAATCGCAGCGCCCGCGGAACCGCCCCCGCGTTCATCGCGGAGTATCTGGATCGCGGCAAGCCCGAACACATCATCCGCCTGGCGCGCCAGAATCGCTTCCGGTCCGATATTCCCGGCGTCATCCGCCCCGATTTACTCTTGACCGATGATGGCTTCATCGCGTCCGAGCTCGATAGCGTTCCGGGCGGCATGGGATTCGTCGGTGCGATGAGCGAGGCGTACTGCAAGGCCGGCATCGATTCGATCGGCGGCGTCGACGGCATGCCGCGCGGGTTCGGCGCGATGCTCTCGTACGCGAGCCGGACGCCGCATCCGACCGTTGCAATCGTCGTCTCGGACGAATCGGGCGATTACCGCACCGAGCTGCGCTGGCTGGCCGAAGCGATGCGCCGTGTCGGCGACGTCAACGCCTACGTTTGCGCACCGCAAGACGTCATCTTCACGGAGCAAGCGCTCTTCTTGCGGCACGAAGACGGACGCGAAGAAAAGCTCGACGCGATCTACCGCAACTTCGAGCTCTTCGATCTGCTCAACGTTCCCAAACAGGAGCTCATGCTCTACGCAGCCCGGCACAATCGCGTCCTGATGGTGCCACCGCCAAAAGCGACGCTCGAAGAGAAGCTTTCCTTTGCGCTCTTCCAGCACCCCGCGCTGGCATCGCTCTGGCGGACCGAGCTCGGGAAAGACGGCGCCGCGATCTACGAGCGTCTGAGCGCGCTCTTCCCGCGCACCTGGGTGCTCGACCCGCGCCCGCTGCCGCCGCAAGCGGTCATCGCCGGACTCGAAGCTCGCGGGTTGCCCGTCTCGGATTGGCATGCGCTCCTCGAGCTCGGTAAAGGCGAGCGCGACTACGTCGTGAAGCCGTCCGGCTTTTCGGAACTTGCGTGGGGCTCGCGCGGCGTGAGGATCGCAAACGATCTCACGAAAGAGGAATGGACGGCTACTCTCGAGGAGGCACTGCGATCCTTCGAGCGCACGCCGTACATCTTACAACGTTTTCATAAAAGCAAGCGTCTGCGGATGCCGTACCTCGACCGCACCGGCGGCGATATCAAACTGTTCGACGGCCGCGCGCGGCTCTGTCCGTATTACTTCGTGACGAGCGAGACCACCGTGCAGCTCGGCGGCATTCTCGCCACGGTTGCGCCGGCCGACAAACGGCTGATTCACGGCATGGCCGACGCCGTCATGGCGCCGTGCTTCGTGAAAGAAAACGGCTATTAGCGCGACCTGACGTCTCGTTCTTAGCGAGCAAGCGAGCGGTTCGCATACGGGAGAACCGCTTGAGAGCACGAACAGACGGGGCAAACTCTGGAACGTATCTACGTTCCGGGGGACACGCTTTTGGTCAGGTTTTCATGAACCCGCCTACAAATACCAGCATCGGCGCACAGCCCCAGGTCGTGACGCCGGAGCTACCTTCGAGCGATCATGCGCCCGGATCTTCGGAGATGAAGATTCTGCGCAGCGGCGTGGACCGGCGCCGCGATACGTCGGCGGCCGCGATACTTGCGGCGCATTTGTTTGCGCAAGGCGATCACGACATTCCCGGCGTTTCGTACGCAGTCGGGTATCGCCTCGCCGACGTGCTGTGCGGCGGTGATATCGTCGACGTCTATCAGTTCGACAACGATGCCGTCGCCTTTTCGATCGCAGATATTTCCGGAAAGGGCGCGGAAGCCGCCGTTCACGCGGCCCTCATCAAGTACGGTCTGCGTGCCTATTCGTCGCAAGGCCTGAACCCCGAAAAGGCGATGCGTGCCATGGACCGGCTGTACTTGGAAAACTGCAGCTTCGAATCGATTGAATCGTTTGCCACCGTGTTTCTCGGGATCGTGGACCCGCGACGCCGGATGATGACGTACGCGTCGGCGGGTCACGAGGCGGTCATCTTGCTCGACCCTCACACCGAACCCAGAGTTCTTCCGCCGACGTGTCCGCTCATCGGCGTCTTCGACGATCAGCACCATCTTTTTCGGCAAGATCACGTCGAGCTCTGGCCCGGTTCGCTCCTGGTCGCGACGAGCGACGGCATCACCGAGGCGCGTGACCAGAGCGGAGGGTTCTTCGGGTTGGAACGGCTCGTCGAGTGCGTCGTAGCGCATCGCGATGACGACCCTGCGCAGCTCCTCGATGCGATCGTCGACCGCGTCTCCGCGTTCTCGAACGACAATTGGGAAGACGACGTCGCGGTTTTGGTGACGAGGTTCGCCTAGCGGCGCTTCTTTTCGGGCGGCGGCTGCTCGGCGAGCACGAGGATGTCGGCCACCGTGCGGTGCGCCTCCACGGCGTGACGCAACGGGGCACTGGCATCGACGACATAGCGGTTGCGCCGGCCGATGCGGCGTTTCTTCAGCACGTGGGCCGCTTGCAAGTCGACGATGATTTGCGCCACTGCGCGCTCGGTGATCCCAACGGCCATCGCGAGGTCGCGAATGCGTAGATCGGGCTCCTTTGCGAGCGCGATGAGTACGTGGGAGTGATTACTCAGAAACGTCCAGTGCGTTCGCGCCTTCATCGTGCTTTACCGAAGCATGATTTACATTTCAGGTATTACGAGTCGTGCATTCGAGCGTCGTACTTGCGATTCCCGCTTTCGTTTTCGTGAACGCGGGCGCCACTTAACCGTGCGCAAGGATTTTGGTACGCTGCTACGCGCGCCGGCGGAACGGATCCGCGCGCAAGGAAGCATGCGCATGCACGATTTTCGCGGTAGCCTCGGTGACGAGATCTGGAGACGGTTGAAGGACTGGGCGAGAACCCGGGCCGGTAGCGGCGCGCTGACCGCGGACGACTGCGTCCCCCACGTCGTCGGGATCATCCGGGACCTCACCGGATATCCGGATACGTTGGGATCCGAGGCGATCGCATTCTACGCGAGCGAGGCCGCCGAGATGGTCGCGAAATCTCGCGGGGTCAGCGTTCGCGCGTAACGATCAAGCCCTGCGCGGTAACGTCGATCTCGTCGGGAACGAGCGTCGTGGGGTCGTACCAGATCGTGAACGGCGTTTCACCGGTGAATGAGATCGCGACGTCTGCTGCCGGCACGCCGGCCGGCCGGTCGGCGATCGCGTTCGCTTCCGGGGCCAGCATCGCGGAGCGTGCGATCGCCGGTACGACAACGAGAAACGGCGTGTCGTTCCACGCGTGCATCTGCGCGGGAAGCGGCAACAGCCCGGCAAAGAAACCAAAATCCGCGATCACGAAATGTTTCTCGCTCGCCTGCAAGTCGAACGATGAATTTTGACCGTGCACGTCGGTGACGCTTGCGGTCGCGTCGTCGACGCGGGCAGAATCTTTGAGCGGTGAGCCGTCCTGCACGGCGTCCATATGGTAGCGCAGCGGCGCGAGATCGGCGCCGAGGATGAGAGTATCGTTGGCGCTGGCCGTCGTGCCGCTGATCGTTCCCGTGACTTGCTCGTCGATCTCGGTCGAGTCGCCGACGTTCTTCACGGTCAGCGTCGACGTGCCGACGCTCGCGCCGCCCAGCGTCGCCTTATACGTGTAGGTCCCGGCGACGAGCTGCGTCGCCAGTATGAGTCCGAGCAAGGGCAGAAACTCCTCGTAAGAGCGCATCGATCTCGTCGTGCGTGTTGTATCCGTGCGGTGAGACGCGAATACCGCTCGCCCGCCAGGTGGTGACCACGCCTTCCGACTGCAGCGCACGGCCGAGCGCGATGGAGTCGATTCCCGAAACCGTAAACGTAACGATGCCCGAGGAGACTCCCGCTCCTCGCAGCGAGCGAACGTTGGCGCCGCACGCGCGCAGCCCCTCCACCAGGTGGTCGGTCAAGCTGAGAATGTGAGCGCCGATGGCGTCCGTACCCGCGCCTTCGAGGACGCTGAGCGACTCGTCCAGCGAAAGCGCTCCGATGAAGTTGAGGGTTCCGCCCTCGAAACGGGTCGCGTCCGGCGCGAGCGGCTGCTCGTAGTCCAAGAATTCCCAGATATTCGAAACCGATCGCCAGCCCGGTGCCCCGACACGCAGCCGATCGAGAAGCGCCTCGCGCACGTAGACGAAACTTACGCCTTGCAGCGCGAGCAGCCACTTTTGACCACCGCTGAAGAGTACGTCGATGTCGAGCGCACGAACGTCGAGCGGAAATGCGCCGAGGCCCTGAATGGCGTCGACGCAGAACAGCGCTCCGTTTGCGTGGGCGACCTCCGCCAGTGCAGCGAGATCGTGACGATATCCGTCTTCAAACGACACCCATGAGACCGCGACGACGCGCGTGCGGCCGGTGATCGCCGCGCGCAGTACGTCGGGCGTCATGCGTTCGCGCCGGGTATCGACGAGATCGACTTCGACGCCCAGGCGGCGCAACGCAAGCCACGGAATCGCGTTGGCCGGAAATTCGTTGTCGGAGAGGATGACGCGGTCGCCGGGCTTCCAATCGATACCTTGCGCAACGAGCGTCGCGCCGTCCGTCGTGTTGCGCAAAATCGCGATCTCGCCGCCTCCGGCGCCGATGAAGCGTCCGATGTGCTCGCGATACGATTTAACCTGCGCTTCGTAGCGCGCGATTCCCGCGATGCCGCCGTTCGCTTGCGCCGCGAGAAATGCGCCAAGCGCATCGTGGGTCCGCTGCGGCAAGACGCCGGTGGCGGCGTGGTTGAGATACGCGTAGTGCTCGGTAACGGCGAACTGAGAACGGGGAAGCGGCGGCATGCCGTCGGACTCAGGCCTGCCGTGAGTTCGTTGAACCGTCACTCCTGCCCGATCATGTCCTTCGTGTGCCAGGCGATGTTGCTTGCGCGATCGCCGGCGCGTTCGAGCGAGGCCAGCACAAACAGGTAGCGCGTGCCGGCACGCACCAGCTCGGGATCCTGTTGCATTTCCTCTTGCAGCAGTTTGATGCTGCGCTTGTAGAGCTTGTCTACTTCGTCGTCGCGATCGATGACGGCAGTGGCTAGATCCGCGTCGCGCTCGGTGTACGCGCGCATCGCGTCGAGCAGCATCCCATGCGAGACGCTCGCAATCCGATCGATCTCCACGCGATGCGGGCGCAAGGACTGATCCGCAAGCTTGATTGCGTTCTTGGCGATGTCGACCGCGTAGTCGCCGATGCGTTCGAGGTCGGTCGCGATCTCGAGCATGGCCGCGATCTCACGCAATTCACCCGCGACCGGCTGCTGACGCCAAATCAGTTCGATGCAATGCGACTCGACGCGGCGGCGCAAGTCGTCGATGGCATCATCGCCTGCGACGACGCGCGCGCCGGCGCTGGCGTCGCGCCGCTCGAGTGCTTCGACGGCGACGCGGATGGCGTCACCACAGAGCGCGCCCAAGCGCACGACGTCGAGTCGTGTGCCTTCGAGTGCCTCGTGATAGGCGGTCCGCACCTCTCTGCATCCTCCCTCTAGGCATTGAGTCGAGCGGAGGTAAGTCTACCTCGGCGCAGAGAAAGCCCCTGCGCTCTTTATGAAATCATAAGATAGGGGAATTGACGAGTGGATGAAGTTCGCACGGTCGGCGTCTGCGGTGCCGGTCTCATGGGCAACGGCATCGCGCAAACCTGCGCCGCCGCTGGTTTTCGCGTCGTCCTGATGGAGGTGGCGCCGGAGCCGCTCCAGCGCGGGATTGCGAGCATTACCAAATCGCTCGATAAGTTCGTGGAAAAGGGCAAATTGGCGCGCCCCGAGCGCGACGCAACGCTCGAACGGATCACCCCCACGACCGCGGTTGCCGATCTGGCCGGCTGCAATCTCGTCATCGAAGCCATCGTTGAGAACGTCGAGGTCAAGGCCAAGCTCTTTGCCCAGCTCGACGAACTGCTCGCGCCCGCGGCGATCATCTGCAGTAACACCTCGAGCCTGTGCATCGTGGAGCTCGCGGCCAAAACCAAGCGGCCGAATCGGGTCGCGGGGCTGCATTTCTTCAACCCGGTCCCGATCATGAAGCTCGTCGAAGTCGTGAAGACGATCGCTACGAGCCAAGACGTCATCGACGCCCTGTTTGCTTTTGCCGAGAAACTCGGCAAGGAACCGGTGCTCGCGCAAGATACGCCGGGATTCATCGTCAACCGCCTGTTGATACCGTACCTGCTGTATGCGATCCGCTGCTACGAGGGCGGGCTTGCAAGCAAAGAAGACATCGACAAAGGGATGAAGCTGGGTTGCGGGTATCCGATGGGACCGCTCGAGCTGCTCGATTTCGTCGGTCTCGACACCACGTATTACATTGCGCAGATCATGTACGACGAGTTCAAGGATCCGATGATGGCGGCGCCGCCGCTGCTCAAGCGGATGGTGCTGGCCGGCCGCTACGGCCGCAAGAACGGAAAGGGCTTCTATGACTACGAGTGAGACGATCTTCGAGAACATTCTGGTCGAACTGGACGGTTCGATCGGCGTCATCACGCTCAACCGTCCGAGCGCACTCAACGCGTTGAGTACCAAACTGCTCGGCGAGTTGTCGCTCGCGTTGCTCGAGCTCGAACGCAATGCGGACGTCCGGGCGATCGTGCTCACGGGTGCGGGCGAGAAAGCCTTCGCTGCCGGCGCCGACATTCCCGAGCTGAACGCGCTCTCGAGCGCCGTCTCCGGCGCGGATCAGGCGCGCATGGGGCAGTCGATCACGCGGCAGATCGAGCGTCTGCGCACGCCCGTCATCGTGGCGGTCAACGGCTTTGCGCTCGGCGGTGGTTGCGAGATCGCGATGTCGGGCGACATCCGCATCGCAAGCGAGAACGCCAAATTCGGGCAGCCGGAGGTCAACCTCGGGTTGATTCCCGGTTATGGCGGCACGCAACGAACGACGCGACTCGTCGGGAAGGGCATGGCGATGTATCTCTGTCTCACCGGCGAGATGATCGATGCCCGCGAGGCGCTGCGCATCGGGCTCGTCGAGAAGGTCGTGCCGCTCGCCGACCTGTTGACCGAAGCCAAACGCATCGGCAACGCGATCGCCGCCAAGGCTCCGCTCGCGATCGCCGCCTGCAAGCGCGCGATCAACGGCGGCGCGCATCTCGCGATCGACGACGCGCTCGAACTCGAAGCCCTCGAGTTCGGCACGCTGGCCGCCACCGAAGATTTCCACGAAGGCACGCGCGCCTTTCTCGACAAGCGCAAAGCGGTCTGGAAGGGGATGTAGACACGGATCGCACGGTGAGCCGATGACAGGGGCGCTAGCGTAGCGTCTTTTCAGCGTTGGCCATGGCGAGGCCGATCGCCGGGTTGAAGCCGGTCCACGTTGCGCGAATGCGGCCTTGCGGATCGATCACGACCATCGTCGGAAAACCTTCGATCTGAAAAAAACCTTGCGAACTGCTCTTGGGATCGAGCACGACGTCGCGGAGACGCAAGCGCCGCGCATACGCCGCCACCACGGCTCGCGGCTCGCCGACGTCGATTGGAATCACCGCCACGCGCGGATGCGCGCGAGCGTAGCGCTCGACGAGCGGCTCCTCGAGGCGGCACGGCTCGCACCACGACGCGTAGAACGCCAAGAACAGCACGCGACCGCGCTCGTCGCTGACGTGAAAGGTGCCGCCCGCGAGTTTCGGATACGCGATGCGGGGTGCCGGATAGGCGCTCGCGAGACTCAGTGCTCGCGGCGCGAAGAAGATCTTCCACGCCGCGAACGCCACCACGCAGAGCGCGAGAAGGTCAACCAGCCGGCCCCACTTATTCCACGACCAGAACCGCAGCGATGCCCTGTCCTCCGCCGATACATGCCGACGCGACGCCATAGCCTCCGCCGCGTGCACGCAGGTCGTTCAATACCGTCAGCGCAAGGCGCGCGCCCGAAGCGCCGAGTGGATGCCCGAGGGAGATCGCACCACCATGCGGATTCAAGCGCACGGCTCGTCCTGAGCTTGCCGATGCGCCGTTCGTCCCCAGCTCCTTCAGACACGCCAGCACTTGCGGCGCAAACGCTTCGTTGATCTCCATCACGGCGAGATCTTTTTGGGCAACACCCGCGCCCTGCAGCGCTTTGGGAATGGCATAGGCCGGACCAATGCCCATGATCGACGGATCGACGCCGACCACGCTGCCGCTTTGCAATCGCCCGATCCACGATACGCCGTCGGCTTTGGCTTGCTTCACGGTCGTCAGCACGACGGCGGCCGCACCGTCGGTGATCCCACTCGCATTGCCGGGTGTGACGACGCCGTCTTTCACGAAGCGCGCCGGCAATTTTCCGAGTTTCTCCATCGAAAGTCCCGAGCGCGGTCCTTCATCGCGTTCGACGATCGTCGTCGTGCCTTTGGGCCCCGGCACGCTCACCGGGGCGATCTCTTCGGCAAAATACCCGTCGGCCTGCGCCTCGAGCGCGCGCGTCTGACTCGTCAGCGCGAACTCGTCGCACGCTTCACGCGCGATGCCGTACTTCTTGGCGAGATTTTCCGCCGTGACCGCCATCGGCGTGTTGCCGTACGAATCGACGAGCGCGCTCCAGAGCGAGTCCTCGAACTGCACGTTCGCGCCGAACGAAAATCCTTTGCGCGCGCCACGCACGACGTGCGGCGCCTGGCTCATGTTTTCGGTACCACCCGCGAGCGCATACGTCGTTTCGCCCAACCGCAGCGAGCGCGCGGCTTCCAGAATCGCCTCCAGACCCGAACCGCAAAGACGGTTCACGGTGACCGCGGGCACGGCGACGGGTATACCGGCCCGCAATCCCACGTGTCGAGCGAGGTAAATCGCGTCGGCGCTGCTTTGCACGACGTTGCCGAATACAACGTCGTCGATCCGCTCGGCGGGAACGCCGCTGCGCTCGAGCGCCGCGGTTGCAGCGGCGACGCCGAGATCGGTTGCGGAGAGATCGGAGAGTGCGCCGCCGAGGTTGCCGAAGGGCGTGCGGGCACCGGCGATGATGACGACGTCGTCGTCGGAGGCTCTGCTAGTCATGGGCCGGAGGTATTCCCCATCCGCCCTTCTAACCTTCGCGGGTCATGCCAATCTCACGTACCGCCGCCGTCACGCTCGATGCCCGATCGCTTCCGCCCGCAACCAAGACGGAGCACATCTTGGAGGCGTTCGACAAGCTCGAGGTCGGCGGCGCGCTCGAGATCACCGAGGAGAGCGATCCGCGCGCGCTGCGCAACGAGATGACCGAGAAGCGCGTGGGACGCTTCTCGTGGGATGCACGGAATTTGGGCGGCAACCGCTGGGCGATTCGCCTCGAGCGCATCGACGAGCACGCCGACGGTGAGACCTTCCTCGCGCACGTGCCGCAGTTCACGCAAGCGAAAGCGTCAACGGTCAAAGAGCTCGCAGCGCAGATGAGCGAGCGATCGTATAAGTCCGGGGATACGATCTTCGACGAAGGAGAGATGTGGCCGTATCTCGGCATCGTCAGGAACGGGAAGGTCATTTACACGCTGCTCTCGCCCGACGGCAAGACGCACACGATCGGCGAACGCCTCACGCACGACACCCTCAACGAGAGCGGTACGTTCGACGGCGGCGGCGCTACCACGCGCGCCGAAGCCCTGACCGACGCCACCGTCGTCACGCTGCCGAGCGAAGCGGTGCGGCACGCGATCCGCAACGACGCCGAACTCGCGCTCGGGTTCCTCATCGCGAGCTCGCAAGCGCGCCGGCGCTCGATCGACACGATCGCCGATCTCGCGTTCGCGCACGTGCTCCAACGCGTGGCAAAGTTTCTGCTCGGTTACGCGCGCACGTCGGTCGGAATGACGCGCGGACTGCCCGGCGTCGAGAACCTTTCGCAGGCGCAGATCGCGGCGGCGGCGGGTACCGTGCGCGACATGGCCGCGCGTGCGTTGTTGCGGTTGAAGAACGCGCATGCGCTCGAGCTCGACCGCGGACGCGTCAGAGCGATCGATCGCCAGCGTCTCGAGGCCTTTGCACACAACGTGCAAGCGCCCCCGGTTTGATCGAACTCATCCGCGCACGAGATTATCGCGAATCTGAGATTGCGGTTGCGCTTTCTGACGACGAACCCCAGCGTGTGCTCTGGCGAGTCGCTCTCGAGCACGGTGAACTGCAGGTCACGAGCCTTGAAGACGAATTCGCGCACGACGTCGAAATCATTACGTCGACGGTACGTTTCGTGCTCGATGACGACGAGATCGCTTTCGTCTACGCCCTCGAAGGTGAGGCGCGCGCCGGTGATATGTTCGCTTCGAGCGGCGATACGCTGTGCGTTCACGCCGACGGCGGCGTGAGCGTCGAGACGACGGGGCGGGCAGCCGTCGTGCGCATCACGCCGGTCTGACCATCTGCGGCGCTAGCGCGGAAGTGGAGATTGCTGCGGCTCCGTCACGCACGGGGGCCGCGTCGGGATCCCGAGCCACGTTTCATCGATGCGCATAACGCAGGGTGGTGCCGGTGTCGCGACGACCCGACGCCGCCTGATCTTGGACTGGGCCCCCGGCTTGGGCGGCGCGCTGCGGACGATGGGTTGCGCTACGGGTCGAACGATCGGCTGCGAAATGTGGACCGCCGGGCTCATCGGCCGAGCGTTCACGACGACCGCCGCGAGGATCGAGATCAACAGCATGAACCGCCTCACTCTCGTTTTTCTCAGGATACACCCAGCCGCCGAACCCCGCTTGAGACCGGCTTGAGATGTCGAATGAGAGCGCACGATTCGGGGTGATTGCCCGGGGGCGTTGCGCTACGCTCGAGCCATGGATACCAGCACCGTCGCTCTCTCCCTCGCCTATCTCCCAATTCCCGACGAGCTTGCCGTACGCGCGCGAACGACGCTACGCGACGATTTCGGGCATCGTCTCCACGTCGAATGGAACCAAGCTCCGTGCCGGTCGTGTCTTCGCATTTCGAGAGCACCGCAGGAGCTGATTCTCTTGTCATACCAACCGCTGCCGGACACGAACCCCTACGCAGAGATCGGCCCGATCTTCATTCACGCCCGCGTGGAGATTGCGGAGGTTCACGTTCGCCACCGCAGTTACACGTGCTACGATTTCAAGGTGGTGCGTGCATGAACGCGCCCTATTACGGCGTGCGAACGACCGGCATCTACTGCCGCGCGGGATGCAAGAGCCGCCGCCCCTTAGACCGTAACGTTCGTTTCTTCCAGTCGCCGCAAGACGCGCAACGTGCCGGTTTTCGCGCCTGCCGGCGCTGCCGTCCCGACGAGCTCGAAGCGATCGACGAACGCATCGTCGAAGCGTGCCGCATCCTCGACCGGGCGAACGAGCGGATGACGCTCGGCGAGCTGAGCGAGCGCATCGGACTGAGCAAGGGGCACTTGCAACGCCGTTTCACCAAGATCATGGGTATGTCGCCGCGCGCGTATGCGAGGCTTGCGCGCGAAGAGCGCTACGACGTGCCGCGCAAAGGCGGCAAAGGATTAGCCGTGGCGTTCACCATCGTCGACTCGGCCCTGGGCCGCGTGCTGGTCGCCGCTACGCGCCGCGGCATCTGCCGCGTCGACATCGGGGCGAGCGATCGCGCCTTGGAGCAGCGGCTGCGCAAGGCATTTACCGCGGCGTCGGTCGAGCGCAGCGATGACCGGCTCGAGACCGCGACGTCGCGCATCGTCGATTACCTCGCAAAAAGCGGGCCGTGGCCGTTGCTGCCGATCGACGTGCGGGGTACGGCGTTTCAGCTGCGCGTGTGGGAGGCGCTGCGCACGATCGCGCCGGGGCGTACCATGGCCTACGCGGAACTCGCGCGCGCGATCGGTTCACCCTCGGCTGCCCGCGCCGTCGCGAAGGCATGCGCGGGCAATCCGATCGCGCTGCTCATCCCGTGTCACCGGATCGTTCCCAAACGCGGCGGCACCGGCGGTTATCGCTGGGGCCCCGCGCGCAAACGCGCGCTCCTCACGCTTGAAGAATCAGTGAACGATGTAGACGTCGCTGGTTAGGTTGCCGTTGACCGTGGCCGAGTGCATCCGGACCGGCGTACAGCGGCTGCCCGTGCGCACGTGCATCGTGACGTGTTCGACCGAATCTTCGATGAGGTCGTGGACGGCGCACGCTTCGGCGTTCGCTCCGGCGGAGACGTCGATCATGTACTGTCCCGGTTGGAGCGGTACTTTGACGAAATAGCCGTTCTCGTCCGTGGCAACCGCCGCGACGGCTCGATCGATTCGATGCAGCGGCATACGGAAGATCCCCACGATCGCGTGCGCAACCGGATGACCGCCGGCGTCGACGATGCGGCCGCTAACGCCCGAGGTGCCCGTCACCGCGAGCGCCGGAAGCGCCATCATGCCGGCAAGCGCTAGGATACCAATGAAGCTTTTCATAGCCATTTCTGTACCCTGGCTGCTCGACGAGCTAACGTGGGTTAGCCGGCGTTATACTTTCACCGTCTCGACCGACTCGAGCGCAGCCGTATCTTCGGGTGCCTGCAAGTCGAAAGCCGCGCGCTTGCTTTTCGCCGCCGCATCGGCGAGCGGTTGCTGCGATGGTGCGGCAGCCGGTTTGGGTGCGTTCGCCAGCGCCGCTCGCCCTTTCTGCACCGAGCCGAGCGCAGCAGCCAGCCGCGCCTCCATCTCGGCGAGCACTTGCGTCGCATAGTTGTCCGCGCCTTCACGGATCTTACGGGCGCGCTCCTCGGCTTCACGCAGGACGACCTCGGCAGTGGTGCGCGCGCGCGAGACGATCTCGTGATCGTCCACGAGTTCTTCCGCTTTTTCTTGCGCGGCACGCATGACACGCTCTTGGTCTTTGGCAATGATCTGCGCGCGTCCGACTTCCTTCGGAAGCGTGGAGCGAATCTTCTCCACGAACTCGAGGAGCCGTTCCTCGGAGAGGATACGATGGCCGGCGGGAAGCCAAGTTCCCTCGTGCACGTAGCTCTCGAGCTTGTCTAACACGCGATAGACCGACATTGACGAACCTCCGTTACGCTTGTTTGAGTGCGGTGCGCTTGGTCGACATGACGCTCAGTACCGGAAGCGGTACGAACGGCGCGACGTCGCCACCGAGGAAGAAGACTTCTTTGACGAGGCTCGAGCTGACGAAGGAATACCGCGCGTCCGACATCAGGAAGAGCGTGTCGACATTGGAGAGCGACCGATTCATCAGTGCGGTCGACATCTCTATTTCGAAGTCTGAGACGACGCGAAGTCCTTTGACGATCACGTCGGCATTCTGCGCTCTGAGGTAATCCGCCAGCAATCCGCGGAAGTGGTCGACGCGCACGTTGGGAAGATGCGCCACACACTCGCGCAACATCAGTTCACGCTCGTCGAGCGTGAACATCGTGTTGCGTTTCTGCGGATTGACGACGACGGCGACGATGAGTTCGCCGAACGCACCGGCGGCGCGTTCGATGACGTCGAGGTGACCGTTCGTCGGTGGATCGAACGATCCGGGGTAGATGGCCCGCGTGACTCTGGGAGTCAACCTACGGTGAAAAACGCCAGAGCGACATCTCCATAGACTTCTTCGCGCGTCGAGCGATACCCCGGTATGTCGGGAAGAATCCGCTTCGCCGCGTGTTCGTACACGACGATCGCATCCGGCGAGAGGAGCGAACGCTCGAGCAAGAGGCGGAAAAGCTGCAGCGGGACGTCGCTTGCGTACGGCGGATCCAGATAGACGATGTCAAAGGGACCTTCGACGCGATAGAGCGCGCGCTCAGCCGGCGCGGCGATCACGCTGACGCGATCGTCGATCTCGAGCACTTTCACCGCCTCCTCGAGGGCCTGAGCCGTTTCGCGGTGCCCTTCGACGCAGACGACGCGCGCAGCACCGCGCGACGCGGCCTCGAAGCCGATGGCCCCGGTTCCGGCAAAGAGATCGAGTACGCTCGCCCCTTCGATTCGATGCATCAAAATCGAGAAGAGCGACTCTTTCACGCGGCCGGGCGTCGGACGCACGTGCATGCCTTTGGGCGACTTCAACTTGCGGCTTCCGAGCGTGCCGCCGGTAATCTTCGGGCTCAAACGCCTGCCTCCGCAGCAACCAACGTCAGGACCTCCTCCAGCGAGTGGACCACGTAGGTCGGCGGCGGAAGGTCCAGCGGGTAGCTTTTCCCTTCATGATCGAGCCAGACCGCCCGGAAACCTGCCCCGAGCGCTCCCGCCATGTCGCTGCGAGGATCGTCACCGACATAGAAACAACGCGCGGGCCGGGCTCCGAGTTCGCTCGCGAGCGCCTCGAACGCCGCCCGATGCGGCTTTTGCACCCCGATGTCAGCGCTGGCCAGCACCGTCCCGCTGAACCCGGCGCGCCGCGCTTTGGTCACCTGCAACGGGTTCCACCCATTGCTCAGCACGCCGACGGGAACGCCGAGGCGCTGGATCGCGGCGATCGTCGGCCGCGCGTGCGGATCGGGCACGATGAAGCTCTCGGCCATGGCCAGCGCCATGCGTTTGAAACCATCGACGTATTCGTTCGTCGGCTCCACGCCGCGCTCGAGTACGAATCGGCAGACGGCCTCCTCGATCGTTCCGCCGCCGCCGCGCGCAAAGACGAGCAACTCGTCGATGCGATCGCACTCTTCTGCCAACGTGCCCAACGCGTCGCCACCTTCTTCCACGATACGATCGAGCAGATGGAGAAAGGCCACGCGCTCGAGCTTGTTGTCGATGCACAGCGTATGGTCGATGTCGAACCCAATCCCCAGAGGACGCCCATCCTTCACTTCGGGCCGGGCCCCGTTACGACGCGCACGAAATCATCGGGACGAACCCATTTCGCGAAGGCCGCCTGCACCTGCGCCGCAGTGGCGTCGAGATATGCTCGAGCGTCGAGCTCGTACTGATCGAGCGGCAAGCCTTTCTCGGCGTAGTCCAAGAAGAGCGAACTCACGCCGTCGTAGCTCGCCTGGTGGATCGGCACGTCACCGAGCAGCAAGGCCTTGGCGCGCAAGAGGTCGCTTTGCGAGAGCGGGGTGGTCCGCATTCGCTGCAGGTCGGCAATAGCGGCCGTTTCCGCCGGAACGATGTTCTGCGGGTCGCACGCATAGTCGACGTGGAAGCTCGAGCGCGTCTCACCGACCGCAAATGCGCTGCTCACCGAGTAGACGTAACCGTGAACCTCGCGCAAATCGTGGAAGAGAATCGATGAATAAAATCCCCCGCTAAGCGCGGTGTTCGCAAGCTGGAGCGCGGCCCAGCCGGGATCGGTGCGCCGTAAGTCGTTCAGTTCGACCAACTCCACCGACGATTGGACGCGGCCCTGGGCGGGCACGACGACCTGCGACGGCTTGTTGGGCGGAACGGCCGGCGGGTGCGTTTGCGGTTTCGGGCCGACGGCCGTCCACGCGCCGAAGTATTTTTCGACGACCGCACGCGCGGCGTCGGGTGTCGTATCGCCGATCACCACGATCGTGGTGAGATCCGGACGATAGGCCGAGGCATACCACGCCTTGACGTCGTCGAGCGTCAGCGATCCCACGCTCTCGAGCGTCGGACGCGCGCGATACGGATCGCCCACGGGGTAGAGCGCGTTCGCGAGCGCGACTTGCGTGAGATAGCCGGGTGAGGTTACTTCGCCCTGCATCTGCCCGACGAACTGCCTCTTCACGATGGCAAAGCTGTCCGGATCGAACGCCGGATGCAATTCGTCATCGGCCAGCAATTGCACGCCGCGATCGAAGTCCTTCGCGAGCACTTCGACGCCGAAGTCCGTTCCCGCACTCACGTTCGCCGAGATCTTGTCCAGTTCGGCCTGATACTGCACGCGATCGTAGGTGGTGGTGCCGAACGGAAAGAGCGCCGTCGTGAGTTCGTTGATGCCGCGCTGGTCGAGCGGCTCTTGCACGAAGGGATGATTTTCGATCTCCCCCTCCAGCACCACGGTCTTGGTGATCGACTCCGGCTGCACGATGAGCCGGATCCCGTTTGCCAACGTCATCGAGGTGGGATCGAGCGTCTTGGGCGGCACGTTGAGGTTGTGCAGAATGCTCTGCGCCCACGACGGCAGCGGTTGATGCGTCGACGGCGGCACCATGTTGTTCTCTTTGCCCGGACCGCCGCCGCCGGTGCTCATTGCACCGGTATTCTTCGGTACCGCATACGCAGCGACTGCGCGCTCGTTGTTCACGTACGTGCGCAGCACGCGATCGACGTCGGCGGTGGTGACGCGCTCGAACGCGCTCTCCATGTCGTCAGGCGAGTTCAAACCCTGCACCGCGACGGCTTGGCTCCATTCGAAGGCCTGATCCTCGATCGAGTTCGCGGTGAATTCGAGTTGCGCGATCTCGCGCTGCTTCGCCGCCTCGACGAGATCGTCCGGAATACCGTTCTTGCGGTACCCGTCGATCACGGCGCGCATCTCTTGGTCGATGATCTCGGGCTTCACACTGACCGGCACGACCCCGATCGCAACACCGATCGCGGCCTTCTGGAACGTTTGAGCCTCGAAGCCGGTGTAGAGCGCTTTACCCGACGCCGTGAGATCGTACAGCGCGCCGCGCTGACTGCTAAGCACGTCTTGGAGGATCTCCGACGCCGCGTAGTCCGGGCTGTCGTAGCCCGGAAGCCGATAGCCGGTCAGGACGATCGTGTAAGGTTCGTCTGAGCTATCGCGATAGACGTGCGCGAGCACCGGCGACAGCTTGACCGGCGGCTTCGGCGGCAGTTTTGCGGCGGGCAAGTCATCCCATAATGCCTTGATCTTCGCGATCGTCGCCGGTCCGTCGACGTCGCCGACGATGACGTACACGGCGTTGTTCGGGTGATACCACGTGCCGTAGAACGCGCGCAGCTGCGGTGTGTTGACGTTGTGCGCAAAATCGTACACGGTGCCGAGCGTGCTCTTGGCGTACGGCGTGCCGCCCAACATCCGTCCGATCATCTTGGTGAAGAGCCGATAGATCGCGCTGCTGTTGTCCTGCGTTACTTCTTGTGTGATCGCCTTGCGTTCCGACGCCCATTGCGCGGGTGCGAGCGAGAGGCCCGACGCACGCGAGCGTTCGAGGTGCAGCGCAATCTCGAGGTACTGCGAAGGAACGGTGAAATAGAACTGCGTGATCGCGTCCTCGGTGTCGGCGTCGAAGTCGCCGCCCGTCAGACTCACCGTATCCATCAGCTGCGACGACGAGAGCGTGGCGCTGCCGCGGAACATCATGTGCTCGAGCGCGTGGGCCTCACCGGCGATCGTCTCTTCGTCGGACCCAACCTCGTAGTTGAGGACCGTGCTGACTACCGGCGCAAGCGGATTGTGCACCACCACGACGCGTAGGCCGTCGGGCAGCGTAGCGCGCGTGACGGTCAGCGATTCGGCGCCGGCCGGCATCGCGAGGCACAACGACGCGGCCACGGCGGCCGCGATCAAGACGGGACGGATGCTCATGGCGCCCGGCTTTGGCCGCTGGGTTCTCGAGCCCTTTAAGAGGAAAGCACGAGTGCGCGAGTTGAGGGCGCGCGTTCGAGCGCGGCGCGCAGCGCGGCATGTTCGGCGCGATGGAGCGCGGGATCGGCTGCGATGATGCGCTCGGCCTGCGCCTTGGCGGCACGATAGACCTCGATGTCGCGTACCAAATCGGCGATCCACAGATCCGCCGCGCCGGACTGCACGGTGCCCGCGAACTCTCCCGCTCCGCGGATGCGCAGATCTTCTTCGGCAATCTGGAAACCGTCGGTCGAACCGGTTAGAATGTCCAGACGCTCGGTCTCACCGGCGTCATCGGGGTAGACGAGCAGACAGTACGATTTGGCCGCGCCGCGTCCCACCCGTCCACGTAGTTGATGCAGCTGCGCCAATCCGTAGCGGTGCGCGTCGAGAATCACCATGACGCTCGCATTTGGAACGTCGACGCCCACCTCGACCACGGTGGTGGCGAGCAAGACGTCGATCTCGCCACGTACGAAGCGTCCCATGACGTCGTCTTTTTCGCGGCTGGTCAGACGTCCGTGCACGAGCCCGATCCGCCGTTGCGGGAAGACGTCCTTCTTGAGCCGCTCGGCTTCCGTCACGACGCTCGTCAATTCGCTCTCTTCGTCGATCGCCGGCGCGACGATGTACGCTTGATGCCCGCGACCAACGTTTGCCTCGACGAATTGGTAAACGCGATCCAGGCGGCTCGTGCGAATCGCGTAGGTTTCAATCGGCGTACGGCCGGGCGGCAGCTCGTCGATGATCGACAGATCGAGGTCCGCGTAAACCGACTGCGCGAGCGTACGAGGAATCGGCGTCGCGGTCATGTGCAGGGTGTGCGGGGCGACCCCCTTGGCACGCAGCCGCGCGCGCTGCTCGACGCCGAAGCGGTGCTGCTCGTCGATGATGACCAGCCCCAGACGCGCAAAGTCCACCGTGCCGGTGAGCAGCGCATGCGTGCCGACGGCGAGCAACGCCTCGCCGCCGGCGAGCCGGTCGAGCGCGGCGCTGCGCGCACGCGCTCCCTGACTGCCGAAGACCGCTTCGACCGTGATCCCGAACGGCAACAGCAGCGGCGCCAGCTTGCTCGCGTGCTGCGCTGCGAGTATCTCCGTCGGAGCCATCAGCGCAGACTGCACCCCGTTGCGCGCCGCGAGCAGCACCGCGGCCGCGGCGACGAGGGTCTTGCCGCTGCCGACGTCGCCCTGCAACAGCCGATTCATCGGCACGTCGCGTGTCATGTCGTCCCAAATCTCGCCGACGGCCCGGCGCTGCGCGCTCGTGAGCACGACGCCGACCGAGTGCGCGAATTGGTCGAGCAAATCAGGTGGAATCGTCAGTGCGCTCGCGTCGTGAGAACGTTCGCGCTCCGCACGGCGCAGTTGCGCACCGGCCGCCAGCACGAGGAACTCGGCGTAGATGAACCGCTCGCGTGCCCGCTGTGCCTCCTCCGGCGTGCGCGGAGCATGCACGGCGCGGTAAGCATCGCGAAGCGGTGGATAGTTCGCCTCCACGCGCACCTCTGCGGGCAGCGGGTCGTCGCCCGCCTCGTCGAGTAGACGCGAGAGATTCTTGTGCACGACGGAGGCGATCTTGCGCGTCGTGAGATCCTTGCTCGCGCGGTAGATCGGAATCATCTCGCCATGATAGGCTTCGCCGTCGCGAAGCTGCGCGTAGTGCGTGACGTTGACCGCCGGTCCCGCCAGCGTGCGCTCCACGCGCCCGCGCACGAACAGACGGGCGCCTTCCTTGAACCGTCCGTAGACGTACCGATTGCGGCCGATCCACTTCGCGGTAAACTCTCCGGCGTCGTCGCGAAGCCGAACCTCGACGATCTCCATACCGCGCACGCGGCGCTCGCGAACGTGCGTCACGACCCCGACCGCGTTTTCCTCTCCGCCGCTCGTGCCCAGCGCGTTCGACGGCGTCGGAAATCGCAAGTCGTCGTAGCGGAACGGAAGATAGTCGAGCAGGTCGTGCGACGTGTCGATGCCGAGCTCGCGAAAGAGCGGGACGCTCTTTGGCCCGACGCCTTCGAGCTCGGCGATCTTCATCAGGGCGCGGCCGTCTGCGCGCGTAACGCGTCGTAGATTGCGCGCAAACGCGGCACCGGAACGCCGAGGCCGTCTCCCAACTCGATCACCGCACCGACGATCGGGTCGAGTTCGAGTGGCCGATGCGAGAGGGAATCTTGGAGCATCGACGTTTGCACGTCGGTCAGCCGCATTGCGTAATCCAAGCGTGCGTCGAGATCGACGTCGTCGACGACGCCGAGCGCGCGGCCGACCGCCACCGTCTCGTGCATGAGCTCACGCACCTCGCCGCGCGCGACCGGATCGGTGAGCATCTCGTGGATCGTCATCCGGTGCACGGTGCTTACCGGATTGAGACCGGCGTTGTTGACGAGCTTCAACCAAACGAAGCGGCGTATGTTCGCCTCCAGCTCGGGCTGCAACCCTGCAGTCCTCATCGCGGCATCGAGCCAGGCAAGCCGCTCTTGGGCGGCGGGATGCAGCGCATGGAGGACGAGGCGCCCACCTCCGCTCTGGCGGAGCTTGCCCGGTTCGACGATGTGGCCCGAAACGTGCACGACACCGCCTATGACCCGTTCGTCTGGGAAGAGCGCCGCGATGGTTCCGTTCGGGTCGACGGTCTGCAATGCCGGCCGGCGGCGAAACCAAAACGGCACGCCGTTCTGTAGCGTGACGACCGTGGTGCCGGCTTGCGACACGGCGCGCAATTGTGGGATCAACGCGGGCCACTGATGCGCTTTGAACGTGAGCAGCGCGAGGTCGAATGCTTCAAGCGCGCGCAGGTCGTCGCTCGCTTCGACGGGAGCGCTGAACGCGCCGAGATCCGACGCGACGACGGTGATGCCGCTGCGTCGTATCGCCTCGAGGTGTGCGCCGCGCGCGATGACGGCGACGTCGGTTCCGGCGCGGGCGAGACTCGCGGCGATGTATCCGCCGATTGCACCAGCCCCAACAACTACTACACGCATCGCGTTCATATCAGGAACTTCGAGGCGACGGGCAGATTCGAACTGCCGAATGGGGCTTTTGCAGAGCCCTGCCTTACCACTTGGCTACGTCGCCGCCTACCGATGTAACATAGACATCGCCGCACGGGTTGCTGGAGCGGGTAGTGGGAATCGAACCCACGCATCAACCTTGGGAAGGTCGCAGGCTACCATTACATCATACCCGCGAACCAGCGCAGCCCCGCGTTTCGGTACGGGCGGCAGCCCGTCCTGGCTTTCGGAGCCTTGAGCAACTGCCTCCGGCCGAGTAGCGTTGTAAAGGAACATGGCTACTGATTTTCGAGACGGCAAAACCTTCCCACGGCGCGGCCGCGATGCGATCGACGGGGTGCTGTGGCTCAAACGGGTATCCGACAAGGGACGTGCCGCAGCCGCCGGCACGATTTACGACTACATCTATCCGTGCCCCATGGACAAAGGCGTCATGGAGCGCTGGGGCATCACCCCCGAGCAATTCGACGCCGCACTCGCCAAACATAAAAGCGACGACGAGCTGCTCGCATGGCTACGCGAACGCGTCTCGCAACAAGGGATCGAGCGCGCGAACGAGTGGCTGCTCACGGAGAGAATCGAAAACCTCGACCGGCAAGATGCCGAGGAAGGAGCCCGCGTTGGGTGAGATGATCGAGTTCACGCGCCCCGATGGGAAGCAGGCGCCGGGATACTATTCGGCGCCCGCGGGCGCGGGAGCACGTCCTGGTGTGGTGATGCTCGAGGAGTGGTGGGGCGTCACCGACCACATCAAGCACACCGCCGACGAGCTTGCCAAAGCCGGGTTTCGCGTCTTGATCCCGGATCTTTACCGCGGCCGTACGGCCGCCGTCGGCGACGAAGCGAACCATTTGATGGAAGGGCTCGACTTCGGTGATGCCGCGACACAAGACGCACGCGGCGCTGCGCAATATCTCAAATCGACCGGCTCGAAAAAAGTCGGCGTCATCGGGTTTTGCATGGGGGGCGCATTGACGTTCCTTGCCGCGATGTACGATCCCGAGTTCGACGCGGCGATTTCGTTCTACGGCTATTCTCCACCCGACGCCGGCGACGTAGGGACGATCAAGATTCCGCTTCAAGGCCATTGGGCGTTACACGACGGCTTCTTCAAGATCGAGGGCGTCGACAAGATCGAGGCACGCCTCAAAGAGGCTAAGGCCCGGTACGAATTTCACCGCTACGATGGGGAGCACGCGTTTCACAATCCGAATCAGCCGGGTCACGCGGGCCTCGGGCACTACAAAAAAGATCTCGCCGAACTCGCCTGGAAGCGGTCCGTCGATTTTCTCCAGAAGAACCTGAACTAGAGAGTCCGCTATTTACTGAATAACGTCCCCGCATTGACGGGCGCGCTGCGAAGCGCGCCCTGTTCGAGCCCCCACTTCTTCAGCAACGCATCGTAGGTGCCGTCGGCGATCACCGCCTCCAGCGCAGATACGATTCGCGCGCGCAACTGCGGGTTCTCCTTCGGCACCGCGATCCCGTATGGCACCAGGTCGAACTGCCGCCCGGCGACTTCGTACTTATGATCGTTCGTTTCGGCAAGATAGGCGACGACGGGAAAATCGGTCACGTGGACGTCGGACTTCCCTTCTTTAAAGGCGTCGAACGCCTCGTCGTCGGTTGCGAACTCGATCAACTTGATCGGTGCGAGCCCTATCGACGTGCAGCGCTTCGACTGGTCGTCGAGTTCCGTCTCTTGCGAGGTGCCGCGTTGCACGTCGACACGCAGTCCGCAGAGTCCGCCGATATCGAAGATGTGCTTCGGATTTCCGGCCGGTACGAGCATCCCGCTACCGGCAAGCAGATAGTCGACGAAGTCGACCTGAGACTCGCGCGCGCGCGTGTCCGAGATGGCCGATATGCTGACGTCGAACGTGCCCGTACGTACGGCGTGCAGTAGATCGTCGAACGTATGGTTGGTCACCACGACCGGCTCGCCCAGCTGCTTTGCCAGCGCCTGCGCGAGGTCGACGTCAAACCCTTCCATCCGGTGACCTGAGCCATAAAATTCGAGCGGAGCATAGGAGACGTCCGACCCGACGCGCAGAACGGCCGAGGCCGCCGTGGCGCAGACGCACGTGGAGAGTACGGCAGCCAATAAAGCGGCGGCCGCCCGCGAGAACAAGTTCATGGACCGATTATCGGCAAAGACGAAGGCCCCGCGCAGTTGCAGGGCCTTCGCTCCATGGTGCCAAGGGCCGGAATCGAACCGGCGACACCGCACTTTTCAGGCGCGTGCTCTACCAACTGAGCTACCTTGGCAAATTTCCGGCCACGTCGCGGTGACCGCCCTTCGGCCTTAATACTTGGAGGGGCGCTCTCGCTTGCGCGGAGCGCCCCTCGTGAAACTGGCGACGCTGAAGGGGCTCGAACCCTCGACCTCCGCCGTGACAGGGCGGCGCTCTAAACCAACTGAGCTACAGCGCCATACCGGCGCACCGAGTTCCTTAAAATGGGCACGGCAGGGCTCGAACCTGCGACCCCCCGCGTGTGAAGCGGATGCTCTCCCACTGAGCTACGCGCCCGAAGCCGTCCGCGACCGGCTCGCTCTCATTGGACAAGCCAGGAGTTTATCCTATCCGAGGGGATGTTGTCCAGCGGCATCAGTCGAATCGGCCAGCCCATGCTCGAAGCCTTCAAGCTCGTGACGCGTTTCACGATCCCGTTTTCCGACATCGACATGCTGCAACACGTGAACAATCTCGCGTACATCCGTTGGTGCGAGACCGTGCGCACGGAGTACTTCGCGCGCGTTATGAAAGCCGACATCACGAGCGAGCGCGGCATGATTCAAGCGAACATCAACTTCACGTACGAGAAGCAACTGCACTATCGTGAACCGATCGCCGTCGGCGTTCGCATCTCGCGAATCGGGACCAAATCCCTTGATTTCAGCTACGAAATCTGGAGCGAAGCGCGCGAGCATCGGGCCGCGCACGGAATCACGACGGTCGTCGCATACGACTTCGTGAACAACCGCACGATCGAGATTTCCCCCGCGTGGCGCGCCGCGATCGCATCTTTCGAGGAAGGGCCGCAGCAGTCGTTCATTTAGCAGTTCGCGCTGTAGAATGCGGGGGCGGTGTGCAGCGCGCCGCTGCCGTTGCGCCAGAGCGCGTAGTGCAGCGGCTGCGTGGGATTCATCGACATAGCGCCGACTTCGCCGTGCGGATTGATCGCGATGACGCAATACATGTCGGTAAGGGTGTTGGGCGCGGTGCGTGACATGAAGTCCATCACGTCTTCGCATGCTTGCTGCGGATGTTTTCCCTCGCGCATGCGCTGCACGATGAACATCGACGTGCAGTAGTTGGTCATGACGTCGCCGTCGCCGGTTGCCGAAGCGGCGCCGGCTGCGTCGTCGGCGTAATAGCCGCAGCCGACGAGCGGCGAATCGGCGACGCGGCCCGGAATCTTCCAGGCAAGTCCGCTCGTCGAACATCCGGCCGCGACTTTACCTTTGCCGTCGCTTGCGACCATGCCGATCGTGTCGTGATGCTCGCTGTCGATCCAAAAGGTCTTGTGGTTAGGCGTGTTCTTCCACTTGAGCCAGGCTTCGAGGCTCTGGGGCGTGAGCAGTTGCATCGGTTGGAATCCCATCGCGATCGCAAACTGCAACGCGCCCTCTCCCGCCATCGTCGTGTGTCGCGTCTTCTCCATCACGAGGCGCGCGACGGAGATCGGATTCTTGATCTTGTGGAGATTGCAGACGGAACCCGCGCGATGCGTGGTGCCGTCCATGATGCCGGCATCGAGTTCGACCTCGCCTTGCGCATTTGGAAGACCGCCGTAGCCGACCGTCATGACGTTGGGATCGTCTTCGACGACGTTGATGCCTTTCTCGATCGCATCGAGCAGCGAACCGCCGTTGCCGAAGACGTGCGCCGCATGCGCGTTGGCCGTCACGCCCCACTTCCACGTGGAAAGAAAGACCGGCCCGCCGGATGCGGCTTGCGCATCGGTAGCCGCCAGCGTCGCAGCGGCCGCCGCGGTCGCGGCGAGAAACGTTTTGCGATCGATCGGATCCATCGAGACGCTCCCTTATAGCGTGAACGCGACGATCGACGTGCTTTTCGGCTCGTTGCACCAGAAGCGGCGGCCGTCGTAGGTCAACGAAATCGCGGCGAAGGGCAGCGACGCAATCGGCTCGACGCGATCGCCCGACATCCGCCCGAGCTTGGGCCCGCCGTCTTTGCCAAACCACAGCGACGTGTAGAGCGCTCCGTCGGCGAACGTCATGCCGAGAATCTGCCCCTCGGCGTGGACCTCACGCCGAACGTTCATCGCCGCGTCGAGCAAGAGGATGCGACGGTTGTAGCGCTGGCTCAGCCAAAGCGACTCGCCGTCGAATGCCAGAAACGAACCGGTGTCGTCGGGGCACGGAATTTTATCGTGCTCTTTGAAGCCGTGGCCCGGAATGTAGCGCCGGATAAACCGGTGGTCTTCTTCTCCGCCCTCGCTGACGATGCAGCGCAGCTCGTCGCCGATCGCGACCATCCCGACGGGCTTTCCCGGCGCCGGCTGCTCTTCGAAGACGGTGAAGTGTGCCGGATCGATGCCATAGATGCGGTCGGTCTCCCACGAACCCATCCACAAGTGCTCGCCGTCGAACGCGAGGGCTTGTGGACGCGGCGCCGGAGAAGGCACGCGCAGAACTTCCTGAACGGTTGTTGCTTGCTCCATGCCGGGCGCTTCGACTACCCGTTCCCGCGCGCCCCCGAAGGTCTACCAAGCCTTCGAGCAAAATCGTTTGACCCCGCCGCAACGCTTTGCTATAGTCTCGGAGTCCTCGGCGAAGCCGCATTCGGACTTCTCGCCGGGATGGCGTTCGGAGCCGAAGGCTCCGACGAAAACACGTGCGTGTAGCTCAGTGGGAGAGCACCACCTTGACACGGTGGGGGTCGTAGGTTCAATCCCTACCACGCACACCATTAAAAGTTTGCGGCAGAGTGCTAACCTCCGCAAAGCGGAGAGCCCTGATAATATCGGGGCTTTTCGTTTCTCACCCGCATGAAAAAAGGGCCCCAGGCGTTACGCCCAGGGCGTTGTTCCGATCTGGCTTCGTTGTTTTTCCCCCGATGCTTTCCCCCGGTCACGTTCCCGTTTGCCCGCGAGCATAGATGTTCACGGCGTCCTGCAACTCGTTCCGTTGTAGCGAACGATATGCGCCCTCGGCCATGCGCGTGCTTGTGTGGCCCATCTTCGCGGCTTACGCTGCCGTGGTGACGCCGTTGGCAAGAGCGTAACTGTTGCCGGTCATCTTGAGGTTGTAGAACGGCGGGCCATTCGGCAGCTTTAACTCGCTGCGAATCCGCCGCCAGGTGTATCGGAACGAATCCTTGTCGTGCTGGACCCCGTGCTCGTCGCAGAACACAAACTCCGAACCTATGATTTCAAGCCAAACTATTAGGACGTCGGGGCGTTGATTTCAACCGCTGACTGCCAACTGGCGCGGTGGCCGCCTCCGAAGCCCGGCAGCAGGTCGTAGGCAAGCGTATTGAAGAGCCTCCGCGCGTCCGGCTCCTTCACGAAGTGGCTTGCGCACAACTCCTTTCGGACGAAGAACGCATTGATGCCGAGCAGTCCTGTTGCAACAAGCTGGTACCCCAGTTTCTTCCCCAAGTACTCCAACGCAGACAGAGAAGCTCCGAAGGCATTTCCCCTGTTCCAGACCCCGTGCGGCTCATAGCTCTGCACGCGGCGAAGCGGGGGACGAAACGTGGCGTTATATTCGATGACGACGACCCTTGGATGAACTACGGCGAGGGCTTCCCAAACGTAGTAATCGTTGCCGTCTATATCGATTGAGAGCAGGTCGATCTCGCCCGTCATTCCCGCATCTGCAATAAGGCGATTCACGTTCTCTCGAGTAACTAGAACCTGTGCGAAACGCAGGTCACCGGCTGCAATCGGAGCGTTGAATTCACGACGGATAATCCCGGAGGGCTTCTTGTCGGCCTCGATCCAGAGGCCGGTCCACGCCTGGGACAAGAGATAACATGTGTTGTTTTCCAGTCCGTTGCCCGCGCCGATTTCAATAAACCTCCGGTTTGTCGCGCCGATCCGCGCGAATATCTCAGCGATGATTCCGTCTTCATCCGATTGCGAGTAGGCCCGAAAGCCGAATCTTTCAAGTCGGCCTTCTTCGCCGAATCGATCATCCCTGAGCAGCCGGGCTATCGCCTCGCGCGCCGTGGTTGTTTGCAGCCGATCGAGGCGTTCAAAGAGTTCCTGTACCTGCAAATGACGCATCAAGAAGGCGCATTTTCCGTATCGCGCGCCCCCACCCGCTTCCAGCGGGCCGACATGACAGGGAACGACGATTAGGGTCCTTTATGGGCTACGAGTTGTTCCTCGAAGAAGCGTCGCCAGCCGCCCAGAGGTAGATACCTACAAGGCTACTTCTTCCCCCGGCGCTTCCCCCGGTGGCGCTCCACCTATACCGGAGTAACTTGCGATGTTGACAGTGAAGCAAGGCTCAATTAAATCCGCGGGCATGCGATCTTGTGACGCTTGCTGAGCTTTCGGGAGGTTCAGGTGGGAGCTCATTCCATCGGCGAATCAGATGAGCTGGAACTCGCTAGGAAGTTACTGGCGAATCTGAGGTCTGCCATATCACAAGTTGCGGATCGCGAGTATCAAAAGCGCGTATGGCTGGGCAATCTCCCGGACGAGCGCTCCTCGTTCATAGAGGTCTACTACCTTATCGTAGAGTCGGATATCGACGTCGTTCGGGCTAATCGTGCTGCCTTGGATGTATCGACTACTGAGTGGGAGTTGATGTTACGGTTCCTAGTCCGATTTCTAGCATACTATTCTGGAGTGAACGATGTTTACGCACAAGAACTGATTCTATGGGATCCCGAATGGGCGGTGGTAGTGCGCGCTGCTGGAGATGTTTTGGCTGCCAGGGCTTAGACGAGTCCAATCGTCCCTTCTTGCGGCCATCCGATCAGACCCGGGATCACATCATTCGATCCCCGAATGAGGCAGGTAGCGTGAGCTTATTTTCAAGGCTAATAGATGCCAACCTATTCGTCATTCAGATACCGGGCGGAGGAAACGCAGACGCGATTTTGGCAACGTTACACCCTTTTGACCTAGACGGAAATGGATACGAGGCTAGAGTCTATAGGTTTTTCCCGGAACGAGTCGTCCTGTCGCCGGCGGCGATGGCACTCGGTGCCTCAGGCTGGGGGATAGAGGACGTGTCAGTTGACCTAGATGGCGGACTAAGGTTGTCGAGGGACGAGGAGCTTTCGCTGAAGATTTGGGCGACGTTGCCATGCGAGCTGTCGGTTAAGCGAGTTTTTCTAGCAACCCATCCTTTGCTGCCTGACGACGGCCCGCCGGGCGAGCTGCTTACGCTTCTAAATTCGGAGAAACCTGGCTGGGAGATGACATTAGTGACAGCCTGTCCGTTCACTTACGGTGCTGAGCGGAACGCCGCCGGCAGACGATAGGAAGGTTCGTTTTTCACGTCAACGGATTTGTGGTCTTGACCCGACTCCGTAGAGACTTTCCTTCTTACATCGAAAGGGTCGTGGATCCCGCAACAAGTCAGATCGTGCACTTTCTGTTTACGTCGATACCGTAAGGCTCGAAGGCATGTGGCACTTTTCGACTGCTGACTCAGCTACAATAGTCGAGGGCGTCCTCGAATATCGCGCGGGCGAGTACTCCCTGAATTTTGCGCGACTGCCGGCCTTCGACCCGGAGCAGTCCTCAGAGGAGAATGATCTAACTGCGATAGCGGTCGGGACGCTTCAGCTTGAGATAGCTGTCAAGACGAGAGAA
>DATJRM010000038.1:0-5977 GCA_035504755.1 Candidatus Acidiferrales bacterium
TGACCACGATCACGACCAACGAAGCGCAGATCGGCGCGCAGATCATTTCGATGACCGACGATGAGTCAATCGACAACACAACCGTCGTCAATCTCCAAGCATCCGCCAGCAACATCACCGATCTCAACGTCGGACAAGCTACGACCCAGTACACCCAAGAACAAATCTTGACCAGCGTGGGCACCGAGGTGCTCTCGCAGATCCAGAGCAACGGCAAGATCCTCACGGCGCTCCTGATCCAGGCACTCATTGCTTAGACGGTTCGGCCGGCTCTAGGGCTGGTCGCACGTCCGGTGCTCCGAACCTCCAGCCGAATCGCGCGGCTAGGTTAGCGCCGCGCGTGGCGAAGGTTTCGCGCATGGCATTTACGGAGGGTTTTATCTCCGAACTCGTCGGGCGCAAAGCGACCGTCGATGAGATTCCCATCGGTAAGGTCAGCGACTTTCTGGTCAACAAGCCCGACGACGTCTTCCCGCGCATCGACGGCCTGGTCATCAAGACGACGCAGGGGCTGCGGTACGCGCCGATCGAGAGCGTCGCCAAGATCGACCCCGACGGGAAAACGATCGCGCTCTCGATGACCCCCAAAGAGCCTGCACCGCCCGAAGAGAGCGCGCTGCTGCTCATCGCGGACTTGCTCGACAAGCAGATCGTGGACGTCGACGGCCGTAAGGTCGTGCGCATCAACGATCTCGAGATAGCTCGTGCGGGCGATAGCCTGCGCGTGGTCGCCGCCGACGTCGGCGTCGCCGGTCTACTGCGCCGCCTCGGCCTCAAATCGTTCGGCAAGCGCTTCACGCCGGGGATCTACCGCTCGATTCCGCGCGCGATGATCGCCTGGGACTCGGTCGCTCCGATCCGAGACGTCAATCCCACGCAAGTGAACCTCGCGGTCACGGAGAGCAAGCTCGCCCGCCTCCACCCCTCGGAACTCGCGGAGATCATCGGGGACCTCTCGGCGCGCGAAGCCGCCGCGGTGGTGAGCCAGCTCGACGACGAAACCGCGGCCGACGCCTTCGAACATCTCGACGCCGAGACGCAGCGCTCGCTAATCGAGGACATCGGCACCGAACGCGCCGCCGACATCATCGAGGAGATGGACGCCGACGACGCCGCCGACCTGCTCGCCGAGCTCGACGAAGAGCAGCAGCACGAGTTGCTCTCGGAGATGAACGAGTACACCGCAAGCGAGCTTCGCGAGCTCGTCAAGTACGCCGAACACAGCGCGGGCGGCTTGATGACGACCGACTACACCTGGATCTATCCGCATCGCACCGCCGAAGCGACGATCCGCAAGATTCGCGAGATCGCACCGGTCTCGGAGTTCATCTACTACTTGTACGTCGTCGACAAGGAGGATGTGCTGCTCGGCGTGCTCACGCTGCGCGCGCTGCTGCTGGCCGACCCCGCGGCGCCGATCGAGTCGATCATGGAGATGGACCTGGTCACGGTGCAGCCGGATGCCGGCTCCGACGAGGTCGCGGCGACGATCGCGCGCTACGATCTGCTAGCCGTGCCGGTGGTGGATCAGCGGGGCACGATGCTCGGCATCGTCACGGTGGACGACGCCATCGACGCGATCATGCCCGAAGAGCTGGCGCGTAAACTCCCGAAGATTACCGCGAACCCTGGTCGGCGGCTTCGCGACGCATGACGCGCGGCTTGGTGAGCGTGCGTCGCGCCGTTTCGGCATCGGCGAAGCACCAGCGGTTGCGGCCTTCCTTCTTGGCGCGATAGAGCGCGCGGTCCGCGGCTTCCATCAACTCTTCGATCGTCGCACCGTCGCTCGGAAAGAGCGCGATGCCGATGCTGACGCGCACCTTGTGCGTCACGCCGTCGACGACGACGGGCTCTTGCATCGCGACGTTCAGCTTGCGCGCGAGATCGGCGGCGTCGCTCGGTCCGTCGACGATCGGCTGCAAAATCACGAACTCGTCGCCGCCGAAGCGCGAGATCGTGTCGCTCTCGCGCGTCGCCAGGCGCAGGCGATGCGCCACTTCTTGCAGCGCGGAGTCGCCGACGGCGTGGCCATATTTGTCGTTCACGAGCTTGAAGTGATCGACGTCGAGGTACATCACGGCGAAGCCGCGATCGTAGCGCCGTGCGGTCGCGATCGTCTGCTCGATGCGATCGTTGAACAGCACGCGGTTGGGCAGACCGGTCAGCGCGTCGTTGAACGCCATCTGCTCGATCCGCTCGTTCTGCGCTTCGCGCTCGAGCGCCGCCGAGACGAAGAGGCCGATGAGCTGCGCCAAATCGCGTTCGCTCGAGTCGATGCCCTCGGTGCGCGGGGCGCGTCCGGCAAAGACCAGTGCGCCGTAGAGCTCACCAAAGACGTTGAGCGGGACGCCGAAGTAGGAACGCCAGGGCGTCGTGGCGCGAATCGGATCCTCGCGATACTCGGGCGCGTCCATGTCGGCGACGAAGTACGGTCCACGCCGCTCGATCACGTAGTGCGAGAACGACGCGCGCTCGGGAAGAATCGTCCCCTTGGCGATCAAGCCTTCGCCGGCGGCATTGCGCAGCAGCACGCGATCGCGCTGATATTGCGCGATGTAGCCGACGTCCCAGCCGAAGAGCTGCACGCCCAGGCTCAACGCGCCGTCGATCTGTTCGTCGAGCGTCTCGCCGCCCGACGCCGCAACCATCACGAGCCGGCGCAAGCGTTCGCTCTGGGCTTCGATCTCGCGCTCGGCCTCGCGCTGCGCCACGACGTTCTTGAAGATCGCGTAGGCGCCGGTGATCTCGCCGGAGGCGTGCAACGGCACGAGTTTGAGCTGCACGTCGAGCCGGTTGCCGAGCCGGTCCAGCAGGAGCGAGTCGGCTTCGACCGCTTCGCCACGCATCGCCGCGCGTAGAAGCTCTTGCGCAGCTTCACGCCGTTCGGGGGCGATCAGTTCGGTCCAGGGCTTGCCGACGACGCGCTCGCCGAAGAACCCGGTCTCGCCTTCGAGCGCGACATTGACCCGCGAGATGGCGCCGGTGCTCTTGAGTTCCATGATGCCGTCGGGATGGTACTCGAAGAGCGAGCGAAACTTTTCTTGATTGAGCGTGAGCGACGACTCGGCCGAACGCAGCGCGACGATGTCGCGCGCCTGCGCGAAGACGCCCACGATCTCGCCGTTGAAGCGCGCCGGAAAGACGTAACATTCGACGGGCACGATCGTGCCGTCGCGGTGGCGCGCGCTGGTGTCGAAGTGATCGGTCCCGCCGGCCAGCGCCGTCTGCACCCCGAGGTCGACGCGGGGGATGTCGGCCGGCGCGACGTGCTTGCGGTACGAGCTGCCGACGAACTCCTCGAGCCGGTAGCCGACGATCGCCTGCGCCGCCTCGTTCGCGGCAATGGTGCACCCCGCCGTGTCGTAGAGCACGACGGCGTCAGGAGTGTCCTGATACAGCGAGGCGAGCGCCTCGCGTAGTGCGTTCGGGTCCATCTCCATGAACTATCGTCAATTTCGCCGAAAGGGCCGCCGATGACCCCCGACCGGATCGTCGAATTTGCCGAAGAATTAGCACGCATTGCCGCTGCCGGTGGCGGCGCGAAGGCGCTTGCGACGCACCTGTCGGATGCGGCCGGCGTCGGCGTGCTGGTGGAGGACGCCGAGTGGCGACACGTGGCGACCGCGGGAAAGGGGGCCCTCCCGGCGACGGCGCGTGGCCTCGGCAACGGCCGCGCGCACACGGTGCTCATCTCCACCGGATCCACTCAGCTCGGCTACCTGTCGGTCTTCCCCAAGAACGCCGTCGACGAAGACGTGGCGCGGATCGTGCGCCTGGCAGCGGCCGCCATCGCGCTCGAGCTGGCTCGCGAAACCGACGGCGGCCGTGGGCGCCGGCGCACGTTTTGGGAGCGCCTCACCGGCGGCGCCTATCACGAGCTGAGCTCGGCACGCGAAGACGCTCATGCGCGCGGCATCGCGCTCGCGCCCGCGTACGTGTGCGTTGCGCTCGAGACCGAGCCGGCCCTCGACGACGATCACGCCGCGGCGCTCGCGGATCTGCGCGCGCTCGCCGCCGAAACCTTTCGGCCCAGCGACGCCGACGTCGGCATTCTCGAGCGTGGCGTCACGGTACTCGTGCTGACGCCTGCGACGCGCGAGGTCGACGCCGACAACGCGAAGACCGCCGCCGCGCTCTTACCGAAGAGCGCCGCGAAACGCAAGCCCGGCCTGCGCATCGCCGGCGGCGTCTCCGCAAGCGTCCCGGCCCTCGAAGCGCAACGCGCCGTCGATACGGCGCAGGCCGCGCTCACCATCGCCCGGCGTATCTACGGTATGGGGCACGTGGCCGCGTACGACGAGCTCGGAGCCTATCCGCTGCTCTATGACGGCGCCGATACCGAGCAACTGCGGGAGCTCGCGCAACGCGTTCTGGCGCCGCTTCGGGCGTACGACGACAAGCATCAAACCGAACTCGAGCGCACGCTGGGGCTCTACTTCTCGACGGGACAGAACGTCAAGACGACGGCAACGGCGCTCAACGTACACCGCCACACCGTCTTCTATCGTCTGCGCCAAATCAACGAAATCTCGGGCCGCACGCTCGAAAGCGCCCACGACCAACTCACTCTTCGCCTAGCGATTGCGATCGATGCACTCCATAACCAACAATAAACGCGACGTCATCAAACTCGCCAAGGAGCGCAACGTGCGCTTCGTACGCTTGGTCTTCGCCGACATCTTCGGCGTCAGCAAGAACGTCTCGATCCCCGCCACCGAACTCGACGCCGCGCTCGAGGGGCGCGTCACCTTTGACGGAGGTTCGATCGACGGCTTCGTGCGCGGCGAGGAGCTCGACATGCTGCTTCGACCGGACCCGGCGAGCTTCGCGATCTATCCGTGGTCCAACGCCGACGGCGCCGAAGCGCGGCTGCTGTGCGATATCGCGATGCCCGACGGTTCGCCGTTCGAGGGCTGTCCACGCACGACGCTCAAGCGCGCGGTCGAGAGCGCGAATGCCGTGCTGCCGCGACTGGCGTGCGGCCTCGAAGTCGAGTTCTATCTCTTCGAAGGCGGCACCAACACGTCGGACGTCGGCAGCTACTTCGATTTTTCCGCCAACGACCGCGGCGAAGACGCGCGCGGCGCGATCGTCGCGGCGTTGCAAAGCATGGGCATCGCCGTTGCATCCGCGCATCACGAGATCGGCGCCGGCCAGCACGAGATCGACCTCGCCTTCGTCGATCCGCTCGCCGCGGCCGACAACGTCTTGACGCTGCGCACGATAGCCAAACACGTTGCCGCCAGCTTCGGCCTCGACGCGACCTTCATGCCCAAGCCGCTCGAAGAGCGTGCCGGCAGCGGCCTGCACGTCGAGCTGATGCTCAACGAGAGCGCCGACGAAGAGACGATGCTGTACGTCGTCGGCGGATTGCTCGAGCATGCGCCCGCGACGACGGCCATCTGCAACCCGACGGTAAATTCGTACAAGCGGCTGGTCGCGGCGTGGGACGCGCCGATCTACACGGTGTGGTCGGAGCGCAGCGTCAACGCGCTCGTGCGTGTGCCGCCGGCAGGCCGTCCCCGCCACATCGAGACGCGCAGCCCCGATCCGGCTTGTAATCCGTATCTCGCACTCGCGGTGCTGCTCGGCGCCGCAATCGACGGTGTCTCACGCAGCGTGCTGCCCGGCGCCGCACTAGCCGGTTCGACCTACGATCTCGACGAACGTGAGCGCCGGGAACGCGGGATCGGCACGCTGCCGAAATCGCTGCGGCAAGCGATCACCGAACTCGATGGCGACGCGGTCGTGCGCGCAACGCTCGGCGATCACTTGTATCACGCGTTCCGCGACGCGAAACTCGCCGAATACGAAAGCTATCGGCGCGCCGTTCACCCGTGGGAACACAAGGCGTACTTGAAGCTGTATTAGCGCCGCCCCCTTTTGTCATCCTGAGCCCTTTGTCATCCTGAGCTTGTCGAAGGACACCCTGAGCTTGTCGAAGGACGCACCCTGTCATCCTGAGCCTGTCGAAGGG
>DATJRM010000039.1:0-65943 GCA_035504755.1 Candidatus Acidiferrales bacterium
CATGCTCGCGAGCGCCTGCGCGGCCATATCCGTCGGCACTTCAACGCGATAATCAGGAAGTGGTGTCTGCACCTCTTCCGGTACTTTTGTCGGCACCGGCGTCGGTTCGGGCGTCGACGTCGGCGCAGCGGTGGGCACCGGCGAAATCGACGCATCCGGCGACGCGCTTGGCGGCGCCGGTGGTGTGCCGCTAGGGGCCGTCGTTGGTACCGGCGGCGGGGTTGGCAAGGGCGGATCGGTCGGCGCCGATGACGGCGGAATCGTCGGCGTTGGGAACGGTGGTTCGGTCGGTGGAACCGGCGTTGGCGGCGCGGCCGTTGGCGGAGCCGTCGGGGGCGCAGTCGGCGACGGCGTGTTCATTTGCGTGCGGAGATACCAGTTGCCGTTGTCCGCATCTGCCCCGATGCCGCCTTGGAAGAGATTGTATTCGTAGGCGCCGGCTGCAACGCGGCCTTGCAGCGTAAAGACGCCGTCGGAAAGACCGTCCACTTGAATCAGCAGGATGCCGTCGTTGAATGTTGCGGCGCCGGTACCGCCGGCATTGGTCACGATTACGTTGGTATTTCCGGCCGTGTTGCCTTTGACGATCATCTCGTCGCTGGTCGAGTTGTCGTCACCGAGAATGGTATTGAAGTGAATCGTGCCACCGTAGCCGTTGTAGTTGCCGTTAACGGTGAGGATCGTGCCGGCCGGCGTTGCCGTGCCGAAATTGAGGAGGCCCGCATTATTGAGAGCGGCAACGGATTGACTGAAGCCGCCGAGGTTCAGCGTACCGTTGACCCCGATGTTCATCTCAGAGTTCGGACTGAGCACGTTGGTCGCGCCGGCTTGAAGGGTTCCCGCCTGGATGAACGTCGCACCCGTGTAGTCGCTGTTCGCGCCGGTCAGCGTAACGATGCCGCTGCCGATTTTTGTTAGCGACCCGGTCCCCGTGAACGGCGACTGAATCGTACCGTTATAGCCGTTGCTGTCGATTGTTCCGCCCTGAGGATTGAGCGTGATCGGATTGGCAACGAGCAAACTGACGTTATTCGCGCCGAACTGCAGTGTGCCGTTGTCGAGGGTGAGATTGGTGAGATTCGAGGCGCCCTTCATTGTCCAGAGCGAGCCGTTGAGCAGCCACACGTTCGACGTACTGCCGCTTTCGGTGATCGCGGCTCCCGTCAGGTGCGATGACTGGTCTGCGACGAGGTTGAGCGTCCCGGTATTGACGACGCCCAACAGATTGGCGCCGGTCAGCGATGAATTCATCAGCGTTGCATCCAGCCCGGTCCCGGTGACATAAATACCATAGCTTTGACTCGAGGTGAGCGTGCTATTTGAGACGGTGATCGTTCCGGTGCCGGCGGCGCCAAAGGCCTGCGAAAAGATCGCTGCCGAACCGGAGCCTTGCGTCAGCACCGTGCTGCCGGCGAGGTTCATGCTGGTCGCGCCTTCGATCAAAGCCCCTTGCGAATTCGTGCCGGTCGTCGTAATCGTGACGCCGTTCGCGCTCAATGATGCGCCCGATCCGAGTGTAAGCAAGCCCGGTGCGTTCGAATTGCCCGAGGTGATCGAACCGCCGGTGAGCGATACCGTCGCTCCGTATTCGGAAGCCGCACCACCGCCGCCGCTGCCGTTGATGCGAATGGTTGTGCCTTGGGAGGTAATTTGTGTGCCGGTGTCCGTTGCAAAAAGCCCATACGCATTATTTTGATTTACGATGATCGACGTACCGTTGAGGAGACTAATTGCGCCACCGCTATCGGCGTCGATCGCGGTCGAACCGCTGCCGCTCGTCGTAATCGATGCACCGTTCACGGTGATGGAGCCGCCGCCCGTCGCATACGCGCCATAGCTGTTGCTCCCGTTGATGAAGACGGTTGAGCCGTTGAGGAGATAGACGGTACCCCCGGCCGCGGCGACGATCGCATTGGATCCGCTGCCGTTCGTTGCCGTCGTAATGCCGTTGGCGGTAATGGTAGAGCCGGCGCCAGTCGCGAAAAGCGCAGACGTTCCCGCCGCGTTTGGGTAGATCGTCGTGCCTTTGAACAATGTGATCGTTCCGCCCGATTGGGCAACGACACCGTTCGCCCCGCTGCCGGTCGTACTTATGCTGACCGGCGCGGTCGTCGTGATAACGCCGTTGTTGAGTGCCCACAGCGCGAAGCCAGATGAGCCGCTCGCGTTCGTGTTGACGGAGCCGCCGTTGACCGTTACGGTCGTGCCATTTGCGACAACCTGTTGCGCGCTCGCTTGCCCGTCAAGTAGCGCAAGTGCAAGCACGACCGCCAGCACCACCCTCGTGCTGATGCCCATCGTTCAACCATTATATATGCGTTCCGTTCCGTTCGTACAGCGCGGCCGTGCAACTTTAGCTAATGTTCGGCAGGGTGGAGCCCAGCAAGCCAGCGGTTACGGCTCCGATCGTAGGGGCAACGAAACTCACGCACATTGAAGATGCCGTTTCCGCGGTGGACGTATCGCTGAGCGATTCCGAGGTTGCATTGCTGGAAGCTCCGTATCGGCCGCACGCAATCCTTGGGCATGCGTAGCAATCGACGCCTGCCAATGAACGCAATGCTGATACTATTGACATCGCTACGTCAGCCGGAAGCGCCTTCAGAGACATAGAGCACAAAGCTGTAGGTAGTACCAGCCACCAATGTGTTGGGAAGAGTATCGGCGCTGAAGTAAAGTTCGTACCCGGCGTCGCCTCGCGCAACCGGGGATCTTGAACCGACCGGCGTCCATGTGCTCTCATCGGATGCGCGGTATGACATCTGATATTTGACACCTGGAATGCCGATCGACCGCGGAAGAGTGAATGCTAGCGTCGTAGTGCCGTTAAGGCGTATATCGCGTAGAACCCGCATAGAAATGTACGCCAGCACCTCGTCTCCATGAAACGCTTCACGCTCGTCATTTCCCATAACCACGAGTTGGCTGGGAATTGTCGAGCTGCCCGACAGAACTATCTCGCCTGCTACAGAAGCGGCCACTGGGAATTGAACGGTCGTCACGACCTCGCCGGCCATGAACGTCGTAGAGGAGATGGATGATGAACTCACGTGAAGCGTAGCCGCCATGATCCAGGCAATCATATCCATGGTACGTCTACTGTATCCGACGTATATTCAGTCAGCATCACTTCGTATCGCTCGATCATCGGCATGAGCGTTTCCTCAAGTTCGTTTTTCCAAACGACACCCCCGTAGAAAGCGTCCTTCATCGAGTCGCGCTCCCCCAGCGATGGGAAAAGCCGAAGAAATGAAAATCGGTCGTCATGTTCCAAGTCGATGAATGGTCCCACGATCGGCATTCCGATATCTTCGTGTAATGGCATCGAGCGCGATTTGAAGATCTCCAAGAAACGCGTACGCGTACCTGGTTTGAGGTAATAGATGCGGATTTCGACGATTATTCTACGGGGATCCGCTGGCGACGGCATCGCGCGACTACCCAAGAGCCTGCAGCTGATATCGTCGCTGCGGTTGGGAGGATCGGTAAGCAAGAATGGTCGCCATTACGGCCCCGACGGGCAAGGCCGCGTTTGCAAACAAGGTCACGGTCACATTCGCAACCCAATTATGCACAAATGCGGGCGTCGCGAAACAAACGGCGGACACGAATAGAGCCAAAGGTAGCGGCCGCAGTACGCGCGTCGCACTCAAGGAAACAATTGCCCACATTAATACGTCGTACAGGCTGCGTCGCTGGCTGATGCTCATAATAAAGGGAAGAGGGTCAATATCTAGTGTCACCAGTCCGAATACCGCGCCCGCGTCAAGGACGAGACCCCCGAGGACGACAACGTAGGCTGCGCCCTTCGCGATCTGTGATTGAAGCGTGCGGGGACGCAGTGCGAACGAATAACCAACGATGAGCGTCCCTACCAATGTCGCGCAAATCCGCGACAGCGCAAGTTGCCAAAGTGCTGCGGCACGCCCCGGAAGTACGGCGAAGCTGGGATCTATGAAGATGCCGACGATGAGGGTCAGAGATAAAGCGGTAACGGCAGCCTCGGGCGTACGCAGACGGAGCGCGAGGCCGATCGCGCAGAGTGCGCAAACCACGCCAGCCGCGAACCTAGAGAAAAATGGCTGCAACTTCCAGAAGGTTGCATTGTCCCAGACACTGCTCGGTGTTATCGCAACCACGCGGTCGCGTCCAGCGTGCCTCACGACTAGTAGTGTCGCAACGCCGCCCAAGGGCTGATAAACGAGGGCGGCTCGGGCATCTAGTCTTTGTTTCCGAAGATCCAGGATATCCCCATCGCGCAACCCGCCTCGCGCGGATGCACCCCCTGCACGAGGGTGAACGGTCAGCTCATATGCTGAAGAGACCGTGCTGTTTGAATCCCACCAGCCGAACCAAGGAGTGCCGCCGACGCCGAATTCATCGCCCGCGACGAGCACGGACGTCAACAAGGCTAGGACGGCAAGCCCCACGAGCAGTGGCGTTCTGAACTCAAAATCCGCACTACGCAACCGAAACACTCCTATGCGCACGAGCATCGCCGTCGGACGACCGCCCCTTATGGCACTGTAGCTCGTGATGCACCGTCACTAAAGAGCCAGAACCCCAAAGTCGAATGGGTCCAGGACGCGTGAGCGTCATCGAGTACCCAAGGTGCGCCCCTTCAGATCGATGTAAAGATGCCATGCGGGAGGAAACGACATCACCGACACAATGTTCGGAAGCCTCGACAGTTCGGCGACCTCGAGAATGTCGTTCTTCGTGGGATACGCGTCCGCGCCAGGACCCCTAACGTTGCCGTCCGACCAATATCGGCGTCGTACGAGACGGTGGTCCTTGCCGATACTTGCCCAGTCAATGTAACCTCCGACCCAGGCCCACTTCGACGGGTCGATCCCCCACAGGTGGGGTGGTGACGGCGAAGTATCGCCAAAAACCCAATATTCGACCTTCGCCGGGCCACCGCGAGCACCATAGATAATCGCATTGGGTTTCGTTAACTGCGGTGCGCCATCATATATCCGGACGTAGCGGCGCGAGGCCGACGGCAATGCCAAACTGTCGTCCAAATATCCAGCCTTGACGGCGTCGGCCTCGCGCGCGTAATGACTCAAGACTGCCGATTCGACGAATCCGATCAATTCGCTTACGCGCCCTTTCGTTTTGGCGAGCGTTCCTCCATGTAAAATGAATCCGCATATCAAAGTCCCCGCAAAGACTACGGAGAGCCGACGCAGCCTCGTAGTACCGGTCAAGGCTCGACGGGAATCTCCGGAAGAGCCGGGAGTCCGTCAGCGATGAGGCCCTCGTTGATCGATCGAATCGATAGCGCATAGGTGATATACGCAGTGCCCGCGGTGCGATATTCCTCGTCGAGGCGCGCGTAGAACTTCGTGGCAGCCGGCGTAACGACACCTTGCACCGGGAACGACTGGAGTGACGTGAGCGCCGAGTCGAGGTTCTCACGCAACGATCCTGGTCGCGAAACCACGTCGGCAGCGTTCGCATAGTTCGCGGTGAGCAGGGCCATCACCATTGCTCGCCCCTGCCGAGCTTGCTCAAGCGCGTTCTGCGCGGAAATTGTGGATGCCGGCGGTTCGTTCGCAAGCGCTTTGCCGATCTCATCGAGATGGTTCAGCATGGTGTCGACGGCCGAGTAGATCCGATTCAGCTTCGCGAAGGCGTCGTAGCTCTGTTGCATTTGCGCGAGCGTCTCGGTCGCGCTGGGGTCCGGTCTCACCGTGAACTGCCGTTCTAACGTGCGTCCGCTCAGCGTAACGCGCACACTGTAGCGACCGGGAACGACCATCGGACCATCATCCGGCCCCTCGAATGCCGCGTTCGCCGCGCCCTTCCATTTCACGGGACCTGCGGCCGTGAAATTCCATACGATGCGATTGAGCCCGGTCTTGTTCTCGCCCTTCAGCGTCCGTACCGGGTGCCCACGTGCGTCGAGGATTACCACTGAAGGCGCAGTTGCCTGCGCCTTCGACTGATAGTACGTGATCGGAACGCCGTACGGAGGGTTCGGCGCAGCATAACTCGTGTAGAGACCCTCGAGTGCGAGGTTGTTTGTAAGGTTGTATTCATATGACGTCCTCGGTGCGAACAGCATCTCACCGGATGCAACGGCCTGCGGGAGCTGCTGCAGCGCCCGTATGTCATCCATCACCCAGATAGAGCGACCATGCGTCGCCAAGACGAGATCGTCGAACTGCTTCTGGATGCGAATGTCGCGCACCGACACGGCCGGCATATTGTTGCGCAAACTCTGCCAGTGCGTTCCGCGATCGTACGAGACCCACACGCCCTGCTCGGTTCCGAGATAGACGAGCGTGGCGTTTCGATCATCAGGCCGAATCGTCCGTGTCCACAGGTCGTGCGGCAAGCCGTCGACGATCGCGCGCCAGTGGACACCATAGTCCCGAGTCACCCACACGTGCGGCGCGTCGTCGCCCATCAGATGCGCGTCTTCCACCGCATAAGCTGTGCCACGCTCCAGCGTCGAAGGTGCGACCGTTTCGAAGCAGCCACCGGGATTCGCGCCCGGGGGCGTCACATTCTTCCAGTGCGCTCCCGCGTCACGCGTCACTTGTACGTAACCGTCGTCCGTTCCCACCCAGATCTCTCCGCGTGAGGCGGGCGAACCTTCGATGTCGAGAATTGTATCGGTGTACTCGGCGCCGGTCACGTCGTGGGTGATTGGGCCGCCCGCGGGTTGCTGATGCGCCTTATCGTTTCGGGTGAGATCGGGACTGATCACACGCCAGCGATAGCCACCGTCACTAGATTGAAAAACGACGTTGCCTCCGAACCACACTACGTGCGGCTTCCATGGATCGAAGCTGATCGGTGAGGTCCAATTGAAGCGATAGGCGCTCGTCGCTATGTCGTAGTCCTGCTGAACGCTGGTTAGGTATGGCTGCGCGAAGAGATACTCGCGCGAGCGTCGATTAAAAGTGAAGAGCGCGCCATCTTGCCCGTCGGACCAGATGATATTCGAATCGCTCGGATCGGGAATTGCCCACTGACCGTCGTCATCTTGCACCACCGCAACCCATCCGGCGCTGGTATTGCCGGACACGTCAAGTGAGTTCGACGAACCGCAGTAGGAGTTATTGTCCTGCAAACCCCCGCAGATGGTGTACGGGTTGTCGTTTCCGAGACCGACACGGTAGAACTGACCGATCAGCAAGTTCGCGGAGAATGTCCAGGTCTGCCCGCCGTCGACGGTGATGACATAGCCGCCATCTTCACCGGCAATAATCCGCTTCGGGTCGTTCGGGGCGATCCAGAGCGCATGAAAATCCACGTGGGCATCCCGCGCGATCGGGGCAAACGTCTTTCCGCCATCGATGCTCTGCGCGAGCTGCACTGACGCTGTAATCACATGATCGGGATTCGCCGGGTCGACCGCAATGTGCGAGAAATAGAAGGGCCGTGCGTCGACGAGCGTGTTCGAGCTCATGAGGGTCCACGTCGCTCCAGCGTCATCAGAGCGCCAGAGGACGCCATACTTTGATTCAATAAGAGCGTAAACGCGGGTAGGGTCGCTTGGCGCAACGGCAAGGCCTATGCGTCCCGTCACGCCGATGGGTAATCCGCCTCCGGAGAGATGCGCCCACGTACGCCCGCCATCCGTTGACCGATAGAGGCCATCCCGCTCGCCGCCGCTGCGAAATGTCCACGGTCTTCGTTGGAATTCCCACACGCCCGCGTAGACGACGTTTGGGTTCTTCGGATCGCTCGCAAGATCCGAAATACCGCTCCGTGGTCCAACGTAGAGCGTTTTACTCCACGTTTTTCCGCCATCGAAGGTCACATAGACGCCACGGCTAGGAGAATCGGCGAAGACGTCGCCTACGGCACCAACGATCACGTGCTGCGCATCGGATGGATCGACGATAATCCGCGCGATATATTTGGTATCGCCCAAGCCCATATTCGTCCATGTCTTCCCACCGTCGGTGGATTTGTAGACGCCGTCGCCATACGTCACGTCATTGCGTGGATTCGATTCGCCCGTTCCGACCCACACCGTCTCGTCGTTGGTCGGGTCGATCACCACCGCACCGATCGATCCTACATTTTCCCTATCGAATACCGGCGACCACTCCGCGCCGCCGTCGACGCTTTTCCACACACCGCCGTCTGCCGCGCCGACATAGTAGAGATTCGGGTCTCGGGCGGACCCTGCCACCGATGAGATACGACCTCCGGCGATCGCCGGTCCGGTTTCACGCCATAGCATGCCGGCAACCGGTATTGGCGCTGCGCTGGCCGGCAGTACATCGCGTTCCGGCGGCCTGGGCGATGGCGACGGCCGACTCCGAGCATCTGCGCCCGCAACGATCGCGACGACAGTTGCGATCACGAGGAGTACTCTAAACACGCGCACGGTCTGCCGTTTGAGTGAACGCATGTTCAGCAGCCCGCTCAAGCGCCCGCATCGCGATCACGTAGGGCAGCGCTCCAAAACTGACGCGTGATACTCCCACCTGCGCAAGCGTGCTCACACTTACGCTTTCGTCCGTGATCATAGCGTTCACGGGAATCGGAGACATCTGCACCACACGAGCGATTACTTTAACATCGACCAACCCAGGAACGAAGATCCCGTCCGCTCCCGCATCCGCATACGCCCGCGCACGCTCGATCGCTTCCGTCGCCAGCGCTTCGTCGCACCCTTCGACTTCGTGCTCGAGGAAAACGTCCGTTCGTGCGTTGATGAAGTACCGCACGCCCGTTGTCTCAGAGACGCGGCGAGCACGCCTCAGTCGCGCGGTCTGCGCCGACCTGTCACGCAATCGCCTGCCGGCGGGCTCGCTGTCTTCGAGATTGCAACCCACTGCGCCGGCCGAAATCGCGCACAGAACAGTATTGCCTACATCCGTAACTGTTCCGTAGCCCGCTTCCAGGTCGACGCTCACGGGCAGACTTGTCGCTTCGACGATCCGTGCAAGATTCGCCATCGCCAACGCTCGCGACAGATTCTCCCCGTCGCGAGCACCGTTCGCGGCGGCGACGGCCCAGCTACTCGTAGCGATTGCGCGCGCGCCGGCCTTGATCACCGTAGTGCTACTACCTGCATCCCAAACGTTGAAAAGGATCAACGGCCGACCCGGCACATGAAGCCCGTGAAACTCCTCTGCTTTGCGCTGCTGTTCGGTTAATTCCAGAGTCGTGAACCTGCCTCTCTACCCTAGACAGACACCACACGCGCAGGCAGTCCCGCTATCAAGATCTTTAGCTATCAAGCCTTACAGGGGCGGAGCTGAAATGCAACGAACGCTTAATGCTTCATAATGACGTAGCAACAGAAGACTGCGCAAAGAGTATGTCTGAGTTCACCGTACATTGTCTGTTACGAAGCGCGACGGCCACCGTTCGAGATATCAGCTGCAACGGCAGCCACCAGGGACGCACGCCCGAAGAGGCTGCGTTGGAGACGCAACTCGTGTTTCCGTATCGGGGAATTTACGTGCGGCATCTCGGCCACGATGACGCCGTCGCAGAAGTGAACCAGGTGCTCCTCTTCAATGCAGACGAGGGATATCAAGTTAGCCACCCCGTCGCGGGCGGTGATGCCAGTCTTACGGTCAGCGTCAGCGCATCGACGCTGGGTGAAATCGCTTCTCCCAGGCTGCTTAAACGCTCGCTGGGTCTTGCGTTTCGACAACACCGATTGCGGATTGATCCTCGAGCACAAGTCCTCGTGACTGTTCTTCGGCACGCTCTCCATCGGGACACCACCGAGCCGTTGGAGGCCGACGGCTTGGCGCTGACACTCGTACATCGCGCGCTCGGTCCGCGTACCACACACGAAGTTGGCGCCACTGCCGCGCGACGCCGACTCGTTGATCGGGCCAAGATCGTCTTGGCAAGCGAACCGGCTCGCCGGTGGACTCTGGCTGAAGTGGCCGCAGAACTCAGTTGTTCGCCCGTCTACCTCACGCAAACGTTCCAAAAAGTCGAAGGTCTTCCGCTCTATCACTACCAAATGCGCTTGCGACTCGCGCAGGCGCTGCATAAGCTGGCCGAATACGACGACCTAACCAGCCTTGGGCTCGACTTGGGATTCTCGAGTCACAGTCATTTCAGCGCAGCGTTCCGACGATTATATGGACACTCGCCAACCGAGTTCCGTCGTCTCGCGTTGCAACGAGATAGGTGACTAGGTAAGCGATCGTACGGCACGCGTAAGTGCAGCGACGCCGCGGTAAATGTTCGTGCGGTCATACGCGGCGAAGCCCAAGATAATCGCATTTGGAGCCGGCTCCTTAAGAGTGTAACGCCGCAAAGACGCGATGGTCACGCCCTCGCGCGCGGCCTGAGATACGAGGGCATCGGCGTCGACGCCCTTAACGTGGGCGATCACCTGAAGCCCCGCTTCAACAACGCTGAGATCGAGTACGCCGTCCAAGTTTCTTCGCAACTCACTTCGTAGCGCCGCCAGACGCTCGGCATAAATCTCACGCATCTTTCTGATGTGCCGGGCGAAGTGACCGGTGTTTATGAAATCACATAGCGTAAGCTGGTCCAGCATCTGACAATGCCGCACCGTCTGCGCGCGAGCCGCCGCGAAAACGTCAAGAAGATCATTCGGGAGAACGACATAGCCCAGTCGCAACCCCTGGAATAGTACCTTGCTAAAGCTCCCGGAGAAGATCACGGTGTTATGCTCATCGAGACCTTGAAGCGCCGGGACCGGTCTTCCCACGAAGCGGTATTCGCTGTCGTAGTCGTCTTCGAAGATCACGGTGCCCGCGTCGCGAGCGGCCCTTAGCAGAGTCATCCGGCGTTGCAGCGTCATCGTAACCCCGAGCGGTGCTTGATGTGCGGGCGTCACATAGATAAGACGAACCCCCTCGAGCGCTCCGTCACCGATCTTCGCGCCTTCGACATCAATCGGCACCGGAACGATTTGAGCGCCGGCCGCCTCAAGGGCATGCCGAGCGTCGGGATATCCGGGATCCTCGATGCAGACTCGATCGCCTGGATCAAGGAATACGCGCGCACAGAGATCGAGTGCTTCAAGCACGCCCGAAACGATGAACACCTGCTCGGGTTCGCACCGCACTCCGCGCCACGAAGTAAGGTAATCCGCCACAGCTTCACGCAGCGGCTGAATGCCTTGGGGGCCGCAGCCTTCGAGTGTTCGCGCATCCAACGCGCGCGCGTGTCGTGACGCGATCTTTCCCCAAAGATCAAACGGAAAAAGATCAAAGGCCGGAACGTTCGCAAAGAATGGCTTGATTGCCGTAGCGTTCTGCTCGGCGCCTCGAAGACGTGTCGCATATCTCGAGAGGCGCCGATGCCGTTCGACGGCAGCTCCAGCTGCTACCGAGCGCGGTGTTTGCAGTAGGTCATCGGGTAATGATTGCGTGACGAACGTGCCGGTGCCGACCGCTCCCTCCAGATAACCCTCGGCGACCAGCGTCTCAAAAGCTCGAACAATCGTGGAGCGCGACAAGCTATATGCGGAAGCGAGCTCACGCGTGGAGGGAAGACGGGCGCCAGCCCGGAGGCGCCCACTCAACACTTCTTCGCGTACCGCCCGATAGAGCCAAAGCCATGCCGCCTCCCCCGGCTCGCGCTCAGGAAGAATCAGCAGGTTTGAGCGAGCTATCTTCGCCATCCCAGGTGGTATGGTGAAAATAGCACAAAATGGCGCTTTAATGCAAACCACCGCAGGCATATGCTGAGCGCATGAAGGCAGCAGCATACTGTGCACTCTGTATCATATGGGGAACGACATGGCTCGTGATCCGGGCAGGGATGCTGGGCACCGGGCCCATCACGTCGGCAGGCGCAAGGTTCCTGATCGCTGGGTTGATTCTCTATGCCGTCGCGGCGTGGCGGGGCGTGCCGCGACGCTGGTCCGACATACCTGTTCCACTGGTCCTCGTGTTGGCGATCTTCGGTTTTATCTTCGACTATGGACTGATCTACGTAGCCGAAGCACATATCGACTCGGGGATCGTAGCGCTGCTTTTCGGCTCGACAACGCTCTTCACGTGTCTTTTTTCGCGCATCATGCTATCGGAGACGATCGGGCGTTCAACGGTCGTTGGCTTGACGTTGGCGATGGCGGGGCTGCTGGTCATCGGAATTTCACGTCAGGTCGCGGTGTCGCCATTGTTCGCCGGTGCGGCAATCCTTGCCGCGGCATGCAGCGCATTTTCGAACGTCTATGCAAAACAATTTAGAGCGGATCCGCTCATCTCTCTGCCTCCTGCGATGACGGCGGCCGGTATCTTGATGCTCGGGTTAGGCTTGCTTTTGGAACCACTTGATCTGCGCACTGCCCTTTCCGCTGAATCGCTCGGGGCATTGGTCTATCTAGCCATTGCTGGAAGTGCCGTCGCCTTCTTCTTGCTGCTTTGGCTCATCGACAGATTGCCGGCCGTATTCATCGGCCTCATGGCAATTCCGATTCGTCTCATTGCGCTCGCGTTCGGCGTGATTCTTGGTGGCGAGCACCTCGACATTCCCATTCTTACGGGCACCGCGCTGAGCACGGTAGGTCTTGCACTAGCGCTCGTCCCGCTTGAGGGGCTCGAGAAAACCTTGTCGCTGATCGGACGCCCCGGCGGAGCAGCAAGGCCTTGGCCAAGCGAGAATTCATAAGCCCGGAGAGCGAACCCGCTGCCGCGCTGGCTCCCCTATTCTGCACTGTTCTGGACCTTTAAGCCGGACGACAAGGGTGCTGTCAATCCCGCTCGATGAAGCGGTCGCAAAGGTGCGTTCCGTTCCGTTCGTACAGGAATTTTTGCCGCGGCGAGCGGCCTGCTGTCGATTTCGACCCGCCTCGTGCGACGTCTAGGTATTATGAAACATCTAACACTCGCCGCACGCATCTTGCTTGGTCTCGTCTTTACTGCCGCAGGTCTCGACGGATGCGTCATGACGCTCACCACCCCGCCCGTGCTGCCCGGCATGGCGGGAGCCTTCCAAAGCGTCTTCTTTCAGTCCCACTGGGCGCTCTTCGTCAATGCCGTCGAGTTGGTGACCGGCGTGATGCTCCTGGCGAACCGGTTCGTGCCGCTCGCGCTCACGACGCTCGCGGCGGTCATTGCGAACATCCTCGTCTTCCATATCACGATGATGCCGCTCGGGATCTTTCCGGGATTGGTCGTCACCGCGCTCTGGATCGTGGTCGCGCTCTCGGTGCGTCCGTACCTTGCCCCATTGCTCACCGCGCGAACGCGAACACCAACGTCGCGAGCGACAGCCGCATCATTAGTGCTTGATCCGTGACGCCTCTTATCGGAGACGGTCCTGGCTCGCTAGCCCACGGAGCACCGAGCGGCAGGGGGTTGCGACGCTCGAGGAAATCTTCCATTCGAAGCCTCGAAAGGAGCGCTGAATATGTTCGAGATGCATCGTAACAGTTTGCTCAGAGCGCTTGCACTGATCGCGGTAACCGCTTTCCTCTTCATTCAAGCGCCGTTCGCGCCGGCCGGCGCCGCGGTGGTTGGCGTCGGGAGCGCGCAGCCGACCTTTCACGGCGGCATTCTCGTCGACGGTCAAGGCATGACGCTCTACACCTTCGCGAAGGATGCCAAGGGCAAATCCAACTGCACCGGCATGTGCGCGTCGCACTGGCCGCCGCTGTTTGCCGCAAGCGGAGCGTCGGCTTCCGGTAACTTCTCGATCATCAGCCGTCCCGACGGATCGAAGCAATGGGCTTATAAGGGATGGCCGCTTTATCGCTTCAAGAAAGACGCCGCACCCGGTCAAGAAAAAGGTAACGGCTTCAAAGGCCTGTGGTCGGTCGTCAAAGCCTCAGCGATGACGCACTGACCGGCATGCAGCGCTCGCATTTCATTGCGGCAGCGATTCCGCTCGCCGCCTGTTCGGCCGCTGCCTGCGCGGGAAAAACCGGCGAACAGATCGGTCTGGTCGAGACCGCCGCACAGTTCGACCTTCATGCGTTCGAGAGCGCGGTGGCGACGACAGCCGAGTTTCGGCAGGTTTGGGACGCGGGGCCGCTACAGCCGCGCGTGCTCGGCAGCGTCAAGAACAGCCTCAACGGGCTCCAATTCGGGTTCGACGTGGAACCGTCGAACATCGCGACGGCGTTCGTGGCGCATAGCGACTCGAATCTGCTCCTGTACGACGATACCGCGTGGTCGACGTATCTGCTGGGTCAGCTCTTCGGCGTCAAGGATCCGACCGGCGCTACGGTGCAGACGAACATCTTCGCGCCGGTGCGCAGTGGAAGCACGATGGCAGATCCGAGCGATCCTCACGGATTCTACCAGGACGCGTCGGTTACGGCGCTGCAGCGGCGGGGCGTGAAATTCTTCGTCTGCAATACCGCGCTCGTGCAGCAGGCTGATGCGATCGCGCGCGCGGGAACGACGCGCCAGTCGCCGCAAGCGATAGCCGACGCCTTACGCGCCCATCTGCTGCCGGGGGTGATGCTCGTTCCGTCGGGGGTCGCCACGATCGCCTACCTGCAATCGCGCCATCACTACGTGTACACGGTGGGCGGCGGTTAGAGCGAGCCTGGGTCGGCCTCGATGCCGTGCAGCACGAAGCCGCCGAGATTCTTGTGCACGTAGTACGTTCCGTGCACGGTGATCGTTTGGCCCGCGGCGATCGCGGGGGTTCCGATCGCCACGACCTGCATGCACCATCCCGCGCAGACTGCAAAGCGCTCATAGCGCGTTCCGTCCGTGAGCACTCCCGCGTGCGGACGCGAAGCGCGCCCGGTAACGTCGACATGTCTCCCGTCGTACGCATGCGAACCGGCATGGAGTTGGCCTATCGTCACCACCAGCAGCAGCGCCGCAAATTTCGTCAGCATCCTACAATTCGACCTCGCCTACGTCACCTACGCTATTCTCGGTGAACCAGATGTTGCCGTCGGGACCGACGGTGATGCCGATCGGTGCGGCTCCGCCGGTTGGAACAGGGTACTCCGTAATCGAACCCGAGGTCGTGATACGTCCGATCGCATTGTTACCGATATCCGTGAACCAGAGCGCGCCATCGGGACCCGGCGTGATGAAGGCGACGTTCGGCGTGCCGGTCGTGATCGGATACTCCGTCAGCGTGCCGGAACTCGACATACGGCCGATGTTCGTCGTCTCGGTGAACCATAACGCGCCGTCGGAACCTGCAGCCAGGACGACCGGAGACTGCGAGGTGGTCGCAGCAAACTCGCTCGCCGTCCCGCTTGCGATTCGTCCGATGGCGTCGTTGACGCAATCACCAAACCATATCGCGCCGTCCGCGCCCAGCGCGACGCCGAACGGCTCGGCGTTCGACACCGGAACGGTCACCTCGTCGAGCGTGCCGCTCGTCGCGTTGATACTGCCGACAACGGGCCCGCCGCTCTCGCTGAACCACACATTTCCGTCGAGGTCGGGTGCGATCGTGTTCGTCCCGTCGTAAGACTGCCCGCTGAACACCGTGACGTTTCCGGCAGTCGTGACTTTCCCGACGAGGTGGGTGGCGTCGTCACCGAACCAGACGTTGCCGTCGGGCCCGAGCGTGTCGCCGTACGGGATATCGAACCCTTGGCTCGACAACGGATACGAGGTGTATCCGGTGCCTTGCCGGTTGACATAGCTGACGGCGACGCCGCCCGCCTCGGTAAACCACAGATTCCCATCGGCGCCGGTCGTAATGCCGAACGGCGCGTTCGCTCCGACGCCATACTCTTTGATGGTCGGTGACGAGCCGGGAGCCGAGCGCAGCGTGTTCGTCACGGCGATCGTAAACGTCACCGTGCCGTCGCTGATCGCCAGACTGCATCCGCCGGTCGACGTCTGCGTACCGCCGGCGACCAACAGCGTCGCGCTCGTTCCTCTGCCGACCACGGTCCCGACGCTCAAGATATTGCTGCAGCCGCTGGGCGTCGCCGTGTAGGTCGTGCTCCCCGCGGCACCCGGTTCGGAGATCAGGAGCACGTGCTGACCTTCGGGATAGGTGTCGAGCCCGGCCGGCGACGATGAGTAAAAGACCGTGTTGTTGGCGACGAAGAGCGGTGCGATCGTCGCCGATTCCGATGCTCCGCCTTGCCCGTTGTACGCCGGCGCGTCGAGCGTCACGGTTGCGCTGTAACCCGTCGTCCCTCCGCCGTCGTAGATCGCTTCGACGGTATCGGTCGCTTTCGTCAGCGTCACCGATGCCGATGGCGTGCCTCCATCGAGCGAGAGCAGCGTGTAGCCGCCGCCGCCGCTTTCGCTGACGCTTACCGTGATGGGGTTCGCGTAGGGCGCGTTCGAAGACCCGGCGGTGATCGGATTGTCGCCGAAATCGGTCGGCGCGACGACGAACGAGATCGTGTGCTGCCGGCCGTCGGCGGGCTCGTCGACGCTTTGCGGCGTGAGGCCCAGCCCTGCGATGATGGCGCTGATCGGCGCGTCGACGGTGTTGGTCTGGCCCGCGGCAATCGTTTGCGTCACGCCGGCAACGCCGAGCTCCTGTGCGCCCGAGGGAATCGCGCCGTTGCTCGGCGCTTCGTTGTAGAGTGCAAAGACGAAATAATCGCTGCCGGCCGGCGCACTCACCGTCACGGTGCAGGTGCGGCCGCCCGAACCGCTCGTGCAAACGCTGCTCGAAGACGAGATATCGGTGACTGCGGTCGCCAATGGCGCGTTCTCATTCGATGCCGCGTACGTTGTGACCATCGCGCCGTTTGCGCTCGGAGAGACAAAGGCGCGTCGCTTGCCCGACGAACCGGGCGCCGCGTTGGGAATCAAAATCCGGAACGCGATCGCGCCGGCGTTGCCGCCGCCGCTGGTTGCAACCGGAGCGGCGCCGCCGGCTCCGGCGCCGCTGCCGCCACAGTCGACGAGGCCGAGTATCAAAGTAAGAACGACGCAAAACGAAATCGCGCGCATCGAAGCGGTAGCTTCGCGCAGGAGCGCACTGCGACCTCGCGTAACGCGGATGTATGATGCGTTGCGCGCGGTCCATTGCCGGCGTTCTTGCTGCGTTCTTCTTGCTCGGCGGATGCGCGTCGGTGCAATACTTTCCTTCCACGCAGCCGCTCCTGATCACGCTTCCGAGCGGTTCGACCGGCACAACGCTCTCGCTCTCGTCGGCCGGCGCAACCGCGAGCGTCACGGTCGGTAAAAGCGGTTACAGCGGCACGATCGACGCGCAGTCGAGCGACACCGCCGTGGCGACCGTTTCCCCCGCGTCGGCAAGTGCGAGCAAGAAACGCGACGATTCCTCGTCCTCCGGAGCAACCTTCACCGTTACCGCGGTCGGCGCGGGCAACGCAACGATCGACTTCAGCGCAACCGACGGCAGCGCGGCACAGCTCGCGGTGACCGTGACCATCACCGGTGGCGTGATCAGTGTTACGACGCGAAGTAGTGATCCACGAGCTTGATCGCTTCGACGGCCCATAGGACCACGGAAAGATCATGCTTGCCAGCCTTCAGCGACACCGGAATTACCGTCTCTATTTCGCGGGACAATTCGTCTCGCAGATCGGCACGTGGCTGCAGACGGCGGCGCAGGCGTGGCTGATCCTCGACCTGACACACTCGGCGCAAGCCGTCGGCGTGCTCGGCTTCTTCTTTTACATCCCCTATGCGTTGCTCGGATTGGTTGGCGGCGCCTTGGCCGATCGCTGGAATCGACGCATGATGCTGCTCCTGGGACAGATCGCGATGGCGCTGTGCGCGCTCTTTTTAGCGCTGGCCGTCTTTGCGCACTTCGCCTCCGTGTGGCTGATCGACGCGATCGCCCTCGTGCGCGGGGTGATCCTCGTCGTCAACAGCCCGAGCCGCCAGGCGTTGATGGTGCAGCTCGTCGGGCGTTCGGAACTCGGAAACGCGATCGCCCTCAATTCGAGCTTGAACAATGCCACGCGTATTATCGGTCCCGCCCTCGCCGGCGTCTTGATCGAGACGACCGGCCTCGGGATGTGCTTCTTGCTCAACGCGATCAGCTTCATTCCGGTCGTCTGGGCGCTCGTCGCCATGCGCGCGAGCGAGTTTCACCCGCAGGCCGAAATGCGCCGGGGCGGCACGTTGCTCGATTCGATTCGCATGGGCCTGCACTACGCTCGCCACACGAAGACCGTCGCGATCGTGCTCGCGATGATGTTGCTCGTCTCCTTTCTCGCGATCAACTTCAACGTACTGCTCCCGGTGCTCGCGCAGCAGACGATGCATGGTGGTCCGCAGACCTACGGCTGGATCACCGCCGTCTTTGGACTCGGCGCGATGCTCGGCGCGCTCGTGGCCGCGTCGCGCGCGCGCGCATCACGCAGACTGCTGCTCGTGGCATGCACGGCGTTCGGCATTGGGCAATGCGTGCTCGCCGCGCAAACGCGCTTCGCGCCGGTTGCGCTCGCGCTGCTCGTCACGGGCATCGCCTACACGATCTACAGCGCCGGCACGAACGCGTTCGTGCAGCTTGCAACACCGGGCTTCTTGCAAGGCCGCGTCGGCGGTCTGTACAACTACGTCTTTCTCGCGAGCGGGCCGTTCGGATCGCTGCTCGCCGGGTGGCTCTGCGAGCGTGGCGGCACGGAACTCGCGTTCGCGGTCGGCGGCGTCGCCGCCATCGTCATGGCGCTCTTCGGATTGCTGACGCGACCCTGGCCGATGCCGACCGGAACGGTCCGGCGGCGCGCCGCTTCATGACGTTACGTCGAGCGCCGGAACGGCATCCCCGTCGAGGAACACCCGCAGCTCGGGCGCCGAGAATTGCACGCCGCTCCAAAACGGTCCGAACTCACCGAAGCGCGCGCTCGCTTCATCGAAACGCATGTCGTACACGAGCTTCTTGAAGACGAGCGGATCGTCGGCGTAGAGATCGACACCCCACTCGAAGTCATCGAAGCCGATCGAGCCTGAGATCACCTGCGTCACCGCTCCGTGATACGTACGCCCCACCTTACCGTGCTCGGTCATCATCCGGGCGCGCTCCTCGAACGGCAACATGAACCAGTTGTCCGTGCCCTCGCGCTTCTTGTTCATCGGATAGAAGCACGCATAGCGGCGGCGCGGGATCTTCGCCCACAGGCGCGGCCCGACGTACGGGCTCTCGGCCTGCTTGCGAATCGACTCGTCGAACGCGGCGATCCATTCGGGCGATTGCGCGGTCAGGCCGCGCTGCTGCAATTCGGCGTGGATCTTACCCGTCGCATCGTACATACCAAGCTCCAGCACCGATACGTACGATCCGTGCGCGTGCAGATATTCGCGGATCTCGAGCTTGTCGACCAGGGTCTGCGCGTAGGCGAGCCCGTCATACGTACGCGCATAGTGCGTGAGCATCAAGTCGCCTTTGTGTCCGACGAGCTGCGCCAAGCCTACGTCGCCGTCCTTGCCCGACTGAAGATGTTCCACCAAATCGCTTGCGTGCGCGGCATATTTTGCGCGCCGCTTTTCCGGGAGGCCGTCCCAGCCGCGGCGATCGAACGCAAACATGCGGTGGAGAATCCACCATCCCTCGAGCGACTCGGGCACGTTGGGGTCCCGCATCATGCTCCTCGTGTCAGGGCTTTGACTCGCCGCATCTCGGCTTCGACCTCGGCCTCCAGTGCTTCGGGCCGTTCGCGATATTTCGCCCAGAGCTGCGGCATGTGAGCGATGTCGTCGAGCACACGGGTGTAGACGCTGTTGACGGGCGTCGGCACGCTGTTTGCGAGGCCCGCCGACGCCACCGCGCCGTTGAGCCAATCGACTTCCGTGCGCGGCCTGGCGGCGCGCAGATCGATCAGCAGCGACGGCGGCTTGGTCCCGCGTCCGCCCGCGATGCTGCTCGCCATGACGGTGCGCGCCACCGGGCTCGGCAGCGCGGCAGTGGCGAAGAGCGCTCGCACCGGATAGCGCGGAAGATCGATCGGCGCGATCTTCAACGCTGCCATCACCGCGCGCACTTCGCGAATCATCCGGATCTCGAGTGCAAAGATCTTCTCGAAATGCACGAGCCGCGCGGGCAAGACGTTGAGAATCGCGCAGCTCGCGTTGGCCACGACGTTGAGCGCGAGTTTGCTCCACTTGAGCGAGCGCCAGTCGCGAACGACGCTGACCTTCAACCCGCCGCTGGCAAAGGTGGCAACCAGCCAGTTGAACGCGCTCTCGCCGACCGGCGCGAACGCGAGTCCGCCGTCTTTTGCGGCGTTCGCACGGCCGTCGCGATCGCGGCCGACCGGGACGGTCAAGGCGGCGGCAACGACGTTGTTCGCACCGAACGCCTCGGCGAGTTTCTCTTCGTTGCCCACCCCGTTTTGCGGCGACACGAAGACACACTTTTCGGGAAATGCGATCGCTTTGCGCAGCGTCGCGATCGCCCCGTCGGTGTCGTAGGCTTTGGTGGCCACGATCGCCACGTCGGCGTCGTAGGGCGTGACCGCGTCCAGCGGGCGTGGCGCGTAGGCGACCTCGACGCCGATCGCCTCGAGCAGTTCGCCGAGATACGTGCCGACGGCGCCGCGTCCAACCACGTAGACCTTCACGAGGTGCGGCCCGTGCTGCCGAAGCCGTTGTGTCCGCGCGCGCTTTCCGGAAGTTCGTCGACGAGTTCGAATCGCGCCCGCGAAACCGGTGCAATCACGAGCTGCGCGATGCGATCGCCGCGCCGGATCGTGACCGGCTCCGATCCGAGGTTGGCCAGAATCACGCCGATCGGTCCACGATAATCGGCGTCGATCGTTCCCGGCGCGTTCAGACAGGTCACGCCGTCGCGCAGCGCAAGGCCGCTGCGCGGACGCACTTGCGCTTCGAAGCCTGCGGGCAACGCGATCGAAAGCCCGGTCGGCACGAGCGCGCGAGCACCCGGCAACAACGTAAGCTCTTTGTCGAGGGCGGCACAAAGATCCGCGCCTGCGGCAAGCTCGCTCATGTACGAGGGCAGCGGCACGTCGTCCGCCCCAGGCAGCCGCTTGAGCGCGACCCGCACGAGCGTATCCATGAGAGCCTTCATTTAGAAAGTAGCTGCGATAACTCTTCCCGGAAACTCTCGATGTCGCGGAAGGAACGATACACGCTCGCGAAACGAATGTACGCGACCGGATCGAGCGTCCGCAGCGCTTCCATCAACTTCTCACCCACCATTGTCGAGCTCACCTCGCTCTCGCCTCGCGCGAAGAGGTCGCGCTCGAGATCGGCCGCCACGGCTTCCATCTGGCTCTCGGAGATGGGCCGCTTCTCGCACGCTTTGCGCAGGCCGCTCAGGATCTTCTCGCGGCTGTACTGTTCGCGGCGTCCATCTTTCTTGACCACGAAGAGGCGGGGGGCTTCCATACGTTCGTAGGTGGTAAAACGATGCTTGCAGCGCGGATCCAAGCACTCGCGCCGGCGGCGGACCACGGTTTCATCGTCGCGTGAGTCGACGACGCGCGTCTCACTCTTGCGACAAGTCGGGCAGATCAGTTTCTCACCTCGTTTTTCGCCCCCGTCACCTGAGGTGCGACCCCAAGCGCGTCCGAGGGCGAGCCCCAAGGGCGCATATATTGTGGGTGAGCGTATTATACGGTACTACCCCTAGTAAACGCAAAAAGGCCGCCCGGCGTCTCCGCCAGCGGCCCCTTGAAAATCCGACGTATCGCCGTCAGCGATCGCGAGAAAAGCGCCGGCAACGACAGCCGGGCGAAGCGCTTAGCTCGCCGCGCCTATCTTGAACATCTTGGTCCCACACTCGGGGCATTTGCCCTCGGTCGCGGGCCGGCCGTTCTTCATCGTGATCTGCACGGCGTCTTTGATCTGACGTTTGGTCTTACACTTGACGCAATAGGCTTCTGCTGCCACCTGAGGATCCTCCGGAGCTTCGGGCTGGGTGCGGCTCCCGGTATTCGGGTATCCCCCAAGGCCTCCTTGCCGCCCACCGCCCTTCGTGGGATTAGTGCGGTATGGATGCTCCGGAGTATACCACCCGGGCGGCCCTCGAGGAGGTCCGTGGCGAGCGCGGCTTTTCCTGGGACGGGGAGGGCCTGTGGCAGTGCGGCAGCCTCGAAGGCCTCAGGCGGCCGAGTGTGGCCGTCGTGGGCACCCGCGCCGCAACGCCCTACGGACGGCGTCTCGCCGCGCTCTTTGCCCGGGAGCTGGGCCTCGCCGGCTGCTGCATCGTCTCCGGCTTGGCGCTCGGGATCGACGCGGCGGCGCACGACGGCGCGCTCCAAGCGGGCGCACCCACGGTCGGCATCCTCGGAAGCGGGCACCGGCGCTTCTTCCCGCACCGCAACCTCGATCTCGCCGAGCGCATGCTCGGCGGCGGCGGCGCGGTGCTCTCGCCGTTTCCGCCCGGCGTCGAAGCCGCGCCGTGGCATTTTCTCGCGCGCAACGCGATCGTCGCGGCGCTCGCCGACGCGGTGGTCGTGATCGAGGCACCGGCGCGCAGCGGCGCGCTCAACACCGCGGGGTGGGCGGCGCCCCGCATTCCCGTGCTCGCCGTCCCGGGCGACGTGGACCGCGCGCACGTGGCGGGTTGTCATGCGCTCATTCGCGACGGTGCGATCCTCGCTCGAAGCCCCGCCGACGTACTGGAAGTGTTGCGCATCCAGACGCCGCACAAACCCGAACCGCCGCGACGCGACGGGCCCGGCGGTGCTCTGCTGCTCGCACTGCGTGCCGGCGAATGCGATCTCGACGCGCTCGTCGAGGCAACCGGTATTTCGCCGGCACGGGCGCTTGCCGAACTTGCCATGCTCGAGCTCGAAGGCGTGGTCGAGCGCCGCGGCGCAACGCGCTTTGCATGCAGCTCCGGCTGATTGCCGTCGACAAAATTCGCACCGCGTATCTTGCGCAAGCCTGCGCCGATTTTCGCGCCCGCCTCGCGCCGTATTTCAATTACGACGAAATCGACGTCCGCGCGGCGCACGGCGGCGACGCCCAAACCGCGATGCGCGAGGAGGCCGGGCGTATCCTCAAGCACATCCGCCCCGACGATCGACTCTGGCTGCTCGAGCGCACCGGCACGGAGCTTTCGAGCACCGAGTTGGCGCAAGCGATCGACGGTGCGGCGCATAGCGGGCTTTCGCGCCTGACCTTTGTCATAGCCGGGACGTACGGTGCCGATCGTTCACTGCGCGAGCGAGCCGACGTGCTCTGGTCGCTCTCGCCACTGACGTTTTTACACGAGTGGGCTCGCGCGATCGTGCTGGAACAGCTCTATCGCGCGGCGAAGATCGCACGCAATGAGCCCTATCACCACTGACGCGTTGAGTCCCCAAGACGCACTCGACCGGTTTGCGCAGGTCTTGTGCGCCATCGTTGCGCGCACGTACCCCGACGCCGCGCCGGTCACGGTGGGGTTCGAAGAGCCGCGCCGGCCCGAGTTCGGCGACTTCGCGACGAACGTTGCGTTTTCGCTCGCCAAAATCGCTCGCCGTGCCCCGAGCGACGTTGCCGTAGCGTTGATCGACGCGCTCCGTCGTGAGGCACCACAGGTCGCCGGGCACTTCGCCACGATCGAGGCTGTCGCCGGGTTCATCAACGTCCGGCTCGCCCCGCACGTGTGGCAAGCGCTCGTTGCGCAAATCCTGCGCGAAGGTTCGTCGTTCGGCCGGCACGCGCCGCGCGGCGAGCGTATCTCGCTCGAGTTCGGCAGCGCGAATCCCACCGGACCGCTGGTGGTCGTGCAAGGGCGCACGCTCTCCATCGGCGACACGTTGACGCGCGCCTTTCGTTTCTGCGGCTACGACGTCATCACCGAATGGATCATCAACGACGCGGGCTCGCAGATCGAGACGCTCGGGCGCTCGCTGCAGGCGCGTTACCTGCAGCGTTTCGATTCCTCCCACGCGTTTCCCGAAGACGCCTATCCCGGCGAATATCTGATCGACCTCGCGCAACAGATCCCGCCGGACGTGCAATGGCCGGTCGCCGAGTTCGCCACGTTCGCGCGCGATCAGATCCTGCGCGAGCAACAGGCGACGGTCGAGCGCTTCCGGGCGCGGATCGATCTGTGGACCAGCGAGCGATACGATCTCCGCGAGAGCGGACGCATGAACGAAGATCTCGAGAAGCTGCGCGGTATGGGACTCATCTATGAAGCCGACGGCGCGCAGTACTTCCGCACCTCGGCCTTCGGCGACGACAAGGATCGCGTGATCGTGCGCAGCGACGGCAGCCCGACGTATTTTGCTCCCGACATCGCGTATCATTACGAAAAGCTCAGCCGTGCCGAGCGTGCCATCGACATCCTCGGCCCCGATCATCACGGCTATATCGGACGTTTGAAAGCGGCCGCCGCCGCGATGGGATTCCCCGGAAAGCTCGCCATCCTGATCGCGCAGCAGATCACGCTGATGCGCGGCGGCGAACAGGTCAGCATGAGCAAGCGTTCCGGGAACATCGTGACGCTCGACGAGATTCTCGACGAAGTCGGCGTCGACGCCGCGCGATTCTTCTTTACGATGCTCGCAACCGATTCGCCGCTCACCTTCGACCTGCAGCTTGCCGTCGAGCAGAGCAACGACAACCCGGTGTACTACGTCCAATACGGCCACGCGCGCATCGCCTCGGTGCTGCGCCGTGCCGACCCGGCCGACGTGACGACCGCGCAGAAGTCCACCGCGCTCGAGCCGCTGCAGCATCCCGCCGAGTTGGCGCTGGCGCGCCGGCTGGCCGAGCTGCCGCGCGTCGTCGCCGGCGTCGTCGAGCATCTCGCGCCCCACCGGCTGGCGAAATTCGCACGCGACGTCGCGACGGAGTTCCATCAGTTCTACACCGAGTGCACGATTCTCGTCGACGAACGCGACCTGCGCCTCGCGCGACTCGGCCTTTGTCTCGCGACCAAATCGGTGCTTGCCGAAGTGCTCGAGCTGATCGGGGTGAGCGCTCCCGAGACGATGTGAGTTAGCGAACCGCCTCTTCCAAGCGCGCGCCGTCGGGACTTCCCAAACCGGTAACCGGGCTCCAGCCTTCGCCGGCCTGATATGCGCCGTTGCTTCCGGTCGTGATGTCGTGCAACGGTCCCGGCGTCGACGGATAGCCCGGAAGATCGTAGAGCTTCGGATTGAGGAATCCGACCGGCTCGCCGGCTTCCTGATTCATCAGCGCAATCAACGCCGCCCAAAGCGGAGCCACTGCGCTCGTACCACCGACGACGATGCCGGCGCCGTCGACGAGCACGCGGTATCCCGAGTCGGGATCCGCATCCGCACAGACATCGGGAACGCCGCGCCCGCCGGTCGCCGTCGACGGCAGCGGCACGTGCGCCGCCGCCTGCCACGTCGGCAAACCGAAGACGGCACTCACCCCGCCACCCGAATCGCTCCACGCCGTTTCGGAGACGATCGTTCCATCCGACGCCCTAATGCTCGTGCCGCCGCACCCCAGCACGTGCGGACTCGACGCGGGAAAATCGACGTGCGGTTCGCCGTCGCTCACGCCGTCGCTCGAGCCGCCGTCGCCGGATGCGACGCAGACCGTAACACCCATCGCTGCGGCGGCTGCGAAGGCTTCATCGAGCGCGTTCATCGCCGCTTCCGTCCAGGCCGACTCCGCGTCACCCCAGCTGATCGAAATCACCGACGGCTGGCGGGTGCCATCGTGCACCGCGGTCGTCACGGCGTCGATGAACCCCTGATCGGTGTTGGGCGCAAAATAGATGACGAGCGCGGCACCGCTCGCGATCGTGCCCGCGACCTCGACGTCGAGCATGACCTCCGTATCTGCGTCTTGATCCGCTCCCGGAGCGTTGGTTGCGCCGTCGACGGTGACGATCGCGACCTCCGGTGGTGCGATACCTAGCTGCGCGCAGTACGACGAGAAGTCGCTAGCGTTGTAGCCGCCGCCCAACTCGACGAGCGCGATCGTTTGGCCGCCGCCGTTCACGCCGGTGGGGAAATCGTAGAGTGCCGCGATCTGCAGCGGCGTGAACGAAACTGCAGCCCGTTCGGCGACGCGATGGCGTGGACGCACCTGCGGCCGGGTGTCCAGTCCAAGCACGGCCGTGACGACGTTCTGTAAATCCATCGGCACGGTGATGAGTCCCGTCCGCCCTCGAAACGTTCGCCCGCCCAGGCGATAGGTCGAGAGCGAGACGCCGAACGCTTCGCTCATTTGCGCGACCGTGCCCTCGAGTTGCACGCAGCGCCGCGCGGCGTCGCGTTCGACGACGCGTAGTCCGTTATCACGCGCGAAGGCTTCGATACGCTCCAAATCGGCGTCGCCCGCGCCGTACGCGGCAGCAAACTCTTCTCGCGTAAGCCGCCCGGGGAGCGGCGGACTGGCATGCTTGCGCCGCACGATCACCGTTACGACGACGAGTTCGTCCGGGTTCGCGACCGAAACGAACTCGCCTGGCGGCCGTTCACGCGTGCTGCCGGGCAGCGTCCAGCGCTCGCTCATGCCGGCACCACCGCTTCGGCCAACGGCGATCCGGGTTTGTTGCGTTGCAACAATTCATACAGCCGCCGCAGGCAGGCGCTCTTCGCGCGTTCCTGATCGATTGCGCGATTGACGAAGAAGTTGACCGACATGTTCACGGTGGTATCGCCAAATTCGTGAAATCGCACGAAGACGTCCTCCGAAGACAACGAGTCGCCGATGTCCTTGCGTGCCAACTCGACCGCCTCGTGCGCCAAACGCTCCACGAAATCCAAATCGCTTCCGTATGCGACGCGGAACGGCACGCGCGCGGCCACGCGCGGCTCGGGCAAACGGTAATTGATGAAGATCTCCTGTGCCAGCATCAGGTTCGGAACGACGACGATGTTATTCGTCGATTCGCGAATCGAGATGCTTCGCCAATTGATGTCCTCCACGAATCCCTCTTGCCCACTTGGGAGCGCGATGTAGTCGCCGGCGCGTATCTGGCGCGACGCGATGAGCTGGATGCCCGAAAAGAGATTCGCGAGCGGCGGCTGTAAGGCCAGCGCCACGGCAAGGCCGCCGACGCCCAGCGCCGTCAGCAGCGGCGTAACGGCGATCCCGAGCGCGCTCATCGTGAAAAGTACGCCGAGCGCGACGATAACGGCCTGCGAGACGCTCGCAAAGAGCGTTCCCGACGCAATCTGCTGGCCGGGACCGCGACAGAGTTGCAACACCGCGCTCCCGCCGAAACGCGCGGCGACGATCGTCACCGACCCGCACACCAGCACGAGCAAGGTTTGATCCAACAGGTGCGTGACGTTCGGCGGGAGCCTCGAGACGGCGAGCGCGATGTGTACGCCGAGCGCGGTCATCCAGAAGAGGACGCCCGATCCGAGCGCGTCGATCAGGATCGTGAGCCAGGTGTGACGCGCGACGTACGCGCTCTTCGCGACGCTCCGCTGGATGATGAATTCGAACACGGCGCCGAGGATCACCGCAATAACGATACAACCGGCGGGTATCCCGAACTCACGAACCAAGGGCCAGGCGGGAAGATCCATGCGGCCGTTCTACCCGCGACGCCGGTAGCGCTAATCTTCAGCGAGCATCGGCTCGCTTCCCTAGCTTTTGTCCAGCCGAGCCTGGAGCCACGGCGCCACGAAGTAGCGCCACAAGATCTTGATCAAGGCGGCCGCCGGAATGCCCAGCAACAGCCCCGGGATTCCGAAGAGCTCGCCGCCCGCGAACGAGGCGAACATGACGCCGATCGGCGAGACGCCGACCGAGCTGCCCATGATCCTGGGCACCAAAATGTTGTCGCTGATGCGTCCCATGACGAACATGATGATCTGAACCCACAGGATCATCCATCCGCCCTGCGGTGCGCACAGAATGATCGCCACGGCTTGCGCGATGATCATGCCGATGACCGGAATCGCGTACGCAACCGCGGTGATGATGCCCAAGATCAGCGAGAACTTGAAGCCGATCAGCGCGGAGCAGGCGGCAACCACGAGACCCGTGATCGCGCTAACGAGCACTTGGCCCGAGATAAACCTGCCGAAGGTCTCGGCCACTTCGCTTGCGAGCTTACGCGCGGTTTGGCGCCGTTTGGCCGGAAAGAGTTGAACGAAGCCCTCGAGGATCTGCGAGTCGTTGAGCAAGAAGAAAACCGAGAGCACGATCGAGGAGAAGGCGACGAAGAACGCCGTCGCCGCGCCGATCAGGATTACGCCGATCGAATTCAGCGAGCCGGTGACGAACGTGGAAAGGCTCTGTCCGCTGATCGTTCCGATATCGAAGGCGTTTTCCGGTATGCGCAATCCGGGCACGTGGCTTTGGAGCCACGTCTCGGCACCGTGCGACCAATCGGTGAGCGTGGCAACGTATGCCGGCGTATTCGTCGCAAGCGCCTGCAATTGCGCGATCGTCAGCGGAATGATGACCAGCAAGCCGACGACGACGATCACCGTGAGCGCCAGAAACACGAGCGCGACCGCAAGCGGCCTGGGAATGCGCCGCCGTACCAGGCTGCTGGTAACGGGCTGCACGCCGAACGCGATGAACGCCGCAATCAAGAAGATCGAGAGCGTGCGCGGAATGTGCATCGCAAAGACATACAGCACGATCAGCACCGCGATCGCGCCGATCGTGAAGAACAGGCGGCGCCAGCCGCGCGGGCTTATAGCGTTTTGCACAGCAGCCGCCGCTCGGTGCGGTAGCCGGCCCGCTCGTAGAGCGCGCGGGCCGCGGCGTTCTCCTGGGTCACCATGAGCGCCATGTACGGTGCGCCGCGCTTTCGGGCCTCGTCTTCGGCTCGCGCCAGGAGCGCCGACCCGACACCCGTCCGCCGCGCCGCGTTCTCGACCGCCATGTACACCACGAACGCTTGGTCATCGCCGGTCACTTCGTCGGGCAGCGAATCCAGCATCAGGAGAAAGCCCGCCGGAACGCCCTCCGCTTCGGCGATCAGCGCGACGTGGTCGCGAAGCGCGACCACCGAGAGCAGCCGCTCGAAGTTCGCGAGGACGTCGGCGGGTTGCGCGCGACGCAGCGACGAGACGCTGTCCATCGCGGTGCGCTTGCCCAGCGCCTCGATGAACGCGCGGTCGTCCTTAGTTGCGGCGCGAACCAGGATCGTCAATCGCCACTCCGGCCGCACATTGCGGACACTCGCCCGGCTCGAACGACTCGAGCGGCATCTCGAGTAACGCGCGCGTGGGAACCCCGAATTGAGCGTCGCCGCGCTGCACGATGATCCCGACGCCCGCCACCTGCGCGCCGTGCGCCCGCACGACTTCCATAACCTCGCGCACGGAAAGGCCGGTCGTGACGACGTCTTCCACGACCAGCGCGCGGTCGTCGGCTCCCAGCCGGAAGCTGCGCCGCAGCACCGGCACGCCGTTCTCTTTCTCGACGAAGATCGCGTCGGTCCCGAGCTGACGCGCAACCTCGTAGCCGAGCACGATGCCGCCGACGGCGGCGCTGACGACGATCGTCGGCTTCACGCTACGAAACGCGGCGGCGATCTGCTTCGCGACCGCTTCGACGAGCGGCGGACTCTCGAGAATGCGAAATTTTTGGATGAACCGATCGCTGTGACGGCCCGAACTCAGGCGAAAGTGTCCGCGCAGGACGGCGCCGCGATCGCGTAAGGCGCGCTCGAGGTCCAACGTGGTGCCGGTGTCAGGCAAGTGCGTGCATCTCGTCGAGCACGGCGCGCGCCGCGGCTGCCGGATCCGGCGCTTGCGTGATCGGGCGTCCAACGACCAGATAATCCGCGCCGGCAGCGACGGCCTGCGCCGGCGTCATGACGCGCTTTTGATCGCCATGCGCTTCACCCAAGGGCCGAATGCCCGGCGTGAGCGTCAAGAAATCACTTCCGAAGAAGCCTTTGAGATCCGCGACCTCGTGCGCGCTGCAGATAACCCCCGCGCAGCCCGCGTCACGCGCGAGCGCCGCGAGCCGTGTTGCGTTCTCGGCGGGGCCGCCTTGCAACCCGAGTTCGGCCAAGTCTTCGCTGCCGTGACTGGTGAGAATCGTTACCGCAAAGACGAGCGGGGTCGTGATGCCCAACTCGGCGGATCGCGCCTGGGCAGCATCGACGGCGGCGCGCATCATCTCGATGCCGCCGAGCGCGTGCACGTTGACGATATGCGCGCCGGGGCGAACCAGCTGCTCCATCGCCGCGCCGACGGTACGCGGAATGTCGTGCAGCTTTGCATCGATGAAGTAACGGACGTCGCGCGCTTCACAATACGAGAAGATCCGCTCGGGATAGCCGAAGAGCGATTCGAGGCCGATCTTGAAGATGACGTCGAGCTCGTAGAGCCGGTCGATCAGCCGTTCCGCATCCTCCGCGGCCGGTACGTCGAGCGCCACGATCAACTGCGCCATGCGCTCACCCTTCGTCTCCTTCGTATTGGTAGGGGTTGCTGAAGCCGACATTGGCCTTCCCCACGATTTGCGCAAGCGAGCGCAAATGACGCTCCCGCAAGTATAGCACGAGCTCGTCGACGATCCGGACCGGCGTCGCCGGATCGGTGAAGTTCGCCGTGCCGATCGAGATCGCGCTCGCACCCGCAAGGAAGAACTCGAGTGCGTCGCGCGTCGTTTCAATTCCGCCTTGACCGACGATCGGGATCTTTACCGCGCGAGCGATTTCGTACACCGCAAGCACGGCGATCGGCCGGATCGCCGGACCGGAGAGCCCGCCGGTCACGTTGCCCAGACGCGGTTGCCATCGTTCCACGTCGATGGCCATGCCCCGCACCGTATTGATGACGGCCAGCGCATCGGCGCCGGCCCGTTCGGCCTCCATCGCAATCGATGCAATGTCGGTAACGTTGGGCGAAAGCTTCACGATCAGCGTTTTGTCCGTCGTGTCGCGCACCGCGTGCACGACCTTTGCGGTGAGGTTCGGGTCGCACGCAAACGTTTCACCTTCGCTCGCGACGTTCGGACAGGAGATGTTGACCTCGATCGCGTCGATCTCGTCGCGGGCGGCGAGGCGTTCGCCGACGTACGCGTAGTCGTCGACGCTGAATCCCGCGACGCTGCCGACGACCGCGCACGGACGGCTCGCGAACTTTGCGACCTCGTGTTCGAGATACCAATCGATGCCGGGATTCTGCAATCCGATGGCGTTGAGCATCCCGGCCGGCGTGTGCACCAACCGCGGAACGGGATTCCCCAGGCGCGGCAGCCGGGTGACGCTCTTGAGCACGACGGCGCCGATGCGCGCGAGATCCACGAACGGTGCAAACTCTTCACCGCTTCCGTAGCAGCCGCTGCCCATGAAGGTCGGATACGGCAGCTCGAGTTTGCCGATCTTCACGCTGAGGTCGATACCGCTGACGTTTACCATCGTAGCTCGTGGGCCCAGAAGACCGGGCCCTCCTTGCACACACGAGCGTAGACGACGTCACTGCCGTCTTGCTCCGCGGGCGGAAAGCTCGGGGCTTGTTTCGACGTACGCACGAGCGGCACGACGCAGCCCCAGCATCCGCCGACGCCGCATGCAAACGTTTCTTCGAGCGAGAGCTGCGCCGGCACGTTCATCTCCGCTGCTACGCGCGCGACCGCGCGCAGCATCGGCGTGGGCCCGCACGCAAGCACGAGGTCGGGGGTCTCGCTCGTTTGCGCGAGGAGGTCCGAAACGTAGCCCGCGTAGCCCACGCTGCCGTCATCGGTCGCCACGAGTACGTCGCAGCCCGCGCGCGCAAAGCGCTCGCGATCGACGAGCAACTCGGAGGTTCGTGCGCCGTAGTAGAGGCGAACGCGCGCTCCGGCGTGCACCAGCGCTTGCACCGGCAAGAAGACCGATGCGATGCCGACGCCGCCGGCCACGATCGCAACGTCGCGCGCGCCGTCGATTGTAAAGCCCGTGCCAAGTGGACCATAGACGCCGATTCGATCTCCGGGACGCAGTGCCGCGAGTTCGGCAGTACGTTTCCCAACCACGAAAAACATGACGCTTGCACGGTTGCCTTCGGCTTCGTAAATACCGAGCGCGGTCGAAGCAACCTCACCGCTCGGCGGCATCGCCATGACGAACTGCCCCGGTTTCGTCACGCGAACCAGTTCCGGTGCGTCAAATCCGAGGAGAACGATCTGCGGTGCAAGCTCTTGCCGATCAACTACGAGCGCGTGATGGAGAGCTGCGGAGGTCACGGCGCTGGCCATATGCGTGGATCCGTTTTTCGCCAAATTTTAAAAAAAGTCTGCGATTCGGACTGAACCGTGATGCGACATTAGCCGTTAATAGGTATAGAAGAGTGAAAACTCGGAAAGGAGGGTCCGCAGATGGCAGGTCTCATGGTCTTCAAATCTCTGGCTGACGCGCTTCGCGCCGGTTACCAGGTCTACGACCGTACTGCGGACGGGTATCTCGTGCGAACGAGAACAGCCGCAGGATGGGCAATCGCGCTGGTGTCCTTCAAGTAGCTCCTCCCGAGCGAGTCCGCCTTTCTTCATAGCTTTCGCCTCCTAGCAGTGGCAAACGACGACGCCGGCTCTCAAAGAGCCGGCGTTCATCGTTTTTCTTTACAAATCTCAGCGTTTCTGATCTGGGGGCGGAGCCGGCCGCTCGATCTCCGGTGTCGAGCCGGGGCGCCAGGCGTAGGGTCCGCTCGGCGGCGGCGGTACGTTGCTCCCTTGGCCGGGCGGCGGTCCAAAGGTCGTGCCGCGATAACTGCCCGGTGGTCCGAAGACGGGGAAGCGCGCGCCGTTGAGCACCGCGTTCACCACCTGCGCCACGCCGACGAACATGGGAATCAAGCCGCCGAGCAGCCACGGTCCGGCGTAACCGATGTGCGCCAGCGGGCCGATCGAGCCAAGGCCGATCAATAACGCCAGGCCGATGAAGCTCAGGCTGACCCCGCGGCGCAGCTGCCGCTGCGCGTACCAGTAGTCCGAGCTTGCCGGCGGCGGCATCGGGCCACTCTGCCAGCCGGGCGTGGGGACGCTGTGGGGGAACCCCGTCGGGGGCGGCACCATCCCGCGACGGATCATCTCCATGCGCTCTTGATGCGAGAAGACCCGCGAGATGATCCAGACCGCGACCGGTGCTCCGAAGATGAGCATGATCGCAAGTGCGGCGACGTAGTTGTCATCCATTTTCCGGTGCTTCCTACAGGCGCGGTCCCCAACCCTCGAAGGTGGGGCGCAGAGCTTGCGCGGAGTTTGCGGTTCCGGCCGGAATCGTCGGCCGCGAACCATGGGGTAGCGTTTTGTTCAGTGTCGTTGCCAGGACCATGATGGGGTGGGACCTCCGTGGTTTGTCCTGCCACAGATACGCCCCGGTGCCCCTGGTGTTTCAACCGCCGCGCCGAAACAACCGTGCGCACCCGCGCGTACCTCCGACGTGGCTGCAGCAGTGGTGGAGGCGCGCCGGATAGACTCAACGGTACGCCCCGGCCCCGAAGACGGAGAGCTGGTGGCAATGACGCTCGGAGGGAACTCCGAGGCCTTTGCGACGCTCGTCGAGCGGTACGACCGGGCAGTCTATCATCTCGCCTATCGCACGCTCCACGACGTCGAGGAAGCACACGACGCGGCGCAAGAAGCCTTCTTCAAAGCCTACCGGTCGCTGCGCACCTTCAAGCCCGGCGCAAAGTTCTCGACGTGGATCTTCGCGATCACCTACCACGCCTGTTGCGATCGGCTGAACCGCCGCAAACGTTATAGTAATGAAGAACTGCCGGATCGCGCCGATCCGAGCCCGGGCCCGGAGATGCAAGCGATCGCGCTCGACCAAGCGCGCCGCCTGCACGACGCGATCGAGGCGCTTCCCGAAAAATACCGAACCGTGATCACCCTCTATCATCTGCAAGGCAAGCAGTACGAGGAGATCGCGACCGTGCTGGGATTGCCGATGGGCACGGTAAAAACCCATCTATTCCGCGCAAAGGAGCAACTGCGCAAGCTCCTGCGCGCGGAGGAGGTAGCCGAATGAATTACAACGACGACGATGCGCTCGATGCGGCGCTCTTCGCATTACCGCTGGAAGAACCGCCCGCCGGCTTGCGCGCGGCGATTCTTTCGGCTACCGTTTGCCGGCCCGAACCGCTCTTCTCGTTCCGTGAACTCGCCGTCCTCGGCGCGCTCTGCGCGGTCGTGGTGTGGCTCGTCGCCGCGGTCATCGCGGGCGGCGGCTCGCTCTTCGTCCATTCGCTGCAGGCGCTCGGTGCGCTCACGCTTCGCGCAGCGAACAACATGACGCTCGTGGCCTGGATCGCGGCCGGCAGCGCAACGGCCATCTGGATCTCGATTTTCACCGGTTTCCAACCGCGCGCGGAGGGCAAGGCGGCGCAGCGTCGCTAATCCCGCTCAGGTATGAGCGAGCCGGAAAAGCGCTTCAAGATCCTGGTCGTCGAGGACGACGCAGCAATCAGCCGCGTCCTCAACCTCGAACTCGCGCACGAGGGCTATGAGGTCGACAGCGCACACGACGGGCTGGAAGGCCTCGAGAAGGGCCTCAAGGAGCCCGATCTCATCATTCTCGACTTGATGCTGCCGCGGATGGACGGCCTGGAAGTCACGCGCCGCATTCGCGCCAAGAGCCGCGTGCCTATCATCATGCTCACCGCGAAGGATCGCGTGCCCGATCGCGTGAGCGGTCTCGACGTCGGCGCCGACGACTATCTCACCAAACCGTTCGCGACCGAGGAGCTTTTGGCACGCGTGCGTGCTCGTTTGCGCGAGCGCAAACCGCAAGGGAACGTCATCGCGCATCGCGACGTGGTGATGGACCGCGACCGCCACGAAGTCATGCGCGGCGGAAAGCCGATCCAGCTCACTGCCAAAGAGTACGCGCTGCTCGAGTACCTCTTGCTGCACCGCAACAAGGTCCATACTCGCGACGAACTCTTCAACGGCGTGTGGGGAAGCGACTTCCTCGGCGACTCCAACCTCATCGACGTCTACATTCGCTACCTGCGCGGCAAGATCGACGAAGGCTTCGACGACAAGCTCATTACCACGGTGCGCGGCGTCGGTTATACGATCAGGGATTGAAACTTTCGCTTCGCTGGCAGATCGCCGCCGCCTACGCGCTGTTGCTCGTGGCCGCGCTCGCCGCGACCAGCGTCGTCATCGTCTGGCGGTTTCAAACGATTCTCTACGACGAAGCCCGGTCGCGCATCGACGCGACGATGTCGGAAATCGCGAGCGCCGCGCAGCCGATCAATCCGTTTCCCTACAGCGGGGTGATCGACGAATCGTTCCTGCAGATTTTCAACAGCAATAATCTCGCCGCGTGGCAAAGTCCGACGACCTCCGTCCAGGTCGATACCACCAGGGGCTATCCGATCGCCCGTTCGCCGAATCTCGGCTCGCTGAGCATTCCGCCGAACACCACCCTCACCGCGAAGCATCCGCGGGCGTTTCGCACCGTGCGCATCGGCGGCCGGCCGTTCCTCGTCGAAGATCATCTCTTGCGCAGCGGCACGTTCGCCGTCGTCGTCCACGTCGCTGAATCGCTCGACGAGCTCAACCGCACCTTTGCGCAGACCAGCCGCACGATCGTCGTCATTCTCATCGCCGCTGCGTTGCTGGTCGTCGTGCTCTCGGCGTTGCTCGCGTCGCAGGCGATCGGACCGATCACGCGCCTTTCGCGCGCGATGCGTGAAATCGGCAGCGAACGCCTCGACCTGCGCCTCCCCGGTGCGCGGCGCAGCGACGAGATCGGCGAATTGACACGCAGCTTCAACGATCTCCTGGCGCGCTTGCAAGAGGCATTTGCGCGCGAGCGGCAGTTCATCTCCGACGCATCGCACGAGCTGAAAACGCCGCTCACGTCGATCAACGCCAACGCGCAACTGCTTCTGCGCTGGGGCGATCGCGATCCGACGATCCGTCGCGACAGCCTTGAAACGATTCAGCACGAGAGCGCCTCGCTGGCCGAGATGGTGAACGGCATGCTCACGCTCGCGAAGGCCGACCGCGGCGACACCATTCCCAAAGAACCCGTCTCGCTCTCCATCGTGGCGCAAGAGGCGCTGCGCAACGTCGCACCGCGCGCCTCCGAAAAGAACCTCGTGCTCGACTTCGAGGCGCCGAATCCGTCGCCACTGGTCGAAGGCGATTCGCACTTGCTGCGTCAGCTGGTGAGCAACTTGGTCGACAACGCCATCAAGTTCACGAGCGAAGGCGGTGTGAGGGTTCGAATCGGCGAGACCGAACGCGACGCAACGATCGAGGTCGAGGACACGGGTCCGGGTATTTCACCCGACGAGCTCGCCGCGGTCTTCGAGCGCTTTTACCGCGCCGACAAGGCACGCTCGCGCGACGTGCCGGGGACCGGACTCGGTCTTGCCATCGTTCGCTCGATCGCCCACGTGCACGGCGGCGAGGTCGAAGCCCTACGCGCTCCCGGCGGTGGTGCCCTTTTCAGGGCACGCTTTCCGAAGATCGATCGGACGCTCACCCAGTCTTCATGAAGCCGGACAGGCACGCGCCTATCATCAAGGAGTGATGGCGACCACTTGGCGGCGGGGGCTCGCAGGGCTCCTGTCCGTTTTTGCGTTCCTGGTCGGCATGAGTGGTCGCGCCCATGCCGCGACGACGCTCATTCCCACGACGCCGGCGCCGTTCATCGTCGTTGCGCTCGACAGCGGCAACGTCACGATTCACACTTGGGACCGGCCGGAGGTCCAACTGTCGGCCGATCCTACCGTGATGTTCAATCACGCGCCGCCGCGCATGGTCGCATCGCGTATTCCCGCGCAAATCCCGCTCTGGTCGCAGACGATCAGGACCGCCGACGGCGAGAGCCTCGAGCTCTCACCCGAGCTTTTCCCGCTTCCGCCGTTTGCGCCGGGCGAACACGACGCGATTGTGATTCGCGGGGTGGGCGACGTGACGCTCACCGTTCCGGCACAAGTCCCGCTCGTCATGGCCAACGTACGAGTGGGCTCGGTGATCGTCGACGGTTACTCCGGAACCGCGTTCGTCGCGCACGTCACCGCGGGCGAGGTGCACATCGCCAACATGACGACGACCGCCGCGGTTCAGGTCAACAACGGCAGCGTCTTTATCTCCAACTCGAGTTTCCAGCGGTTGCGCTTACGCACGGGACGCGGCAGCGTCTTCATGGACGGCTGCCAGACGAGCCAAATTCAAGTCACGACCTTGATCGGCTCGATTCTCTACGACAACGGCAGTTTCGAACCGGGACTCGCGCACTTCGAGAGCGATCGCGGCACGATCGCCATCGGCGTTGCCGGCGGAGCCGAGATCGAAGCGCACTCGGGCAGCGGCCGCATTCTCTACAATCTCGGCCAGGCCGGCAGCATCAATCGCACGCCGACCGACGCGCAAGCGACGCTCATGGGCGGCGGTCCGGTCATCACCGCGACGACCAACCGCGGAGCGATCATTTTTTACCGCGGCGCGCTGCGCGACTATCCGGAACTCGAGCGTGCCGCGGGTCCGAAAATTCGCGGGGATGGGCGCCCGCCGCAAATTCCGCGTCTGCAGCGCCTAAAGTAAGTATTTGCGCATCAGCGCCATGTCGAGTTTGAACGTGTGCTGCGGCAGCACCGCCTCGACGCCGTAACCGCACGCCTCGAAAAACGTTTGCGCAGCCCGCTGATGCGGCACCATCGCCGTCATCTTGTGGCAGTTGTAGTAGTTGGCGACGTTCTCCATTTCGGCCAGGATCGCGCGCGCGTGCCCGGCGCGCCGGTGCTGCGGGTCGACGATCAGCCGCTCGACGTGACCGAGCGACGCGGCCACGCGCAGCGTCCCGCCCGCGACCGTCGTTTCGCCCTCCTTGGCCGCAAAGCCGTAGCATTGCTCGTGCCAGATCACCGGGAACTCGTAGAAGGCGCGCAGCGCTTCCCGTTCGTGCGCGCGATAGAATTCCTCGAGCGCCTGCGGCTGCAGGCGCACGATCTCAACCGGCAACCGCGGCGACCTCGGTGTCGAGATCGACTTCGAGCCCGTCGTAGGCGGCGATCGCGCGGATACCGAGTTCGTCCTCGAGCTCTTGCGCGAGCTTGCGCGGATCGGCCTCCAGCATCTTCGTGCCGAAGTGCTGGAAGATCGCCACGCGCGGTACGATCTCTTCGACGACGCGGCGCGCGTCGGGCCAGGTGAGGTGATCGACGTTCATCGCGTCCTGAAAGCGCAGCACGTTGACGATCAGCACGTCGGGATCGTGCTTCTTGTAGTCCGCGGCGAGGCCGTCGAAGTACTTTCCGCACGGCATGTACGAAACGCGTAATCCGTCGCCGCTAAAGTGCATGCCGTAGGTCTGCACCGCATGATGGTGCGCGAGCGAGGTCCGTATCTCGACCTCCCCGACGGCGTAGGGGCCGCTTTGCGGCTCGAGCACGTCGATACGCTCGACGAAACGCTGCGCGTAGGGCAGCACGGTCGGTTCGTCCACGAGCGCGTCGTTCGGCGCGAGTAAGACGCCGCGTCGCCGGAAGCCGCCGGAGGTCATCGCTTCGATCATCGCCGTCGCGTCGGCGGCGTGATCGAGATGCTTGTGCGAGAGGGCGATCGCCGCGAGCTCGCGCGGATTGCACGGCGGCACGTGCGAGAGCGCGCGCACGAGCGCGCCGGGCCCGGGATCGACGTGGATCTGCGTCTCGCCGAAACGCAGCCACATGCCGCCGGACGCGCGAAACTGCCGCGCGACGACGAAACGTGCGCCGCCGCTGCCGAGAAAGAGCACCCGCGAAGCCATGACTCAGGCGATTATAGGCAGTTGATCGAAATTCCCGGCCAGGATGTTCTGCGACGGGCGGCCCAGCCACCGCTCGAGTACGGTCGCATAGACGCTGCGAAAATCGAGCGTGTAGCGCACGTTGCCCATGTTCGTGTCGGTCAGGTCGGGCGGCGTTCCGTAGAGGCCGCCTTTCACGCCGCCGCCGATGACGAAGAGCGGCGAAGCCTCGCCGTGGTCGGTGCCGCCGCTGCCGTTCTCGGCAATGCGCCGGCCGAACTCGCTAAACGTCAGCGTCAGCACGCGCTTGTCGTTCCCGTGAGCGGCGAGGTCGCTGTAGAACGCGCTCATTGCGTCCGAGAACTCGCCGAGCAGACGGTCCTGCGTGCCCTTTTGACTCACGTGCGTGTCGAACGAGCCGTGCTGCACGTAAAGCACGCGCGTGCCGATATTGCTGCCCGCGATCTGCGCGGCGAGGGCAAGACTACGGCCCAGCGGTGTCGCCGGATAGGTTGCGTCGGTCTTGTAGCCCGCGACGAGCTTCGGCAGCTCTTCCGAGCCGCGTTGCGCGTGATCCTCGATCTCGGCGACGTGCGCAAGATACGGCGAGGCGAAGGGGAAGCCGTTGTCGGTAACGAGCTCCGTATACGTACGCTTGGCAACGACGTTGCGATCGCTGATCAGACCGTAGCCGCCCAGGCTCGCGATCGATGGTACGTCGACCGAGTTCGAAACGAGCACTTCCGGCAATACTTGCGCAACGGCGACGCCGTTGAAGAGATTGTTCTTGGGGAGATTCGCTTCGTCGAGGTAACGCCCGAGCCAGCCGGTGTGTTCGTAGCGATCCGGTGCGGCGGTCTGCCAGATCTCCGTCGAACGAAAGTGCGAGTGGTCCGGATTGGGATAGCCGACGCCTTCCACGACCGCGACCATGCCCTTGTCGTACAGGGCCTTGAGCGCCCGCATCTGCGGATTGAAACCGGCGTTGCCGTCGATCGCGAGCACGTCGCTTTGCCGCACGGCGAGCGTCGGGCGCATCTGATAGTAGAGCGGATTGCCGTGCGGAACGATGCAGTTGAGGCCGTCGTTGCCGCCCTGTAAGTTGATCAGCAGCAACGTGCGATCGTTTCCGCCGGGTAAGCCCGGCAGCGGTGTATCCGCGAGCGCGCGGCCGAGCACGTGGTCCAGATTCGCGACCACCGTGAGACCACTGAGCGCACCGAGCAGAAATCGTCCGCGTTTCATCGTCGTCATCATCATCCCAATTGATAAGCCGGCATCGCCATAGTGAGGTAGGCGGCGCCACGCACGCGCTCGTCGTAGTTCTCGACCGAGAGCATTCCGAGCGCGGATGTCCCGGCACCGTCGAGGTAAGACACGATTTGCGAACCGGCCTGTTCCGGCGCGTCGCCTTGGAGAATCGTCGCGACCAGCTCGCGCGAGGCTCTGCTCGCATCCATCGGCACCGTGCGCAACCACGGTGACTGATTCACGTCGGCTGAGTTGACGAGCTTCGCGACGAAGTTTTCGCGCGCGATCAGCATTTGCGACGTGAGCCAGTTCGCACCGCCGGGCCAGCCCGCGACGTTGGGCGGGTAGAAGAGAATCTGCCCCATCGCGCGCAGCGCAGCCGGTGTGCCCTCCATGATCGCGCTCAAGCCGAACTGCTTGTGTGCGGCGATCGCGAACTCGACGGGACTCTTTACCAGCGCGCGATAGGCGCGTTCGGAGTAGAACACGTTGCTGCGCAGGAGCGTCGACATCGTCGGCGCGAGCTCGAAACGGTTGCGCGAGATGACGTCGGCAACGGCGTCGACCAGCTCGGGCTCGGGATCATTGTACACGAAGGCATTCAGAAGCGCCCGGGCCCAGAACGTCTCCGCGGCGCGCTGGCGATAGATGATGTCGACGATGTCGGTGCCGTCGAAGTTTCCGGTCTGCGAGAGAAACGTCTTGACGCCATCGTCGTGGGTTCGCGCGTTGAAGGTGAACTCGCCCGTTTGCCGGTCGATGGTCCAACCGGTGAACGCGCGCGCCGACTGGCGAACGTCTTCTTCGGTATAATTACCCAGGCCGAGCGTGTAGAGCTCCATCAGCTCGCGCGAATAGTTCTCGTTGGGGTGCGACTTGTTGTTCTCGGCGTTGTCGAGGTAGAGCAACATCGCCGGATCTTTGCTGATCGCGAGCGTCAAATCGTGTAGATTACCGAGCGCGTTCCGGCGCAGGAGCTGATTTTGCGCGAGGACGAGGTTCGGCCAGACGCCCTTCTGGATCGCCGCGGTGGTAAAATGCCCGTGCAAGAAAAACGTCATCTTCTCTTGCAGCGGGGCTGGTGTGGAGAGCATGCGGCCCAGCCACCACTCCTGCAGTGCCACGACGTCGCCGACGGCCGCTTTGCGGCGCTCCTTCGCCGCCTCGCGTTTCTGCACGTCGTCCAAGCCACGAAATGCAAAGCGAGGCGGTTGCGGATACGCCATCACACTCGGCGGCGGCGCGAAGTTCGACGTATCCGGAAAGTGAATCAGCGACTCGGCGGCGTCGTGCGGGCTCATCGCCGCATAGCGTGCGAGCTCGCCGGGCGTTCCGCTAAAGCCCGCCCGCCGCAGCAGATGCGCTGCGAGACGCTCGTCCCAAGGGCCGTCGTACGGCACCAAGGCCGTCATGATATCGAGCCGCCCCGCGGGGCGCACGTAACCCGCCGCCATATAGCCATTGTAACGATCCCGGGCACCGGATCGTCATGAGGGAGAGGTTAAGGCCGAGGCGAAACGCGCCACGGTGAGCTTGCTAGAGACCCATCTCGATCGAACGAGCGAGAGTTTCGCGCGCAATTCGGAGCGCATGAACGCGCTATGCGCGCAGCTGCGCGAGCGCTTGCTCGCCGTTCGCGCAGGCGGAGGCGCCGAAGCGATCGCGAAGCATCGGGCGCGCGGCAAGCTGACCGCGCGCGAGCGCATCGATACGCTCGTCGATCCGGGTTCCGATTTTCTCGAATTCTCGCCGCTGGCTGCCTACGACATGTACGAGAACGACTCGCCCGGCGCGGGAATGATCGCCGGCATCGGCCTCGTCGAGCGCCAGCAGTGCGTCATCGTCGCCAACGATGCCACCGTCAAGGGCGGCACGTACTATCCCATCACCGTAAAAAAGCATCTGCGCGCGCAAGAGATCGCCGAGCAGAATCACCTTCCTTGTATCTACCTGGTCGACTCGGGCGGCGCGTTTCTTCCGCTTCAGGCCGACGTCTTTCCCGATCGCGATCACTTCGGCCGGATCTTCTACAATCAAGCGCGGATGTCGAGCAAACGCATCCCGCAGATCGCTGCCGTCATGGGCTCCTGCACCGCGGGCGGCGCATACGTACCCGCGATGAGCGACGAAACCGTGATCGTGCGCGGCACCGGCACGATCTTCTTGGGCGGCCCGCCGCTGGTCAAGGCGGCAACCGGCGAGGAAGTGACGGCCGAGGAGCTCGGCGGCGCCGATGTGCACACGCGAATCTCCGGCGTCGCCGACCATTTCGCCAACGACGATCCGCACGCGCTCGGGATCGTGCGTGAGATCGTACGTAACCTGCACCGGGAGTTACCGCAACAGTGGGATCGCTCCGCCTCGCAGCCGCCCGCCTACGACGCGCATGACATCTACGGCATCGTCCCCGCCGACAGCCGCATTACCTACGACGTGCGCGAGGTCATCGCACGTCTCGTCGACGCCTCGGAGTTCCACGAATTCAAGGCGCGCTACGGCACCACGCTCGTCTGCGGGTTCGCGCGCATCGAAGGCCATCCGATCGGCATCCTCGCTAACAACGGCATCCTGTTCTCGCAGAGCGCGCTCAAAGGCGCGCACTTCATCGAGCTCTGCACGCAGCGCGGCACACCGTTGCTCTTCCTGCAAAATATCACCGGCTTCATGGTCGGCAAAGAATACGAGAACGGCGGCATCGCCAAGGACGGGGCAAAGCTCGTGATGGCGGTCGCGTGCGCCGAAGTGCCGAAGTTCACCGTCCTAATCGGCGGCAGCTTCGGCGCCGGCAACTACGGCATGTGCGGACGCGCGTACTCGCCGCGCCAGCTGTGGATGTGGCCGAACGCGCGGATCAGCGTGATGGGCGGCGCGCAAGCGGCGGGCGTGCTCTCGAGCGTCAAAGGCGAGATGACGGCGAAGGAGCGCGAGAAATTCGAGGCGCCGATTCTCGCGAAGTACGAGCACGAAGGCAGTCCGTACTACTCGACGGCACGCCTGTGGGACGACGGCATCATCGATCCGCTCGACACGCGCCGCGTCATCGCACTCGGCCTCGACGCCGCCGCCAATGCGCCGCAGCCTCCGACGCACTTCGGCATCTTCAGAATGTAGACGGTTTGAGGATCCGGAAATAGGCCGACGGCGTCTGGACCCAGCCCTTGTTTGCGACGAATCGGAAGATTGCGGTCACCCTCGGCTTGGTCGGACAGCAGAGGGCGGCGTCCGGCGCGTAATAGGGACCCGTCACCTGCAGCGCATAGCCGTGCGCATCGCGAATGACCGCGGCTGAAAGCGAGCAGTAATTCTCGATCGAGAGCGTGGGCATGATCGTCTGCATCGCGGCGTCTTCAAAGAGCACGTCGACTCGCGCCATCCCGCAATCGGCGGCCATTTGGTGGCTTTGGATCACGACCTGCTGCACGCTCGGCGTACCCATGAGTTCTCCGATGCCGGCGATCGACGCATCTTGGACGGGAAACCACACGTTCGCTCCATTCGCCTTGGTGACCGTGTCGAACGGAATCGCGTTCTTCGGCGATCGATACTTCAGGCGATAGACCGAACCGTCGACGGCGTAGATCGAGAGATACCACTGATAGAACGTTTGCGATCCGCCGCGTCCAACGACGTTTCGGCTGAGCACGGCGCGCCATTGCGAATGCATCGCCTCGCCGGTGAGATAGACGACTTTGCTTTGGACGATTTGGCCCGGCGGCATCGGGCTGTAGGTTACGAGTGCCGAGAGGATCAGGGCGACGACGTGCATGGTATCCCCCACAGCGTACGCGTGTACAACGGAACGAAACCGATGCGACGAAAGTTCTGCTCGGAGATGCTTGCGGGCCTGGTCGTGACGCGGCCGTATTTCGCGCCGCGTTCGAGCGCCCGGGCCGCCCGGTCGGCGATCAACGCGCTCTGGAGTCCACGGTTGCGATACGCGGGCGCCGTACCGGCGCCGAAGAACGCGGCGATATCGCCTTCGACCTCCATGCATCCCGACGCCACGATCGCTCCGTTATCGCGAATCTCGAGCGCGGTCGTTTGCGGAATCGTGCAGATCATGAGCCCGACGAGGAGGTTGGAATCATCGCAGGGCGCGCCGTCGAGAAAGGCGGAACCGGTCGCGCGGCTCCACTCCTGCGGGTCGCGCATCTCGGCGACGCGCGGATCGCGTTGCGCGCCCAGCGTCTGTAGTTCCGCAACCATCGGATTCTCGTATTCGAGCGGTGCGTAGCCCAGGTCGAGCAGGGCGAGCACGAACGCCGGATCGGCGTGCGGCGAGACCCGCACGCGCGGCTGAGCACCACGTTTGCGATAAAACTCGGTGAGCGCGAGCGCCTCGTCGCGGCCGGCGCGCTCCCACAGCCCGACGCCCAGCGCTTCCGAGAGCGGAGAGTTGACGCCGGCGAAGGCCGCGAGCCCGCCGCCGATCGCGCGCGACGCGGGATTCAACTGCGTAAAGCGTTGCAGCGCATTGCGTACGCAATACTCCAAGCTGCGCACTTCGGCACGCTCGATCGCGTCGCAAAACTCGCGTGTGACGTTCACCTACCGGCTATATGCCGGCGTACCACTCGTACCCTTGGTCTTCCCAGTAACCGCCGCCGCCGCCGTACAGGTTGGCGTAACTTCCGACGACCTCGATGCGTCGTATCCACTTTGCGCTCTTGTAGCCGAGTTGTGTCGGAACTTTGAGGCGCACCGGCGCGCCGTGATCGGGCGCGATCGGCTGATCGTTCATGCGCATCGCCAAAATCGCTTGCGGATGGTGCGCTTGATGGAGATCGAGGCTTTCGTAATACGGCATGCCTTGATCGTCGCGGTCCATGCAATGAAAGACGGCGTAGCGGGCGTCGCTGCGCGGTTGTACCAGATCCAGAATCGAACCCAAGCGGATACCGCTCCATTTTGCGACGACGCTCCAGCCCTCTACGCAGTCGTGGCGGGTGATCTGCGTCGTGTTGCACATCTGCTCCAGTCTCGCGATCGGAAAGACGCTGCGCCGTTCGACCGCGCCGTCGACGACCAACTTGTAGTTCCGGAAGTCGTCGCGCACGAGAGTCGCGTAGGTGGAGTCGGTCGGGGTCGGCAGACTGTCGATCGGAAATACCGCGCTGACGTCGCGCTCGCGATATTCTTTGGCAAGCCCGTGCGTGCCGATGATCGCATGATTCAAACCCTGCGCTGCACCGAGCAGGTTGTGAAAGCCCGCGTTATTGTTGAGCGCCGTGCCGATCGGCGAGCAAGCCGCCAATGCCGACGAGATCGAGCTTGCGAGAAAGAGACGCCGCTTCACGGACCGACTCCGTCGTGCTTGCCCAGACGGTACCAACCGGTGATCATCGCGTTCATTTGATTGACGACGCCTTGCGTTAGCACTTGAAACGTGTGAATCAGAAAGAAGCCGATCAGGAGCAACATTGCGATGAAATGCCACAGCCGGGCGAACTGCCGCCCGCCGAAGAGCCACGTCAACGGATGGGCGATCGCGTCGATGCCCGGTGAGAGCGCTAGCCCGGTGAGCACGATGAGCGGCGCCAGCACGAAAAGCACGGTCGTGTATGCCGCTTTCTGCAGCGGATTGTAGATGCCGTGCGCCGGCGGGTCCTTGCGCAACTTCAAATAATAGGCCTGCATCGGCCACAGCTTCGGCAGATCGCTCGGACGAAGGATCATGTCGCGTAGATTGCCTTTGATCGCCGTCGAGATCAGCCACGCCAGGCCGCAGATCAGTGCGATCCAAGCAAAGAAGAGATGCCAGCGGCGTCCGTCGGCGAGATCTTGGTAGGCCGGTATCGTGATCCAACCGGGAAATGCGCGCCCCGAACGGCCGCCCATCCCGTCATCGCCCCAGCCGAGCCAGCCCGTCGTCGTAAACGTGTGGCCGAAAACCGTCGTCGTGCCGACGCCGTCGCTGGGCGAGCCGATTTCGAGCACCCGGTGTGCCGGATTCGTCAAGTCCGATGCGTCGAGAAACGGCGCAGCATTGAAGATCTGCAATCCGCTCGAGACCAGCGCCGCAAAGGCGATCACCCAGAGCCAGTGGCTGGCCCGCGTCGCGACCGCGTATCGATAGATTCGCTCGCCCATCCTCATCACTCCACTATAACGCCTCCAAGGCAGCAATGGATCATAGGCCGAACCACCGACCTGCGCATCATGACAACGATCCACGTCACCACCGACGGCACCGTCGCCCGGGTCACACTTGCACGGCCGGCGGTGCGCAACGCCTTCAACGCCGAGGTCATCCGCGAGCTTCGCGAGGCATTCACGCGCATCGCGAGTGAGGCCTCCGTTCGCGCGGTCGTACTGGCCGGGGAAGGAGCGATCTTCTGCGGCGGCGCCGACGTCAATTGGATGCGCGGCGCGCTCGCGTTGAGCTACGACCAAAACGTCGCAGACGCCGAAGCGATGAGCGATATGTTTCGCGCGATCGACCGCTGCCCCAAGCCCGTGATCGGCCGCATCCATGGTGCCGCGCTCGGCGGGGGCGCGGGTCTCGCCGCCGTGTGCGACATCGCGATCTGTTCGAATGAGACCCTGTTCGGTTTCACCGAAGTCAAGCTCGGTATCATTCCCGCCGTCATCTCACCCTTCGTGCTCGCGAAGGTCGGTCGATCGCACGCGCGCGCCCTCTTCCTCACCGGTGAACGCTTCGACGCCCGCCGCGCGCTTTCGATCGGGCTCGTGCACGAGGTCGTCGATGCGGCCGCGCTCGACGCCGCCGTCGAGCGCGTCGTCAGCGAGTTGGGCAGTGCCGGCCCCTTTGCCGTCGCCGCGATCAAAGAATTGATTCCGCGCGTCACGTCGGCAAGCTACGACGAGACGCGCGCGATCACGGCTGCCGCGATCGCGAAGCAACGTACCACGGATGAAGCGCAAGCGATGATGCGCGCGTTTCTCGATCGGAAGAAATGATCCGTCGTCTGCTCGTGGCCAATCGCGGCGAGATCGCCGTGCGCGTCGCGCGCGCTGCGCGCGAGATGGGTATCGCGGCGCTGGGCATCTACTCGGATGCCGACGCGCAGGCTTATCATCTGCGGTTCATGGACGATGCACGCCGCATCGGCCCGGCCCCCGCGACCGAATCCTATCTCAGCGTCGCGGCCGTGGTCGACTCGGCGCTCGCGATGAGGGCCGACGCCGTTCATCCGGGCTATGGTTTCCTCTCCGAGCGCGCGGCGTTCGCGCAAGCCTGCATCGATGCCGGGCTCATCTGGGTCGGGCCGCCGCCGAGCGCGATGGCGGCGATGGGCAGCAAGATCGACGCCAAGCAACGCGTGCGTGCAAGTGACGTGCCGACCGTCCCGGGTTACGACGGCGCCGATCAGTCGCCGCAACGCTTGCGCAGCGAAGCGTCGGGAGTCGGGTTTCCGCTGCTCATCAAAGCGAGTGCCGGCGGCGGCGGGCGCGGGATGCGCGTCGTGGAGGCACCGGGCGATTTCGACGAAGCACTCGCCGCGGCAAAACGCGAGGCTCTGGCGGCGTTCGGCGACGACGCGGTGCTCCTCGAACGCTACTTGCGCGATCCACGCCACATCGAGTTTCAGATCCTCGCCGATTCACACGGTGCGACCATCCACCTCGGCGAGCGCGAGTGTTCGATTCAGCGCCGCCATCAAAAGATCGTCGAAGAAGCGCCGTCGCCGGCGCTCTCGCCCGAGCTGCGCGAAGCGATGGGCGCTGCAGCCGTACGTGCCGCCGCGTCGGTCGGCTACGTCAACGCCGGCACCTGCGAGTTCATGCTCGATGGAGACGACCACCACTATTTTCTCGAAATGAACACGCGGCTGCAGGTCGAGCATCCGGTGACCGAGCTGGTGTACGGTGTCGATCTCGTGCAGTGGCAGATCCGGATTGCCAACGGCGAACGCTTGACGATCGATCGCGAGGACGTGCGCCCGCGCGGCTGGGCGATCGAGACCCGGATCTATGCCGAGGATCCGGCCAATCACATGCTGCCCTCGACGGGACGCATCACGCGGTGGAATCCGGCGGAAGGGCCCGGCATTCGCCTCGATGCCGGCGTCGCCACCGGCAGCGAGGTGAGCGTCTACTACGACCCGATGCTGGCGAAGCTGATCGTGTTCGGCAGCGACCGCGCGCAAGCGATCGCGCGGCTGCAAAGCGCGCTCGACGATTTCGCGATCGACGGCGTGCGCGCCAATCTGCCGCTGCTGCGATGGATCGTGCGCGACGAGTGGTTTCGCGAGGGGCGCACCACGACGAGCTTTCTCGCGCAACGGTTGGACGAGTCGATCTTCGCGCCGCGCGCGGTTCCTCGCGAGGCGGTGCTCTACGAAATCGCGCGCCGGCTGCGCGGCGGCGAGGTTGGGTGGCGCGTCGGCGGCGTCGGTATCCCGGTCTGGATCGCGTCGGGCGCGAGCGCGTTTCGCGTCTGGGCAACGCCGTCCGGCGACGGACGCTGGCTGCTGCAGGGCGACGTCGAGGGGGAGCTCGACCCGTCCGCGTTGAGCGATTCGGGCATCGCGTTTAGCACCATCGCGCCACCGCAAGCGCAATCGGCCGGCACCGCGGCCGCCGCGGGCGAGGGCGACGGACGCGTCAGCGCACCGATGCCGGGAAAGATCGTCAAGATCGCGGTTCAGCCCGGCGCGAACGTCGAGGAGCACGCATTACTCGTCGTACTCGAAGCGATGAAGATGGAGCACCGCATCGAGGCGTCATTCGCCGGTACGGTCGGAGCCGTGTTGGTACACGAAGGACAGATCGTGACCGGCGGCGCGCCGCTGGTGGAACTGCTCGCGCCGGCGAAGGGATCGCAAGAGACATGACCCTTCCCAAAACCGTCAAAATCGTCGAGATGGGTGCCCGCGACGGACTGCAGAACGAGCCGGTTACGGTTGCTACCGCCGACAAGATCCGCTATATCGATCTGCTCTCGCAAACGGGTCTGCGCTGGATCGAAGCGACGTCGTTCGTCAGCCCGAAGGCAATCCCGCAACTCGCCGATGCCCAAGAGGTCTTTGAGGAGATTCGCAAGGCGCCGGGCGTGCGCTATCCCGTGCTCGTGCCGAACATGAAGGGCTACGAGCGAGCGATCGCAGCCGGCGCGGACGCGATTGCGGTGTTCACCGCTGCGTCGGAAGCGTTTACGAAACGCAATATCAACATGACGATCGACGATTCGATCGAGACATTTCGCGACGTCGTGACGGTAGCGAAGCGCGACGGTGTGTGGGTGCGCGGCTACGTCTCGACGGCGTTCGGCTCGCCCTTCGGCGACGCAGTCACGCCTGCGATGGTCGTCGAGGTGAGCCGCAAACTGATCGAGATGGGGTGCGACGAGCTTTCGATCGGCGACACGATCGGCGTCGGCGTGCCGAGTCAAGTCGACGAACTGACGCCCGCGCTGCTAAAGATCATCGACATAGACCAGCTCGCGTATCACTTTCACGACACGCGCGGCACCGCGCTCGCAAATCTCTATGCCGCGTTGCAGCACGGCGTTCATATCTTCGACAGCTCCGCCGGCGGACTAGGCGGTTGTCCCTACGCGCCGGGCGCGACCGGCAACGTGGGCACTGAAGACGTGCTGTATCTGCTGCACGGCATGGGCGTCGAAACCGGCGTCGACATCGCGAAGGTACGCGCCGCCTCGCGGTTCATTCGCGGCGTCCTCGATCACGAACTCACGAGCAAGGCCTTCCAAGCCATGGAGGCGGCCGAAGCAAGGAGAACCGCTCCCACATGATTCTGCGCGCAGGGATTCTTTACGACGGGACGCTCGCGGCGCCCAAACACAACGTCGACATCGTCATCGAGGGCGACCGCATCATCGAGATTCGCAACGCCGCCGAAGGCACGCGGGCCGATCATAGCGCCGCATGCGTCACGCCCGGCATGGTCAATGCGCACGTTCACCTCATCGCGAGCGGTGAGCCGAAGACGATGGACGCGGTGGCGCTGATGGATCAGAATCAGCGCCTGCTTGCGGCGGTCACCAACGCGGCAAAATCATTGCGCGCCGGCATAACGACCGTCCGCGACCTGGGCACGACGCACGCGATCGCTCAGGCGGTTCGGGATGCAATCGAGGCGGGTGAGATTCCCGGGCCGCGCATCCGCGCGGTGGGATACGCGCTCTGCATGACGGGCGGGCACGGCTGGTTCGTCGGACGCCAGATCGACGGTCCATGGGATGCGCGCAAAGCGGTTCGCGAACAACTGCTGGCCGGCGCGGATTGCATCAAAGTGATCGCGACGGGCGGCGTGCTGACCAAGGGCGCGATTCCCGGCAACGCGCAGCTCTTGCCCGAAGAACTCGAAAGCGCGATCTCCGAAGCCCACCGTCACGGCCTGCGCGTCGCGGCCCACGCCATCGGGACCGAAGGCATCAAGAACGCGTTGCGCGCCGGCATCGACTCCATCGAGCACGGCATGATGCTCGACGACGAGGGCATCGAACTGCTCAAGGCGCGCGACGTCTATCTCGTACCGACGCTCGCCGCGCCGACGTGCATTCTCGAACACATGCACGACGGTTCTCAACCGGCATTCGTTCTCGAGAAAGCCGAGCGCGTGAACGAGGCAATGCTGCGCAACGTTCGCCGCGCCTACGAAGCGGGCGTGAAGATCGCCGGCGGCTCGGATGCCGGTACCCCGTTCAACGATCACGACGACTACGCCCGTGAAGTCGAACTCATGCACACGCTGCTCGGGATGTCGCCACAGCAGGCGCTGCACGCCGCAACCGCCGTCGCCGCCGAGCTCATCGGACTGCATCGAGGCGTTCTCGCGCCGGGCGAACCGGCCGATCTGCTTCTGCTCGCGAGCGACGCCGGCCAAGACATTCGCGCGCTACGCGAACCGCAGCTCGTCGTCAAAGCGGGAACGGCAATCTCTCCTTAATTCCGACGATGGAGCATTTGCGCGGACTTCGTCTCGCCGTACTTTCATCGATCGCCTGGCCCGCGCCGCCGCCGGGTTACGGCCCGTGGGAGCAAGTCGCGTATAACATCGCCGAGGGCATGCGCGCGCGCGGGCTCGACGTGACACTCTTCGCCACCGGCAATTCACGGTTCTCGGGCAGCCTCGCTTCGGTCGTCCCCGTCGGCCTGAACGAAGACCCCGCGCTCAACGCCGACGTGTTCACGGCGCTGCACATCAGCGAGCTCTTCCGCCGCGCGCACGACTTCGATCTCATCCATAACAACCTCGACTGGAAGCCGATGACGTACGCGCTCGCAACGACGGCCCCGCCGTTGCTGACCACGATCCACGGCTTCTCCTCCCCGCAAATCCTCGGCGCGTACTACGCGTGCGCGCAGCGCAGTTTTTTCTGCTCGATAAGCGACGCCGATCGTGATCCCGGACTGGACTATCTGGCAACGGTGTACAACGGCATCGACACTGGGCAATTTACCTTCCGCGATCGTCCGGGCGACTATCTCGTCTTTCTCGGCCGGTTTCACCCCGAAAAGGGGACGCATCTCGCGATCGACGTCGCGAAACGAGCGGGCATACGCCTGAAGATGGCGGCGATCCCGCACGACGAGCGCTACTTTCACGAGCAGGTCGCACCGCACATCGACGGCGATCGCGTGCAGTTTCTCGGCGAAGTGCGCGGCGAGGCGCGCGACGAGCTTTTGGGCAACGCGCTCGCACTCATCCATATGACGACCCGGCCCGAGCGCTTCGGGCTCACGATGATCGAAGCGATGGCGTGCGGCACGCCGGTGCTCGGCGCGGCGATGGGTTCGGTCCCGGAGATCGTGGTCGACGGCGTGACCGGTTTTGTCTGTGCGAGCGTCGGCGAGGCGGTCGCGAACGTGCCGAAGCTCGCAGCGCTTGACCGGCACGCCTGTCGCGCGCGCGTCGAGCGCGAATTCACGATCGAGCGCATGATCGATCGTTATCTCGTGGCGTACGAGCTTGCGCTTGCGCAGAAGTTGCCGCCGCCGCCGAGTGAAGACCACGTACGCTGGCGTACGCATGATTGGTGGGATCGTCCGATGGCCTACACGGATATTCCACCGAAACCGCGAAGCTTACAGTCCGGGTGATCGTCGAAACGCTCGGAATCCGCCGCGAGCATCGAGTGTGCCTGCGTGGCATCACGAATCCGCTCTTTGCCGCGGCCGTCGTCTGGCAAACCGAATATCCGCCGTCACGCGCGGCGAGCGGCCGTTTCGACATCATCGTCCTCCAAGTCAACGAGCCGCACGATCTCGACGAGATTGCGCGCCTCGCGCGTCACCTCGAGCCGACGGGTGGGCTGTGGGTTCTGCACGGCAGCGGCGACGCGGCGCAGGTGCAAGCCACCGGTTTCGCGGAGGGTTTGGTCGTGACGAAACGCTGCGAGTACAGCGTCACGCACGTCGCAACGCGCCTCTCGCCGCGCGTCCGTGTGATCCGCGGAACGATCTAAGGAAGCGATGACGACGTCGTGGCAAAGACGTCAGCGCTCGCGCACAAAGCCTGCAGCAGATACACGCAGCACGCCAGCAGCACGACGGAGCCGAGGCCAAAGCGGTCTGCGGAGAGTCCGGCGACGACCGGGCCGATCCATTGACCGAGGCCCACGGCGACGGTCGCGGCCGCAATCGTCGCCGGCGCGCTCGACGCCGTGCTGCGAGCGCGCACGATCGCCGTTGCAGCAGCGGGGGTTGCCGCGAGGCCGAGACCGACGAGGACCGCGCTGAGAATCACCGCGTGTGGCGAGAAGAACGCGATCCCGCAACCCGCCGCGCTCGCAAGACCCGTGAATGCCAGCGACGCTCGACCTATCGGTCGATCCAGGATCCGCCCGATCGCAAGGGTCCCCACGACGCTCATCGCGCCGTAGAATGCCCACAAGAATTCGATCGTCGCGTGAACGTCGACGGCGCCCTTGCGCGCCGCAATCGACGCAACGATGAACGTGGCGTAGGCGATGTACGCAAAGCCGAACGAAAAATAGGAGAGATAGAGAAAGAGAAATCCGCGCAGCTTCTGCGTGCGTTCGGCGCCCGGCGCCGCCGCTTCACGCGCCGGCCGCCGGTGCGCGGCGACGGCGTAGCCGATGCCGGCGACCGCGACGAGCACACCGGTGACGAGGGAAGCGATTCGCCAGTCGATGCCTCGCGCAAGCCAACCGGCGGCGAACGCCGAGACAAAAAGTCCGACGCCGATGCCTCCCCACATCGTCGCGCTCGCACCGCCGCGCCGCGACGCTTCGACCGATTCTAGCGTTTCGACCGCGGCGGCCACCAGCGAGACGCCGCTCGCGAGTCCGAACAGCGTCCGGGCGATCCCAAAGACCACCGCGCCGGTTGCGAACGCCGATGCGACGAGGGCCGCGCCGCCCAGAAGGCTGCTGATGAGAACCGCGTTGCGCGTACGCCGGATCACCAGCGGCGCAATCAACGCGCCGGCGAGATAACCGGCCAAACTTGCCGCATTGATCGTTCCATAGAGGGTGTAGTTGCCGTGAAGGGCGCTGCGAATCGCCGGCAGCGCAAGACCGTACCCCATGCGCGCGAAGCCGATTTGCAGTCCGAAGACCGCGCTCGACCACAGCACGAGTGCGGACGGGATGCGGTGCGGCCGTAGCGAGTGAGCCGAGGGCCCGGTGCGTTCGGCAGTCAGCATTGCCAAACGCCCAACACCGTCAGTCCCAGCCGAGTTTCGCGAGCGCGGCTTTGGCCCGCGCGATCGCGGGTTCGTCGATCGCACCGTCCACCAGCATCGTGAAGTGCCCCATCTTGCGCCGGTCGACGGCGTGCCGCTTGCCGTACATATGCAAAACGATCGACGGATCGCTCAGCAGCTCGGCTTCACCCGTGAGATGATCCCCTCTTGCGACCCCGAGTACGTTCATCATGATGGCATTGCTGAGCAGCTTCGGTTCGGCCAGCGGCAAATCGCAGATCGCTCGCACGTGCTGTTCGTATTGGGAGCACTGCGTAACGTCGATCGTGTAGTGTCCGCTATTGTGCGGACGTGGGGCAATCTCGTTGACGAGCAGCTCGCCGGTTGCGATCAGGAAGAGCTCGACACAGTACGTGCCCACGATGCCGAGCTTCTTTCCGATCGTCGTTGCAATGCTTCGTGCGCGCAACCGTGCGTTATCGCTCACGCGCGCGGGTGCGGCAGTCATCGTCAAGATGCCGCGATCGTGTGTATTCTCACCCGCCGGATAGGTCACGGTGCTATCGTCGGCCGCGCGCGTCGCGACCACGCTCAGTTCACGAACGAAAGGCACGACGCGCTCGTAGATCAGCTGGGCGCCCTTGGCGGCGGAAAACGCCGTCCGCGCCTCGTCGAGCGAGTTGACGCGCCACTGGCCCTTACCGTCGTAGCCGCCGCGCACCGTCTTGAGAATCGCAGGAAACCCGATGCTCATGCTCGCTTCCGGCAGATCGTCGACGCGGTTGATCTCCGCGAAATCGGTACAGGCGACGCCGGCGGAACGAATGAAGCGCTTTTCCAGCAGCCGGTCTTGCGTGATGCGCAGCACATCGCTCGATGGCGTGACGCGATAGCCGTGCTGCTCGAGATATTGTACCGATGCGATCGCGATGTTCTCGAATTCGTACGTCACGACGTCCGTTCGCCGGCCGAGCTCTTCGATCGCCTTCACGTCGTCGTAGGCGGCAACGATCTGTTCGTCGGCGACTTGCCCGCACGGCGAATGCTCTTGCGGATCGAGCGTGATGACGTCGAACCCCATGCGTTTGGCTTCGATCGCCATCATGCGGCCGAGCTGGCCGCCGCCGATGACACCGATCGTGCGAATCACGGCGTGCCGGAGGCGGCGCTATCGTGCATGCGCTTGACGTAAGCCTCCAAGGACGCGGCCACGGACTCGTCATGAAGCGCGATGATGCGTGCCGCCAGCAGGGCGGCGTTGACGGCGCCGTTGATCGCCATCGTCGCGACCGGAACGCCGGGCGGCATCTGCGCGATCGAGAGCAGCGAGTCGAGTCCGTTGAGCGCCTTCGATTGCACGGGCACGCCGATCACGGGAAGCAGCGTCTTGGCCGCGACCATGCCCGGAAGGTGCGCCGCCCCGCCGGCCGCCGCGATGATGGCGTGCAATCCGCGGGCGCGCGCGCGCTCGGCGTAGGCGTACATCTCGTCGGGCATACGATGCGCCGAGACGACCCGCATCTCGTTTGGAATCCCCAACTCGCCGAGCGTTTGTTGTGCCGGGAGCAGCGACTCCCAATCGGAGCGGCTCCCCATGATGATACCGACCAGAGGATGCTCTGCTTGCGTCACGTGCAGGCGCTTCGAGTCGCGGCGTCGGACGACCTATGCCACATGTCCTTCCAGCTTGGCGTCAATTACTGGCCGTCCCGTAGCGCGATGTACATGTGGGAGCGCTTCGATCTTGGTGAAATTCGCGAGGACATGGCGCACGTGAGCGCCCTGGGCTTGGAGCTGGTGCGCTTCTTTCTGCGCTGGGACGACTTCCAGCCCGAGCCCGATCGCATGGACAGCACCATGCTGCGCCGCTTCGACACGATGATGCAAGCCATCGCCGACGCCGGCCTGCGGGCGATTCCCACGCTCTTCTGCGGACACATGAGCGGCGTCAACTGGCTCCCGTCGTGGTCGCTCGATCCGGCGACGCGGCATGGACGCTTCCGTACCATCTCGCAGGGCGCGCTTGCGCCCTACGGTATCGGAGACTTTTACCACGATCCCAAGCTGCTCGACGCGCAGGAATTCTTCGCGCGGGCGATCGCCCAACGCGTACGCGATCATCCCGCGCTCCATGCGTGGGACCTCGGCAACGAATTTTCGAACTTGCGCGAACCGCAGAAGCCCGAACACGCCGCGGCGTGGAGCGCGCGTCTGACGTCGGTCTTGCAGGAGATCACGCACGCCGCGGTGACCGCAGGGACGCACGGCGAGGATGTCGAGCGCGACCGTCACTTGCGCCCGTCGTCGCTTGCTGCGCCGTGGACGTTCGCCACCATGCACGGCTACTCGGTGTACGCAACGTTTTCGACCGGACGGCTCGACACCGACGTCGTGCCGTTCTACGCGCAGCTCATGCAGTCGTTTACGCGTAAGCCGCTCCTTTTCAGTGAGTTCGGCAATCCCGTCTGCCCGCCGGGCAAGCAGCGCGTCGGCACGATGGAATGTCTCGACGACGACGAGATGAACGTCTACGCAACGGCGGTGCTCGAAAAGCTGCACGCGATCGGAACGATCGGCGCGATGTGGTGGTGCTGGTCGGATTACGCGCCGGCGCTGGCGGAGATGCCGCCGTTCGATCAGGCGCCGCACGAGTTTCATTTTGGGATGATCCGCACCGACGGCAGCGAACGGCTGGTCGCGAAGACGCTGGCGAGGTTTGCGGCGGAGCACCGCGCGGTGGCGCAACCGCCGCCGCCGATCGCCGACGAAGCGGAATTCTACGCAGCGCTACCTGGAGAGATCGATGCGCTCTATCGTCGTTACCGGAGCTAGCTCGGGCATCGGCGCCGCGGTGACGCGCAACGCCGCGCGCGCCGGATGGAGCGTGCTCGCGATAGCGCGACGCGAAGACCGCTTGCGTGCGCTGGCGCGGGCCGTGAACTGCGACGTGCTCGCTGCCGACGTCACCTCCGCGAATGCACCCGACGCCATCGTGCAGCACGCGCTGCACGCCTTTGGGCGCATCGACGTCGTGGTCAATTGCGCGGGCGCAGCGCACGCAGCCGCGTTGCTCGACGAGAGCGACGCGCAGATCGAACGGCAGTGGCAGCTCCACGTGGCCGCGCCGCTGCGCATCGCGCGCGCGGCGTTGCCGTCGGTCGAAGCGGTGCACGGCGGGCTGGTCTTCTTCGGATCCGGGCTCGCCCGCGTACCGGTGCCGAACTACGGCGCCTACGCGCCGGCCAAAGCGGCGATCCGCGCCGCCGCGATACAACTGCGCCGCGAGCTGCGCGGCCGCGGCGTCTTCGTAACCTACGTCGATCCCGGCGTCGTCGATACCGAGTTCTCGCGCGCGTCGGGTATGGAGGAACGCCCCGCGTGGTGGCATGCGAAGCCCGATGCCGTCGCGGCGGCGATCATGCGCGGCATAGAACGGCGCGCATCACGCGTGAACGCCGTCCCATGGCAGACGGCGATGACGGCGCTCGGCGAGTGGCTGCCCGGGATCGCCGATCGTGCGATCGGCTCGATCGTCACTCCGCCGAGCGAGGAATCGTCATGAGCGCCTTCGCGAAAGCGCTCGAACCGCTGCGCCGCCGGATGGAGCGCGTCAGCCTTCCCGAGTCGTTCGTACGCGAGTTGCTCGTTCCGAGCGCCGTCATCGAGCTGAACGACGCAGCGATGCGCTGGGCAGGCATGCCGAACAAGAACGAGCGCGCCGCTATGCGCGAGGTGCTGACGGCGCTTGCGAACGCCGGATTTCTGGAGAGCGAGGGCGCGGAACGCTGGCGCGTGTTACGCGGCGCGGAGATGCTTGAGACCGATCGCCACGAAGAATAGTATCGTCGCGAGCAGCACGATGGTCGCGCCGCTCGAACTGCGCAGGAAATACGAGAGGTAGAGCCCACCGACGGTGCACGCAACGCCGAGGACCGCCGCCAGCACCATCATCGGCACGAAGCGCTTGGTGAGTTGATAGGCAGCGGCAGCGGGTGTGACGAGCAGCGCCGCAACCAAGATGATGCCCACCGACTGCAGCGCGACGATGATCGTCAGCGCCAGCATCACGAGCAGCACGTATTCGATCGTTTCGACGTGCGTACCGCTCGCCTTGGCGACGACCGGGTCGAATGACGTGTAGAGGAGGCCGCGCCACAGGACGATGACCGCGCACGCAATTAGCAGGCTGAGCGCCCCGATGAAGATGAGATCCTTCGGGCTCACGCCGAGAATGTCGCCGAAAAGAAAGCTCTGCAAATCAACCGCGTAGTTTTTCAACTGGCTCATGAGAAACACGCCCAATGCAAACGCCGCCGTGAACAGCACGCCGATCGTGGTATCGAGCGAGATGTTGCCGCGCCGGTGCACGTAACCGATGCCGAGCGCGGTGAGTACCGCCACGATGGCCGCGCCGACGTAATAATCGAAATTGCGCATGTACGCGATGACGATGCCGGCAAACGACGCGTGGGCGATTCCGTCGCCGATGAACGACAGTTTGCGCAGCACCACGTACGTGCCCATGATCGAGCAGAGCAATCCGACGGCGATCGCGGCGACGAAGGCACGCTGCATGAACGCGTATTGGAAGGGGACCAGCAGTCCGCTCATCGGGTTATACGCGCGTGCCCGTGGGTATGCGTGTGCTCGCGAATCGAGGTATAGGCGCCGGATTCGACGACGTCGTCGGGCTTGCCGATTGCCAGGACGCGCCGGTCGAGTACGAGCAAGCGATCGAACCAGACACCGACGCGATCGAGATCGTGGGTCGTCATGAGGACCGGCATTCCGTCGTCGACGAGCGACCGCACCACGCGCCGCAGGGCCTCTTCGGTCTCGGCGTCAACGCCGGTCGTCGGCTCGTCGAGCAGCAACAACTGCGGGCGCTGCGCGATGGCGCGCGCGACGAAGACGCGCTGCTGCTGGCCGCCGGAGAGCTCCGCGACATGGCGGTTGCGAAGGTCGTACATGTTGACGGCGTGCAGAGCCGTCTCGACCGCCTGCCGGTCGGCGTCGTCGAAACGTTGCCAAAACTGCATGCGCGAGAAGCGCCCCATCGAGACGACGTCCCAGACGTTGGCGGGGAACGTCCAATCGACGGCTTCGATCTGGGGCACGTACGCGAGCGCACCGGCCGGTACACGTTTGGGTTGCGTGCCGAGTACGCGCAGCGTACCGGCGGCGGGTGTCAACAGACCTGCGATCGATTTGAGCAGCGTCGATTTTCCCGAACCGTTGGGACCGACGATGCCGATCGCTTCGCCGAAGTGCAACTCGAAGGTCACGTCGTCCAATGCGACGGTGCGATCGTACCGGACGACGAGGTGTTCAACGTCGACGGCGGCCGATTCGCCTGCGGTCACTTCAACGCCCTGACGATCACGTTGGTGTCGTAGGTAAGCATGGAGATGTAGTCGCCGACGTCCGGATTGGTGCCGATCGAGTCGTCGTAGAGATCGGTGACGACGCGCACGCCGGCACCCGACGCGATCTGATCGGCGAGCTTCTTGCTGTACTCGGGCTCGCTGAAGATCGCGCCGACGTGATGGCTGCGGGCGAGATCGACCAGATGCGCGACCTGCTGCGGGTTGGGATCTTGCCCGGGATTTGCCTCGATGAAGCCCAAGGTGGTGATGCCGTAACGATCGTTGTAATACTGCCACGCGTTGTGAAAGACGATCATATAGCGCCGGCTCGGCGGGATCGTTTGAATCTGATCTCCGATCCAACTGGAAAGTGCTTCGAGCTTGCCTTGATAGGTAATCGCGTTTCGGCGGTACTGCTCGGCATGCGCGGGATCGACGGCAATCAGCGCATCGCGAATCTTTGCGACATAAACTTTGGCATTCTCGGGATTCATCCACAGGTGCGGATTCTTGTTCTTGACCTGCAGACCGGCGGCACCGACGACCACGTGCAACCCGGCGGGCGGGACGTTCTTGAGCAGCGGCGCGAGCCAGGTTTCCAGCCCCGCTCCGTTTTCCACGAGAATCTTTGCTTGCGAGAGCGTGACGGCGTCCTGCGGAGTCGGCTCGTAGTCTTCGGGTGATGCGCCGACGGGCACGATGCTCTGCACGTGCACGAGATCGCCGCCGACGCCTTGCACCAGCGAGTTGAAGGTAGAGATCGTGGTGACGACGGGGATCGGACCGCTTACCGCGGTGGCCGTTTTCGCGCTGCTGCACGCGGCGAGCGATCCCGCCAAGAGTACGGCGACCAAACGTTTCATATGGTCGCCGCTATTTGCTAATGATATGCCGGAATCATTTACGGGGCTGCGGCGTGCTCGCGTGCGACGCACAATCCACGATCGCTTGCTTAGCCGCCTGCTCGTACTGTGACTCCCAGTACGTCGAGGCCTCGGGGAACGCCGGCAGCGTGAGGCCGGCCTGGGCCGCCATGGCCTGCACTTGGGGAACGAGCGTGGCGAGGAGGGTCGGGGGCTTGGAGATCGAGGCTGCTTGCGCGAGCTTCACCCAGGCGCTGGCGGCGGCGCCGGCCATGACCGGCTTCTCCGCAGCCGGACAGGGACCCGATCCGCCGTTCGAGCCGTTGCGTTCGGCGAGGAGATCGGCCCAGGCGTCGAGCGCAAAAAGGTGCGCAGCGAGCGCCGGATATTGGTCATCGGGACAGACGGCCGCGAGGATGACGCGCTCTTGCTGCGCGTCGGTCTGCGCCGCCTCGATGGCGATTTCGCGCTGCGTCTGCCGGTTCGCAGCGACCGGGTGTTGCGAGTAGTTGCGAAGGTTTGCCTCGATCGCATTGATCTCGGTGTCGTTGCAGCGTGAGTCCGAGGCGATGGTTGCGCTCCCGAGCGCAACGGCAAAAACGGCGGCGATCATAGAGCTTGCTTCCCGCCCTCAACCCCGCCACCTTGCAGGGACTTTCCCCTTTGACAGGGGCGCCGGTACCTGCGTATAATGCAGCGCGTTGCCCCGTGGGGATGTAGCTCAGCTGGTAGAGCACTTGCTTCGCATGTAAGGGGTCGGGGGTTCGAGTCCCCCCATCTCCACCAATTTGGAAACGGCGGTCAGAAATGGCCGCCGTTTTTCGTCCATCGACCGGATCAGTCGCGACGGTATGCCGAGGCAATCAGACGCGCTTCGTCTTCGAGTGTCTTTACTGCGATGCGATGACGCCGATTCGGCATCGACGGATGCACTACAGGCACAATCGCTATCCCGTTTGCCTTCCCGACCGGCTGCTCATCGATCTTTCGCCACGAAGACGACTTCAACCAATAGCCCAGTTGCTCAGGCCATACCGAAGCGACGAACGCCGTTGGCGCGATACCGAGCGGGACTATCAGCGATTGGTAAACTCGCGGTCCTTCAGCCCGGGAATGCCGCCCTTCACCGCGGGTCTCATCAACGCTACGGTCCGTTCGAGGAAAGCGCCATGAACGGAACGGCGTTCTTTCCCGGTGGAGATGGCGTCATCAAGCGGCGCGATGCGGAGGAACCAGGCTTTCCGGTAGGCGGTGTACTCGTTCTCGGATCGGATTTTGGCGATGTCGTGTGGTACGATGCGCAATTCGTGGAACCGTCCGACTGGCGTGAAGAACTGAGTGGAGCGACATGGCGCGGTCTATTAAAGTTAATCGATTGCGCCGGTATCGCCCGCGAGCGGTTATTCTGCACTAACGCGTGGCCGTGTCTGCGGGAAGGCGACGAGCCCCCTCAAATCCAATGCAGCTCGTTGGGTACGGTGCGATTGTCTTGAGATAATTGCGCAATTCCATCACAACGCTTGACGCAGGAGTTAGGGCGGCAGCCTTCTCGTCAGCTTGGTTCATGGATTGAAAGATTCGAAGAAGGCATCTCCCTACTATGCGTGCGCTTTCTCTTGTTGATCTTCACCGATCGCTCCGAACTGCGTGATGCGAAAATCGCCGTCGGGGAAATGCGCGACCAGATCGAGTTCGCCGCCCATCGCCTCGATATAGCTCCGCAACGTCTGCACGTAGATGTCGGTTTGCTGCTCGATGCGTGATAGGTTCGGCTGCGTAAGGCCCATCGTCTGCGCTAGGTTCTGTTGGGTCAACGCGCGCGCTTTGCGCAGCTCATTCAACGGCATCTCCGCAATCATCTGACCAGCGCGTGCCTGAGCACGCTTCAACGCGTCTTTAGGAAGCTTCTTCAGCAGTGTATCGATGTTTTTAGCCATGGTTCATAAACTCCGCAGATGTTCGTCAAAGAGATCGTCGGCGAGGGGCACAAAGCGACGGTACCATCCGGTCATCGCCCTTCTTGTTGCCGCCCAGCAGCATGATCGCGGCACGCCGTGGATCAAAGGCGTAGAGCGCACGCAGCGGCTGCCCTTGGTGTTGTATCCGTAACTCTCGCATCGAACCGTGTCGTGATCCCTTGATTTGCGACGAGTGCGGATAGCCAAGCGTTGGACCCGTTTGACGTAGCAGCAAGAGCGCAGCAGCAACCGACTCCTGTTCGGCCGGTGAGAGCCCGTCAAACCACGTCCCGAACTCATCCGTGTACTCGACGACCCACTCCACGCACAAGATTATAGCCCTAACATTATATAATGTCAAGGTTATATCGTTTTCTGACAGGCTTCCCGACGCCTTATTTTCTAAGTCGGCCAAAGAGCCGCACGCCGGCGGACGCCAGCGAACGTCGGCAGAAATACCAGTGATCCGGAAGCCAGAAACGACCTGGACTCCCGCGCCATCTCTGGCTTTCTCGCGAGAGCGATCGTTACTGCATTTTTTGCTTCGCATGTAAGGGGTCGGGGGTTCGAGTCCCCCCATCTCCACCAATTGGAAACGCCTGAGAAATCAGGCGTTTTTGTCTTGCGAAGTCGAGCGCGTTTTTTCGGGTTAGGTAGTCGTCTAGTCGCGCAATTTCAGACGGCCCGATCTCTTTCCCTCGTTCACGTCCCTGAGGTAGCTCAGGGATGACAACCACTTTGCCGTTGTCAATGCTAATGCTTCGCAGATGCTTTTGCTGCTTTTGCCGGACAACCTCGACGATGTCAAAGTTCATGAGTCCGGTCCATGATGCTCCGCGCTCCCAAAGCCCTCTGCATGCTACAAAAACGGACCACCACCGGCCGCGTCAAAAAACCCCGGGAATGAGCCGCCAGCGCGTTCGTACCTGATACTCTGCATAGCCGCTGAGGCTCTTTGCGAGAAGCGCTTCTTCATCGAGCAGCCTCCAGACGACAAGCGCCACGATCGGCGCGACGAAAATCAATCCCCAGTACGAGTCGAGCGCTAGCGGGATGCCGACCGCCACGGTCACCAACGCGACGTAAAGCGGATGGCGCACGATGCCGTACGGCCCCGATGAGACGACACGCTGATCTTCGGCGATCTCGACCGTCGCTGCGGCAAACCGATTCTCGCGATAAACCAGAAAGTAGAGATACATACCCGCGACGACGAGGAGATTCCCGACGAACACGAGCAGTGGAACGGCTCCCGTCCAGCCGAAGCGGTGATCTAGAGCAGAAAGCACGATGCTGAAGAAAAAACAGAGATACATCGCCATTACTATGAGTTTCTGGGCTCCGCGCGCTTCTTGCAATGGGCCGCGCAGCCGGCGCTCCAACAATTCCCGGTCGTTCTTGGCGAGATACAAGAACGTTAGGCTGCTACAAACGCCGCTAACGCCGAGGAATAGCCATCCCTGCCAATACTCAAGCGTTCCCGCCGGCAGAAAGATCGATGTCAGCGCTAGAGCGTTGGACAGCACGCACGACATCGCAACTTTGGCAACCATCACGACTCCTCAACTTATAGTAACTCGCGCAACTGATCCGCGGTAACACCAGCGGCATCGAGAATCGCTTTCAGCGTCCCGGGTTTCAGATCGCCAGCGTGCATCGGTACGATTGCCCGCCGTACACCTAGCGCGAAAATACGGTGCGAGCCACGTTGCCTCAATTCCGTGAAGCCGGCGCGCAACAAGGCCCTCGCCATAGCTTTCGCGCTGACAATCGGCAACCGTTCACCCATCGTCTAGGCTGCGTCGATCTCCACGTGCACCCGCTGCTCAAGAGGCGTCACGTCCGCGGGAATTGGATCGCCTTCGTCACGGCGAACCTCAAGGCTTAGTTCGATCGCCTCCCGCGCCATTGCCAAGGCCTCTTCGACAGTCTCCCCCTGGGTCGCAACCTCGGGAAGCGCGGGTACGGTGACAGAATACCCGCCAGCTTCGGGCTCGGGCGTAAGAATCACGGTGTAGTCGCGTACGATCGGCGCCATGACGAATGATTCGGCGACTTGCCGTCGACCCCTTACTTTTTGATTTGACCTAACTCGGCCACAGAGCCGAACGTGGGCGAACACCGGCGAACATCAGCGGAGGGCCCCAGAACGCGCCTTACTGCATTTTCTGTTTCGCATGTGTGGGGTCAGGAGTTCGAGTCTTCCTCATCTCCACCAATTGGAAACGCCTGAGAAATCGGGCGTTTTTTGTTTTGCGTGGATTGACCCCTTATTTTTGGTTGGCCTAACTATCCGGAAATCGGTTGGCCTAAGTAGACGAGCGAAGCTTCAGATCCCAATCGAACGGTTTCGATTCATGGCGGCGAACCTCTATCGCACCGAATTCACCCAGGCGAATATCGTAATGCCAGGGTCCGCTTCTTTTCGGCCGCCGAACCACCACAAGTGGCAACAAGGCCCGTAACGCATCATACGGGCGAAGGTCCGAATCGTCATCGCGCCTAGAACTTGCCGGTTCAAGGCCCGTGGCAGTGAGAAATAATTTGGCACCTTCCGCGGTCTGCAAGATCGGAACGTCGCCATATTCCGCTGAGAGCAGGTACGCCGAGACGATAACAGCCTTACTGCCCACCGGTACTTTGCGATCGAAAACATTAGCAGTTCCTGTTACAATCGCAAGCGCAGCCTCGCGCATGTCGCGCGGCTTGAACCCGTGCTGTTTGCATAAGTGGGAATGCTGGATCGCCAAGGCCTGCGAGAGCTGCACGAGATCGTCAGTGATAGCCATTAGCTCGTCGCACAATTTGTTGCGTGACTCAGAGCTCGCATAAATACGGCCCGCGTTTTCAACGAAAAATCGATGAGCGAGCGAATTTCTGAATTCTGCGTGTTTCAAAAGACCCTCCGCCGTGGCCGGGATAGCAAACGTTGCCTCGGCATACCTCTTCACAAGCTCCTTGTAAGACAAGCTTTGCGCGATGGTCTCGAAACGCAAATAGCCCTCCATGGGAACTGGGTGCTCAAGCCCGACAAAAGCGACCGTTGACGCAAGGTGAAGCTCCAGCAGTTGGAAGTACGCTAGCGCCGCACCCATATGAGCAAAGATTTCCTTGAACTCGGCGCCGACTGAAATCTCGTCTTGATTTGCGGTCACCTCTTTCTTTGATGCTCCTGAATGTATTGCCAAAGAATATGCTGTATCAAATTGCCTCGCTTCCGGTGCTCTTTTTGTGCCAAACGATCGAGAGCTTCTAGCAAGGGCGCACTGAGACGTACAGAAACGGGCGACTCTGATCGATGTCCCTTAACAATCTCAGCGTGCGCGATTTCATCGGCCTGGGATTTCGCAAGCTGCTCGATCATCTGCTCGCGGGTCTTCTTCGTTGCAGTTGCCATTTTCGTGTCTATCCCTTCCGAAAAGCGCGCTTTTCGGCTTCGTCCATATCTTGAGCCGCAAATACGCGGAACCGTCCGTTATCCATGAATTCGCCGACGAGTTTTAACAAGCGCCCGGAACCCGTTTCACCGAAGACCTTCAAGAAGTCGCCATCACGACGCAGTCGATAGATCGCTTCCTCGCCGTCAACACCGAATAGCAATTCCTCGATCTCGTCCGGCGTGACCTTATGGCTTTGCCAGAGATGCTGAACGTTGTTGTCATCCCAGTAGAGGGGCTCCACGATACGGGGCAAGCGCGGGACCTTTCATCGGCGCTGGACATTTCGCTTACAATGTAATACATTGTAGTGCCATCTGTCAACGAGGCCGCCGGCTTGACCCCTTATTTTTGAGTTGGGCTAAGTCGGCCAACTCCGACCCCTTACTGCGAAGCGCAGCGTGCGAGCTAAATCAGTCCGCGCTGTATGTCGCGCATCCGCCACGTCGCGTCCTGCGCCCAGAAGCGGCCTGAATGGCATCGCGATCTTGCCCACTCACGAAGATCATCGTGCTGCGGATGGCTCGGGTCTTGTAGCGCAAGAAGCAGTTCTCGATAACCAGGCGGCCCCCCAACATCTTCCGGAGGGCACGGTTCGGCACCGTCAACGCAAATTGGATATTGCTTGCGATACTCTGCTGCTTCCTCGTCCTCGATCTCGATCGTATGCTCCCAGCAATCTCCGAAGTCGTAGACGTACGAAAAACGGGAAGGAAGCTCGGGGAAAAGTCGTGCGAGTGTGTAGCGGCGCGCATCGTAGACTTTGCGATCGACGTCCCGATCGCGCTCGGGGATGCCGTAGTCTTTACCGTCGAGCGTGAACATATACAGGTGGCACTCGCGCCAACCCATGGCAGCCTGCAAGTACCGGTGGAGCATCGCGAGCTTCGTGTTAGGGCGCACGAGGAGCGTACGCCAAACAATCGGCATGACACCGGTCAGCCTGATCGTTAAGCGCCAGACGACGCTAGCTCTCTTTGTTTGGATTTCTTTCCTGCGCGTCATAGACTCGTTGGGTTCGAAAGGTGCACCTCGATCCCTTACTTTTTACTTGGCCTAGCTCGGCCAAACGATCCGAAGCGTGCGGAAACCTACGGAC
>DATJRM010000040.1:0-10088 GCA_035504755.1 Candidatus Acidiferrales bacterium
GCGGCAGCTGGCGCTCTCGCTGTGCGAAGGCCTGGATACCAGAGAGTTGTCGCGGCGATTCAGCCGCAGCGAGTTCACGATCAAACGGGAGGTACAAGCCCTGTACGACCTGTTTAACGTCCGTTCGCGCACGGCGCTGCGAGACGCCCTCGAAGAGCGCGGCGTCCTGTGATTGCGGGCCTTGCCGTCGCGATCGCCGGCCTCGTGCTCGGCATTGCGACGGTCGCCGTGATGTTCGTCTATTTCCGGGCGATGTCACGGCGGCAACTCGACGAGCGGCGATACAGTGTGCTCGAAAGCGTTCAGGACGGCATCTTCATCGTCGACGATCGCTGGCGTTTCACGCACGTCAATGAAAAAGCCGAGGAGCTGCTGCACGCCACCGCGGCCGAGCTGGTAGGGCGTCGCGTCGACAAGATCCTCGACCCGCTTGCTTCGGATCTCTTGCCCGAGATGCGCAACGTGCGCAACACGGCAATGCCGGTCGAGCGCACGCAATTTTTCCCGGCCACGAACACGTGGGTGGAGATTCGCATTCAACCGGCCTCGCACGAGGTGCTGGTCTCGCTTCGCGACGTCAGCGACCGCAAACGCGCCGAGATTCTCTTACGCGACTCCGAGCGCCGTCTGCGGCTGCTGCTCGAGCAAGTGCCGGCATTGGTATGGACGGTGGACCTCGACATGCGCTTCACGTCGTTCGTCGGTACGGCGCATTCCGCTCAAGGCTTCACGCAGGAAGAGCTGGGCGATGCGCGCGTCGAGCAGATCCGGCGCGTCTTCACCGGAGATTCGCAGCGCTTCGAGTCGTATCATAGCGGGCGCTGGATGCAGCATCACGTCGAACCCTTGCGCGGCACCAACGGACAGATCATCGGCGCGATCGGCGTCGCACTCGACATCACCGAGATGAAGGAAACCGCCGATCATCTCGCTCGCCTGGCACGCCTCGACGCGCTCACCCAGCTTCCGAACCGCTTTGCGCTCGAGGAGCAGATGACCGAGCTGGTGGCTCACGCCGAAGCACAGGATCGCCGCCTTGGCGTGCTCTTCATCGATCTCGATCGCTTCAAGACCATCAACGACACGCTTGGCCATCGCGCCGGCGATGAGTTGCTGCGGCAATTCGCCGTGCGCCTGCGTCGCGCGGTGGACACGAACGCGAGCGTTTTTCGAAGCGGCGGAGACGAGTTCATCGTGATGCTCGAACTCGGGCAAACGATGAGCGTGCCGATGATAACCGCCGACATTCAGCTCGCGTTGGCAGAGCCGTTCTTCATCGCCGAGCGTCAGCTCTTCGTGAGCGCCAGCATCGGAGCCGCGACCTATCCGGACGACGGCGTGAGTCCTGAGGAAGTCCTCTCCCGCGCCGACTCGGCGATGTATCGCGCGAAGTACACCGGCCGCACGCGCATCGGCTTCTTCGACATAGGTGGCGACGAACAAGCGCCGTACCGCCTGCGCCTGGAACAAGACTTGCATTACGCGATTCCGCGCGGCGAGTTTCACGTACTCTACCAGCCGCTCGTCGACGCCAAGACGAGCGAGCTCATCGGAGCCGAGGCACTTTTGCGCTGGAAGCACACCAAGCATGGCGAGATCATGCCCGAGGAATTCATCGCGATCGCCGAAGAAACGGGACTGATCGTTCCGATCTCGCGCTGGGTCCTGCGCGAAGCCTGCTTGGAGGCGGTGCGCATTCGAGCGCAGGGATTCCCGCAGTTCACCGTCGCCGTCAATCTCTCGGCACGCGATTTCAGCGAGGTCGATCTGGCCGATACCATTCGGGAGATCCTCGCCGAGACGGGTTTGCCGCCGAGCGGTCTCGAGGTGGAGATCACCGAGAACATGAAGATCGACGACGTTGCTCTGATGACGATGCGAACGTTGAATTTGATGGGCGTACGGATCATCGTCGACGACTTCGGTGTCGCGTACAGCTCGCTTGGCTATCTCAAACGCTTACCGATCAGCGGCGTCAAGATCGACCGCACCTTCATTCGCGATGCGGCCGACGATCCGCAGGACCGCGCGATCGTGCGAGCGATCGTGGCGCTGGCTCGCTCGCTCGAGCTCGAGATTATCGCCGAAGGCGTCGAGACCAAAGAACAGTGGGACTTCATCATCGAGCTCGCCTGTCAGCGGGCACAAGGTTTCCACTTCAGCAAACCGGTGGAAGCGCGCGAGTTACTTGCCCTACCGCTCGGGCTACGGGTTCGGTGAGGGCGGCGGCGGGATATTCGGACACCGGTCGTTGAGCCGCGTGCGCCCGCCGGGCGTCGTGTGCGCGATGATGTACTGAATCGCCGGCGGCTCGCCGGCGATTTTGTCCGGCGGTGGAAACTGGAAGAGCATCGGCGCATCGGAGGCGAACGGATCGTCGTCCTCGCTCTTGAAGTGCCATGTCCAGTCGAGCGGAATCTGTTCCGAGGAGCCGTCGGCGTAATAGACGGTTGCAACGATGTTGTTACGCACGTAATCACCGGCCTGCGGATCGTATGTCGCGGGTCCGCTCGCTTCGAAGTCGACGGCGCCGCACAGTCCCGCACCGTTTCCGCTACCGTTTGCGCCCGCGCCGTTGCCGTTGCCGTTTACCGCGGAAAGGCTACCGGCACCGGTGCCGTTCTGCGCTCCCGCGCCTTCACCGCCGGTCGGCAGCGAGACGTCGGGCGTGACGAGGACGATCTTGGGCGGCGTCGGGCGTTTTGCGCCCACGCGTTTCACGGATTCGATGCGTGCGTGCGTTCCGGCGGCCACGATCGCTTGCGCCAAAACCTTGCGGGGCGGGGTCGGCGTAGGCGCCGGCGTGGTCGTGGGAGTGATGCGGGCAATGGTGACGCGTGCGACGATCGACTCGCGGGCAGGTTCCACCGGCGCTGCGCGAGGGATGAATGCGGCGACGATTTCGTGCACGGCAATCGAGCATGCGAGCGCGATCCCGAGACGCCGCAGGCTCGACCGGGCCTCTCGCGAATGCACGTCCGGTGAAAGCACAAGAACTCATTCGAGCGATTCCCGATTTTCCGCTGCCCGGCATCCTCTTCCGCGACATCACGCCGCTGCTGAAGGACCGGCGGGGATACAAAGAAGCGATCGATCTTTTCGTCGATCGATTCAAGAACCGGAACGTCGACTACGTCGTCGGGATCGAAGCGCGTGGGTACATGCTGGGCGCCCCGCTCGCGTATGCCATCGGCGCGGGTTTCGTTCCGGTGCGCAAGCCCGGAAAGCTTCCGTTCAGCAAGCTGTCCGAGTCGTATGCACTCGAGTATGGCACCAACTCGCTCGAGATTCACTCGGATGCGCTCGAAAACGGGAAACACGTCGTCGTCGTCGACGATCTGCTCGCGACCGGAGGAACGGCTGCGGCGACACGCCGGCTGCTCGAACGTCTCGGAGCGCACATCGATGCGTTTGCATTCCTGATCGAACTCGACGCGCTCGCGGGGCGCGCGGCACTGCCGGGAGCCGAGGTTGTTTCGTTTATTCATTATTAGCGCGCTGCTGATCGCGCGCGCGCATCCCTCGCCGTCGCCGACCGCGACCCCGTCGCTCGCGCCGGAAAATCCCGCGATCACGGCAATCGCACGGCATGAGTTCGTCGCGGTGCAGGTTGGCGTGATCGACAAGAACCACTACAGCCCCGAGGCCGCGCAGGCGCTCACCGCCGACGCGGTCGACAACATGTCGAAGGCATTGAGCAGCTACGGCGCGCTCGTCAAAACCGAATGGCTGGGGACGTTTCTCGTTCTGGGTGCCCCGGCCGGAGTGACCGGCTACACGTATAAGATGGACTGCAGCGCCGGCTCGATCTACGAGCAGCTCATGATCGGCCCGGACGGAAAGATCGACTCGATCGATTTCCGCAAGACCCTCGGCAAGGAGAGCCCGGCGCCGGGCTGAAGCCGTTGCGACGCCGGCGTAGGTTGTGAGAGTATAGGCTAATACTCTCATGACGATAGCGGAACTGGTCGGCGCGGTCCAAGCCTACGACCCCTCACTCGACGGGGAATGGCTGCGCCGTGTCTACGAGGTGGCAGACCGGGCCCACGAAGGGCAGCGCCGGGCCTCCGGTGAGTCGTATATCGAGCATCCGCTTGCAGTTGCCGGCATCCTGGCCGAGCTCGAGATGGACCGCCAGACGATTGCGGCCGCCTTGCTCCACGACGTCGTCGAGGATACCTCGGTGACGAGCGAACAGGTCACCGCCGAGTTTGGTGAAGAGATCTCCAATCTCGTCGATGGCGTCACGAAGCTGACCCGCATTCCCTATCAATCCAAAGAAGACGCGCAGGTCGAAAACCTGCGCAAGATGTTCATGGCGATGGCGCGCGACATTCGCGTCATCATCATCAAGCTCGCCGATCGGCTGCATAACATGCGAACGCTGGCGAGTCTGCCGCCCGCGAAGCGGCAGTCGATCGCACGCGAGACGCTCGATATCTATGCCCCGATCGCGCATCGCCTCGGAATTTGGAAGATCAAGTGGGAGATCGAGGACGAATGTTTGCGCAATCTCGACCCTGAAGGCTATCGTGGTGTCGTCGAGCGCGTCGCAAAGACGCGGCGCGAGCGCGAGAACGACGTACAAGAGGCGATCGAGCGTCTGCGGGGCGAGTTCGCCAGCATGAACGTCAATGCCGAAATTCAGGGCCGGCCGAAGCATTTTTACTCGATCTACTCCAAGATCAAGAAGGGCCGTGACTTCTCGACGATCTACGATCTCACGGCGATTCGCATCATCGTCGACTCGGTCAAAGATTGTTACGCGGCGCTGGGAGCCGTCCACGCGATGTGGACGCCGTTGCCTGGTCGCTTCAAAGATTACATCGCGATGCCCAAGCCGAACATGTATCAGTCGCTGCATACGACGGTCGTGGGTCCGCAGGGCGAGCCGCTCGAGATTCAGATCCGCACCTGGGAGATGCATCGCACGAGCGAGTACGGCATCGCCGCCCACTGGCGGTACAAAGAAGGCAGTAAGGCCGACCAGTTCGAGAACAAACTCTCCTGGCTGCGCGCGTTGCTGGAATGGCAAAAAGACATGCGCGACTCGCGCATGTTCATGGAGAATCTCAAGCTCGACCTCTTCGACTCGCAGGCCTTCGTCTTTTCGCCGCGCGGCGACGTCTTTTCGATTCCGGCCGGCGGCACGCCGCTCGACTTCGCCTATCAAGTCCATACCGACGTCGGGAACCACTGCGTCGGCGCCAAGGTCAACGGCCGAATCGTGCCGCTCGACTGCGCGCTGCAAAACGGCGACATCTGCGAGATTCTGGTCAATAAATCGAGCGGCCGTCCGTCGCTGGACTGGCTTTCCATCGTCAAGACCGGCGGCGCCAAACACAAGATCAAACAATGGTTCCGCAAAGAGCAACGTGAGGAGAACGTGCTGGCGGGCCAAGAGGCCGTGGAAGCAGAGCTCGCGCGCGAGCGGCTGCGCCCGGATGCGGCGCGCGGGGAGCTCATCGAACGCATCGCGCATCGTATGAATTATGCGACGCCGACCGATCTTTTTGCGGCGATCGGCTTCGGCGACGCTTCGGCACAATCGGTCGTCAACCGGATTCGGGAAGAGATCAAGGGCGACAATGTCGTCGATCTCACGCAGATTCGCAAACCGTCGGCGCGCAAGGCGGCGCGGCGTGCGAGTGGCGTGCGCATCGCCGGCGTCGACGACGTGCTGGTGCGGCTTTCGAAGTGTTGCTCGCCCGTGCCCGGCGATCCGATCATCGGCTACGTGACGATCGGTCGCGGCGTGAGCGTGCACCGTGCCGATTGTCCGAACGTCGCCTATATGAGCGCAACGCCCGAACGTATTTTGCAGGCGCAATGGGTTGCAAGCGCCGACATGATGCACGCGGTCGACGTGGAGGTCGAGGCTGAGGACCGCCCGCAATTGTTGCAAGACATCATGGCGGTGTTCGCCGAGCTCAAGACGACGGTCAGCTCGGTGACCGCTCGCGTACGCAAAGACGGTATGGCGGTTACGAGCCTTACCGTGCAGATTCGCGATCTGGATCACTTGCACAAGATCCTCACCAAACTCGAGGGGCTGCGCAAGGTGCGCCGCGTCTACCGCGTTACGAAACGCGAGAAGAGCGCTGCTGGAAGCTAGGGCGCTGCTCCCGATCGGAGCAGCGTTTTTTGCCGGCGCCATGAACAGCATCGCCGGCGGTGGCAGCTTCTTGAGTTTCCCTGCACTCATCCTTGCCGGCGTGCCGGCGATTCCCGCCAACGCGACCAACAATACGGCGATGTCGGTCGGGATGATCGGTGGCGCGCGCGCCTATTGGGGCGACGTGCGGCCGCATAAGCGTATGCTCTACGCAATGCTCGGCATCAGCGTCGTCGGCTCGTTGCTCGGCGCCGTGTTGCTGCTGGTCACGCCGCCGGCCGCATTCAACCGGTTGATTCCGTGGCTGTTGCTTTTTGCCACGCTGGTCTTCGCGGCGAGCCCGTGGCTTTCGAAACCGCGCGGCGGCCGTCCCGAACACCAGACCTGGCAATTCATCGCGCAATTTGCCGTCGCTGTGTACGGCGGCTACTTCACGGCCGGCATTGGGATCCTCATGCTTGCGATCCTCGAGTTCTCGGGATTACCGACGTTCAACGCGACCAACGGTATGAAGAACGTGCTCTCGGTGGCGATCAACGGCTTCGCGATCATCCCATTCGTCATCGCACGGATCATCGATTGGGGCTACGCGATTCCGATGGCGGTCTTGGCACTCGCCGGCGGCTACGTCGGCGCCTATCTCTTCCGGCGCATCCCCGCGGCGTACGGCCGCTGGACGGTGATCGCGATTGGCGCGATCATGACGGTTGTGTTCTTCCTGCGCTAGGGCGTGACGAACGCCGCCCAGGAACCAACGTTCGGCTGCAACACGCCCCTCGACGACGCGATCGTGCACGTGCTGCTGCACGTCGCCTGGTAGAAGTCGAAGCCTTCTCCCAAGCCGACGCCTTCGCCGAACCACATCTCCTGATTTGCGGCCGCGCCGAAGCTCGCGCCGATGTACGGGGAATCGGCAAGCGATGCACTGCCGAGTTCGCTAATCGACGGCGCGGTTGCCGTGCCCGACACACGATAGATGTAGACGTCGTTTTCGTCGGTGATCCAGAGATCGCCGGCGGAGTCGAAGCCGACGGCGTACGTGGGTCCGGCGGAGACGGTTGCGGGGGTCGACGTCAACGTGCCGCTGAACGCCGGATAGACCAAGAGACCGCCGCCCGAGAGGCCGACCCACACGGTTCCAACGAGCGCGCTCGGGACGTTTGACGCCGTCGGAGCAACCGCCACGCTCGTCGCCGTTCCGAGTGCCTCCGCGCTCGATGTCGTAATTTGCGACCAGCCGTTCGAGGCCGTTGAATAGGCCTCGAGCGAAACGACGCCGGAGTCGGTGTCGATCAGAAAGCCGTGATGCTGCGAATCGATCGCCATCGAATCATAGTCGTCGCCGGCAGCGCCGTTGTACGCGGCCGAGGATTGTGGGACGAGGCCCTGCGTTCCACTTTCTTGCGTGAAGGCGTAGACGCCCGGAATGTCATCCGAACCGTTGATGAACGTCGCGTAGATCGTTTTGCTGGACGGGTCGATCGCCGCGTTGTAGAAACTGCAGTTCGTCGACACCGCGTTGCACAGCGGATTGGGAATCGGGTCGTCGTAGATGTCGACGGCACCGCCCGGGCTCGAGCCGCCGTACAGCGGATACCCAAAAATACCATCCGGAAGATTCCCCAGCTCCTGCGACGTCCACAGCTCTTGGACCGGTGTCACGGTAACGGCGTTCGTTACCGCCGCAAGACCCGTACCGCCGGGTGTCGCCGTTGCGTCGATCGTCGCGTTGGCCGATCCATCGACGGCCGTGAGCGTGTATTCGTTGCTGCTGACCGACGCGACCGTGAAGTGTTGTGGTGAGTCGCCCGCCGACTCGGTTACGGTAATCGTTGGGGCGCCGGTGTCGCTGCTCGAGATCAGGAATCCGTCGGCGTCCTCGGCCTGCACGAAGAACGATTGCGGCATATCACCGATCACCGCGAGATTCCCGCCGTACGTCACGACGTGCGACTGTGCCGGTCCTGCGACGAAGCTCACCGTAGCGGGAATGCCGTAGAACGTGAGGCTGGGAATCGTATTTGACGCGCCCGCGGTAATCGCCACCGGTGCGGCGACCTGGCCTTGCGCAAGCTCGTTGCCGGTGAACGTGCAGCTGCCGGTCTGGGTGCAGTCGACCGGGCCCGTATCGAACGTCGTCACCGTGAAGTTGTCATACGTTCCGCCGGGGATCTGCAGTTGGAAACTATAGTCCGTGTCGCCGTTGGCGTCGATCGAGCATGACGTCACACCGGCGGGTAGCGTGCCGGGGCACGTCGCGGAGATCGCTGCGGCGTAGTCGGGCGACGCGGGATTCGAGGACGTCCAGTCGATACCGACGCCCTGCGTCGCTTGCGACTGATAGTACGGCCGCCGCACCTTCGTCATCGTGTTCTTCCCCGGCAGTTTGAGCGAGAACGTTGCGGTGCCGATCTCTTTGGTTTGCGGCGCGCTAGCCGCGGGCGGGAGCGAGCCTTTCCCGCCTCCGCCTCCGCATGCCGTCAAGCATGCCAGTGCAACGAACGACGCGATGACGCGGCGGGTCATTGCAGCACCACCTTTCCGATGGTGTTGCCGCTGCCGTCGGGCGACGAGAGCGTAAACCAGATGTCGCCGTCGGGACCGGCGGTAATGCCCCAGGGCGAGCCGCCTACAGCGTATTCGAAGGCCTTGCACCCGCTCGATGACGTGCAGCTATTCACCGAGACGAAGCCGACGTAGCCGGTGGTGTCGGTGAACCAGATGTTGCCGTCAGGACCGACGGTGAGGTTCATCGGCATGCCGCTTGTTTGCGGCAGCGGTATCGGGGTGTACTGGCATGTTGTGGCGCCGTTGCATGGGGTGTAGCTGCCATCACTACTGCCGTCCCAGAGAGTCGGATCGATTTGATCGATCGCGTGATTGCCGGGATCTGCGATATAGAGATAGCCGTCGGGGCCCGAGACGATGCCGTTCAGTGCGGTGCTCAACTCCGTTGTGCCGGGAAGCACCAAGATATGGCGCAGGTTGCGCTGTGCGTACGGGTGGACGATCTTCTTGCCGGCGTGCGCTACGAGCGAGCGCCTGCGTATACTGCCCGCGCTGTACGCGCCGTCAGGAAGTTCGGTTGCGGGGCATTGGGTCGTGCACGGTACCGCGACGAACCCAATGTTGCCGTCTGCACCGTCGGTGTACCACAGCGTCGCGCCCGACGCGTCGATCGCCAGGCCGTTGATCGAGGACGCGCTGGCGGAAAGATCCGGCGACCAGATCATCACCTCCGAGGAGAAGCTGCAGCATCCGATCGTCGAACTGATCATGATCGGGGCGCCCCAATCGTACGATTGGCCGTTGTCGGCTTGCGAGCCGACGTAGAGATTGCCGTCCAGTCCGGCGAGTAGCGGCCCGGGGGCGGGCGTTGTAACCGGGAACGACTGCGAGTTCGAGCTGCCGCACGAAGGGCCCGCGGCGCTGCAGCCGGTGAGTTGATACAGCCCACCGAGGTCGGTGCTACCGTTGCCGACGTCGCTCACGTAGATGTTGCCGTCGCTCGCCGACGTGATCGATTCCAGATCGTAGCCGGATACGAAAAATCCGATTCCAATCGTCGCGATGCTGCAGGTGGACGAACTACATGCGCTGGGCGAGGCGACGACGTCGAGCGTTTGGTCCCCGCGATCGACGGCCCACAGCGATTGCCCGTCGGGACCAACCGTGACGCCGTAGAGCCGAGGCGGACCGACCGAGGGGACCGGCACCGGATACTTGTCGATCGTGTACGACGGCGCAACGAGCGCACCGCCGCCGCCCGAGCCCGTGACCGTGATCGGCAGATTCGCGAAGCCGCCGTTGGTGTCGACGATGCTGACGGTTCCCGTGCCCGCACCGCCCGGCGTAATCGTCATCGAGACGGTTCCGCCGGCGCTCGAGGGCGTGCAGTTCGCGGGAATGCACGCAACCGTTGCGACCGAGCTCGTCCCGACGACATTGAACGCGCCGCTATAACCCGCTTCGC
>DATJRM010000041.1:0-3253 GCA_035504755.1 Candidatus Acidiferrales bacterium
CGCCGGAGCGATCGGCGCGCCCGGCTGGTTCGACTACTATCGTATGCTCACCGCGCATGGCGTGCTGATGGCAATCGTGTTCACGACCTTCTTCATCACCGGGCTGGCGGAATTCGTCACCTATCGCAACATCCCACGACCGGATCGAAAGCTCGCGGTTGCCTGGGTCGCTTGGTGGATGATGCTCGCCGGGACGCTTGCCGCGGCGCTGACGATCCTCAGCGGCAATGCGACGGTGCTCTATACGTTCTACGCACCGCTCAAGGCAAGCCCCGCGTTTTATCTCGGAGCGACGGTCTTGATCCTCGGGACTTGGGTCGTCGCATACGAGCTCTTCGAAAATCTCGTCTATTTCCGGCGCAACCATCCGGGCGAGCCCGTTCCGCTGGCCGTATTCATGGCGGCGTGCACGTTCCTGATGTGGATCATCGCGACGCTCGGCGTGGTTGCAGAGATGCTGCTGCTGATTCCCTGGTCGTTCGGCTGGACGGCGGGTATCAACGTCATGCTGACGCGCATGTTCTTTTGGTACTTCGGGCACCCGCTGGTCTATTTCTGGATCATGGGCGCCTACATCATTTGGTACACGATCGTCCCGACGCGCTACGGTGGAACCGTCTTCAGTGACGGGCTCGCCCGGCTCACGTTCATCATGTTGCTGCTGCTCTCGACGCCGGTGGGCATCCACCACGAGTTCATGGAGCCCGGTATCTCGCCGAGATGGAAGCTTTTGCACACCGTCCTGACCTACGGTGTCGTGATTCCGTCGTTCCTCACCGCGTTTGCCATCTTCGCCTCGTTCGAGCTGGCCGCGGTCAGGAAGGGCAAACACGGCTTCGTGCAAACGGTCGCCGCGCTGCCCTGGAACGACCCGTTCTTCTCGGGCGCGGCATACGGCATGCTGCTCTTCATCCTCGGTGGTTTCGGCGGGATGATCAACGCGTCGTATAGCATGGACACGCTCGTTCACAACACGATCTGGATCGTCGGGCACTTCCACGCGACGGTCGGCGGACCGGTAGCGCTTACGTTTCTCGGCGCTACGTATTGGCTGATTCCACGCCTCACCGGACGCGAGTTGTGGGGACGAGGGATCGCGCTCTGGCAGACGCGTCTGTGGTTCATCGGAATGCTCGTTATGTCGCTCTCGATGCACTATGCCGGGCTACTCGGTGCGCCGCGGCGCACCGCCGACGTCGGCTACGCCGGCAACGGCGTCGCGCAGGCGTGGGAGCCCGCGATGTTGCTCGCGGCCGCCGGCGGCGTCATCCTCTTCATCAGCATCTGCTTCTTTGCGACGGTCGCGATCGGCACGTCGCTACAGAACGAAAAGACGCACGACTCGGCAGCCGACTTCGCAACCGCGGATCCGCAGACCAGCGGTCACACCCCGCCCGCGCTCGAGCATCTCTTCCGCTGGGGTGCCGTTGCGATCGTCCTAGCGATACTCGCCTACATCGGTCCGTTTTCCGAATTGATCCACAGCAACGTACCCCTCGCACCCGGACTGCGGACATGGTAGACTCTATCCGCCAAAGCTGAAGCTTTGTCGGCTAGAGTCACTTGATATACGAACTACCCAAACTCAACAGGTGACGTAAAAATGTTTCAAACAATTTTGGTTGCGATCGACGAATCCGAGGCGGCGCGCGAAGCCTACGACCTAGCCGTGCGTGTCGCGCTCGAGGATCACTCGTCGCTGCTGCTCGTCAACGTCGTGGACGTTTCGCAACTGATCGCCGTCGCCGGCTACGAGACGCCGTATCCGGTCGACGCCGTCGAACTGTTACGCGAATCCGGCAAGGAATTGTTGGATGAGATGAAACGCTCGTGCGCGGCGAAAGGCATCAACGTGTCCACCGCAACCGGCGAAGGCGACGCCGTCGACGAGATTCTTCGCCTTGCCGAGGAGAACGGCGCCGGCCTCGTCTGCATCGGCACGCACGGCCGCAAGGGACTTGCGCGTCTGTTCGTCGGCAGCGTCGCCGAAGGCGTGCTCCGTCGCGCGACGGTGCCGGTCTTGGTCGTTCGCCCGGCCTCAGAGAGCCACGCCGGCGTCGAAGGGCACGGGGTAAGCCCCGCCGCGCAAACGCGCTAAAAGCCAGGCAACGATCCGCGGCGCCGCGTGCCCGTCGCCGTAGGGGTTGACCGCGCGTGCCATCCGCGCGTACGCGTCCGCATCGGTCAGCAGCCGCTTGGCAGCGTTGACGATCGCCTCCCGATCGTGACCGACGAGCTCGAGCGTTCCGGCGGCTAATCCCTCGGGCCGCTCCGTTTCCTCCCGCATGACCAGCACCGGCTTACCGAGCGTCGGTGCTTCCTCTTGCAAACCGCCCGAATCGGTCAGCACGAACGTCGCGCCTTTGACCGCCGCCACCATCTGCGCGTAATCGACGGGTTCGACGAGCACGATGCCGGGCACGTCGCCGAGAACCTCGTACGCGACCGGGCGCACGCGCGGCGACGGGTGCACCGGCCAATAGATCTGCGGCCGCATCTCCAGCCGGGCGATCTCGCGCATCGCCTCGCACATCTCGCGTATGTACGGATGGTTTTCACGGCGGTGCGCGGTCACGACCACGATCGGTCGCGTGCGATCGAGTTCGTCGAAGCGCGGCGGTTGCGGGAGGCCGGCGCGTGCTGCCGTTTCCAGGAACGCGTCGATCACCGTATTGCCGGTCACAATGATGTCGTCCGCGCTCACGTATTCACGCAGCAAATGCTCGCACGCAAGAGCCGTCGGTGCGAAATGGTAACACGCGATCGTCCCGGTGATCCGCCGGTTCATCTCTTCCGGATAGGGGAGCCAGCGATCGTTCGTTCGCAGCCCCGCCTCGACGTGGCCGACCGGAATCTGCTGGTAGAAGGCCGCCAGTGCAGCCGAGGTGCTCGTCGTCGTGTCACCGTGCACGAGGACGACGTCCGGTTTCGCCTGCTGCAGCACGGGCTCCATACCCTCGATCACCCGCGTCGTGATCTGCGTCAGGGTTTGATCCTCGGTCATGATGTCCAAGTCGTAGTCCGGCTCGATCTCGAAGAGATCGAGCAAATCGTCGAGCATCTGCCGGTGCTGCGCCGTGACACAGACGAGATCGTCGATCGCTTCTTCGGCCGCGAGGGCGTGGACGACCGGCGCCATCTTTATCGTGTCGGGGCGCGTGCCGAACACGGTCATCACGCGCAATTTTGGTGGTTGCATCGTTTAAAATGTTCGGCGAAAGACGTGGGTAAATTCACCCGAGAGAGCAAGTGC
>DATJRM010000042.1:0-68529 GCA_035504755.1 Candidatus Acidiferrales bacterium
GCCGAAGCTACGACCGGCACGCTGGTCGGCGTCGTCGCCACAGACTCCGGCCCGATCGCCGGTGCGCGCGTCACGATGACCTCACCGTCCGGCGTGTATAGCGCGTCGAGCGACGCGCGCGGACGCTTCGACATCCTGGGCATCGTAGCCGACACGTACACGGCCTCCGTTCACGCGACAGGCTATCAGCCGGTCTCGCGGGCCGGGATTACGATCTTACCGGGGCAAGCAGCGCGCGTTTCCTTTCGTCTCGTCGCGGAGCTGAAAACGATCGCGAACGTACGTGCTGCGAGCACGGCGTTTTCGACCGGAAGTACGAGCGATACGTTCACCATCGGCGGTGCGCAAGCGCGAGCGCTCTCGCCGCCCGTCTCGTCATCGGGTTTGGCAACGTACATCGGCGGCACGGTGCAGGGCGCGATCGCGTCGGTGCCCGGTGTCGTGCTCGATCCGTTCGCGAACGCGATCTTACGCGGCGGAAAAGTCTCCGACGCGATCTTCGATTACGACTCCGTGCCGCTTCCCCAGGGGTTGATTGCCGAGCCGGGCGGCAACATTGTGGGCGCGCAGCTTCCGACCACCGGCGTCGCATCGACGACCGCGACCCTCGCCGGATACGCGACGCAGGGCGATAACTCGCTCGGCGGCGTGGTCGACGAAATCCCCGCCATCGGGACGTACCCCGGCAGCATTACACTGGAAAGCGGCGTGGGCATCGGCGCACAGTTCCAGCAGACGTCGCTGCAAGTGCTCGAAGCATCGCCCGACCTGAAATGGCGCTATGCGTTCGCGACCATGACGGGAAGCCAGTATTTTTTGTACGGCAATGGTTCCTTCTACCCCGAAGAAGCGGGGACGTACGGCCTCGCGCTGCAAAATCGGGGCGAGTATTCGTTCGAGTCGAACGTCCATTACCGCGTTGATTCGAAGGACGACCTCTCGATCTTGGGGCTCGTCGGACAAGCGACGTACGACCAGTACGGATCGCCGTACGCGGGCGAAACGGTCGGCGCGTTCGACGGTGAGACGGCGAGCGGTACACCCGTCACGTACCCGGGTGAAGTCAATCCTAACGCGCCGGTCGACTACGCTTCGGGCATTCGCGGCTCGTACAGCATCCTCAAGACGCAATGGCTGCACAGCGGCGCGCATTCGCTCTCGCGCGTGCAGCTCTATCAGTCGCAATATGGTTCGCAAGCCGGCGGTCCGTTTTGGGACGAGAACGGCTGGCCGGACGGCATCATCTCGCTCTCGCAGACGCAGGGAAGCCGCGAGACCGGGATCGGCTACGACGGCGAGGAGATCATCGGCGAGCATCACGACCTCCGTTTCGGAGCCGAGTACCGCACCAACACATCGTTCCTCGATCAGGTCGTTCCGACGGCCGGCGAGTTCATCACGTCGAGGCCGACGCTAATCTCGTATCTGGCCTACTTCGGCGACACCTGGCACGTCGCGCCGCGACTGGATCTGATGGCAACGGCGCGCTTCACCGACACGCATATCATTCCGAGCTCCGGTTCGATCTACGATGACGGCGCTCTGGATCCGCATTTTTCGGCCGCATACGATCTGACGAACGACGTGGCGGCGCGCGTCACCTACGATCGTAATACCGTTGCGCCCCTTCCATTGGAATCCGATCGCGTCGATTCGACGAACGTGCAGCCGAACGGCAGCCCGGCGCCGTTCGTGCAACTCGCGCCCGAGGTCGGCAACGATCTGACCTACTCGCTCGAGGGCGGAACGCGCGTGCAGTTTCGCGCAACGCTCTTCGACGTCAACGAGCAGAACCTGATCGATGTCCTTCCGTACAACTTTCGATCGGCCTTGCAGTCGGGACTGGTGCCGAGCGGCGTCGGCGTACCGACCAACGTCGGCGACCTGCGCGCGCGGGGCGCGGAGTTTTGGCTTAGCGCGGCAGGATTGACGCTCGATACCAATTTCATTCGAGCCTACTCGTCGAGCGCGTCGCAGTTTGCGTACAACGACCTCAACGCGCCGGCCGTCGCCGCGGGGGTGCTCTTTCCGGTGAGCTATCTGCCGAACTTTTCGGCAACCCTCTCGTACGAGTGGCACACGCGCGATCGCAAGCTGCGCGTCACGCCGTCGCTCTCGTTCGAATCGGGATACCCGTACGGCAACGGCAAAATGGTGTGGATCTTCAACCCGACGACCGGTAAGCCGCAGGAAGTTCCCAACGACAACTATTGGGATCCGGGGTACAACTACTACTTCCTCGAGAATCCCGCCCAGCCGTATAACGCGACGACGAACCCCTACATCGGAAATCTCGGCACGCCCGAAGCCGATTTTCCCAATTCTTTGCACGCGCCGGGCGAGACGTACGTGAATCTACACATGGAAGACGATATTACGCCGCACGTCACGTTGATACTCGACGTCGTGAACGTTCTCGACAACGTGGCAGCGACCTCATATCAAGGCAATCCCTATCTCATCGGGCCGCCCGGGTACGCGGGCGGCAATCCCCTTTATGCCGCGGCGTACGAAGCAGCCGGCGGCTACTCGGAGCCGTACACGCTGGGCAACGGCGTGCCGACCAACGACGGCCAGACGCAAGCGGTGCCGTGGACGTACGGTCGCGCCGGCTACGTGCCGCAGAACTGGCCGGTAGGCCGTACGGTGCAGGTGCGGGTACGCCTTCGTTTATAGTGTGAGTTGTTTGGCGATTTCGCGTTCGATATCGCGTGCCCGCTGGAGCGGACCGACATCGAGTGCGGTGCGTCCGCTGCGCGCGATCAGTTCGCCGACTTCGGCGCGCGCGCCGACGTCGTCCGACGCGATGCGGATGAACTCGGCCGTTTCGAGCGGCTCGACGAAGCCCTTTACGACGCGAGGATTGTTGAGTTTGTGAGCCAGCAACTCCGCTCCGCTCAGATGACCGAGGCTCGGCGGGCGCGTTGCGTCGACGACGATGCCCTCTTCAAACCTGCCGATCGCTTCGAGCGCACGATCGACGTCTTGCCAGCGCACGGCGAGGACGATCGTCTCACATGCCTCCGCCTGACGGTCGGGCATGGCCGCATACGCGCCGTCGCCGACGATGTCCGCGGCTGCGATGGAGGTGCGATAGTCGTTGACGTCGCTGAAGCATACCGTGTGTCCCGCCTTGCGGATTACGCGCCCTATCGCGACGGCGCGGGCGTCTGCGCCGACGATGCCGATGATGGCCATAGCGACACCGTTGTACCCAGCTACGGGGAGCTTTGAACCGCCGCGCCGCGTTCGATGCCGCGCGCGTTTGCGAGCGGGCCGGCGTCGAGCGGCTGGCGCCCGCATGCTGCAATGAGCGCTTCCACTTCGGCGCGGGCTTCGGGATCGTCCGACGCCACCTTGATCGACTGGCTGGTTTCCAGCGGCTCGACGAACGCTTTGACGATGTGGCGGTTGTCGAGTTTGCGCGCCAGGAGCTCCGCGCCGCTCAAACGACCCAAATCCGGCGGACGCGTCGCGTCGACCACGATGCCGTCCTTGTAGCTTCCGAGTGCGGCGAGCGTGCGCTCGAGGTCCTGCCACGGCACCGTCAGCACCAGCGTGTCGCACGTGGCTGCTTGGCGGTACGGCGTCGTGGCAAACGTATCTTCGCCGACGACCGCAGCCGCGGCCCGCGACATGCGCTCGTCTCGAGGATCGCTGAAGCAGATGGTGTGTCCGCTGTGCTTGAGCATGCGTGCAATCTTTACTGCGCGGTCGTCCGCGCCGATGATCCCGATCGTCATAGTAGGGACATTCTACCCGGCGAGACTTGGTCTAGGCTGGTGCGACTGCGACGGCGCGTAATGCGTTGACGTTGGTCAACGTCGGCCCGGTGACGAGAAGGTCTCCGGTGGCCGCAAAGGCTGTGTAGCTGTCATGGCGATCGAGCGCCCTCTGCGGATCGATACCGGCCTTGCGCATGCGCGCTAACGTGCCGGGGGCCACGAACGCGCCCGCGGCATCCTCGTATCCGTCGCGACCGTCGGTGTCGCCGGCGATCGCGTAGATATTTTCGGCGCCGTCGAGCGCGATCGCGAGCGCGAGTAGGAACTCCAGATTGCGACCACCGCGGCCGTGCGGCTCGTCCGCACCGAGCGTGACGACGGTCTCGCCGCCGGAGAGCAGCATGGTTCCGGGTTTCGACAATTTCGCGGAGCGTGCGATTTCGACGCCGAGCGCGCGGCTTTCGCCCCCGCGAATGCCCAGATCGACCGCGTCGAATCCGCGTTCTCGCGCAAAGGCCGTGGCGGCGGCGAGCGCTTGCGACGGCGTTGCGACGAGGCGGAAGTCCTCGTCGGTCTCACCCGGCTTCGGCGTCTCTTCCATGGTCGCGGGCAGATCGATACGGTAGCGTCGCGCGATCGCGCGCACGTCAGCGATCGTGCTCGGGTCGGCGATGGTAGGCCCGCTGGCGATGATCGAGGGATCGTCTCCCGGAACGTCGCTGATCGCGAGCGTCACGACGTGCGCCGGTTTTGCGGCGAGCGCAAGCCGCCCGCCTTTGATCGCGGAGAGATGTTTGCGCACCGCGTTCATCTCGTGGATGGTAGCGCCGGACGCAAGCAACGCCGTGTTTACGGCTTGTTGGTCGGCGAGTGTCAGTCCGCAGGCCGGTTTGGCGAGCAGCGCGGATCCGCCGCCGGAGAGGAGCGCGATTACGAGATCGTCACGGGTCAAACCGCGAACGAGCTCCAGCATGCGCTCGGCGGCGCGTCCGCTGTTCGCATCGGGCAACGGATGTGCCGCTTCCATCACCTCGATGCGGCGCGTCGGCACGGCGTGACCGTAGCGCGTGACGACCGCTCCCGCCAGTGGAACGTCGGGCCACGCTTCTTCGAGCGCGGCGGCCATCGCCGCCGCCGCCTTTCCGGCGCCGACGACCACAACCCGGCCGCTCTTCGGCGGATCGGGCAGATGGGCCGCTACGACGCGGCGCGGATCCGCGGCTTCGACCGCCGCGTCGAAGACGGCGCGCAGCGCGGCGCGCATGCCGGCATCATCCAAGGCGAGGAGGTTTTACCCGCCCTTGCTGTTGACGACTCCTTCGGTCGTCGTGACGCCCACGGAGAGCGTTGTCGAGTGGCCGTTGGAATCCGCGAACGTGATCGTCGCCGTTCCGCCGCCGACGGACGTCAGCGTAAACGAGCCAGAACTCGTGGCGCTCGCGCCTGAGGTATCACGGACGCGCGTCGCTGACGTCGTCGCCGCGGCAACGGTGAAGACCGCCGTGTTCGACGAGGTCGCCGTAAAGTTGCCGCTGTAGCCTTCTTCGCTGACCGTCACCGTCGTCGACGTGCTCGCACCGGTAAGCGAAATCGACGAGACGGTCGCACCGCTCGGCGACACAACGCTGAATTGTCCTTGTCCAGGCGTCGTCGGGTAGGGGAAGGTCTGGACGGAGGCGCAGCCGCTTACCAGAGCCAGCGCCGTGATCATAGCGATCGCGCGTATCATGGCGTCACCGTGACGGTCGCGGGGCCAACGGCCATACCGAACGGAAAGAGCGCGCAAAAAAGCACAACGCCGAGTCGTCGAAACACGATGAAGCCCCCCGGGGAAGTAGCAGCCTTTAGGCAGGCTACCGTTTCGCTGGTGAAAGGGGAGCCCCTGGCGAGCAAGCGCAACCGGCGCCCCTTGAGGGGTGTTGGGCCTGATGGTATACTATCGGTCTGTGCCCGGACCAGGCCGCTCTGACGAGAGCGGTTGCCTGATTCGGCCGGTGGAGCGACGGTGGGACCCCTTACGACAACGTGAGCTGCGGTAACCCTGCGTAAGCGACCCGGTGGGCGCCGATACCTGGAGTTCTCCTACTTGAATCTCATTGACGTCAACAATTTCGATGCGATGCGCATCGGCTTGGCTTCACCTGAGCAAATCCGCGCGTGGTCGTTCGGCGAAGTCAAGAAACCCGAGACGATCAACTACCGCACGCTCAAGCCCGAACGCGACGGACTCTTCTGCGAAAAGATCTTCGGCCCCACCAAAGACTGGGAGTGCCACTGCGGTAAGTACAAGCGCATTCGCTTCAAAGGCATGATCTGCGATCGCTGCGGCGTCGAGATCACGCGCGCGAAGGTCCGCCGCGAGCGCATGGGTCATATCGAGCTTGCGACGCCGGTCTCGCACATTTGGTATCTCAAGGGTGTGCCGTCACGCATCGGCATTTTGCTCGACATGTCGCCCCGTCAGCTCGAAAAAGTGATCTACTTTGCGGCTTACGTCGTGATCGATGCGGGCGATACCAATCTGACCAAGCGCGAAGTCCTCTCCGAGCAGAAATACCGCGAAGCGCGTGACAAGTACGGCAATCGCTTCAAAGCCGGGATGGGTGCCGAAGCGATTCGCGAGCTCTTGCGCGACATGAACCTCAAGCGGTTGCAGGAAGAGCTGCGCAAGGAGTTTCGCGAGACCTCCGGTCAGAAGCGGCTCAAGGCGATCAAGCGCCTCGAAGTCGTCGAAGCGTTCATCTCCAGCGGCAATCGCCCGGAGTGGATGGTGCTTTCCGCCGTCCCGGTCATCGCACCGGAACTGCGCCCGATGGTGCAGCTCGACGGTGGACGTTTTGCAACGTCGGACTTGAACGATCTCTATCGCCGCGTCATCAATCGCAACAATCGCTTGAAGCGGTTGCTCGAGCTCAACGCGCCCGAGATCATCATCAAGAACGAGAAGCGCATGCTGCAAGAAGCGGTCGATGCGCTGATCGACAACGGACGCCGCGGGCGGCCGGTGACGGGCCCCAACAACCGTCCGCTCAAGTCGCTCTCGGACATTCTCAAAGGGAAGCAAGGTCGCTTCCGTCAGAACCTGCTCGGCAAGCGCGTCGACTACTCAGGCCGTTCGGTCATCGTGGTCGGCCCGTCGCTCAAGCTGCATCAGTGCGGCTTGCCCAAAGAGATGGCGCTCGAGCTCTTCAAGCCGTTCGTGATGAAGAAGCTCGTCGATCGCGGCCTCGCGCACAACATCAAGAGCGCGAAGCGGATGGTCGAACGCGTGCGTCCGGAAGTCTGGGACGTGCTCGAAGAGGTCATCAAAGAGCATCCGGTGTTACTCAATCGCGCACCGACGCTCCACCGCCTCGGCATTCAGGCCTTCGAACCGGTGCTGGTCGAGGGTAAGGCGATCCATCTGCACCCGCTCGTGTGTACGCCGTATAACGCGGACTTCGACGGTGACCAGATGGCCGTGCACTTGCCGCTCTCGGCCGGTGCGCAAGCCGAGGCGCGCATCCTGATGCTCAGCTCGAACAACATCTTGTTGCCGGCCTACGGCAACCCGGTGTCGATCCCGACGCAAGACATGGTCTTGGGTCTGTATTACCTCACCTTCCAGCGTGACGAGTACACCGGTCCGGCCAAAGCAGCGGTGACCGAAGAGTACGACGGCATCAAGCGCGGGAAGAAGAAGAACGCGCCGGCTGCCGACGCGCCCGGGGCGATTCCGACGTTCTTCGACGCGAAGGAAGCGGTGATCGCCTACGAGACGCACAACATCACGCTCCAAGAGTGGATCTACGTGCGCTGGCGTGGAGAAACGATCAAGACGACCGTCGGTCGCGTGATCTTCAACCTCGCGTTTCCGACCTCGTGGAACAAAGAGTTCGTCAACAGGATCATCGACAAGGGCTCGCTGCGCAAGCTCATCACCGACTCGTATCGTAAGTACGGGAACGCCGAGACCGCGCGCTTCCTCGATGCGATCAAGGAGCTGGGCTTCCACTACGCGACGCTCTCGGGAACGACCGTCTCGATCAACGACATCGTCGTCCCGCAGACCAAACACGACATCCTCGACCAGGCGCAGCACGAAGTCGACGAGTTGCACCGTCTCTTCGATCAGGGCTTCATCTCCGACGACGAGCGCTACAACAAGACGATCGAGATCTGGTCGAAGGCGGGCGACGCGGTAACGAGCGCGATGCAAACCGCGCAAAATCCGCTCAACCCCGTTTTCATGATGGCGACCTCGGGCGCGCGCGGTTCGATCGCGCAGGTCAAGCAGCTCGGCGGTATGCGCGGGCTCATGTCCGACCCATCGGGCCGCATCCTCGAGATTCCGGTCAAGGCGTCGCTCAAAGAAGGCCTGACCGTGCTGGAGTACTTCATCTCCACGCACGGCGCGCGCAAGGGTCTCGCCGACACCGCGCTGCGCACGGCGGACTCGGGCTATCTCACGCGCCGTCTCGTCGACGTGGCACAAGACGTCATCATCCGTGAGGACGACTGCGCGACGGCCAACGGCATCACCGTCAGCGACATCCGCGCCGGCAAAGAGATCATCGAGCCGCTGATCGATCGGATCATCGGCCGCCGTGCGGCGGAGGACGTCAAAGATCCTTCGGCCTCGGGACGCGCTGCGATCATCGTCAAGCGCGACGACGAGATCGACGAGGAGAAGGCCAAGGCGATCGTCGACGCAGGTATCAATACGGTCAAGATCCGCTCGGTGCTTACGTGTCAATCGAAGTACGGCGTCTGCTCGATGTGCTACGGGCGCGATCTCGCGACGGGCAATCGTGCCGACATCGGCACCGCGGTGGGCATCATCGCGGCGCAATCGATCGGCGAACCCGGCACGCAGCTCACCCTGCGTACCTTCCACACCGGCGGCGTCGCAACGGAGGACATCATCACCGGTCTTCCGCGTGTCGAAGAAATTTTCGAGGCGCGCAAGCCCAAGGGTCAGGCGGTTATCACCGAAGTCGCCGGATCGATCAAGTTCGGCGACGACAAGAACAAGCGCGTGGTCTTCGTGGTCGACGAGACCGGCGAGGAACACGAGTACGACATTCCGCACGGCACGCACCTCACCGTCCACGAGGGGCAGAAGGTTGCCGCGGGCGATCAGCTCAACGAGGGCTCGCTCAACCCGCACGACATCCTGCGCATCAAGGGCGAGACCGCGCTGCAGAACTACATGGTCCAGGAAGTGCAGAAGGTCTATCGCTCGCAAGGCGTCGACATCAACGACAAGCACGTCGAGGTCATCGTGCGCTCGATGATGCGCAAGGTGAAGATCGTCGAAGGCGGCGATACGCTGATGCTCCCCGGCCAGGTGGTCGAAGCCGCGGCGTTCGGCGAAGCCAACGAGCGCACCAAGGGCGAGAGTCTCGAGCCCGCAACGGCCATGCCGGTGTTGCTCGGTGTCACCAAGGCATCGCTTGCGACCGAGTCGTTCCTCTCGGCGGCGTCGTTCCAGGAGACGACGCGCGTTCTTACCGATGCCGCGATCAAGGGCAAATACGATCCGCTCCTAGGTCTGAAGGAGAACGTGATCATCGGCAAGCTGATCCCGGCCGGTACCGGTATGTCGCGTTATCGCAACATCGAGATCGAGCCTGAAGGTCAAGACGTCGATGACGACGGCCGTCCGCGTACGCAAGTCGAGATGAACGGCTACCAGATGACTGCCGACGATGCGGCGCTGGCTGAAGTCATGTCGGGCGGCGGCGACGGGATGAGCCGTTTGATGAGCGCGTACGAACGCAATCGTGAACCGCTCACGGTTCAATACGAGGGCGAGTACGACGATCATCTCGCGGTGCACGCCGCGCCGAAGAAGACGCAGTACGACCGCATAAAGGGCATAAATCCGGAAGACTTGTAGGTTTTCCGCTCGCAGCGTCACGTCTGAAATGAGAACCCGCATGAACGGCGGGTTCTCTCCTTTTTACTACGTGTCGCGGTCTAGCTTGTTACTCGATCATGATGCGCCGGAAGTAGCGCAACTCTAGTTCGCGCTGCGCCGACGCGAGCCGGTCGCGCATCTCGCGTGTCGGTACGCGCACTTTGTCGACGAGATTCAGCGCGGCCATCACTTTGATCATCACCCAGGTCGGGTCGAATTCGAACCACCGCAACCCGTGGCGCGCCGAAAACGGGAAGGCGTGGTGATTGTTGTGCCACCCTTCGCCCCAGGTCAGCAGAGCGACCCACCACGAGTTCACGGAACGGTCCGGCGTACGATACGTACGGTATCCGAAGGCATGGGCGGCGCTGTTGACCAGCCACGTGGCGTTATAGGTGAAGACGAGGCGTCCGAAGATTCCCCAGACGACCCACGACCAGCCACCGAAGTAGAAGAGCACGGCCGCGAGCGCGATCTGCATCGGCACGTAGAGGTAGCGCAGGGCCTGGTAGACCGGATCGTTCCAGAGATCGGGCGTATAGCGTTTGCGCTGCGCGTCGGTTGGCCGATTTTCGTTGCGGCCGAAGAGCCAGGCGACGTGCGCCCACGAGAGACCCCGCCGGATGCTGTGCGGATCGCCACGGCGGTCGGCGTACGCGTGATGGATTCGATGCGTTGCGACCCAATCGATCGGATCGCCCTGAAACGCCAAGGACCCGAGAATCGCCGTGAAGATCTCGAGCGGACGCACCATTCGCAGGGCGCGGTGCGTCAACGCGCGGTGGTAGCAGAGCGTGATCCCAAGGCCACCGGTGAGATTGGTTATCACGACCGCTACGAGAACGGCAGACCACGAAAAGAACGCCGGGACGAAGACGAGAACGGCGCCGACGTGGATCGCGAGAAGCACGATCCCAGTCAGCCAGTTTGGGCGGGGCTGCTGCATGGGCGCGTCCTTCTCGGAAAACGCCGCGTACCCTGGCCTCGTCGTCAAAGCGGTCCTCATCGACCCTAGTGGACTTCGGACCTCGTTTCCTCGACCCGGGGCAGCAGCGTTTCCCGAGTGCGGGCCTTCTCCACGAAGGCGCAGAGAAGGTTGACCAACGCCATCTGCTCGGGCGTCGAGCAACGGACGTTGAGCAGGTCGGGCGAGCAGACGAGCACGCTCATGCACTGCGCACGCGAGATCGCGACGTTGAGCCGGTTTCGCTCGAACAAGAACTCGAGGTCGCGCGGCAGCGTCGCGTCGTTCGACGTCGCCATCGAGTAGAAGACGGCCGCGGCCTGCTGTCCCTGGAATTTATCGACCGTTCCAACGCGTATCGCGCCGATCCCCGCGTCCTCGAAGTGCTTGCGAATCTTCTTGCGCTGCTCGTTGTAGGGCGAAACCACGATGATGTCGCCGGTGTCGACGGACCGGGCCGGCCGTCCGCCGATCGTCGCCGTGCCCTCGAGTAACGCAAGCACCGCCACAGTCACGGCCTGCGCTTCTTCGTCGGACGAACGCGCGTTGCCGGCGTGCTCGACCGGGAGGTAGTAGAGGCCGCTGCCGTGCAGACGCGGCGTGTCGATCGCGTTGGACCGACAGCACGGCGCCGCGCGCAACCGGTCCTCGTAAATCGCGTGCGAGATGAATTCGCAGATCTCCGGCGCCATGCGATACGATTGGTCCAGAAAGATCCCCTCGCGCGGATCGATCGTCTCGTGCGCGCCCAGCAGGTGCTGCAAAATCGAGAGATCGGTTCCCGGCGGATGTGAGCCCTGGGAGACGCCGGCGAGTTGAAGCGGATCGCCGAGTAAAACGACGTTGCGCGCCGCAAGCGAGCAGGCCAGGGCGTCCGCGAGGCTCATCTGCCCGGCCTCGTCGATGAACAGATAATCGTAGCGCCCGGCCATCGCGGGTCGCGTGAAGAGCCACGGGGTCCCGGCTCCGAGCTGGTGGTCGGCGTCGAAGCGGTCGTTCGAGCTCGTGACGTCGACCCAACTTGCCGGGTCCGTGCTTTGGTATTGGGAGCCTTCGGTCGTCGGCGAGTATTTCTGCAGTGCGTGAAAGCGCCGTCGGCGGGTCGCCGCGTCGGCTTCGATCTTGTGCAGAAGATTGTGAATCGCTTTGTGACCGGTCGCCACGATGCCGACGCGCTTACCCGCGACGAGAAGATCGACGATGATCTGCGCCGCAAGCGTGCTCTTGCCGCTTCCGGGCGGCCCCTGAATCGCGAGATGACTGCCGTCGAGGTCGGCGATCAAGGCGCCGAGCGAAGGGGCGTCGACCGTCGCGGGTTGGATGCTGGCGCGCGGCGAGCGCGTGCGTGGACGCAGGGCGAGCAACAACGAGCGCGTGGCAGGCAGTTGGTCGAGCGTTGCGTCGAGCTCGGCTTGTGCAATGCGCGCCAGCGCCGCGCGCTGAAAATTGGTTTGCAGCGGCTTGCCGGGGATGAGCGCGCGCAAGCGCTCGGGCACGATTGCCGCGTTCAGCTTGATCTCGAGCACGTGGTCGCGCTCGTCGATTGCGACGATCTCGCCGGCACCGATACGTGCGTCGGGACAGTGCGGCTTGTCGTTGACCGCGAACGCGTGCGTCTGATCGGGGAACCGGTACCGGTAGACGTAGTTGCGGCCGCCTGCCGGTTTGTACGGCGCGGCGTTACGATCGAGCACGAGGCCGCCGAGCGCTTCGTGATCGAACTCGACGAGCCGGTCGACGTTTTCGACGCGGTCGTAGTACTCCCAGTACGCGGGCTTGGCCTCACGCGCGTGATAGTCGACGAGATGGCCGAGGAGCCAGCGGGCGCGCGCGCGCTCGTCGCTCGCACGCAACGCGGCGAGCGACGCGGGAGCGGCGATGCCGCGCAGTAGCGCCGCGGCGAGCTCGCTACGGCCGCCGTCGTCGGGTGGATCGACGGGTGCGCTTTCGTGCCAGGGCCCCGCGCCGCGCAGCGAGAGCAGCCAGTCGTGCAACAGGTGCGTCGAGCGGCAGTCATCGGCGTTGTAGCGCTCGATGTCCGCGAGGATTTCGTCGCCTCCGCCGGCGAGCCAGCTCTCGAACATGACGATCGAGTCGTCACCGCGACGCACGTCGGTTGCGCGCTCCATGCCGTAGAACGGCTCGAGCTTCTTGAGCGAATAGCTAGGCTGCGAGATGCGCAGCGCCTGCCGTACGACCGTGAAGAGGTTCACGAAGACCCCGTTGCGCAGCAAATCGTCGAGCTCGCGCTCGCGCGTTCCGTAAAAGCCCATCAGTCTGCGCAGCGCGCTGATCTCGTAGGACGCGTAGTGATAGACGTGCATGGCGGGGTAGCGCGCGCGTCGTTTGCAGATAAAGTCGATCGCGGCCTCGAATGCCGCGCGCTCGTCGGCCTGGGAGCGCGCCCAGAAGCCGTCGTAGCGCCCTTCGTCGGGAGCGTAGAATCCGAAGAGATATTCGAGCCCGCGCTCGGGTGCATAAAGCGGATCGCCCTCGATATCGAAGTAACAATCGCCGGAATCGGGCCGCGGCAAGAGGTCGAAGCCGGTGCCCGGCTGCGCATCGAGGATTTCGTAGACGTGACGTTGCTCGCGCTCGCCCTCGACCTGCAACGCCGCCTGTGCGTGGAGCGTCGCAAAGGTCGTCGCTTCCATGCGTATCGGCCGGTCGTGCGGCGCTGCCTCGGCCAGCTGCGTCATCGTGGTAATGCCGGCGCTCTCGAGGCGTACGATTTGATCGCCGCGAATTCTCGCGACGAGGCTCAAGTGATCGTCGCGCCGGCGCTGCGCCGCGCAGCGTTCGAACCAGCGGCAGATCTCGCAGTGCGCGCACTCGAGCGGATAGGTCGGATTCGATCCGTTCGCCATCCCCGCGAGGAAGCGGGCCCGCAAACGGCGCTCGTACGCGGCGAAATCGTCGACGCGAAATGCGCGCTCGGCGCCGCTGCCGAGAAGCACGTGCATAGCGTGCGGCGGCGTGCCTTGCAGTGCCGCAACGTGCGCGCTATAGTGCGCGAGCTGTACGAGGTAGTACGGTTTGGGGACGAGCGCGAGCTTCGCATCGATGACCTCGTAGCTCCACGGCCATCGCGTACAGGGCCGTTCCACGCGGCGCAGGAAGTCGGTGCGACCGAGGAACGTGCCGTCGAAGAAGGTCGCCTGATAGATGAGCGGCGCGCCTGAGGCCATCGCTTGGGCGGTTGCGCTCTGAGCGGCGTTCAATGCGGCGAGCGTGCGTTCGACGTCGAGCGGAAACGCAATGAGCGCGTCACCGTACTGCGCGCGATAGCGGCTCAGTTGCCGAGCCTCGTGCTCGTCGCCCTTGCGCGCCAGCAGCGCTGCGCTCTCGCCGGGTTCCGGGCGGATCAGTTCACCGCGCGCAGCCGCAGCTTCGAGTTCGGTGAGATGCTCGCACTCGAGCGCGTTGTTGAGATCGCTGGCCGAAAAGATGAGACGTCCGTCGATGCGCTGCATGTCTCGATGGTGCGACGCAGTCGTGCCACGTGCCTGGCACGCAGCGCATCGATCGAGTCGTCTAAACGAGTCCCGTTCGCAGCGCGTGCACGGCGACTTGCGTGCGAGCCGAGAGATGCAGTTTGGCCAGGATGTGCGAGATATGGTTCTTCACGGTCTTGTCGGAGAGTTTGAGGCGGATGCTGATCTGTTTGTTGGAGAGCCCTTCGGCGACGAGCCGGACCACTTGCAGCTCTCGTTCCGAAAGCGCCGCGTGCGCGTCGCGTCCGCTCGCGACCGGGCGCAGGTGGCGCGACGACGCGGCCGGTGCCGCGAGCGGCAGGCTCTTCACCATGGCGATGAAATCCGCGATCGAAAGGTTCTTGAGATCGTGAAGCAGCGTCTCGTCGATGATGACGTCGGCGTCGATCCCGGCGGCTTGTGCCAAGGTCGGTGCGGTCCCCGCGACGACGATGCCGGGCTCCAATGAAAGCAAACGGGCGATGGCGGTACGAACCGACGCTTCCGGGCCGACGACGAGCACGGTCGTGGGGTTCGCGTGAGTACTGACGACGGTCATGGTTGCCTTTCCGTTGGCTCGGCTGGCCTCCTCACCATAGGGCCGGTCGCTTTCCCGGGACTTACGGCCTAATTACATCGAGATTACAAACCGATTACATCAGGGTGGGTGTTCTCATTCATCGCGAGGCGCTTCTCGAGCGGCTGCGTCGCGTGAATGCACGGCTGGTTGCCATCGTCGCCCCAGCCGGCTTCGGGAAGACGACCCTCGTGCGCCAGTACCTGGCGCAGCGCGGTGGGGGAGGCGTCTGCGACTGCTCGGGGGTACGCGACGAACTCGACCTGGCCCGGCGCGTGATCCCGGCGCTCGCCGCCGAGGACCCCAGGCGCGTGGCCGACCTGACGCAGCGCGAGCTGATGCTGGCGCAGGGTGGAACGAGCGTTGCCGACCGGGTTTCGTCGGCTCTCGACGTCTGGCGCGAACCCGTCGACGGCTGCATCGTCTTCGAAGGCGTCGAGGAGCTGCAGGCGGCCACGGCCGCGCGCGACCTCTTTGCTCGCATGTTGCAGGTGCGGCCGGCCGGCCGCACCGTGGTCATGTGCAGCCGCGAGCCGCTCAAGCTTCACCTGACGCGCTTCGCCCTTCCGCATGAAATCGTGACGCTGCGCGCCGCGGACCTTGCCTTCGACGAGCGCGACATCCGTGCGATCCTCGCGCCGTTCGTGACCGACGAGCGCGCGATCGGGCGGATCGCCAAGGTTTCGGAAGGGTGGCCGGTCGCCGTCTTCCTTCTAAGACGGTTCGCGAGCGAGGGGCGCATCGAGCAATTGCTCGAGCGCCTCGACGACGTTGCGTTCGGCGAGTTGCACGATTACCTCGCGGAGGAGGTCTTGGGCGGCCTCGAGGCGCGGCTGCTCGAGGCGCTCGTTTTGTGCGCGGCGATTCCGCAAGCCGACGCCGACGATCTACGCGCGGGGCTCGACGATCCGTCCGTCGTCGACGAGCTCGGTGCGTTTGCTCGTGATGCGGCCTTTGTGGAGCGAGCTGCGGACGGGGTCTTTGCTTTGCACCCGTTGGTCGCGTCGCTGTTGCGCGAGCGCTCGAAGGAGCGGCGCAACGCGTTGCTCGAGCGCGTTGCCCGCGCGCATGAAGACCGTGGGGCCTTTCTGCGCGCAGCCGAACTCCATCTCGCGCGCGGCGATCAGCATGCGGCGGCGCACGCGCTCGGCCGTCACGAGGTCGTGAGCGATCCGGCCCCGTCGATGCGCTATGCGCGCGCGCTTTCGAGTCTGGACGGATCTTTGGTCGCGCGTTACCCGCGGCTCTGGGGCGTGACGGCGCTCATGCGAATTTTTTGCGTCGACAGCTTCGCCTTGCTGGACGAAGCTGAAACCGTGTGGCGCACCATGGCGCCGGATTCGTCGGCGATGGAGCGCTACTACGTCTTCGTCTTTCGTATCTTGTTGATGAGTTACGTCGGACGCTTCGACGAAGCGCTCGAGGAGATTGCGGCATTCTGCAGCGAGAACGGCGTCACCGATCCGCCCAAGACGCTGCTCGCCGGACACATGCTCTATCTCCGTGGATTGCTCCGCGCGCGGCGCGGAAACTTCGATCTCGCCGAGCGCGATTTGAACGCGGCCTTGCCGTTGATCGACCGGATGCACGTGGCTGCGTCGGGGACGTATCTTTCGCTCGGCGCTGATATCGCGCGCGTGCGCGGCGAGTGGTCGCTCGAGCGTCAGTTTCTCGCTCGCGCACACCAACGCGCGGTGCAGTCTGCCCTGCCGAATTTTCTCGCTTTCGATCAAGCGGAGTCGCTGATCGCGGCGTGGTTTGCCGGCGACCGGGCGGCGTTCAACGACCTCGCGACCGATCTCGACACCGTGGTGGCGCGCAACGGTGTCGGCGGCTTCGCGTACTTGGCGGGGATCGCTCGCGGGCGCAGCCTCCTGCCGGGATCGGCGGATATCCCGAAATTCGTGGTTTTCGGGCACTTCATCGCGCTCTCGCGTTCTCGTGACGAGGCGCAACGGGCAGCGCTCGCGCATGCGTCGCTCGAGATCGCGCGGAAGATCCGCGTGCCGTTCGTGGAGGCGCTCGCGGCCGTCGCCCTCGCGCTTTGCGAACCGGAATCTTTCGACGCAGCGAGCGCGGCCGCGAGGGAAGCGGCATCGCGCTGCGACGCACCGGCCTTCATCCATGCGGTTACGGCGTTCGCAAACCAGTACGAGAATGTCGGCATGCTTTCGAGTTTCATCACGCAGATCACACGCGATCGAAGCGAGGCAGCGCCGGTCGCGATCGAACTGCTCGCGGGGCGCGTACGCGTGGACGGTGCGCTGGTGCGAATCTCGGGCCGGGAGCTCGAACTGCTTGCTGCGCTCGCGCAACGCCGCGAAGCGACGACGCGAGCGCGACTGGCGGCCATGCTGTGGCCGGATCTCGACGAGTTTGCCTCGCGCAATGCGGTCAGCGTGTGTTTGCACCGCTTGCGTTCGCACTTGGAGCGTGACGATCTCATCGAGCGCGACGCCGACGGGTATCGCTTACACGCGGACGCGTTCGTGGACGTGTGGGAGATCGAACGGGCGGCGATCGTGCTGCGCTCGCACGATCGCTTGCGCGAAGGCGACCGTGCAGCGCTGCGTCGCGCCTGGGATCGTCTGCGCGCCGACCGCTCGGCCGCACTCGAGCGGTGGGAGTGGCTCGAACCCGCCATCCGGCGGTTGGACGAATTGCGGACCTCGATCGCGCATCGCCTCGCCGCGGATGCACTCGAGTGCGGCGACCCCGACGCCGCGCTGACCTTTGTCGACGACGTCATCGAACAAGATCCGTGCGACGAACTGGCGCGCGAAGTCGCGATTCGCGCGCATCTCGCTGCCGGCGATCGCGCGGCGGCGCTACGCAACTATCGTCAGTATCGCGATGCGCTGCGAAACGAATTACAAGTCGAGCCATCGGCGTCGCTGGCGGCGCTCCTTGGAGGTTCGTGATGTTGCCTGTGCTGCTGGCTGCCTGGATACACGCCGACGTTTTGATCTCCGCCGGTCATGAAGGGCGCCCGGCATCGTGCGCGCGTTTTCCGCATCGCGCCTGCAACCTCGGCGCGCGAGGCGAGCGTCAGTGGACGCCGATCGTGGCCGACGAAGCGACGCGCGTGCTGCGCGCTCACGGCTTGCGCGTGATCCGCGAGCCGGCCGATTTCGGCGGCCGGTACGCCGTTTCGATGGCGATCTTCATTCACTTCGACGGCGCGTCGCCGCGGTGCACGAGCGGTGCGTCGATCGGTTATCACAACGGCGCCGGTGCGCGCGCGGCGCGGCTGTGGCGCGCGCTCTACGAACCGCTCTTTCCGTTCCGCTTCATGCCCGACGATTTCAGCATCGGCCTGCGCGATTATTACGGCTTTCGCCAAGTCGACGCGCACGACGGCGCGCTGGTGCTCGAGCTGGGGGAGATCACCTGCCCGGCACAGCACGCCTGGCTCGCTGCGCGGTTGGACGCCCTTGGTGAACTGATCGCTTTCGACGTCAGCCGCACGATCGGCAAAGGGGACGTGCCCCGGCCCGCAAAGTTCGAAGTACAGCGATGATCGAAGTGCTCTACCAGTATCGCGTCCATCTTGCGCAGGCCCGCGCGTTCGAACATGCCTATGGCCGCAGCGGACCGTGGGCGGCGCTGTTTTCGCGGCATCCGGGCTATCGGCGGACACGGTTGTTCCGGCACAAGAACGAGGCCGGACTCTACGTGTGCATGGACGTTTGGAATTCCAAAGCCGATTGGGATCAATTTCGTGCCGAAAACGCGGCGGCGTATTCACAGCTCGATCGCGATTTGCGGCTACTCTATGTCGAGGAGCTGCTCCTAGGGTATTATGAGGGCGAGGAAGAGTACGAGCCCTCTCTCGAGGGCTCGGTTTAGGAGCAGATGATACGGCCGGTTCGCCCCGACGGAAAGATCGAGACGGGCGGGGTCTTCGTTCCAATCGTTCGCCGGCGCGTGATCGACCGCATCGCCGCGGCGGCGATGCAACGTGTCGTGCTGATCGTTGCGCCGGCCGGCTACGGCAAGTCCGTCGCCCTGCGCCAGTACCTCGACACGCTCGCCGAACCGCACGTCCGCTACGACGTGCTGCCCGAGCATGCCGGTCTGCTCGGCTTTCTGCGCGGGTTCGCCGACGCGCTAGCGGAGATTGCGCCCGATGCGCGCACGACGCTCGCCGGCGCCCACGAAAAAAATGCCGGTTCGGCCTCCCCCGGAAGCGATCTCGCTCTCTGGATGCACTCGCACCTGCGATCGTATCGCGGCGTTATCGCGATCGACGACTTGCATGTTGCACAGGCCGACCGAGAGGTTGCTCGCTTTCTCACGTCGCTCATCGATCGCACCAAGGGACGCGTTCAGTGGATCGTCGCTTCGCGCGCGACGAGCGGATTGCCGATCGGAACGTGGCTTGCGTACGGCGAGAGCGATCTTGCGATCGACGAGCACGACTTGAAGTTCTCGATCGAAGAAGCCAAGGATGCCGCGCATGCCTTCCGGCTGGGTGTACGCGAAGAGGAGCTCGTGGAGCTCCTGCAGCTCACCGAGGGTTGGGCGACCGCAATGACGTTTGCGTTGCGCTCGTCGACGCGCTCGGTCGATTTGCGCCACATCTCCTCGATGACCCGCGAGATGATCTATCGCTATCTCGCCGAGCAAGTCTATCAGTCGCTGAGCGACGAGGAACAACGGTTCATCGAGACCGCCGCTCTGCTGGCCGAGATCGATCTCGACGTCATGGTGGCGGCCGGATTCGACGGCGCGAATGCCTTGATGGAAGATCTTCGTGCCCGCGTCGCGTTCATCCATGAGACGGAGCCCGGGCGATATCGCCTCCACGACCTCTTCCGCGATTTCGCGCGCCATCAGGTGGAGCTGCGCGGCAGCGGGCTTCAGCGCCAGCGTCTCACCCAGTTGGGTCAGATTCTCGAGAACACGGGGCGCATCGCGCCGGCGCTCCGTTTGTACGTGGACTCGGGATCCTCCGGCGATGCGTTGCGACTGCTCGGACAATACGGCGTGCGGCTGCTGGACAGCGGCTTTGCAGAGGAGTTGGAAACGTTGACGGCTGCGCCGCTCGGTGATGGTTTCGAAAAGCACGCGGTGGTGCTGGGGTTGCGGGGTTTGCTCGATCTGGCGCGCGGCCGTTACGACGAAGGCGATCGCAAGATCTCGCGCTCGATGCGCTCGATCGAATCCGCTGAGTTACGCGTCGCGCTTACGCTGCGGCTAGCCGTTCACCGTTTGAATCGCAAGGCGAGCCCCCAAGAATTATTGGCCGGCTTGCTTGACGAGCCCGCGTTGGCTGCGCCCCCTCGTGCCGAAGCGCAAGCGCTTTTGGCAACGTGGTACGCGGGCGCCGGCGACGAAATGCAAGCGCGCAAACTCCTCGCTTCCGCGCTCACCGGGATCGAGGGCGTCGACCAGGACGAGTCGTTGGCTCGCATTGTTTTTCGCATCGGTAACGTGTACGACGCGCTGGGCGATGCGCAAGACGCGCGCCGTAACTGGTCGGAAGCCGCGGAACTTGCGTCGGGCAGTGCACTGTGGAGCATCGCATCGCGCGCGCTCAGAAACCTCGCGAACTTCGCCGTTTTCGTGGAGAACGACTCAGCGCAGAGTCTGTGGTTCGCGCAACAGGCGGCAAACGCAGCGACGCGCGCCGGCGATTATTCCGACCTGCAAAACGCGCTCATCTCGATGTTGAGCTTGGAGACGCGTCGCGGGAACGCCGAGCGCGCGGCGCAGATCGAGAAGCAGCTCACCGAACTATCGGGTCGGGACTCGATCGTGCTCGGCACGTATCTCGCCTCGAGTCAAGCGCACCGCCATGCGTGGGCAGGGCGCTACGCGGACTCGCACCGTCTCTTCGGAAGCATTCTCGATCGTCAGGCGCACGCTCCGGACCGGGCCTCGGTTCGCGCCGCCTACGCGCTCGTACTCGCCTTGGACGGCCGGACGAAGGAGAGCGGCAACGTGGTCGCCGAGACGCTGAGGTTCATCGACGAGACGGAAAAACCGACCCAACTTTTTGGTTCGGTCATCTTCGATTTTGCGTTGTTGATGCTCGTACTCGCCGAAGTCGTCTCGGGCCGTCATACCTCGGCGGCTCGTCTGCTCAAGCGTGAGACGCGATCGCACCGGGCCGTCGAGAGCATGCGTTTGGCCGTTGAAGACTTTGCTCGCGCCGCCAAAAGCCCGTCGTACGTGGCCGACGACGCAGACGGGGTGATCGAAGCGATCCGCGAGTTCGGCTTCGGGGGGTATGCGCGATACTTGGAGCGCGTCGCCAAGCACCTCGAGGCTGGGCACGAACCCCCGACCACGGTGCTCTTGACGCCGCAGGAACTGCGCGTCATTCGCGATCTTGCCGCCGGCATGACACCCAAGCAGATCGCGGCTGAAACGGGCCGATCCGTCTACACCGTTCAGACCCACATCCAGAACGTCATCGACAAATTCGGGTGTCATGGCCGAGCCGAGGCCATCGCGGCGGCTCGCCGCGTCGGCCTGCTCGGCGACGGGTAGCAGTTGCTTGGAACGGCTCTACTTAAATTTCAGTAGGGCTTTCGGCCCCGTCTGGGACGTATGGTTGGAGCAACGTTGCACCTGCTCGGAGGCTCGTTCACTTAGATGCTGACCCTTGTTGTCGTCGTTGCCGCCCTTCTCGTTGCTGCCGACATGCCGCCGACGGGGAATTAGCGCGAGCTAACCTTCTCGACCCGCTGTATTCCCATGTCTGCAGTACGCACGCTAACCGCGCTTGGCGCGAGCCTGGGGCAATGCATCCCCGAGCTGGCCCGGACCGCGGCCGACCACGTGACCCTGCCGTCGCTTTCAGGGAGTTCGCAGATCGCGCAGACGCTCGAAGTGCTGCTCGATCGTTTGTGTTTGTCGCTGACCCTTGCAAAGCCGGTCGGACTTTCCACCTGGGCCGAGCGGGAAGTGGTCCGCTATGGCCGCGCTGCGGTGGTCGATCTCACCGGTGCCGCGACGCACACGATCGCCCTTGCAGCCGGCGCCTTTGAAACCGATCAGCGCCGGCTGCTCGCATTTCTCGACGTGCTTGCAGGCGAAATCGAACGAGCCGCCCTGGGGATCGACGGTGAAGAGCGCAGCGACCTCCCCGGATCCGAGGCGACGACCGCGCTCCTGGCGATGCTTGCAGAGCGCGACTACGGCACGTGTTGCCATTCGAAAGCCACCGCGGAGTGGGCTCGTCGTCTTGCGACGGCGATGGATTGCAGCCCGGAAGCAACGGAGTTCATCGCGCTGTGCGCGCTGTTGCACGACATCGGCAAGATCGCGACACCCGAGCACGTGCTGCTCAAACCGGCGCCGTTGGCGCTGGAGGAGTGGGACGTCATGCGCGATCACGCAGCGGCAGGAGCTCGTATCCTGAACCAGATTCCGTCGCTGGCCCGGTGTGCGATCGTCGTCCGCGCGCATCACGAGCGCTTCGACGGCGCCGGGTATCCCGACGGGATCTACGGCACGGCGATTCCGTTCGAGGCGCGGGTCGTCGCGGTCGCAGACGCGTTTCACGCCATGATCAGCGAGCGTCCGTATCGTCAGGCGATCGCCCCGCGTCAGGCGCTGCAGATTCTCGCCGACGGGCGCGGGTCGCAGTGGGACGCGGAGATCGTGGACGCGATGCTTGGGATGTTCGCCCGTCGCGTTGCGGTCGTCCCGCATCCGCATACCAACCTTTCCTCCGCGTAGGGTGTCCTCCGCGCGGAGGGAAACGCTTGCCGGGTGGTGGGCAAAAGGGCGCCGCGAAAGCGGCGCCCTTTTCACGTGACCGCGAATCGGCAGAGCCACACAGGTGGCACTGCGCTGCGTCATGATGCAGCCATGATCGAGTACGTCATCGGGTCCGGAGCGATTCTGACCGCGGGTCCTACGGCGAGCATCGCCGGAGCGACGCTCCACGCGCAAACCGACGCTGCCATCGCCGCAACCGTTCGAGCCGCACTCGTCGATTTCGAAGCGGGGAGCCTCGACGACCTGACCCAACTGGTCGTCGTGGCCGCCGGCTGGAACGGGGCGCGGGTCAAGCGCGAGCTCGTCGATCCGCTGGTCGCTCGCGGCTCGTGCACGGTGGCGGAGGTCGTTGCGATGGTGGCGCGGGCGTCGCAGACGTCCGAGGTCCATCTCTTCGCGCGCTGGCTGCCCGACGAAGCCCTGACGGCGGCGCTTGCGGATCACGGCGTCACGCTGGTCGCCCATCCGCTCGAGAGCATCCGGGCCGCCGCGCTGATCAGCGGACAACGCTATTCCCGCTGGCCGACCCCGCTGCGCGCCGCCTAGCTCAGAGGGTTCTCAGGCCTCTTCGGCAGGATCAGCGCTAGAAATGGCCACCGCTACACACGCGCGCGTCGCCGTCGTGGACGACGACCGCATGGTTCGTGAAATGCTCGAGCTCGGGCTCTCCCGTGAGGGTTACGACGTACAGTCCGCCGCCGACGGCATAGCCGCACTGGATCTCGTGCGGCGCTTCGATCCGGAGGTCATCGTGCTCGACATCATGATGCCGAAGATCGACGGCATCGCGCTGCTGCCGCGGTTGCGCGAAATTACGCAGGCGCCGATCGTGATGCTGACCGCCAAGGGCGGCACCGACGACAAAGTTGCGAGTCTGTCGGCGGGCGCCGACGATTACCTCGTCAAGCCGTTCGTCTTCGAAGAGCTGATTGCGCGCTTGCAAGCCAAACTGCGCCGTCCGCAGCTGGTCGAGGAAAACGTGTTGCGCTGGCGCGATCTTGCGCTCAATCCGCAAACCCGCGAACTTGCCCGGGGTAAAGAGAGCGTCGATCTCACGCAGCGCGAGTTCGACCTGCTTTCGGTCTTTATGCGCGAGCCGCGCCGCGTCTTCAGCAAGGATCACTTGCTGGAGATCGTGTGGGGCCACGACTTCGAGGGCGGCCCGAACATCGTCGAAACGTACATCTCGTATCTGCGTGCCAAGATCGACCGTCCGGGCGAGCGGGGATCGTTCATCCGCACGGTACGCGGTGTAGGGTACGGCCTCTCGCAGCAAAATTAACGGGTCATGAAGCTTTCGATCGCCTCGCGGCTCTCCGCAATGTTTGCGGTGTTGCTGGGCGTGACCATCGTGGTCGTCATCTTGGCCTCCGCGATCGCGCTCGTGCTGCAGCTTGGGCGTTTCGGCGGGGACTTTATCATGGCGCGCCACGAACAAGCGCGCGCGCTGGCCGATCGGTTGGAAGCCAACGGCGTAGCGCTGAATAAGGCCGCCCCGCAGATCGTGGATGCGTTGAGCGGTCCGGGTCTGCGCGTCGCAGTCTACAACGACCGCGGAGCGTTCCTCGCCGGCGACAAGGGGTTGCATCCGCGGATCCTCGAGCGGTGGGTGAATGCGCCACTGCCGCCGCCCCGCGGCGGTCCGCCTGCAGGTGCGGGTGGTCCCCCGCGTTTCTATGGGGTTCAGATCCGCGGTCGCACCGGGCCGCCGCCGAGCTTCGGCCCCGTGGCAGCGGTCGACGGGGGGTACGTGATCTTCGCATTGGCGTCGCCGTTGCCGCTGTTCTTACTGGGATCGTATTGGTGGGTCGTGCTCGGTGTCTCGATCGTCGCCATCGTGATTTCATGGCTGATCGGCCGGTACTTCGCGCATCAAGCGTTACGGCCGATCAACGATCTCATCCAATCGCTGCAGGCACTCGCGCATGGCGACTTTACGCAACGCCGCTTCGTCGGACCGACCGACGACGAAATCGGGCTGCTGACGGCAGCATACAACGACGCCGCCGCCGGGGTCGCGCGCGCGATGAGCGAGCGGCGCGAAACGGAAGAGCGCATGCGGCAATTCGTGGCCGATGCGGGACACGAACTCCGCACGCCGCTGACCGTGATCGGCGGCTACATCGACGTTTTGCGCAGGGGCGCCATCGCCGAACCGACGATCGCTCGACAGATTCTCGGAACCATGTCGCTCGAGAAGGAGCACATGCGGGGTCTGATCGACCGGCTAATGCGACTTGCGCGCCTTGATTCGGAGACGCCGCCGCGTGCCGAGACGATCGACGTGGCCGAGCTCTTACGCAGCCAGTGCGACGCCGCGCGCCGGCTGGACGAAACACGCGAGATCGACTACAGCGTCGACGGGGCGCAATCGCTCGTCGCAGATCGCACCGAGCTCGGTGAAGCGCTGTGGAACGTCGTCGAAAACGCGCTCAAATATGCGCCCGACGCGCCCATCCACCTGCGCGCCGTGCGTAACAACGGCCACACGACGATCACCGTTCGCGACGAAGGCCCTGGAATGACCGAATCCGAGCGGCTGCACGCCTTCGAGCGCTTCTATCGCGGCGATCAACGCGGCGAGATTACCGGAAGCGGGCTCGGCTTGGCCATCGCCAAACGAGCGGTGGAACGCGCCGGCGGTTCGATCGGGATCGAGAGCGCACCCCATCGCGGCACGACCGTGACGATCACGTTATAGATGCTACGCGAGCCGCGCGATGCGGCAGAACGCTCCCCAGCGTTTCTCAAGGTCTGCCCCAGTAGAATCATTGCGACCATGAAGCGCCTGACCGTGGCAGTGCTCGCCGCCGCCCTCATCTCCTTTATGATGCCGGTGGTTGGCATTGCCCAGCAGGACGATACGGGCGAAATCCGGATCGTCGTGACGGATCAGAGCACCAAGGCCCCGCTCGAGCTGGCGCGCGTGGTGCTGGACGGCCCGATCGTCACCAGCGCGTTCAGTGACAAAAAGGGTATGGTCATCTTCACCGACGTGCCGGACGGCATCTACCGCGCCCGAATTCTACGTCGCGATTATCAGACGATAACCTCGCATTCGTTCGAGATCATCAACGGAAACGTGGTGACGGTGTCGGTAGCGCTCGCGCTCTCGACCCAGCTCAAAGTCATCGGCACCGTCGTCGCGCAATCATCGGCAACGGTTTCGAGTACGTCGTTCGGGCCGGATTCCGCGGTTCGCAGATTATCGACGGACCTTGCGGATGCGCTCAATAAGCTCTCGGGCGTCTCCGTGCAGACGAGCAGCGACGATTCCGACGCCGAGCAGACGATTTCGCTCGACGGTGAAGACGCGAGTCAGACGGCGCTGACGCTCGACGGCATCCCGCTGAACGCTCCGGGTTCGGCCGGAAATCTCCGAAACTATGCCACCTGCTTGTTTACCGGCGCGGGCATTCGCAACGGACCGCAGCTCGGCGGCCTTGCCGGCGGCGTGAATTTCACCACGCTCCAGCCGACGCTGTCGTGGGAGTCATACGATTCCCTGATGTTGGGGTCGAACGCCCGCAGCAGCTGGCAGGCCGCCGAAACGGGTTCGGACGGGAAGCTCGGCACGGCGCTCAATACCTGCGGCGGACTTGCGACCAGCTGGCTCGACGGGATGCTCTACACCGACGCGAGCGGATTGGACTACGTCCACAACGGTGACGCGAACACCTTCGGGTCGTCGGCGAGATTTCGTTACGAGTTCGGTGATTCGCAGACGATCACCGGCATGGTCTTGACGTCGAATCACATCACGAACATCGTGTGCGCGAGGCTTCAGTACAACGGCATTCCCTGCGGTTACGGACCGAACAATTATTCGGCGGGAAGCGTGAGCCTTTTCTCGCTGAGCGACGATCTGTTGGCAGGCGCAACGTCGATCCAAGCGACGGTCTATCAGAACCGCTCGACGTCGCTCAGCGACGAACTCGATCGCTACGTCGATGGGGTCGCGTCGCCGATCGGCTCCTCGGGTCTCACGGATAGCCGCGGTTTCACGCTCAACGCCATCCTTCCGGCGGCGCAGCGGCATACGATTTCGGTGACGGCATATGGTTCGTGGGGCACGTCGCAGACGTTTCCGCTCAACAGCGCGGCGGAGCCGTACTTCACCAACCTGCAACACAGCAACTATGCCGCGGCCGAAGTAACGGATTCGATTCATTCGAACGAGCATCTCTCGTTCTCCGAATCGGTCGGCGTTACGCAAGCAACGGGCGGCTTCGGCGGCGTGCTCGAGACGTTGGCGACGACGTGGCACCCGAACAAATACGATACGTATTCGGCGTCGTACACGATGCAAGGCTCGCCGGGGCAACAGACGCGCTCGACGATTCTCAGCGATCCCGACGCGCTACGCTTCACCTGCGACGGCGCGGACAGCGTTGCATTCGGCAACGCGCCCGGCGCGGCTCCGCAAGCGAGTTCGTCCACGTCGACGAATCTCTACTACGCGCGGAGTTGGATCGGCGGCGATCTCTCGGTGCGCCTCTATCGTCAGATGCAGAGGAACACGCTCATTCCGACCGACGTAAACGGCACGATTTTGCTGGCGAACGGCACGCTGTCGCCGGCGTATATCGCGGCCGTGCAGCAGATTTTTCAGAGTGACGCGGGTTGCGGCACCGACGTGCCCTTCGCCCCGAGCCAGCTGTACTTCAGCACGCCGGTTGCCGGCGTCGATCGCCTCTATCAGGGCGTTCAGGTTACGGGCTATGCGACGCTGGGCAATCTGATCGTGCAGCCGTTCTGGAACACGACGGTATCGCAAGTGTTCTCGGACTCGCCGCTGATCGACAATCCCTATTCAATCACCCAATCGGGCCAGCAGTTGCCGAATGTTCCGCTGCAGCGTGCCGGTGTGATCTTCGATTACAAGGCGCGTCACTCGGCGCTCGAATACTACGCCGACGCCGAATACAACGGGCGAAACAATCCCAACAATCTCCCCGCATACACGCAGTTCGACGCCGCGGTCAACGCCACGTTCGACAAGGGAAATCTGACCGTCGCGGCTGCCAACATCTTCGGCACCGACGCCGGCGTCTTTTCGAGCTATGCGAACGCGGTGCCGTTCTACACGCAAAGCGGACAGATCGTCCCCAACGTCGCACGTCCGCTCACGCCGCGCACCTATACCGTCACGTACACGGTGCGATACGGACCCGGAGCGCTCGGCAATACGCACCTGCAGGCCGCCGCGCAGCCGCGTGGGGGCCATGGCGGCGGCGGCCGTGGCGGCGGCGGGTTCTTCCGCGCTTCACCCTTGCCCAGCACGGCGCCGGCAAATCCGCTCGACGTTTCGTCTGACGACACGCGCTGCCCGGCCGACGCGCACGCAATCGCCGTGCAGCTCTCGACCGAACTCAAGGCGTACGTGGCGCAGATCGAAGCGGCAAAGACGGCGAAAGGCTATCCCGCCACAATGCCGGCCCCGGCGATCACCGACGCGACGGTCACCTATCATGGCTTAGGCAGCACGTATGCGTTGACGATTCAACCCCACTTCCCGAACGAGAACAACGCCGGAACGCTTGCATCGACGGAGCTCGCGAAGGCAACACCGAGCCCTGCGCCGGGTCGGCAGCGTGGCAACGCGCGCGGCGGCGGCGAGTTCCGGGTCTTCTTCGGATGCCTCACGTTGCACATCGCGGAGCAGAGCGACGTAACCGCGCACAATCTCTACGCACCGAACAATGGCGTCTTCGGGCCGCCGCAGATCACGTTCATGCCGGCGTACGGGCTCTACGCCATCCGTCGCCAGCAACAGCAGGCGGGACAAGAGAGCTTCCGCGTCTACGTGCTGCCGTCGACACCGCCGAAGGATCCGTTTGAGATTCGCAACGCCCCGGAATGCACTGCCGATCTGCGCAATACCGCAAGCGAAGCGCTCGCCGAATTGCGGGCGTACTTCGCGAACGGCACACCGCCGCGCTTGTGGACGATTACGGCGCACACGGCGAAGAACGGTGCGTGGTACGGTCTCGCCCCCGGCGACCCCGCGATGGTCTTCTCGCTGCTCTTCTGTGGTCGCGTTGCAGCAACGACGCCGGAAGAGCTGGTGCCGAAGGGCTGGGACGGCTTGATGCAGCCCGATCTCAACTACAACAGCGCCTACGGCCTCTATCTGATCCGCCCGGAGCCGCGCAACCCGAACCTGAACGGAGGGCCGCCCCCGCGGCCTTAGAATCAGCGCGTCCCTAGCGTTCCGGCGAGCGATGTTGCGAGCGCGCGCGCTCGACCATCTCGCGCATGCGCGGATGCGTGCCGGGGATCGTCGTGATCCACGATTCGAAATGCGGCACCGGCTCGCCGCAGCGGAAGAGCACGTACCACACGTTCATGTCGCCGAGGAAGGCAAAGCGCTTCTTCATGTCTTTGGCGAGCGCGTCGTAGTCGTCGAACGAGCCGGCGTAGCCGTGAAACGAGCGAAACGAGCGCTCGACCTCGAGCAGTGCCGCGGCGTTGGCGATCGTCGCCGTGACCTTGCGCCGGCTTCGAAGGATTCCGGGATGCGCTAAGATTCGCTCGACGTCGAGTGAGTCGAATGCCGCAACGCTGCTGGGATCGAAGTTCGCGAAGGCGTCACGGTAGTTGTTCCAGTGTTGGGCGATCGCCGACCATTTCACGCCGGCCTGAAAGACGGCGCGCGTCACGATCTCCAGGATTTCGGCCGGCGAGGGCTCTTCGACGACCTCCGGAACCGCATCCGGACGCGGCGCCACCATTTAGGGGGCGTTGCGCGTCGCGTCGAGCGCTAACGCGGTCATCATCGCGACGCCGTTCGGGAGCGCGCTTTCGTCGATGTCGAACAGGCTCGAATGATGCGGGTGGCTCGTGTCGGGTCCGCCGCTGCAGCCCAAGGTGTAGAAACACGTCGGGATCTGCTGGGCGAAGTACGAGAAGTCTTCCGCGCCCATGAGTTGCGAAGCTTCGACGACGAGATCGTCCCCGACGGTTTGAACGGCAAGCGCGCGAGCGTAGCGCGTCTGAGCGGGATCGTTGGCGGTGACTGGGTAGCGCCAGACGTAGTCGTATTCGTAGCTCGCACCCGACGCGTCGCAACACGCGCGAAGCACGCGCTCGATACGTTGCGGCATGGCGTCGCGAACGTTGCCGTCGAACGCCCGCACGGTGCCGAGTAACCGGCAGGTACGCGGAATGACGTTGTGGGTGGTGCCGCTGTGGATCGCGCCGATCGTCACGACGGCAGGCTCGAGCGGATCGACCATGCGCGAGACGATCTGCTGCACGCTGGTAATGAAATTTGCCGCCGTGTAGATGGGATCGATCGCGTCCTGCGGTGCCGATCCGTGTCCCCCGACGCCGAGGATATCGATTTCGATCGAATCGCTCGATGCATACATCGGACCCTCGCGAAAGCCGAGAACGCCGGTCGGATATTTGGTCGAGAGATGCAGCCCGTAGCCGCGTTCGATGCCGAAACGCTCGATGACGCCGTCGTCGATCATCGCCTTCGCGCCGCCGAGGCCTTCCTCAGCCGGCTGGAAGAGCAACACGATCGTTCCGGCGAGTTCGTCGCGCCGCTCGGCGATCAACGCCGCGGCGCCCAGCAAAATGGCGACATGACCGTCGTGCCCGCAGGCGTGCATGGCTCCGTCCGCTTGCGAGCGATACGCGTGGTCGCGCTCTTCGAGGATGGGAAGCGCGTCCATATCGGCGCGGAGCATGATGGTGCGCCCGGGACGGGTTCCGCGTGCGATGCCGACGACCCCGGTCGTACCGATTCCCTCGTGGACCTCGTAGCCGAGCGCGCGCAGTCGCGCAGCGACGATGCCGGCCGTGCGGTGTTCGCGAAAGCCGAGTTCGGGATGCATGTGCAAGTCTCGGCGCAGCAGGGTCACGTCGTCGGCAAGGTTCTCTGGAACGCTAATCATATGTGTGCTTACCTCCCGGCAGGGACTCAGGTCGCAAGGGTCGCAGAACGGGGCACGCGCAAGAGGAGCGCGAGCGATGACCAAGACGGAACTCTTCACCGAGTACGCCGCATATCACGCGGATCGTCGTAACCGTGCATGCCATGCGGTCGGCATCCCATTGATTCTCCTTGGAGCGATGGGTCTGCTGCATTTGGTCGGGTTCGGGCCGGTCGATCTTGCGATCGTTGCCGGCGTTGCGACGCTCGTCTATTACGTCTCCATCGATCCTCGCGGCGCGCTGATCTCTGCGGTGCTCTTCGCCATCATCTATGCGATCGCGATTCGGCTCCCGTGGCAGATCGCTCTCGCAGCACTCGTCATCGGATGGGTATTCCAATTGGTCGGTCATCGGTTCGAGGGAACCAAGCCGAAATTCTTGGAGAATCTCGTCTATCTACTGATCGGGCCGCTGTATTTCTTCGAAGAAACCTTTGATTCCGTTCTCGGAGCTTGACCACCAAAGGAGTTACTCGTTCGTGTACGTCGACGAAATGCTGAACTGCGTGGATTGTGGCCGCCAGTTCGTCTTCAGCGCCGGGGAGCAGCGCTTTTACGAGCAAAAGGGTTTTCAAAACAAGCCGAACCGCTGTCCTGACTGCCGCTCCGCCCGTAAGGCGATGCGTTCGCAGAACGGCGGCGGTGGTGGTGGCGGGGGCGGCGAACGTGCCGCGCGTCCGCGCGAAATGTTCCAGGCAACCTGCAGCAACTGCGGGGGCGTGGCCGAGGTTCCGTTCAATCCGCGCGGCGACAAGCCCGTGTACTGCCGCGACTGTTTTCAATCCCGGTCGAGCTATCGGTAATTTCCGGCGCCTAACCGGCCGAAACTTCCTCGAGCCGGCGAGGTTGCGTGGCTAACGAAACCGCGACGACCACCAGCACGTTGGCCGCGAGGCCGACGAAGCCGGGGTTGATGCCGAACGGCGCGATTCGGGTCGCGGAGAGTGCGACTGCGAGCGTGATGCCGACGGCGATGCCCGCGGTAATGGCGGGCGCGGCGGCGCGCTTCCAATAGCAGCCGAAGAAGAACGCGGGCACGAACTGCGCGATGCCGTTGTACGTCAGCAACAGCAAATTGACGAGCTGGGTGCGGTAGTAGAGCCAAAAGACGAGCGCCAGCAACCCGAGCACGACGACCATGATGCGCGTCGTGCGGAGCCGGCCTTGCTCGTCGAGACCGATGCCGAAGAGATCGCCCGCGACGTTCTTGGCAACCACGCTCGCCGAGCTCAGAAGGAGCGCGGTCGAGGGGATCAGCGCACAGAGAGCCCCCGTTCCCGTCACGAAACCGAGCACCCAGGCCGGATAGTAGCGCGAAACGATCGCGAGAAACGACTGATCGGCAGCGGGGCCCTTGAGGCCGGGCACGATGAGGAGCGCCGAAAATCCGGCAAAGAAGATCAGCAGCATCACGATTTGATAGAGCGGCAAGAACATCGCGTTGCGGCGGAGCACGTTTTCGTCTTTGGCGCTGAAGATCGCGTTGGTCGATTGCGGTCCCGCAAAGAAGCCGAGTCCGGTCAAGAGCACGGTTGAGACATACCAGAGCGACCCCTTGGAATCGGTCAAACCACCGAGGATCAAGTGATCCGGATGCGCGCGCAGCACCTGATCGAAGAGCGTTGGAATCGATCCGAAAAATTGCAGCGGGATCGCGAGCCCCACGAACAGCAACGCACCGATGACCAGCGCGTCTTTGACGATGCTGGCCCACGCCGTGCCGCGTAACCCGGTGATGAAGACGAAGGCGATGATCAACAAGAAGGCGACGACGGCGCCTAGCACGGGATCGATCAAGCCCTGGCCGGAGACGGTGAGAAAAATCTGCAACGCCGAAAGCTGAAGTGTAATGTACGGAACCAGCGCCAGGACGCCGACGATCGCTACCAGCGTCGTGAGCGTGCGACTGCCGTAGCGCACGTGGAAAAGGTCGGGCTGCGTGAGCAGTTCGTGCTCTTTACCAAGCCGCCAAATCCAGGGGAACAAGAAGTAGTAAAAGATGTATCCGCACGTGCCGTAGGCCATGATGTAGAAAGCCGGCGCGCCGAAGCTGTACGTCCATCCTGCCGCGCCCAGAAACGTGAAGCTCGTGTAGATTTCGCCGGCGAGCAACACCCAGAGAAAGACGGCTCCGAAGCCGCGGCCACCGACGATGTATTCCTGCGGCGACATCGTAAATCGGCGGACGCTCGAGAGCGCGAAGACGACCGTACCGATGACGATGACCGCGATGATGCCGAGCGCGACCGGAGCGTTCACCAGTGGCCCTCGATGCGGCCCAGCGTCCACACCCATACCGGCGTGGTCAGAACCCAGAAGGCGATCCAAGCCAGGAGAAACGGCAGGCCGAAGATGCGCGGCTCCACGTGATTGACGAACGGCACCGCGACGGAGAGCGCGCCGAAGGGGATGGCCGCAAGCAGGAAGCGGAGCCGTCGCTGCATCTATCAAGCCGATTATGAGGCAAGCGACGCCTTTCCTTGAAGTCCCCCGTCACGGCGGCCGCGGTTCGTTCGATACAGCCTATGTCGAGCGGATCGAGTCGAGCCTCGGAGCGGGGACTCCGGCCCCGCCGGCGCCCCACCCGTTTCGTTTGCGCAGGATCACGCGCAACCGCGTTGTCATATCGCCCATGGATATGTACAACGCGGTCGGCATGTCTTCCCCGACATGAACGACTTCGCTGAGGTCAGCGGCAAACACGCGCTCGTGACCGGCGGTGCGCGCGGCATCGGTAAGGCGATTGCGCGCCGTTTGGCTCAAAGCGGTGCCCGCGTTTCGGTCGTGAGCCGTCAGCCCGCCGCCGCTGCAGCCGAATTTACGACCGCGCAGGCCGACGTCAGCGACGAGGAAGCGATTCGCGCCGCCTTCGCCCACTGCCGCAGCGTCAACGGCCCGATCGAGATCCTGGTCAACAACTCCGGCATCTCTGATTCGGCGCCACTGCTGCGCACGTCGCTTGCGCTCTTCGAGCGCATCGTCGCAACGAATCTGACCGGGACGTTTTTGTGCAGCCGCGAGGCGGCGGCCGACATGCTCGCCGCGAAGTGGGGTCGAATTCTCAACGTCGCCAGCATCGCCGGGTTGCACGGCGCGCCGTACATCTCGGCGTATTGCGCGAGCAAGCACGGCGTGATCGGCTTCACCCGTGCGATCGCCACGGAGCTGGCCGGCAACGGCGTCACCGCCAACGCGATTTGCCCCGGCTACACCGAGACCGACATGATGCAGCAGGCGATCGAAAAGATCATCAAGCACACCGGCTCGAGCGTTGAGTCCGCGCGCTCGACGCTTGCGCTCATGAATCCCGAAGGGCGTATCGCAACCGTCGACGAGGTGGCGCGCGTCTCGCTGGAACTGATCTGCAGCGAGAAGAACGGCATTTCGGTCGTCATCCCCGGTGGCCAAGAATACTAGTCATAATCGGGAATCTCGGTCAAGCGTGAGGTCGATACGACGGGTATGCGCCGCCGGCATCCTCGTACTGGCCGCGCTGTTTTCGCCGCAACATCGTTGCGCCCGTGCAGCCGAGCACGGAGCTACCCGGTGGCTTTGCCGGCCCGGCACGATGACGGACGATCCTTGCGTCGCCGGCATCGACACGACGCTCGTCGGCGCGCATGGCCCGATCGCGATCGAGCGGCGGCGTCCCGCTTCGAAGTCGCGCTTCGACTGCTTCTATCTCTATTCCACGCTGAGCATGGAGAAGAGCGAGAATGCAGACCTGCGGATCGACGATCGTATGCGTGCCGTGGCGCGCGGCGACACGTCGCAATTCTCGCAACTGTGCGCGGTATGGGCGCCGGTGTACCGGCAGATGACGATCACCACGATCGCAACCGGCGACCTCTCCCGCATAGTGCAGGCATCGAAGATTTCGTACGCCAGCGCGCTACGCGCCTGGCGCGAGTATTTGACGCGCTACAATGACGGCCGCCCTTTCGTCCTGCTGGGCGCTTCGCAGGGTGCGGCCAACATGCTGCTGTTACTGCAGAACGAGATCGATCCCAACCCGACGCTGCGCCGCCGGCTCGTTTCCGCAATTTTGGTCGGGGCGAACGTCACCGTGCGGCGCGGATCCGACCGCGGCGGGAGCTTCAAGCACATCCGCGCGTGCAGCCGCATCGGGCAAATCGGTTGCGTGATAGCGTATCAGAGCTATATCGGCGTGCCGCCGGAAGACAGCTCATTCGGGACGCCGGGTCAAGGCGTGAGCCGTTTCATCGGACAGAGCGCGAGCTCTGGACTTCAGACGCTCTGCACGAATCCCGCCTCGCTCGGCGGCGACGCTCGCGTAGCGCTGGATTCACTCTTTATGGCCGTACCGCCGAGCGCTCCGGTCTCGAGCGCGTGGGTCGAATATCGTGACCTTTACCGCGGGCAATGCCGAAGCACGACGACCAAGACCTGGCTGGACGTGCAGCGCCGCAACGTCCCAGGCGACAGCCGGCCGGTGCTGCACCCCTACCTGCCGGCGCGCTGGGGTCTGCACGAGTTCGATTGGAGTTTATACTTGGGCGATCTTCTGCGCGACGTCGCCGCGCAAGAGGCGTCGTTCGAGACCGCCGCAACGACGAAGCGCAAGCGTTAGGCGCCGTACCAGCGAAGGTACGGCCAGATCGCGTCGAGCGGCATCGATGGCGTTGGTCTGGAAAGTTGACATGAGCGACGAATCCGTGGATCCCACACGCGAGCAGATCGAGGCCTTGGCGGCGAGCCCCGATTCCGGCCCGGTCGTGATGCTCAATCTGCTGGCTTTCCGTGAGGGAGGGCGCGAGCATTATCGCTCCTACATGGCGGCAGCGAAGCGAGCGCTGGAAGAAGTCGGCGGGCGCGTCGTGCTGATGGGCAAAGCCGCGCAACCGTTCATCGGTCCGCCAGACGAACGCTGGGACGAAGTGCTGGTCGTGCGCTATCCCAGTCGCGCTGCGTTTCTGACGATGCTTTCGCTCGACTACTATCGCGATGCGCTCGCCCATCGGCGCAACGCGCTCTCACGGACGCGCCTCATTCCGGTCGACCTCGAGCCACGTTAGGCGCCGTACCAGCGAAGGTACGGCCAGATCGCGTCGAGCGGCATCGACGGATCCTTGCAGAGGAAGATCGGCGCCGGGCCTTCCACGACCCATTTGAGCGGTTCGTTCGACGTACGTACCAAACGGCACGACCGATAGTACCTTTTGAGGAGATCGATGCGCGTTGCGCCGATCGCAATCATCGTCACTCCGCTATAGCCGTGCGTGCCCCACAACCAATACGTGTTTTGGCTGCTGATTGCACTCGGCAATCCATACCGAGGGCCGAAGAAGTCGATCGCGCCGGCATCGGCATAGGTGTCGGCATAGATTGCGACCGCGCCGCGATCCGGTAACGCATCGTACACCGTGCTGACGTCGCGCGCGAGACGGTCCCATCCGAACTCCTCGGCATAGACCGGTTGAATCAGGTGCGCGCCGGGTCCGCGGCCGGTGAGACCGAGTGCTTGCGAGTAGGCGATGAAGCCGTCGATGGGCAGGACGGGGAGCGAGAGCGGCATCGTCGCGACCGCAGAAAGCGCGAGCGCCGCGAAAAGCGTGACGCGCAACCACGCGACGGCGCGTTCGAGAACGACGGCGCCGATCGCGAACAGCGCGCCGTAGATCCCGATGATGTAGTACCCTTTTGCTTCGAGTGCGATGGCGATCGCCAGGAGAACGGCGTACGCAATCGAGACGAAGCGCACGTCGCGCAGGGGCCGCCAGACGAACGGTGCGGCGAGCCCGCAGAGCCACAGCGGCACGGCAACGGGATTGGTGTACAGTACTTGCTCGCCGATGAACGACGCCGCGTTTCCGGCGAGATTTTGTGACTCGAGGAGCCAGCCGTTATTGAATGCGTGGCGATGCGCGGCGTCGCCCTGCAGCACTGCCACGAACGGCCAGCCGTGCATGGCCTGCCACCAAAGGTTCGGCAGCATGAGCAGCACGACGATCGCGGCTGCGATCCAGACTCGCGGTGTGGCAAGCGCGCGCCGCTGCGCGATCAGCAGACCGATAAGGAGCGCCGCAAGCAGCAGCGCCATCGAGTATTTTCCGTAGAGCCCGGCGGTCGCCGCAGCGGCGGCAGCGATCCACCAGCGCCGCATGGCGCACCAGGTGACGAGCGTCCACGTGAGCGGTTCGAACGACGTCGTCGTCAAGACGTTGCCGAGCAGCAAATAGGCCGGCGTCAGCGCGACGGCGACGCCCGCAAGCGACTGTGCGAACCGTCCGCCGCCGAGGTCGCGCGCGATCGCCACGGCAACGAGGACCGTGAGCCCGGCTGCGATGCACGGTAGCAGCCGCAGCGCAATCAGATCGTCGTGGAACGGCTGCGCGATCCAAGCCGCGAACGCCACCAGCGGCGGTTGGTCGACGTAGCCCCATGCGAGATGACGGCCGCAGGCGATGAAATAGAGCTCGTCGCGAAAGTAGCCGTAACGCCACGCGGTACCGAGATGCAAAAGGAAATCGGCCACGGCGATCGCGATCCCGATCATCGGGCTCGACCCATCATGCGGCAGGATTTACGCTCGCTCGAGTCCGACCCTTCGCTAGCGTGCGTGTCCCGAATCTTCTCACGATTCTCGTGCTGGTCGCTGCGGCATTCGGCTTTGCGGCTTTTTGGGCGCCTCGAATCGGTATCCCGGGCTTCTGGTCGGCGATTGCCGCGATCGTCGCGGCGTTGCTCTGGCAGCGCTTCAACGCAGGTGCGGCATCAAAGCGCTGGCTCGCGCGGGCCTCGCAGCGTCCCATCGTCTTGCAGCCGCCTTTTCGCGATCGGTGGTGGGTTGCCGCGGGTGGGCCCGATCCGCGTCACAATCATCATCAAAGCGTAAGCGATCAATACTTCGCCTACGATTTCTTACGATACGACGGTGATTCGTGGGATCAGGCGATTCTCGCCCCCTGCGACGGAATGGTCGTCCACGTCGAGAATCGCCAGCCGGACGCACCGGCGAACGAACGGCGACGCAACCGGAAACGGCCGTTCGGCAATTACGTATCGATCGAAACGCCGCGTGGCTACGTCATTCTCGCGCATCTCGAACAGGGGTCCGTGACCGTGCGCGTCGGCGAAACCGTGCGCGCCGGCGACGAGATCGCTCGCTGCGGGAACTCAGGCAACACACGTGGCGCGCATCTCCACTTGCACGCGCAAGATCAGCCCAGCCAAGCCGTCGGCTCGGCACAAGGGGTCCCGATTGCTTTCCTCGATCGCGGCGCTACGGAGCCGATGTTACTCGAATATCGCGATCGGCTAGGGTAAGCGGCCGCTTCCGTCCGAGCGCAAAGGCGAAGAACATGCCTCCGAGACAAACGATCGTGCCGATGATTTGGTACGCCGCGAACGTAGCGTGCAAGATCGGAACGCTCAAGACGCCGGTGAGAATCGGGAGTAAGAACTGCGCGATCGAGCCCTTGCCGGATCCTACCGCATTGAGCCCCCACGTCCACACCGGATAGGTGAGCAAAATCGGAAACAGCATGGCGTAGATGATGCGCCACCAGACGCCCCATCCGAGCGCAGCGAGGTTGGTGTGCAGCAGCGCGCCCGTGCCGCCCGGGATGAGAAAGATGGCGCCGATCGTCATCGTGATCGCCAGCAGTTCGAGCGGCGTATAGCGCGCGAGAAGCCTCGCCCCGATCACGTTGTATCCGGCGAACACGACCGCCGCCCCAAGTACGAGCATGTCGCCGATGCGTAGCGCGGCTTCACCCGAGAACGCGCCTTCGAAGATCGCGACGCCGAGCAGCGCGAGGGCCGCGCCGATCCAACGGCCCGTTCGAACGTGTTCGTGTCCGGCGACGGCAACGATCGCAAGCGTGAAGATCGGCGAGGTCGAGCCGAGCAGCGCCGTCGCAAACGGCGTCGTGTTCGCGAGGCCGAGCACCCACAGGTATTGGTAGATGCCATAGCCGCAGGCGCCGCAGGCCAGCAGGGCCGGGATGTCGCGCCGCTCGATGTGGATGCGGCCGCCGCTGATCCACACCAGCACGAACGCCAGCGGGACCATCACCACGAACCGCAGCAGGGCGAAAGCGAGCGGGTTCATCTGCTCGAGCACTTGCTTGACGAAGATGTGATTGATCGACCAGGCCGAGACGACGTACAGCAGTGCCGCGTAGACAAACGGTCGAAAGCGCGCGTTCATGCTCTTCCTTCAAAACGGTCCGGTGCAGTTGTGTTGCGAGCGGCGTGGCAGCGGAGCGCGACACGTGCTCTTCGTACACGGGTGGATCTCGTCGCGCCGGATGTGGTACGACGTCGTCGAGCGGCTCGATCCGTCGCGCTTTACGATGCATCTACTCGACTTTCGCGGCTGCGGCCTCTCCGACCGGCCGCGCTCGCCGGACAATCTCGCAGACTACGCAAGCGATCTTCGCGCGGCGCTGGGCGCGATCGACGCGCCGGTGACGCTCGTGGGGCACTCGCTTGGCGGCCGTCTGGCACAGTACGTCGCGACCGAACGTCCGTCCAATCTCGAGCGGCTCCTCTTGGTCGCGCCGGGCAGCGCGAAGTCCGTACGCTTGACGCCCAAGCGTCGCGCACAGACGATCGAGACGTACGGATCGCGCGAGCGGATCGAACGTTTTCAACGAGCTGCGATGCTTCGCGAGGTCGCGCCGGAGGTAATGGAACGCATCGTCGACGACGCGCTCGTCGCGTCGTACGAGCACTGGGTCGGCGGAGAAGAACGCGGGCGGATCGATTTTAGCGATCGCCTCGCCGCGATCGCCGTGCCGACGCTGGCAATCGCCGGAAGCAACGACCCGTTGGCCCCGCCCTCACGGGTGAAGAGCGAGGTCGCGAGCGCGATCCGCGATGCGATTTTCGTCGACGTGCACAACGCGGGACACAACTTGCCGGTCGAAACACCGGGCGACATCGCCGAAGCGGTCCGGCGCTTCGTTTAGCGTTCCCAGGCCGGCGCCGCCGACGCCGGACTTTCGACGATGGGTTGCCAGACGTTACCGCTGGTCGCCGTGCCGTTCCCGCTTTGATCGTACTCGACCGTGATCAGGGTGTTCGGCGCGCCGGCATCATCGCCGCTGCCCCCGTTTAGCAATGCGCTCAGCGAGGCGTCGGTGCCGCCCACGATCGATGCGAACGGCGCCGCGGCGAACGTTCGAAATGTGACGATGGCGCTGCGCGTCGCCAGGGGAGCGCCGCTCGCTGCGCTGACGGCGGCCGTAATGATAAACGCGGCCCGTCCTTCGCTCACCGCGGTATTGTCTTGCAGCATCACCGTGCACGGCGTGCCGGGACAAGCGGAGGGCGCCGGCGCTGCTGCCGGCGTGGGCGTTGCAAACGTCGTCTGCAGGTTGAGTTCGCATCCGTTCGCATCGGCGTACGCACAGGTCGCGACCGGAGCGGGTGTTCGACCACTCGCAAGTGCCGATCGCGCGCTGCCGACGCCGGTCACGATCCCGGTGCGCGCGGCGTCGAGCGCGCGCTGGCGCAGGGCGGCTTGGGCAAGCGATGCCGCGCCGTGCACGATCGTCTCCGCGGTCACCGCGAGCAGTGCGAGCAGAAAGATCGTGCGCAGCAGCATCTACTGCGGTGCGTTCCCGTTGGCGGCAGATGGGATGCGTGCACCCGGGAGCGGCGCTGGCGCGGCGATGGTTTGACTCAGCGTCGCGCTCTTCGTGCTGTCGCTCGAATCCGCGGCGGTGAGCACGATGGTGATCGAATTATCGGCGTTGGTCGTGCTGCTGACCGTAAGCTGTGCGGGGAGCGGCGAGCCGCTGGGCAGCGGGATCGCGGTGGCGATGCTGGCCGTCGGGAGCGTTGCCCCCTGATACTTCGCGACGTCGACGGCGATGCGCATCTCACGCATGACGGTCGATTCGAGCGCGCTTTGGATCGGATCGGCACCGAAACGATGAAACGCCGCGATCGTCGCCGCCGCGATTGCGCCGGCGGCAATCGCGACGATGGCGACGGCTACGACCACTTCGATGAGGCTATCGCCGCGCTCGCTGCTCCTCACATCACGATGAGTGCCCGCGCGCCGCAAAAAGGAGACGAGGTTCGGGTAGCCGCAGCAGTGGCCGCTCGATCAGATACGTCACCAGCGCCGCTTGCACGATCGTGATGATGAAGGCGAGGATACTATAACGCACCTGCCAGTCGGGGTCGAAATGCGGATCACCCAGATAGGGTGGAATGTGGTGATCGAGCATGAGCCGCGCGACCATCTGATGGTAGAGGTAGAGATTGTAGGAGATATAGGCCATGAAGCGCAGGGGCGGATTCGCGAGCAGCACCTGCCACAGACGCGGTGCGGTTAACGAGCCGATTGCAATCGCACCGAAACTGAACCCGTAGAAGACGCGCGTGTAGATCTGCTGCGCCGTCTGCCACTGGGGATCGAGGCGATGCGTATACATCCCGTAGAGCAGGATGCAAAGGAGATAGCCGCCGCCGATCGCGAGCAGCGGCATGATCGCCGAATAGTGCGGCGCACGCATCGCGCGGCCGAAGCGCGCGAAGACCCACGCCGAGAGCATGCCGCAGGCGAAGATGTCGAGATATCCCGGAAGGTTCTCGACCAGCAGCGGCATCTGGTCGTTGAAGCAGCAGTGCGCGGCATGCACGCGCCAGACGAGCGCGATGGCCATCATGGCGAATCCCGTCATGAACGGCCGCCGCGAGAAGCACCACCACGTCAGTGGAAAGATCAGGTAGAACTCGACTTCGATCGCGAGCGTCCAAAGGACGCCGTTGATCGAGCCGTACGTGTCCTGCCACCAGGTGTGGATGAAGAGCAGATGCGTGACGACTTCTTGCCACACGGGCGCGTGAAAACGGACGAGCGCCGCGTACCCGATCGCGTACGCAATCGCGATCGAGAGCACGTACGAGGGCACGATCTTAATGAACCGGCGCCAGAAGAAGTGGACCCAGGTCGGTAGGGGCTCCCCCGCAAGCTGCGCGCGCACGAATGGGAACGTGATCACGAAGCCGCTCAAAAAGAAGAAGAGATGGACGCCGATGAAACCGGTTTCGGGAATCCATTGCAACCACGGCGCCGGCGCCGGCAGCCACGATATCTCCCACACGTGATACCACAGCACGAGCAGCACGGCGATACCGCGCATCCCATCGAGAACGCCGAGCCTATCTTTCAAACACGTGTTATCCTGAACGTCACAATTCTCTTGTCATCCTGAGCCCTTCGACTCGCCTCGCTCGCTCAGGACAGGCTCCGGCGCGAAGCAGCGTAGGCGAAGGACGAAGAACGACGTTTGTTCTAAGGGGTTGACACAAAGCCTCGTTTTGTATTAGCCGTCCTCGATGCTCGTACTTGCCTACGCCGTCATCCCGGTGTTTGTCGCGGTCGTAACGCGCGATGCCGAAAATCTTTCGGCATTCAACGATGCGTTTGTAGCGTCGATGATCCTGACCGTGATGTTTACGACTTGGTGAGAACGAACCGCTGATTTCGCTCGATCCGCAGATTCGCGCGGCGATCGAACGCGGCACCCTCGCCCCTGATGCGCCGCTTCCGACGGTCCGGCAACTCGCCGGCGAACTGGGCGTCGGCGGCAGGCGATTTTGCGGCTTGGCCTTGACAGCCCCCGGCGCGGTGTGATTGCATAGCCGCAACGTGATTCTCAGCGGTTTTAGCTTTGCGTACTGGTTTTACTACTTCGGTCGAATCGACCGTAGGGGACTCGCGCACGCTTAAAAAACCGGCCGGCAAACCGCCGCAGAGACGCGTAAAGATGCACGAACGAGTCCCCGCCGAAGTGGGGACTCGTTCCTTTTCCATAGGGGTACCGAAGGGATGACAGCGGTCTATCAGGGAGTCGACGGCGCCTACTCGCAACTCGTGCTCGGGCACTTCTTGCGCGAGCGGGGGATCGAGATGCCGACGGTCGGGCTCCCCAGCTTTCGCGAGATGGCGACGGCCGTGGCGGGCTCGCGCGCCGAACTCGGCGTGATTCCGATCGAGAACGCGATCGTCGGGACCGTGCGCGAGGCGTACGATCTGATCGGCGAGTTCGATCTCGCTCCGGTGGCCGAGATCCAGTGGCGCACCGATCACCGGTTGCTCGGCGTTCGCGGTGCGCAGCTGCGCGACGTGCGTGAGGTGTTGGCGCATCCGCTGGTCCTCGCGGAGTGCGGCGCGTTTCTCGCCGGGCTCGAGCACGCCCGCGCGATTCCATGCGAGGATACCGGCGTCGCGGCGCGCGAAGTCGCGCGCGGCGGCAATCCCGCCATCGCCGCGCTCGCGTCGCCGGCGGCAGCGACGATCTACGACCTGATCGAGCTTGCGGCGCATTGCAGCGACGATCCACGCACCTACTCGCGCTTTGTGATCGTGCGGCCGCGCCACGCGAATGCCGCGAATCTCACGCTCCGGCTTACGAAGACCGAGCGCCGCAAGACCTCGTTGATCTTTTCGGTCGAAGAACGGACCGGGTCGCTAGCCGGCGCGCTTGCGATTCTCGCTCAACACGAGATCAACGGCGATAAGCTCGAGTCGAAGCCGTATCTCGGCCACGGGACCGAGCGCGTCTTCTACGTCGACTTCGACGGCGACGTCGACGACGCCAACGTCGCGGAGGCGCTGACCAGGCTCAAGCTGGCCTGTAAAACCTTGCGCGTCCTGGGCAGCTACGACGCGCACGTCGGCGAGCCGATCGGCCGCAACGACGATCCCCCCAAAGCGCTGGTCGAACTGGTACGCGAGATCGCGCCGCAGCCCGCCCCGATCGCTGACTCGCCGTTTCCCCGCGTTGCGCGCGCGGCGAATCCGCCCGGGACGACGCTCGAGATCGGCGGCGTGCGCGTCGGCGACGGCGAGTTCACGATCGTCGCCGGACCGTGCTCGGTCGAGTCGCGCGAACAGATTCTCGACACGGCGCGCGCGGTTGCGGCGCGCGGCGCGGTCATGCTGCGCGGCGGGGCGTTCAAGCCGCGCACGAGTCCGTATGCGTTTCAGGGCTTGGGCTGGGAAGGCGTTGCGCTGCTCACGGAGGCCGGGCGCGCCACCGGGCTGCCGACGGTCAGCGAAGTGATGACGATCGACCAAGTCGAGCGTATGGCCGCGCAGATCGACATCCTACAGATCGGCGCGCGCAACATGCAGAACTTCGATCTGCTCAAAGCCGTCGGGCGCGCCGGACGTCCGGTGCTGCTCAAACGCGGGCTCGCCGCAACGATCGACGAGTTGCTCGCCGCGGCGGAATACATTCTCTCCGAAGGCAATCCGAACGTCATCCTTTGCGAGCGCGGCATCCGGACCTACGAGAACGCAACCCGTAACACGCTCGATCTTTCAGCGGTCCCGGTGTTGCGCGAGCGCTCGCACCTGCCGGTATGGGTCGATCCCAGTCACGGCGTCGGGGTGCGGCGTTGGGTGCGTCCGCTCTCCCGCGCCGCCAAAGCGGTCGGCGCGCACGGCCTGCTGATCGAAGTGCATCCCAATCCGCCCGAAGCCAAAAGCGACAAGGACCAGGCGCTGACCTTCGACGATTTCGGTACGCTCATGCATGACCTCGAGCGGATCGAAACGTGGTCGCATCCGCACGTGCCCGTCGTATGAGCGATCCGCATTGGCGCGTTCGCGGGATTCGCGGCGCGATCACCGTCGAGCGTGACGACGCCGGCGCGATCGTCGACGCGACCAAGCGGCTCCTGAGCGCAATGATCGAGCGCAACGCGGTTGCGCTCGAGGACATCGCATCGGTGTTGTTCAGTCTCACGCCCGATCTCCGTGCCGTCTTTCCCGCGCTCGGCGCGCGCGAGATGGGCTGGACGCACGTGCCGATGTTACACTTCTGCGAGATCGACGTGCCCGGTTCGCTCGAACGCGTCATTCGCGTCCTCATGCACGTGAACACGACTCGATCTCTCGACGCGATCGAGCACGTCTATCTCGACGGCGCCAAGGTCCTGCGCCCCGATCTATCGTGCCGCAGCTAGGCGTTATCGGTACGGGGCTGATCGGCGCATCGATTGCGCTCGCGGCTCAGAATCGCGGGTGGGAAGTGCTCGGGTTCGATCGCGACCCCGCGGCGGTGAGCACGGCGCTCGTCAGCGACGCGATCGATCGCGTCGCCGAGCGTGACGAGATTTACGCGCGGTGTTCGATCGTCGTGATTGCCGCGCACGTCAGCGGCACGTTGGATGAAGTGCTCGAACTGCGGCGGCGCGTCTTGCGCGGCGATCAGCTCGTGGTCGACGTCGCCTCGGTCAAAGAGCCGATTGCGTTTGCGGGCGCAGCCGTCGCTGCGTTCGTACCGACGCATCCGATGGCGGGCGGGGAACGGCGCGGCCCGGGGGCGGCGCGCGCGGATCTCTTCCAAGGACGAACGTGGTGTTACGTCCCCACCGCCGACGATCTGCGCACCGAGCGCGCTAAGGCGTTCATCCAAGAGATGGGAGCGACGCCGTTGGCGGTGGACGCGCACGAACATGACGAAATCGTCGCGCTCACCTCGCACCTGCCGCAGCTTCTCGCCTACGTCTTCACGCAATGCGTGAACGAACGCGCCGGCGTCGATCCGGCGCTCGTCGACGCGCTCTGCGGTCCCGCGGCGCGGGAGTTGCTGCGGCTGGGACGATCGTCGCCGCAGATGTGGGACGAAATCTTCAGCGCGAATCACGACGCGCTGCGCCACGAACTCACGCGTTTTCTCGAGGCCATCGATGATCGTCGGATTCCAGGGTGAAGCGGGCGCGTTCAGCGAGGAGGCCGCCGGCGCACTCTTCGATCCGGTCGAAACGCGCGGCTACCTGACCTTTGACGCGCTCGTCGAGGCCGTCGAACACGGCGAGGTCCCGGCCGGGCTCTTGCCGTGCGAAAACAGTATCCACGGTCCGGTGACGCGAGCGTACGACCTCCTCTACACGTATCCGCGGGTGCGCATCATCGACGAGACGGTGCATCGCATCGTGCAAAATCTCATCGGGGTGGCCGGGACGCGGCTCGAGCAGATTCGCCGCATCGAATCGCATCCGGTCGCCCTCGAGCAGTGCCGGCGGTTTCTCACCTCGCTCGGGGACGTCGAGGTGGTAGCCGCCGCCGACACCGCCGGTGCCGTGCGCGACGTGCTGCGCCGCGGCGACCCGGCCTGCGCCGCGATCGGACCGGCCGCGAGCGCAAGCCGCTACGGCGGCGCAATCGTGGCCGGCGCGATCCAGGACGAAGACGAGAACTACACGCGCTTCTTTGCCGTTGCCCGAGACGGCACGTCGCGGCGGCGCCTCGGGCGCGCCGTGCTGGCGTTCGTGCTCCCGCACCGGCCCGGCAGTCTCCACGCCGCCCTCGGCGTCTTCGCCGCGCGGGGTCTGAACGTGCGCGCGCTGGTGGCCCGCCCGCTGCCCGGCCGCCCGTTCGAATACATCTTCTACGCCGAACTCGAGTGCCGGGACGAGGCGCAACTTGCCCCCATAACGAGCGCCGTCGGTGCCGAAACGCGGCTCCTCGGCTGGTACTAGCCGGTATTTGACGGCCTCTGCGGCCCCTGGTATACTGCCGTAGTTCAGGCCCACCGGCAGGTGCGGCCCACTTTGTGTGTGTTGCTAGGAGACGCCGTTGCCCACCATCAACCAGCTGGTCCGTAAGGGCCGCGAGAAGACGGAAAAGAAGGTCAAGACCCGCGCGTTCCGGGTGATCCTCACCGGGCCCAAGCCGGGCCATCCGGACCTTCCCACCCGCCAGTTCGAGGTGACCGGCAACCCGCAGCGCCGCGGCGTCTGCACCCAAGTGAAGACCGTCACGCCCAAGAAGCCGAATTCGGCGCTGCGTAAGGTCGCTCGCGTGCGCTTGACCAACGGCGAAGAAGTGACCGCGTACATCCCCGGGATCGGGCACAACCTCCAAGAGCACTCGGTGGTGCTCGTGCGCGGCGGGCGCGTCAAAGATTTGCCCGGCGTTCGCTACCACATCATTCGCGGTACGCTCGACACGGCAGGTACCGCCAACCGCAAGCAAGGGCGTTCGAAATACGGCGCCAAGCGCGAGAAGAAGAAGTAATCCTTCGAGAACTCGGGATTAAATAAGGAAATTTTGAAGAGAGATGCCTCGTAAAGGTCCAGCGCCGAAGCGCCAGATTCTGCCAGATCCGAAGTACAATTCGAAGATTCTCGCGCGCTTCATCAACAAGGTGATGCTCAGCGGGAAAAAGTCGACTGCCGAACAGGTCACCTACGGCGCGCTCGATATCATCGCCGACCGTACCGGTCGCGATCCCTACGAGGTCTTCCAACAGGCGCTTTCCAATGCGATGCCGCTGGTCGAAGTACGGCCACGCCGCGTCGGCGGTGCAACCTATCAGGTGCCGATGGAGGTTAGACCTGATCGGCGCCAGGCGATGGCGATGCGCTGGCTGATCGGCTTTGCGCGCGCGCGCGGGGGACGTTCGTTCGAGGAGAAGCTGGCGGGCGAACTGCTCGACGCCTCCAACAACACCGGCGCGACGATCAAGAAACGCGAAGACACGCACAAGATGGCAGAGGCGAATAAGGCCTTTGCTCATTACCGGTGGTAATACACCAGAACATCTATTAAAGAAGTGGCAACCAAAGAATCTGCGCTTAAAGAGACGACCAGAGAGTATCTGCTGGAGCGGACGCGCAACATCGGGATCGCTGCGCACATCGATGCGGGGAAGACGACCTGCACCGAGCGCATCCTGTTCTACACGGGACGCGTGCACAAGATCGGTGAGGTGCATGACGGCGCTGCGACGATGGACTGGATGGTGCAGGAGCAGGAGCGCGGGATCACGATCACGTCCGCCGCGACCGCCTGCAACTGGCGCGAGCACCGGGTCAATATTATCGATACGCCTGGGCACGTGGACTTCACGGTCGAGGTCGAGCGCTCGCTGCGCGTCCTCGACGGCTTGGTCGCGCTCTTCGACTCGGTCGCCGCGGTGCAGCCCCAGTCGGAGACGGTCTGGCGGCAGGCCAACAAATACCGCGTGCCGCGGATCATCTTCGTCAACAAGATGGATCGCATGGGCGCCGACTTCTTCAACGTGGTCGCAAAGATTCGCGAGCGCCTTGGTGCGCGTGCGGTGCCGGTTCAAGTGCCGATCGGCGCGGAAGACAATTTCCTCGGGGTCGTCGATCTCTTTACGATGCACAAGATCGTCTACACAGACGATCTCGGTTCGACGATGGCGGATCAACCGCTGGTCGATGCCGACGGCGAGCTCAAGGCGACCGCGGAGCGCTGCCGGCAAGAATTGGTCGAAGCGATCGCCGAGCAAGACGACGAGTTGCTCGAGATGTTCTTCGAGGGCAAAGAGCTGCCCGTCGAGCGTATGAAGACGGCGCTGCGCAAGGCGACGATCGCGGGCACGGTGCTGCCGATGCTCTGCGGATCGGCGTTCAAAAACAAGGGCGTGCAACCGCTGCTCGACGCCGTGGTCGACTATTTGCCGTCGCCGCTCGACGCCAAGCCGATCATCGGTACCGACAAGAACGGCAAGGATATCTCGCGCAAACCGGATGACGCCGAGCCCTTTGCGGCGCTCGCCTTCAAGATCGCGACCGATCCGTACGGGAATCTGACGTATTTTCGCGTCTACTCGGGTACGCTCGAGAAGGGCAGCTACGTCTATAATTCGCGCTCGGGGCGTAAGGAGCGCATCGGGCGCATCCTGCGCATGCACGCAAACCATCGCGAGGATATCGACGCGATCGGCGCGGGCGACATCGCGGCCGCGGTCGGACTTAGCGACACGCGTACCGGCGACACGCTCTGCGACGAGAAGAACGTCATCATGCTCGAGTCGATCACGTTCCCGGAGCCCGTGATCTCGCAGGCGATCGAGCCGAAGTCCAAAGCCGATCAGGATCAGCTCGGTAAGGGCTTGCAGCGCCTCGCGCAAGAAGACCCGACGTTCCGCATGTGGACCGACGAAGATACGCAGCAGACGATCATCGCCGGCATGGGCGAGTTGCACCTCGAGATCATTCTCGATCGTTTGCGCCGCGAATTCAAAGTCGAAGCGAACGTCGGTAAGCCGCAGGTCGCGTACAAAGAAGCGATCACCAAGACGGTTGAAAAAGAGGGCAAGTTCGTCCGGCAGACCGGTGGCAAAGGCCAGTACGGCGACGTGTGGCTGCGCGTCGAACCGCTGCCGCCGGGCTCGGGCTTCCAATTCGAGTGGAAGATCGTCGGCGGATCCGTGCCAAAGGAGTACCAGAAGGCGGTACAACAGGGCGTCGAAGAGGCGTCGCAGAGCGGCGTCCTCGCCGGGTTCCCGGTGCTCGACTTCAAGGCGGTCGCCTTCGACGGTTCGTACCACGACGTCGACTCGTCGGAGATGGCCTTCAAAATCGCCGCATCGATGGGCTTCAAGGAAGCCAATCGTGCAGCCGGGCCGATCTTGCTCGAACCGATCATGAAGGTCGAAGTGACCACGCCCAAGGACTACATGGGCGCGATCACGGGCGATCTCAACCGGCGCCGCGGCATGATCCAGGCGACGGAAGAGGCGCCGGGCGGTGCCCAGATCATCACCGCGCACGTTCCGCTCTCCGAGATGTTCGGGTACGCCACCGATATGCGTTCCGCGACCCAAGGCCGCGCGACGTACACGATGGAGTTCTCGCACTACGATCCCGCTCCGAAGTCGGTTACCGAAGAGATCATCGCAAAATCCGGCCGGAAGAAAGACCAATAAAAACAACTCATCGACGGATGAATAAGGAAGAAGAAAACAAAAATCATGGCTAAAGCGAAATTTGAGCGCACCAAGCCGCACGTGAACATCGGTACCACCGGTCACGTCGACCATGGGAAGACCACGTTGACGGCGGCAATCACGCACTGCCTCTCGACGGAAGGTCTAGCGCAAGCTCGCAACGTCGATGAGATCGATAACGCGCCCGAAGAGAAAGAGCGCGGGATCACGATTGCCATCTCGCACCAAGAGTACGAGACCAAGAAGCGTCACTACGCGCACGTCGACTGCCCCGGACACGCGGACTACATCAAGAACATGATCACCGGTGCGGCACAGATGGACGGCGCTATCCTCGTGGTTGCCGCGACCGACGGCCCGATGCCGCAGACGCGCGAGCACATTCTGCTCATGCGCCAAGTCGGCGTGCCGAAGATCGTGGTCTTCCTGAACAAGGTCGACCTGGTGGACGACGAGGAGCTGCTCGAACTCGTCGAGATGGAGATTCGCGAACTGCTCACGCAGTACGAGTTCCCCGGCGACGATACGCCGATCATTCGCGGCTCGGCGCTCAAGGCGCTGAACTCGAGCGGTCGCAAGGGCGATGCGGATGCCGATCCGATCTTCAAACTGATGGATACGGTCGACGAGTACATTCCCGATCCGGTCCGTGAAGTCGACAAGCCGTTCCTCATGCCGATCGAAGATGTGTTCACGATCACCGGGCGCGGCACGGTCGGCACGGGACGCGTCGAGCGCGGCCAAGTGAAGGTCGGTGAAGAGATCGAGATCGTCGGCTTGACGGATGAGACCCGCAAGTCGGTCGTGACCGGCATCGAGATGTTCCGCAAGCTGCTCGACGTGGGCATCGCCGGCGACAACATCGGCGTGCTTCTGCGCGGCATCGACCGCAACGACATCGAGCGCGGTCAGGTGCTGTCGAAGCCCGGCTCGATCAAGCCGCACAAGAAGTTTCAGGCCGAAGTGTACGTCCTCTCCAAAGAAGAGGGCGGCCGCCACACGCCGTTCTTTGCGAACTATCGTCCGCAGTTCTACTTCCGCACGACCGACGTGACCGGCACGATCAGACTGCCGGAGGGCGTCGAGATGGTCATGCCCGGCGACAACATCAAGATGGACGTCGAGCTGATCACCCCGGTCGCGTGCGAGCCCGGTCTGCGCTTTGCGATCCGCGAAGGCGGCCGGACCGTCGGCGCCGGCGTCGTCACCGCCGTCTCGGAGTAACTGTGTCAATCCCGAGCGTAGGCTGAGCTTGTCGAAGCCCTACGCTCGGGGTGACAAATCGCGTTACTCGTGGTAAAGTAGCCCCTGGTTCCCCAGCCCCTTGAAAACTTGAGTTTGAGATAGAGATGTCAAAGCAGAAGATTCGGATTCGCCTGAAAGCATTCGATCATAAGGTTCTCGACCAATCGGCCGAGCGGATCGTCGACACCGCGAAGCGCACGGGTGCGTTCGTGAGCGGTCCGGTTCCCTTGCCGACCGAGATCAACCGGTTTTGCGTGCAGCGCTCGACGAACAACGACAAGAAGTCGCGCGAGCACTTCGAGATGCGCACGCACAAGCGCCTCATCGACATTCTCCAGGCGTCGCCCAAGACGATGGATGCCCTGATGCATCTCGATCTCCCGGCAGGCGTTGACATCGAACTCAAGGCCTAAAAACGCTTCGCCAAAGCATTTTAGCGCGCAGACTCGAAGTGATTCGGGTCTTTTTTTGTTTGCGGAGGTGGCCATGGAAATTAAGCAGACCTATATCGGCACGATGATCTCGCTAGCGACGGTGGCGTTCGGCTTGATCGCTGCAGGTGCATGGAACAAGTTCATCGCCGATTTCATCGCACTCTTTTTGAAACCGGGATCGGGCGTGTGGGCCGAGTTCGTCTATGCGGTGATCATCACGATCGCAGCGGTCGTCGTCGTTCAGAATTTGGCGAGGATCGCGGAGCGAGGCCCGAAGACGTAGGCGGCCCCGCGATGGACTCAACGAAAAGATTCGGCGATCGAGCGGCCGATTATGCGCTCTATCGTCCGAGCTATCCACGCGAGGCGATCGAAGCGGTGCTCGAAGGCTTCGACGCGCCGGATGTCGCGGATCTCGGCGCAGGTACGGGCATCTCCTCGGTGCTGCTCGCGGATGCCGGTGCACACGTCTTTGCGGTCGAGCCCAACGCGGCAATGCGTTCCCGGATTCTCGAGCGCGCAGACGTCGAGGTCGTCGACGGCACGGCCGAAGGCACGACGCTGGCCGGCCACTGCGTCGACGTCGTTACCGCGTTTCAGGCGTATCATTGGTTCGTCCCCGATCGCGTACTCACGGAGGCGCGACGGATCGGACGCAGGCGCGTGCGCTTCGCCGCCGTGTGGAACGAACGTGACGAACGCGATCCGTTCGTCATGGCGTACAGCGAAATCATCCGGCGGTACATGACCGATGACACGGAGACACGGCGGCGCACGAAGACGGTCGACCGCGACCTGCGCGAACACGGGTGGTCGAACGTACGCGTACGTGAGTTCCCTCAGGTGGTGCCGGTCGACTGGGATGCATTGATCGGACGCACACGCTCCGCGTCCTACCTTCCAAGCTCGGGCCCCGCATACGACGAGATGGCCGCAGAATTGCATGCGTTGTACGATCGCGCCGGCGAGTTTGGCGGAGCGCGCTACGCGCTCCTAACGAGCGTTCATCTCGGCGAGCGACAATGAGCTAGCCTGCGGCGCCTCGAACCAGGCGCCATGCCAATCGAGCTTCGAGAATCGCGGACCCGCACGTTCCATGGCACCAAACGCCGGATCTTCCATTTGCTCGAAGAGATGGGGACGTCCGGCGACCAGGTTTGGCCTTTTGCGTCGCAGCCGTTCATGCGCTCGCCGGGCCCGTTGGTACCGGAACGGACCGAAGAGTGGCACCTCGGCATCCACGCGATCCTCGCCGAGGTCGTTCCCGAAGAGCGCATCGTCTGGCGTATCCTCAACGAAGGCGTCGCGGGTACCCACGGCTTTTACCTCCACGCCGACGGCAAGCAGACGACGCTCGAGTATCGCATCGAGGGCACCCTCAGCGACTCCGACGGACGCCTGCTCTGGCGCCGCCTCGAAGATCAATTCGAACGCTCGACCGATGCACTCTTCGATAAGATTGCGCGCGTCTTGAAACGATGACGCCGCCGGATCCCGTCGATTTTCTCGGCCTCGACGCGCTGCTCTCACACGAAGAGCGGTTGGTGCGCGAGACGGTGCGCGCGTTTGTGCGCGAACGCGTGCTGCCCAACGTCGCGGAATGGTTCGAGCACGGCGTGCTCCCGCGCGAGATCGCGCCGGAACTGGGCAAACTTGGGCTGCTGGGCATGCATCTCGAAGGCTACGGTTGTCCGGGGGCGAGCGCCGTCGCGTACGGTCTGTCGTGTCTCGAACTCGAAGCGGGCGATTCCGGCGTGCGCAGCTTTGCGTCCGTCCAGGGATCGCTTGCGATGTTTGCGATCCATCACTGGGGGAGCGAAGAGCAAAAACGCGAGTGGCTTCCACAGATGGCGCGCGGCCAGAAGATCGGCTGTTTCGGACTGACCGAACCGGATTTCGGAAGTAATCCGGCCGGCATGCGCACCCACGCGCGCCGTAACGGCGACGACTGGGTGCTCAACGGCACGAAGATGTGGATTACCAACGGTTCGCTCGCCGACGTGGCGATCGTCTGGGCAAACACCGACGACGGCATCCGCGGCTTCGTCGTTCCCACGGTTACGCCCGGTTTCTCCGCCCACGACATTCACCGCAAGCTCTCGCTGCGCGCGAGCGTGACGAGTGAACTCGTGTTGCAAGACGTGCGGCTCCCCGGCGATGCGCAGCTGCCGCTGGCAACGGGGCTTGCCGGGCCGTTGGCGTGCTTGAACGAGGCGAGATACGGCATCGTCTGGGGTGCGATGGGCGCGGCGCGAACGTGCTACGAAACGGCACTCGAGTACGCGAAGACACGCGTGCAGTTCGACCGGCCGATCGGCGGCTTTCAGCTGACGCAGGAGAAACTCGCGAACATGCTCATCGAGCTCGGGAAAGGCTCGCTGCTCGCGCTGCATCTCGGGCGGATGAAGGACGAAGAACGCCTGCACCCCACGCACGTAAGCTTCGGCAAGCTCAACAACGTGCGCGAGGCGCTGAAGATCGCTCGCGAGGCGCGCACGATTCTCGGCGGTAACGGTGTGACGCTCGAATATCCCGTCATCCGCCACATGAACAACCTCGAATCGGTCCTCACCTACGAGGGCACAAGCGAGGTGCATCTGCTGATCTTGGGGCAGCAGATCACGGGAATCCCCGCGTTCACCTGATCGCGCGGGCGTGCTGATCGAGCTCGGTGAAATCCGCGTCCGAGAGCTCGAGCTTAGCGGCAGCCATATTCTCGTCCAGATGGCCGGCGCTCGACGTGCCGGGAATCGGCAGCATCACCGGCGATCGCTTGAGCAGCCACGCCAGCGCAACTTGCGACGGTGTTGCATCCATGCGTCTCGCGACTTTCGCGAGCGCGCCGCCCGGTTTGGCGAGGTCGCCTGCAGCCAGCGGGAACCACGGAATGAAGCCGATCTTGCGCTTTTCGCAGTAATCGAGCACCGCTTCGCTCTTGCGGTCGACGAGATTGTATTCGTTTTGCACCGTGACGACCGGAAAATATTGCTCGGCTTCGTGGATCTCCTCGACGCTGACTTCGGAGAGGCCGACGTGTCGAATGTAGCCCGCCCGTTGCATCTCCGCGATCGTTTCGAATTGCTCTTCGCGCGGCGTGTGCGGATCGATGCGATGCAGTTGCCAGAGATCGATACGCTCGACGCCCAGACGGCGTAGACTCATCAGGATGCATTGTTGCAAATAGGCCGAACGTCCGACCGGCGCCCAGCGGCCCGGCCCCTGGCGCGTCAACCCGCCTTTGGTCGCGATCACGATTCCTTTGTAGGGGTGCAGCACCTCGTGAATCAGATTCTCGCTGACCTCGGGGCCGTAGGAATCAGCGGTGTCGATGAAATCGACGCCGAGATCGACCGCACGCCGCAAGGTCGCGCGCGCGCCCGCCGGATCGGCGGGGTCGCCCCAGATGCCGTCTCCCGTAATACGCATAGCGCCGAACCCCAAACGACTCACGCGTAGGTCGCCACCGATGTTGAAATGGTCCATCATTCACTCCACTGTGCGACATTCCAGAACGGTGTGTCCACCGCGCTGCGCTCGTGGCGCAGCCAAGCCGGGAATGTGTTGATCGAGACTGCTTGATACATCACTACAATCGGAAGATTCGCCGCGAGGATGCGCTGGATATCGCGATAATACGGAATCCGCCCGGTGCGGTCGTACGGCCGCACGGCTTCGTCCATCAGCCGGTCGAGCGCGGGGTTGCAGTAACGGGCCTTGTTGAAGCCGTGCGGCGGAAATCTCCGGCACGAAAATTGATCGCGGACGTCGGGATCGAAGCCGGCGATGAACGGGAAGAGGGCGATATCGTAATGACCGCCATAGAGGGGCCCGTCCGGCGCGACGAGCGCTTCGACCGGAAAGAGACGAATCGACAAGCGGATGCCCGCCGTTCTCGCCTGCGCTTGCATCTCTGTCGCGATGTCGAGGGCGCTCGGCTTGTCGGCTCGCGCGATGACGTCGAGCGAGAGCGTCGCGCCGTTCTTGTGACGTAAACCGTCCGAGCCGAGGCGCCAGCCTGCCTCATCGAGCAAGCGCGCGGCTGCCGAGCGATCGTACGCCGGCATCGCGTAGGCCCGCGGGTCGTATGCCCATTCGAAGAGGCCCCGGCCCGGGTCGCCGGCGCGCGCGCCGCCGAGCAGCGTCTTGTCGACGATCGCTCGCACGTTGAGCGCGTGCGCAAACGCACGGCGAACGCGAACGTCGCGCAGCTCGGGCGTGCTCGTGTTGAAGATCAGCGCACCTGTTCCGTCGATCGGCACGGACTCGGTTCGAAGTCCCGGCAACGCCGCGAGTTCGCGATACTGCGAGTCGTCGGCGTTGACGAAGGCGTCGGCTTCGCCCGAGCGCAGCATCTCGAAGGCCGTGGTCGACGACGGCACGGGCACGATCGTTAGTCGCTCGATTTTGGCGCGCCCACCGAAGTAGTAAGGGTTCGCGCGCAGCTCGAGCCGTTGGCCACGCAACCAGCGCTCGACCATGTACGGGCCGCTGCCCAGCGGGTTCGAGTCGAGCACGGTGGCACGCAGGTGACCGTGCCCTGCCAGCAACCGGGCCGGCAAGATCGGGACCGCGTTTCCCGGACCGCAGAGGTAGAGGACGATTGGGGCGTACGGTTCGCGCAGGTAGACTTTGACGGTCAGCGCGTCCGGGGTCGAGATCGCCGCGACGTCATCGAAGGCGACGCGTGAGGGAGCGTCCGAGCCCGGAAAGGCCACGTGGCCGATCGTTTCGGCCACGTCGAACGACGTCAGCGCGCTTCCGTCGGAGAAGCGCACCCCGGGACGCAAGTGGTAGGTGATGGTCCGCCCGTCGGGGCTGATGCCGCCGTTTGCCCGCGTCGGGACGGCGGCCGCTGCGTCGGGGACGAGGTCGCCGCGCGCGTCGAACTTCACTAAATAAGAGTAGAGGAGCGCGGCGAGTTCCTCGCCGCCGACGCCGCTGACAAAGATCGGATCCAGACTGTCAAAATCTTGCGTCTGGACGATGATGAGTTGGTTACGGCTACGCACCGCCTCGGGCCGGGCGCACCCGGCAACGAGAACAGCGAGCAGGGCTAAAGCCAATACCCGCATGGCACAATGGGTATTCGGCACTACGGCGTGCCGGGGCCTTGACGGTAGCGGAATGCCTTGATATAGTGCCGAGGTTGTGGTCCAGCCGGTCCGCGCTCTCTTCGCGCGTGCCGGAAAAACAAAAGCCAGTACGCCTGGATCAGTGTACTTGGCGCATCTCAGGCCGCGGATCGGGGGTGAAGCCCCGAACGCCACAGGTTCACGAAGCGAACCTAGCGAGGATACTAGTGAAAAACATCCTTGGCCGCAAGGTTGGGATGACGAGCGTGTTCACCGAGGACGGCCGCTACGTGCCGGTCACGGTGATCGAAGCCGGTCCCTGCACGGTCGTGGAACGCCGCACGAAGGAGTCGCATGGCTATGATGCCGTTGCGCTCGGTTTCGGCGCGGTCAAAAAGTCCCGCGTTACCCGTGCCCTTGCCGGACATTTCAAAAAGCAGGGCGTCGAGCCCGCGCGCTTCGTGCGCGAATTCCGCACCGGCATCGATGGTGTGGAGGTGGGTCAAACCATCACGGTCGCCGGGTTCGAACCGGGCGACCGCGTTGACGTTATCGGCATCTCCAAAGGCCATGGCTTCTCGGGCGGCATCAAGCGGCACAACTTCTCGGGCGGCGGTGCAAGCCACGGCTCGATGATCCACCGCCAGCCCGCCTCGAACGGCGACACGAATGCCGGCCGTACGACCAAAGGCAGCCGGCGTCCCGGACACTTCGGTGTCGATCGCACCACGATGCAGAACCTCGAAGTGATCCGCGCGGACGCGGAGCGCAATTTGCTGCTCGTGCGCGGCCCGGTTCCGGGCCCGAAGAACGCTCTCGTCGTGTTGCGGCAGAGCGTCAAGCAGAGAGCGGGGGCGTGACGATGGCCAGCGTTATCGACGCCACCGGCAAAGTCGTGCGCGACGTGCAGACGCCCGCCGCGTTTACCAAGGATTACGGCCAGAAGGGCCACGCGATCTTCCGCGCCGTCTATCGTGAGCTCGCAAGTCCGCGTGCCGGAACCGCATCGACCAAGAAGCGCGATGAAGTTTCGGGCGGCGGACGCAAGCCGTGGAAGCAAAAGGGAACCGGACGCGCGCGTCAAGGTTCGATTCGATCGCCCCAGTGGCGGCATGGCGGCGTCGTCTTCGGCCCGCAGCCGCGCAGCTACGTGACCGACCTCAATAAGAAGGAACGCAAACTCGCCTTCGTCGCGGCGCTTGCCGACCGCTTCAAGAACGACGCGGTCACGGTTCTCGATCTCTCCGGCTTCTCGTTGACCAAGACAGCCGACTTCGCGAAGCTGATCTTCGGCAGCAGCAAAGCCGCCAAGAACGGTCCGTCGACGCTGATCGTAACCGGCCGTGACGAGCAGGGTACCGATGCGCTTGCGCGGGTTGCGCGCAACCTGCAGAGGGTTTCGGTGACCGATACGGGCGCTCTCGACGTCAAAGACGTCCTGCGCTTCGACCGTATCGTCTTCACCACTGCTGCATTCGATACGCTGGGGGGAACCAAGTAATGGACGCACGGGACGTGATTCTCTCGCCGCGCATCACGGAAAAATCGATGGCGAATGCGCTCGGAACGCAGTACACGTTCATGGTGCATCCGCACGCCACCAAGACGCAGATCCGTCACGCGATCGAACAGATCTTCAGCGTGAACGTGATGAGCGTCAACACGGTGAACGCGCGCGGCAAGCAGCGGAACTTCGCGCGGCGCGGCACTCGCACCAGTGGCAAGCAGAGCGACTTCAAGAAGGCGATCGTCACGTTGAAGCCCGGTCAAAAGATCGAACTGGGTGGGGTGAACTACTTTGAACAATGATTCGCGACTCGGAGATGTTCTGTAATGCCAGTCAAGAAGTATAGACCGACGAGCCCCGGACGGCGCTTCGTTACTACGATGGATTTCTCGGATCTCTCGAAAGTCGATCCGCAGAAGTCGCTGGTCGAGGTTCGCAAGAAGCACTCGGGCCGTAATAACAACGGGCACATCACCGTTCGCCATAAGGGCGGCGGTACGCGCAAACAGTATCGGATCATCGATTTCAAGCGATCGAAGGACGGCATCCCGGCCAAGGTCGCGACGGTCGAGTACGATCCGAACCGCAGCGCGCGCATCGCGTTGCTTCATTACAAGGACGGCGAGAAGCGCTACATTCTCGCACCGCTCGGACTCAAGGTCGGCGACGTCGTCGAGTCAGGCCCCGCGGCTGACATCAAGCCCGGTAACACGCTGCCGATCAAACAGATTCCGGTCGGCACGGTGATCCACAACATCGAGCTGCGCCCGGGTCAGGGCGGCAAGCTCGTGCGTTCCGCCGGCGTTGCGGCACAGTTGATGGCGAAGGAAGACGAATACTCGCAAGTACGCATGCCCTCGGGCGAAGTGCGCAAGATTCACGTCGAGTGCCGTGCGACCATCGGGCAACTCGGCAATGTCGAGCATGAAAACCAAGTGATCGGCAAAGCGGGACGCATCCGTCATCTCGGGAAGCGGCCGGCGGTTCGCGGTATCGCGATGAACCCGGTCGATCACCCGCACGGCGGCGGTGAGGCGCGTTCCACCTCGGGACGCCCGCCGACGACGCCGTGGGGTCAGATGACGATGGGCAAAAAGACGCGGCGCAACAAGCGCACGTCCAAGATGATCGTTCGCAAGCGGGGAGCCAAGTAATGGGACGTTCACTGAAAAAAGGCCCGTTCGTCGCGGATCACCTGTTGAAAAAGGTTGAAAAGCTGAACGAAACGCGGGAGAAGCGGGTGGTCAAAACGTGGAGCCGCGCATCGACGATCGTGCCGGCGATGGTCGGTCACACCATCGGCGTGCACAACGGCAAGGCGCACGTCCCCGTCTACATCACCGAGAACATGGTGGGCCACAAACTCGGCGAGTTCGCACCGACCCGTAACTTCCGCGGTCACGGCGGCGAGAAGGCGGCGGTGAAGGCATGACCCTTCGGGAAGCTCAGGGCTCGAGCGCGCCTCAGGCTGTCGCGCATCTGAAGTTCGTTCGTATGGCGCCGCGCAAGCTGCGCCGCGTTGCCGATGCGATTCGCGGCAAGAGCGTGCGCGAAGCGCTCGCCATGCTGCAGTTCGCCGGTGTCTATGCGGCCGAGCCGATCGAAAAGCTCGTGCGCAGCGCCGTCGCGAACGCCGGCAACAATCACGACATGAACACCGACGAGCTCTTCATCACGCGCATCACCGTGGATGGCGGCCCCGGCGGCCGCTTCACCAAACGCCTGGATCCGCGTGCGCAAGGCCGCGCCTACTTCAAGCGCAAGCGCCTCTCGCACGTGACCGTCGTCGTCGGCGAACAGCCGCCGGTGAAGAAGCGCAAAGCGCGCAGCGGCGCGTCGGTTTCAGTCAAGCGCGCGTCCGTGCGTCGCGCTTCGTCCAAACGTACCGCCAAAGCCAAAGCCGCGGAGGCACCCGCCGCCTCGGAGCGGGCTCAGGGTTAAAAAGGAAGTCTTATGGGTCAAAAAATTCATCCGGTCGGCCTTCGCCTGGGCATCACGCGTACGTGGGACAGCCGCTGGTTCGAGAAAAAGCACTATATCGACTGGCTGCACGAGGACGTCAAGATCCGCGAGTTCTTCAACAAGTGGATGCGCTCGGCGGCGATCAGCAAGATCGAGATCGAGCGTCGCGCCAACCAAGCACGCGTGATCGTCAACACCGCCAAGCCGGGTATCATCATCGGCAAGCGCGGCGTCGGCATCGAAGAGATTCGCAAGAACCTCGAAAAGCTCACCGGCAAGAACGTCGCCGTCAACGTCATGGAAATCAAGCATCCCGAGCTCGACGCGCGTCTGGTTGCGCAGAACATCGTCGACCAGCTCGAGAAGCGCATCGCATTTCGTCGCGCCATGAAGCAGGCCATCATGCGTACCATGAAGGCCGGCGCGCGCGGCGTGAAAGTACAAGTTTCCGGACGTTTGGGCGGCGCCGAAATCGCGCGCACCGAGCGTAACGCCGACGGCAAGGTGCCGCTGCACACGTTACGTGCCGACATCGATTACGCGCACGTGGAAGCGTTTACGACCTTCGGCCGCATCGGCGTGAAGGTGTGGATCTATCGTGGCGAGGTGCTTCCGGATCAGCCGCGTCAGAGCAATACGATCGATCGGGCCGAGCGTCAAGGCGGATTCCGCGAGCGTCGCGAGCGCGGTGGCCGCGGCGGTCGCGGCCGCGCCGTGCGAAGCGGTCCGCCGCAGAGCGACGGCGACGTGCGCCAAGAGCCGGAAAAGCCGGTCGAGCCGGTGCTCGCCGATGCCGGCGAGATCGTCAACGCGGGAGCCGACACGCCGTTCGATGGCGGCGCGACGCCGGCCGGAGGGAGTACGAACGAACATGTTGACGCCTAAGCGAGTCAAGTGGCGCAAGGCGCAGCGCGGACGGATGACCGGTCGCGCGGAGCGCGGCAACCGTTTGACGTTCGGCGAGTTCGGGCTGCAAGCGATGGAGCCGTGTTGGATGACCAATCGCCAGATCGAGGCTGCGCGTATCGCGATGACGCGTCACATCAAACGCGGCGGCAAAGTCTGGATCAAGATTTTCCCCGATAAACCGGTCACGAAGAAGCCGGCCGAAGTCCGCATGGGCGCCGGTAAGGGTAATCCCGAGTTTTGGGTCGCGGTCGTGCGGCCGGGCCGCGTGCTCTTCGAGCTTTCAGGCGTCGAGCCGACGGTTGCGAAGGAAGCGCTGCGTCTTGCCGCCGCCAAGCTGCCGATCGGGACGAAGATCGTTTCACGCGAGGAGGCGGGCGCATGAAGAGGGGCGAGTTGAACGAATTGCGCGGCCTCACGATGGCCGAATTGCAGCAGAAAGCGCGCGACACCAAAAGCGAGCTCTTCAATCTGCGCTTCGCGCTGCGCACCGGACATTTAACGGACTTCAGCAAGATCAAAGCGATGCGTCGCGCGTACGCGCAAATTCAAACCGTCATTTCCGAGAAGCGGATGGCCGAGGGGCAGCATGGAGCAGCATAACGTCAGGGCGGCGGCACGCCGTGTGAAGCAAGGACGCGTCGCGTCGGACAAGATGGACAAGACGATCGTCGTTGTGACCGAGACGCGCGTACCGCATCCGACCTACGGCAAGATCGTTCGCAAGTCGACCCGCTTCAAAGCGCACGACGAGCGCAACGAAGCCAAGGTCGGTGACATCGTGCGCATCATGGAATGCCGGCCGCTCTCGCGCGACAAGCGCTGGCGTCTCGTCGAGATCGTCGAACGGGCGAAGTAAGCGATGATACAGCAAGAGACGCGACTCAAGGTCGCAGATAACAGCGGGGCTCGCGAGCTGCTGGTGATCCACGTCAGCGGCGGGAGCCGTCACGCCTACGCGCACGTGGGCGACATCGTCGTCGGCACGGTGAAGAGCGCGATTCCGGGCGCTGCCGTGAAGAAAGGCCAGGTCGTCAAGGCCGTGATCGTGCGCACCTCGGCGCCGATTCGCCGGCCGGACGGCTCGGTCGTGCGTTGCGACGACAATGCGTGCGTCATTATCAAAGGCGAAAAGGACAACCTCGATCCGCGCGGCACGCGCGTGTTCGGCCCGGTGATGCGCGAGTTGCGTGATCGCGGCTTCCTCAAGATCGCCTCACTTGCGCCGGAGGTGCTCTAAATGGCCGTCAAACCCAACCTCGTCAAAGGCGACACCGTCATGGTTCGCCGCGGTAAAGAGAAGGGCAAGCGCGGCGTGGTCAAGGCCGTGAATGCCGGGCGCGCGCAAGCAACCGTCGAGGGTCTCAACGTCGTTAAACGCCACACCAAGGCCGGCACGCAGAGTGGCAACATGGGGCGCCAGCAGAGCGGCGGCATCATTGAAAAGGAAGCCCCGCTTCCTATCTCCGCGCTCCAATACGTTTGCGAGAAGTGCAAGACGCCGACCCGTTTGCGCCGCGGCCGGACGGCCGATGGCGTGCCGCATCGCGTCTGCGTGAAGTGCGGCGAGCCGGCGCGTGAGTCGGTGAAGGGAGCCTAGCGATGGCGGCAACACGTTTGAGAGAGAAGTATCAGAGTTCGGTGCGCAAGCATCTGCAGGAGCGGTTCGGTTACAAGAACGTTGCGCAGATTCCCAAGCTCGAGAAGGTCGTCGTGAACATGAGCGTCGGCGACGCGATCGTCAATGCCAAGGCACTCGACGCTGCCGTAGCCGAGCTGACGCAGATTACGGGCCAGAAGCCGGTGGTTACGAAGGCGAAGAAATCGATCGCGGCGTTCAAGCTGCGTCAAGGTATGAACATCGGCGCCAAGGTAACGCTGCGCGGCGACCGCATGTACATTTTCCTCGACAAGCTCTTCAACGTCGTGCTGCCGCGTATCCGCGACTTCCGCGGCCTGCCCGCCAAGTCGTTCGACGGACGCGGCAACTACAACTTGGGCCTGCGCGAGCAGCTCGTCTTCCCGGAGATCAACTTCGACAAGGTCGACAAAGCGCGCGGCATGGACATTACGATCGTCACGACGGCAAAGTCGGACGAAGAAGCGTCGGAGTTTCTCACCGCCATGGGACTCCCGCTGCAGAAAGGTCGGAACTAATGGCAAAAACGAGCATGATCGTGAAGTCGCAGCGTACGCCGAAGTTCGGCGTGCGTGCGCACAATCGCTGCAAGATTTGCGGTCGCCCGCGCGGCTATCTGCGGAAGTTTGCCATGTGCCGCATTTGCTTCCGCGAGAACGCGCACAAAGGCGTCGTTCCCGGCGTGACCAAGGCGTCGTGGTAAGGGTCCTTCGACAGGCTCTGGATTAAAAAGGAAAGTTGAAATATGGCAGCCATTACCGACCCGGTCGCGGACCTTCTGACGCGCATTCGTAACGCGAACACGGCCAACCACAAGTTGGTCGACGTCCCCGCGTCGCGCGTGAAGGCGGCAATCGCGCAGATTCTCAAGGACGAGGGCTTCATCGAAGACGTCGAGCGCGTCAACGAAGGTCCTCAGGGCACGCTGCGCATCCGCTTGAAGTACGGTCCGGAAAAGGAAAAAGTCATCACCGGCTTGCGTCGCATCTCGCGTCCCGGCTTGCGCGTGTACACGGGTAAGACGGAGATTCCGCGCGTGCTCGGCGGCTTGGGTCTGGTCATCATCTCGACCTCGCAGGGAATCATGTCCGGCAAACGAGCCAAAAAGCTCGGCGTCGGCGGTGAAGTCCTGGCGTACGTCTGGTAGGTCCTTCGGCGGAGCTCAGGATTAAAAAGGAAATTCAGGATGTCACGTATTGGTAAGCTACCGGTGTCCGTTCCGAGCGGAGTCAACGTTACGCTCGGCGACGGCGAGGTGGTCGTCAAGGGTCCGAAGGGCGAGCTGCGGCAGCCGTTCATGACGCAGGTCGTTTCGGTCAAACTCGAAGACGGCAAGGTAGTCGTCGAACGCAAAGGCGATGCCAAACCGCAGCGCGCCGCGCATGGTCTCACGCGCACGCTGATCTCGAACATGGTCGAAGGCGTGAGCAAGGGCTTTCGCAAGAGCCTCGAGATTCAAGGCGTCGGCTACCGCGCCGCCAAGTCGGGCGAGAAGCTGAACTTGAGCTTGGGTTATTCGCACCCGGTCGTGTTCGAAGCGCCCAAGGGCATCACGCTGACCGTCGAGGGTCAAAACAAGATTCATATCGACGGCATCGACAAACAACAGGTGGGTCAAGTCGCGGCGAAGATCCGCGCGCTGCGCGCACCCGAACCCTACAAGGGCAAGGGCATTCGCTACGAGGGCGAGGTCATTCGCAAGAAGCTCGGCAAGGCCGGAAAGGCAGCGAAGAAGTAATGGCGCGCATCTCCAAGGCCGATTCGCGGCGCGCGCGTCACGAGCGCCTGCGTAAGAAAGTCGGCGGAACGAACGCGTGTCCGCGCCTGATGGTACGGCGCACGCTGCATCATATCTACGCGACGCTCGTCGACGATGCGAAGGGCCATACGCTCGCGGCGGCTTCCACGCGCGACAAATCGCTTGCGGAACCGCTCGGCTCGACGACGAATATCGAGGCTGCGAAAGCGGTCGGCACTGCCATTGCGGCCAAGGCCAAAGCGGCCGGCATCACCGACGTCGTGTTCGATCGGGGCGGTTACAAATACCATGGGCGCGTGCAGGCACTTGCCGATGCTGCGCGTGAAGCGGGGCTGAACTTTTAATGAACTATCGTGGTGGTCGCGAACGCGACAACAGTGGATTCGAGGAGACCGTCGTGCGCGTGAATCGCGTGGCGAAGGTCGTCAAGGGCGGTAAGCGCTTTAGTTTCAGCGCGCTGGTCGTCGTGGGCGATCGTAAGGGCAAGGTCGGTTTTGCGATCGGGAAGGCCGGCGAGGTTCCGGAGGCAATCCGCAAAGCCGTCGAGCAAGCGAAAAAGAATCTCGTCACCGTGCCGATGGTCGATAAAACCATCCCGCACGAAGTGAACGTGCAGATCGGATCGGCCAAAGTGCTTCTGAAACCGGCTGCGCCCGGAACGGGCGTGATCGCCGGTGGATCGATGCGCGCCGTGCTCGAGCTCGCGGGTATTCACGACATCCTCACCAAGTCGCTGGGCAGTAACAATCCGATCAACGTCGTGCTTGCGACGATCGAAGGCTTGCGCTCGCTCAAGACGGCGGACAAGGTCGCGGCGTTGCGCGGTAAGACACCGAAAGAGATCTTTGCGGCCACAAACTAGATAGAGAGCAATCATGGCAGAGAAAAAGACGACAGCGAAAAAGAGCGCGAGCAAAAAGGCTCCGGCGAGATCGGCCGCGGCCAAGAAAGCGGCGCCCAAGGCAACCGCCGCAAAAGCGAGCTCGACGGTGCGCACGGCATCGATTGCGACCGCGAGCGGCTCCTTGATGAAACTCGGTGCGCTCAAACCGGCGAAAGGCTCGTGGCCGAAGCGACAGCGTATCGGCCGCGGACACGGCTCGGGCATGGTGAAGACGGGCGGCGAAGGCGGCAAGGGACAAACCGTGCGCTCCGGCGGCGGCAAGGGCCCCGCGTTCGAGGGCGGTCAGACACCATGGGCGCGCCGTCTTCCGCACAAGCGCGGTTACTCGCAGAAGGCGCGTGACATCGGACATTTTCGCGCGCGCTACGCCGTCGTGAATTTGCATCAGCTCAGCGGCTGGGATCCCAGCGTCGAGGTTTCTCCCGAGTCGCTCAAGGAACGCGGCGTACTCGGCTCGACCTTCGACGGCGTGAAGATTCTGGGCGGCGGCAAGAGCGGCAAGACGCTTCCACAGGGACTAAAGTTCCGCGACGTTCTCTTTTCGGCGAGCGCGCTCGAAGCGCTGCGGGCCGCGGGCGCGTCGCTTCCGGAGCGCGTCAACGCGTAGTGTTTGACAATTTAAGGGCCGCGTTATTGGTACCCGATATCCGCAAGCGGATCGGGTTCGTGCTCTTTGCCTTCGCGTGGTTCATCTTCATGATCCACGTGCAGCTGCCCAACGTGAACGAGCAGGCTTGGCAGAACGTGCTCAAGAGCGGCGCGTTTTACAGTTTGCTTGGGTTCCTCTCGGGCGGCGCTCTGCAGAAGCTGTCGATCATCGCGATGGGGATTACCCCGTACATCAACGCGTCGATCATCATGCAGCTCATGACCGTGGTGCTGCCGCAGCTCGAAGAACTCGCCAAGAAAGGCGGCGAGGAAGGCCGCAAAAAGATCAGCCAATATACGCGCTGGCTCACGATCGTGCTCGCGCTCCTGCAAGCAACCTTCATGACCAACGCGATGAAGGCGTCCGGCGTCTTCTACGACACCAGCATCTGGTACCAGCTTTTCGCGATTATCGCGATGGTTGCCGGGACGCTCTTCTTGATGTGGCTCGGAGAGCAGATCAGCGATCGCGGCATCGGCAACGGCGTCTCGCTCATCATTTTCATCGGTATCGTGCTGCGCTACCCCCAGTACGTCAGCGAGACCGCGTCGTCGGCAAGCCAGGGTGGATTGAGCCTGCTCAACCTCGTGCTCTTCGTACTGATCACGATCGCAATCATCATCGGGATCATCTTCATGTACCAAGGGCAGCGGCGCGTGCCCGTGCAGCAAGCACGGCGCGTGGTCGGTCGCAAGATGTTCGCCGGCCGCTCGACCTACATTCCCTTGCGCCTCAACAACGCCGGCGTCATCTCGATCATCTTTGCGATCTCGATCCTGCTGCTCCCGCAGCAGGCGCTCACGTGGTTCTCGGGTCATCAGGGCGCCGCGGCCCCCGCGTACCACACGTTTCTCAGCATCCCGGGCCTGAACTGGCACTTCGGGTATCCGACCAACATGGCGGGCGTGAGTTCGATCATCAACGTCTATTTTGCGCCCGGCACCGCGCTGTACAACCTCGTCTATTTCCTGTTGGTCGTCATCTTCACGTTCTTCTACAGCTCGATCGTACTCAACACGCGTGACGTGGCGGATAATTTGAAGAAGACCGGTGCGTTCATTCCGGGGATTCGCCCGGGCCAACCGACGGTCGACTATCTCAATAAAATCCTCGTACGTCTGACGACCGCGGCCGCGATCTTCCTCGGTCTGCTCGCGGTTGCGCCGAACGTGCTCGAGCGCGGCTTGAGCATTACGACGATCTATCTTGGATCGACGTCGCTCCTCATCGTGGTCGGCGTTGCGCTCGACACGATAGCGCAGATCGAAGCGCGCCTTGCGATGCGAGACTACCGCGGGTTCATCAAACGCTGATGAGCGACGTGGTGCTGCTCGGCGGCCCCGGCGCCGGCAAAGGCACGCAGGCGCAGATCTTGCAGAAGCAGTTCGGGTATCGCCAGATTTCGACCGGTGATCTGCTGCGCGAACACCGCAAAAACGGCAGCGAGCTCGGCAAGGCAGCCGAAGGCTACATGACGCGAGGGGATCTCGTACCCGACCATTTGATCATCGACATGGTCGACGGCGAGCTTCACGAAGACGAAAGCGTGCTCTTCGACGGTTTTCCGCGCACGGTTGCGCAAGCCGAAGCCCTCGATGCGCTGCTCGAGTCGGAGAACCGCGGACTTCCCGAGGCGGTCTACTTCGACATCGCTCGTCCGCTGTTGGAAGAGCGGTTACTCGGGCGCTGGACCAATCCGCGCACGGGCCGCGTCTACCACGAGAAGTTCAGCCCGCCCAAGGTCGCCGGCATCGACGACGAGGACGGCGGACCGTTAGTGCAGCGTGACGACGACAAGCCCGAGACGATTCGCAAGCGCCTCGACGTTTTCCAAACGCAGACGATGCCGTTGATCGACTACTACGATGCACGCGGGCGCCTTGCGCGCATCGACGCAACGCAGCCGATCAGCGAGGTCACCCGCGCGCTCATCCACGCAATCGGCTTGGAGGCCGCGTGATCGGATGATCACCTTGAAGTCGCCGCGTGAGATCGAGACGATGCGCCGCAGCGGCAAGATCACGGCCCGTGTGCTGACCGAGCTGATGCAGACCGCGCGGGCCGGGATGACCACCAAAGCGCTCGACGAGATCGCCGAGCGCGGCATTCGCGAACTCGGCGGGATACCGACGTTCAAAGGCTATCACGGATTTCCGGCTACGATCTGTGCTTCGGTGAACGACGAGGTCGTGCACGGGATACCGGGCGACTACGTTTTGCACGATGGGGATTTGCTTTCGATCGACATCGGAACGACGCTCGAGGGCTACGTCAGTGATTCCGCGGTGACGATTCCCATCGGTACGATCTCAGCGAAAGCGCAGCAGCTGCTCGAGGTCACGCAGGAGTGCCTGATGCTCGGGATCGCGCAGATGCGTAAAGGCAACCACATCGGCGATATCAGCGCGGCGGTGCAGCGGCATGCCGAAAGCCACGGCTACGGCGTCGTTCGCGAACTCGCGGGCCATGGCGTTGGGACCGCGATGCACGAGGAGCCGCAGGTTCCCAACTACGGGAAGGCGGGCACCGGGGTCGAGTTGCGTCCGGGGCTGGTGCTGGCCATCGAGCCGATGATCACGCTCGGCGACCGGAAAGTCGAGATCCTCAAGGACGGCTGGACAGTCGTCACGGCAGATGGTAAACTCGCAGCGCACTTCGAGCATACGATCGCCGTGACCGAAGATGGTCCGAAGATCCTTACGCTTCGCGGTTTTGGGGAGCATCCCGATGTCGCGAAGTACGTTCCGGAGATGGAAAGGATGCAGGCGCACTGATGGCTCGACGTGGCGGCCGGCGCCCTGCGCGGGCAAAGAACAACTCGGAGAAAGCGGCCAAGACCGCGACGCCAAAAGAAGAGGCGATCGAGGTCGAGGGCACGATCGTCGAGCCGCTGCCCAACGCGATGTTCCGGGTGGAACTCGCCAACGGCCACCGCGTGTTAGCACATGTGTCGGGCAAAATTCGAATGAACTTCATTCGTATTCTGCCCGGAGACCGCGTCCTCGTGGAGCTTTCGCCCTACGATCTGACGCACGGCAGAATAACCTATAGGTATAAGTAGACAATTAGGTAGACGAAGTCCCGGTACACGTACATTAGAGAAACCAACGTTCGTTTGGGCGCCCCTCGGGGAATCTCAAGCGGGCATATCAAGAGAAAGGCGCCCACGGTCCGGGGGCCCCACGAAGTGGGGGGCACGGAGCCTCGGGCGGAGCACCACTAAGTAGACGAAGTCCCGGTACACGTACATTAGAGAAACCAACGTTCGTTTGGGCGCCCCTCGGGGAATCTCGAGCGGGCATATCAAGAGAAAGGCGCCCATGGTCCGGGGGCCCCACGAAGTGGGGGGCACGGAGCCTCGGGCGGAGCACCACTAAGAAGACGAAGTCCCGGTACACGTACATTAGAGAAACCAACGTTCGTTTGGGCGCCCCTCGGG